>JEMX01000021.1 GCA_000585055.1 Candidatus Accumulibacter appositus
CGGGCGGTCTCGGTGGGGATCAGCGTCTGGCGCGGCGGCGAAACACCGGGCGCGGGGTCGAGGCGCTGGTAATCGCCGCTAAGCCAGGCCGGTTCTGCGGCGCTATCGATCACGGGCGTCGTGGCGACGGCGTTGAGCGTCGATGTCAGTGTCTGTGCGGGCAGATCGATCGGCGGCGTGCGTGTCGGCGGCGCGGCGAGCCCCGGTCGACGTGGCGTGGCAGGAGCTTCGGTTTTTGGCCGGGCCGACAGGCGGCTGCGGTCATAGACCGTCGGCGTCGGCCGGGCGGGCTGCAGGTCGGGCGCCGCCAGCCCGAAACCGAGGCAGCCGGCAATCGCCCGTGCGTGCTCGTCATCGTGGCAGTGCAGCGTGCCGAGCGCGCGGATGAGGTCGCCGAGGTGAATCTCACCGCGTTGGGTCTCGTCGGTTTCCCGGCGCGAAGTGGCCATCGTTTCAGACCGTGGGCTTGACCAGAACGGCGCGCTCGATCTGGCGCCACAGCGGGTTGTCGTCGGCGACGGCAATCTTCAGTTCTTCGCAGGCCTGGATGGCGTCGAGGAATTCGCTGGTGCCGGGGTGGCGGCGGCCGACTTCCGGCGGCATCTCGCGGATGCTCGTGATCTTTCCGACGATGGCTTCGACGCGGGTGGGGTCGGCGGCCGGGTGATGCGCATGGGCGATGGCGAGCAGCGCTTGCTTGTTGGGCGGGTCGAAGACCAGGCTCACGCAGCGGCGGAGAAACGCTTGTGGCAGTTCGCGTTCGCGATTGGTGGTGATGATGGTCAGCAGCTGCTGCTGGTCTTTCGGTTTCGCGTGCAGTGTCGACCCGCCGGGCAGGCAGAAACTGCGCCGGTCGAGCGGTTCGAGCAGGTCGTTGGGTACGTCGGGTTCGGCTTTGTCGATCTCGTCGATGAGCAGGACGGTGTGCTGCGGTGGCTTGTCGGTGGGCCGCTCGGTGCCGGGGAAAGGCAGGGCGACCGCGTGGGTGATCGCGTCTGCCGGGCTGAGTCCTCTACGCGCGGCCGATTCCCGGTCGAAAGCCCACCAGAAGATGCCCGGGTTGTGATAAGCCTCGTCGGGCTTCAGCTGTTCGGCGTCTGCTCGTGCCGCGCGGTGGGCGTCGTGCAGGCGGCGGAGTTGATCGACCTCGACGGTCAGCTCTTCGAGCCGGGTGCGCGAGGTGATCGTCTTGCTGAGGAAGTTCCAGCCGAGCCTCGCTGCCATGGCTTCAGCCAGCCGGCTCTTGCCGCAGCCTGGCGGACCGGCTACGAGCAGCGGCCGGCTGGTCGCCAGCGCCACGTCGACGGCGATGACCGCTGCTTCGGAAAAGATGTAGGGCTTGATTTCCAGGACGGGATCTCCCGGAAATGAATAGTCGTCGGGGAGCGTGAAGTTCCTGGGGCGGTAGCGGGCCATCGGCTTTCCCTATCCGTAGATGTTGTTGAGCAGCTCGCGCGCGTCGAGTTCTGCGAGAAGTTGGTCCGACTCTGTTTGCAGGGACAGTTCGGGAAGGGGCTGAACTGCGTCGGGCAGATCGTCTCGCAGTTGTGCGCCGACACCAACGACGAAGACCAGCGTGCCGTAGACTTGCTGCAGTCCTTGCAGACCATCGACCAGCCGCGCGTCGGGGGCTTCGCCCGCCCATGCGGTGGCCGGAACGAAGACGACCACATGCCATTTGTCCGCGCGCACGCGCCGGTCGATGACTTCGTTCGTGAGGTGCGCCAGTCCACGCGCGTAGGTCTTGCGGATTTCTGCCTGGATCGCCTCCGGGCTGCTCACGTCTGATATCGGGATCACCCGGATCTGGTTCGCTCCGGGCCAGGCGCGTTCGAGATAGCGGTCGAGCGTGAAATGCCGCGTGCCGAGTTCGGGCTGGCTGAGCTCCAGGCACTGGCCGTTGAGCGCCAGGCATTTCCCGTGTGCGCGTGCAGCCGGAATCTGCCCGGCAGCGCCGGCACCCACCCACAGCGCGCGCACGAACTTCAACAGCTCTTCGGCGCGTTCCCGGCTCGGGTGTGGCAGCGTGTCGTCGAGCACTTCCTGGAAGCGCTCCAGCGACTTCTCGCCGTCGTTCAGCAGGTGGCGCGCCAGCGCCCTGGCGTAGTCGGCGTGCGTCGACGGCAGCGTCGTTCCCGGGAAGAGCGTCTGCCACAGCCGCTCCAGACTGCTTAACTTCACCTGCTCGACAATGACGCTCTCGACGGCTTCCAGCAGCCGTTCGAAGGGTGTCGCGACGGTCCCGCGCAGCAGCTCGGGATGATGGCCCATCTTCAGCCTGATGCCGCCGAGAATCTGCGCGGCGGTGCTGACCTGGGCAACGCACTGCGTGCGGGTGATGCGCAGCGTGCCCAGGAAGTCCTTTTCGAGATCTTCCGGCGTCGCCTGTTGGTCGAGCAGGACCGGGAAGAGCCTGAATTCGGGTTCGAGTTCGGCACGCCAGCTGAGGATCGCGGCTTCCTTCCTGACCCAGTTCGACTCCTCGATGGCGCGTCGCGAAAAGAGGATGATCGCCGCGTGACACTCGGCCAGCCATTCGTTGAGTCGCCGTTCCCAGTCGTCGCCGGGATGCAGGCCCTCGTAGTCGACCAGGATCTCGATCTTGTCGCCGTACTCGGTCTTCAGCCCTTTGCAGGTGTCCTGCAGCAGTTGCCAGTTCCCTTGCGCCTCGGCGTCATCCGCACTGGCGGGACGCAGTCGGGAACTGTGGCTGATGAAAAGTTTGAGAGCCGCCATGTCGGATTCTGCTGCGGGTTTCGTTGCCCGGTCGGGCGTGCCTTGTTTCCCCGAAAGACTACCACGCATCGTGCGTCGCAAGCTGTTGTAGCGCGCTTCGTTGGGCTTGGTGGATTAGCCGCGCAGGCTGGACTGGACTGCCACATCGCTGCGCTGCTCGCAGTGACGGTTTTTGGGACGTGGCGGCGATGACTGTGGCGATCGGCGCTCGGTGGTCGGCCGCCGCTGCGCAGCGTCTTATAATCGCCACCTACCAAGCTGCGCAGCGCCGGTGAGCCTGACCAAGGCCGTCCGGCGCTACTTATCCTTCCGGCGTCACCCCTGCGCCCTGTTCGAATCTCCGAGTCTCCGAGCCAGCGACCGTGTCCGTCATCCTGCCCCCCGCACCAGCCGTCCGCCTGGCGGGCGTTGCCTGCATCGTCGCTTCGGCGACGGCTTTCGGGGCGATGCCGATTTTCGGCAAGCTGGCCTATGCCGACGGCGTCGATGTGCCGAGCCTGCTGTTTCTGCGCTTCGGACTGGCCGGTGCGCTGATGGTGGTGGTGATGCGGGTGCGTGGCATGGCCTGGCCGCGCGGGCGCACGCTGTGGCTGCTGGCGGCGATGGGTGGGCTGGGTTATGTCGGGCAGTCATTCTGCTATTTCGCCGCTCTGCAGTATGCGAGCGCCGGGCTGACGGCGCTGCTGCTCTACCTCTATCCGGCGATCGTCACCGTCTTGTCGGCGGTGCTGGCGCGGCGGCGGCTGTCGGGGCTGCGTATGCTGGCGGTGCTGGCGACGCTGTTCGGCACCGGGCTGGCGGTTGGCGGCAGCCTGGCCGGCAGCACGCTGGGCATCCTGCTCGGGGCCACGGCGGCGCTGATCTATTCGGTGTACATCCTGGTCGGCGAGCGGGTGACGCCGGTGAGCGGGGCGATGGCGTCGGCGACGGTGATTCTGCTTGCTGCGGCCTGCGTTTGTGGGCTGGCGGTGCTGGTGCGCGGGCCGGCTTTTCCGAGCTCGGCAGTGGGCTGGGCGGCGGTCGGTAGTATCGCGACCCTGTCGACGGTGGTGGCGGTGATCACTTTCTTTGCCGGCATGGCGCGTCTCGGGGCGGCCGATGCGGCGACGCTGTCGACGCTCGAACCGGTGGTGAGCATTGTCCTGGCGGCGCTGTTTCTCGACGAGGCGCTGGGGCAGTGGCAGATCGTCGGCGGGGCGATCGTTCTTGGGGCGGTGATTCTGCTGGCGCGTTCGGGCGACGACAGGAGTTAGCCGGGTAGCTTCTATCGCCCGATGAATCGGGCTCCTACAAGAAACAGCGCGCTGCCCCTGGCGGAGCACGATTCAACGGGCGAGCTTGCGCTAGCGGGCTGGCTTGGCTGCCGCCGGCACGGCCGGGGGTGTCGCCGTGCTGGCGAGAAAGTGCAGCAGATCGTCGACGACCGCCTGCGGTTGCTCGTTCATCATCGCGTGTCCGCAGTCGGGGATTTCGACGCGGATGAACTGGCGCAGCGCGGCTTGCAGCGGCGGCAGGTTGCGGCGCGGCGTCATGCGGTCGCGGCGGCCGACGAGCAGCAGCGTCGGGCATTCGACCTGCGCTGCCGCTTCCAGGCCGTGCTGATAGTTGTTGCAGTTGGCGAGGTCGATGGCCAGGACGCCCGGCGGGCTGCGGCGCATGATGGCCAGCGTCGCGCCGGGACCCCAAATGCCGTGTCCGCCGCCACCGGTGAGCAGGAACTGCAGGGTGTGCGAGTATTCGGTCATCATGCGCAGGACGCTGTCGGGATGGGTTTCGGCGCGGCCGAGCAGGGCGTCGGCGACCGGCATCGGCGCCGACGCGCCGAGCAGGGCCATCTGGGCGACGCGTTGCGGATGACGTGCGGCGCACTCGAGAGTGATCAGCGAGCCCATCGAGTGTCCGACCAGCACTGCCTGCTCGACATCGGCGGCGTCGAGCAGGGTCGGCAGCCAGTCGGCGAGTTCCTCGATGCTGCGCAGGGCCGGGCCGGCCGACAGGCCATGTCCCGGTAGATCGGGGGCGAGAACCGCGCAGCCGGCGGCGGTCAGCCCGCCGGCGACGGTGCGCCAGCAGTCACGGTCATTGGCGGCGCCATGCACCAGCAGCAGCGGTGGGTAGGGCGAACCGGCAGGGTCGAAGGACTTTCCCCCGGTGCCGACATGGCAGCGTTTCCCGGCGACATTCATTTGCATGTTCTGCCTCTTACTCCTGCATTCCCTCATCGACGCCCATCGGGATTGGCAATTTGCGACATTGCCAAGCTTGAACCGTGCCCCCGTTCAGGCCTTGACATCCGGTTCGAGCGCGCTTTCGAGCTGGTTGATGCGATCCTTGAGCAGCAGCTTGCGTTTCTTCAGGCGGCGGACGAGCAGCTCGTCGGGAGGCGGGCTGAGCAGCAGGTGATCGATCACCAGATCGAGGTCGCGATGCTCGACGTGTAGTTCTTCGAGGGTGGCGCGTGCTTCTATGGCCTGTTCTTCGTTGAGCATGGTGGGCCTTCTCCTGGGGGTGGTACGGGGTGACTTGTCTAGGCCAGCAGGGCTTGCAGCCCCCACAGGGCGAGCATGCCGACAACGATGGTCCATAAGGTGCTGCGCGTTCGCCAGGCGACCGCGGCGGCCAGGGTGGCGGCGGCGATGCGCGGCAGGTTGGCGTCAATGGTAGGCGTGCCATCGGCAAAAAACAACGGCGGGGCGATGATCGCCGCCATCACCGCCGGTGGCACGTAGCGCAGGGCCTGGGTCAGCCACGCTGGCAGTTCGAGGCGGGCGAGCAGGGCGATGGGGGCGAAGCGGAGCAGGAAGGTGGCGACGCCGATGCCGACGATCATCGACCATACGAACAGTTCACCGGCCAGCTCGCCGGGCAAATGGTTCATGCCCTGACCCATAGCCTTTCCGCGGCGACGCCGACGGCGACGCCGATCAGCGCGGCGCCGATCAGGTTGAGCTTCAGCGGCAGGACGAGCAGCACCGATGCCAGGGCGCCGCTGGCCGCGGCGAGGCGCATCGCGCGGTCGTCGAGCAGCGGGACGACCATGGCGATGAAGGTCAGCGGCACGATGAAGTCCAGCGACCAGCTCGCTGGCACCAGGCTGCCGAGCAGGATGCCGGCGATCGTCGCCAGTTGCCACGACAGCCAGGTGGCGCCGGCGACGCCGAGATAGAACCAGCGCAGGTCCGCTTGCCGCTCGGGGTGCTGGCTGTGATGAACGACGGTCAGCCCGAAGGCCTGGTCGGTGAGCAGGTAGGCGATCAGCGCTTGCCAGCGCCGGTTCTGGTTGCGAAAGCGGGTGGCCAGCGAGGTGGCGTACATCAGGAAGCGCAGGTTGACGATTGCCGCCGTGGCCAGAATGACCAGCAGCGGCGCGCCGCTGGCGAACAGCTGCGTGGCGGCAATCTGCGCCGACCCGGCGAAGATCACCCAGCTCATCGCCGAGGCCTGCAGCGGCGTCATGCCTGCCGTACTGGCCGCGGCCCCGCAAACCACGCCGAAGGGAATGATGCTCATGCTCAGCGGAGCAAAGGCGCGCACGCCGACGATAAACTCGGCGCGTGCGCTGGCGTCTTGCGGCATGGGGCGCTTTTACGAATAGAATAGAGGGTCAAATTGTAACCTTGGTGCACCCCCGGGAGGAGGCAGATGGTCTATCACATAATCGTTTCGTTTGGGCGAGAGAGGGAATACGAGTTCAAGTTCCCGCATGCCGAACTCGCCACCGGGTCTCCCGAAGAAGCGCGCCGCTGGTTTGACAAGGAGTTCGCGGATCTCGAATGCGAACCCAGCAACCCGATGGGCAAGGTCTTGATCATCGACAAGATTCTCAATGTCGCCCGTTACGGCGGCGAGCAGCGCTTCATCGACGGGAAGGAGTGGGCGACGCGCTTCGCGCGCTACACCGCCCTGGCCCTGGGACGCGACACCGTGCGCATCGACGTGGCGGCCTTCAATATCGGCTACTGATGCGGCGTTCAAGCCGATAGCGCCGAGCCGTCGGCGGGCAGGCATTGCGGCGCAGGTTTGCGGACCTGCGCCGTTTTCTTTTTTTACGCTGAGCAACCAATCATGAACAAGGCATTCAGCAAGGAATCCGACGGCGACGAAGACGAGGAACAAGGCCTCGATCCCTCCTTCCGGCTGCCGGCGGGAACGCGCAACTACATCACCCCGGGCGGGCATGCGCGCATCCTGGCCGAAGTCGATCATTTGTTGCGCGTCGAGCGGCCGCAGCTGGTCGACGTCGTGCAGTGGGCGGCGTCGAACGGCGACCGTTCCGAGAATGCCGACTACATCTATGGCAAGCGACGGCTGCGCGAGATCGACCGGCGGATTCGTTTCCTGACCAAGCGCCTGGATCTGGCCGAGGTCGTCGATCCGGCCGGGCGGCACGGCACCGAGCAGGTTTTCTTCGGCGCCACGGTGAGCATCGCCGATGAAGACGGGCAAGAGCAGACCTACCAGATCGTCGGTGTCGACGAAACCGACTTCGCGCGCGGGCGGATCAGCTGGGTGTCGCCGCTGGCGCGCGCGCTGCTCAAGGCGCGCGAGGGTGACACGGTGCGTTTCCAGAGTCCGGCCGGGATGCGCGAGGTCGAGGTGCTGGTGGTGGCCTATGTGGCCATCGAGGACTGAATAGGGGCGCGGCGCAGGCAGGGCTTGAAATCGCTGCGACTGCCCCCACGTGTTGGTCCATTGCGCGCCGGCACTCCTCCCATTTTCTCGCCGGGGCGCTTTCGATCAACGCTTTTCACGGAGTTCTCAATGGGTGAACAGAAGGAAACACTGGGTTTTCAGGCAGAAGTCAAACAGCTACTGAATTTGATGATCCACTCGCTGTACAGCAACAAGGAAATCTTCCTGCGCGAGTTGATCTCCAACGCCTCCGACGCCTGTGACCGGCTGCGCTTCGAGGCGCTGAACAATGCCAGTCTCTACGGCGACGACAGCGAACTCAAGATTCGGGTGGCCTTCGACAAGGAAGCACGCACCATCAGCATCACCGACAACGGCATCGGCCTGTCGCGCGACGAGGCCGTCGAGCATCTGGGTACCATCGCCAAGTCCGGCACCCGCGAATTCTTCTCGGCGCTGACCGGTGATCAGGCCAAGGATGCGCATCTCATCGGCCAGTTCGGCGTCGGTTTCTATTCCTCGTACATCGTCGCCGACAAGGTCACCGTCACCTCGCGTCGTGCCGGTCTCGAAGCCAACCAGGCGGTGCGCTGGGAATCCGGCGGTGAAGGCGACTTCACGATCGAAATGGTCGAGCGCCCGCAGCGCGGCACCGAAGTGGTGCTGCATCTGCGTGACGGCGAGGACGAGTTCCTCTCGAGCTGGAAAGTGCGCGAGACGATTCGCAAGTACTCCGACCACATCACCCTGCCGATCCTGATGAAGAAGGAGAGCTGGGACGAGGAGAAGAAGGAACAGGTGCTCACCGACGAAGACGAGACGGTCAACCAGGCCTCGGCGCTGTGGTCGCGTCCGAAATCGGAAATCTCGGAGGAGCAGTACAACGAGTTCTACAAGCACGTCGCGCACGATTTCGAGAACCCGCTGGCGCACGTGCATGCGCGCGTCGAAGGCAAGCAGGAATACACGCAGCTGCTCTACATCCCGTCGAAAGCGCCTTTCGATCTGCTCGACCGCGGCGCGCGTCACGGCATCAAGCTCTATGTTCGCCGGGTGTTCATCATGGACGACGCCGAGCAGTTGATGCCGCTGTACCTGCGCTTCGTGCGCGGGGTGGTCGATTCCAACGATCTGCCGCTCAACGTCTCGCGCGAGATCCTGCAGCAGTCGCGCGATATCGAAGCCATCCGCGGCGGGTGCGTGAAGCGCGTTCTCGGTCTGCTCGAAGGCCTGGCCGACAGCGATGACGAGGCCGAGAAGGAGAAGTACAAGACCTTCTGGAAGGAATTCGGACGGGTGCTCAAGGAAGGCGTTGGCGAAGACTTCGCCAACAAGGAGCGCATCGGCAAGCTGCTGCGTTTCGCTTCGACGCAGGCCGACACCACCGAGGAAAGCGTTTCCCTGGCCGCTTACGTGTCGCGCATGAAAGAGGGGCAGGAGAAGATCTACTACGTCACCGCCGAGACCTTCACCGCCGCCAAGAACAGCCCGCACCTCGAAATCTTCCGCAAGAAGGGCATCGAAGTGCTGCTGCTTTCCGACCGCGTCGACGAATGGGTGACCAGCCATCTCACCGAGTTTGACGGCAAGCAGCTGCAGTCGGTGGCCAAGGGCGGGCTCGACCTCGGCAAGCTCGAGGACGCGGCCGAGAAGGAAGAAGCCGAAAAAGCGGCCGACGAGTACAAGGACTTGATCGAGAAGGTCAAGACGACGCTCGGCGAGAAGGTCAAGGATGTGCGCGTCACGCATCGCCTGACCGATTCGCCGTCCTGCCTGGTTGCCGACGAGTACGACCTCGGCGGCAACCTGCAGCGCATCCTCAAGGCTGCCGGCCAGCAGGCGCCGGCCAGCAAGCCGATCCTCGAAGTCAACCCGCAGCACCCGGCGGTGCAGCGTCTCAAGTACGAGGAAACGCGCTTCGACGACTGGGCCAATCTGCTGCTCGAGCAGGCGATCCTCGCCGAAGGCGGCGCGCTCGAAGATCCGGCCGGTTTCGTCAAGCGCATCAACGATCTGATGCTGGCCCTGTCGCTGGGTAGCGCCGGCAAGTGAGCGCCGACGGCGGGCCGCCGGCAGAACTCCTGCACGGCCTGCCGCCGATTCTCGATGCCGGGGTCAGGGTGCTTATCCTCGGCAGTTTTCCGTCGCCGGCATCGCTGGCGGCACAGCGTTACTACGGGCATCGCCAGAACCAGTTCTGGCGCCTGCTCGGCGCGGTCCTCGACGAGCCCCTGGCCGAACTCGACTACCCCGCACGGCAGCCTTGTCTGTTGCGCCATGGCTTCGGCGTCTGGGACGTCTATCGCCGCTGCCAACGTCAGGGTGCGCTCGACTCGGCGATCCAGTCGCCCGAAATCAATGATTTCTCACGGCTGCCTATCGACGCGCCGCAGCTGCAGCGGGTCTGCTTCAATGGGCAGACCGCCGGCAAGCTGGCCGCCTGGTTTCAGGCGCGTGGCTACGAAACGCGGCTGCTGCCGTCGAGCAGCCCGGCCTACACCCTGGCTTTCGCCAGCAAGCTCGAACGCTGGCGCGCGGCGCTACGCTAGCACCGGCTGGACTGCCGCCGTAGCGCCCCTCATTGCCCCGCGCCGAGCACCTCGAGCACGCACTGGCGGTGTTCCGAACCGCTCTTGGCGGCGCACAGCTTGCGGGCCTTGTCCTGTCGCTGGCAAACGGCGGCATCGCTGGCCCTGCTGCAGTCTGCCGGCAGGGTCTTCTGGAGTACGCAGTTTCTGAATTGCGGCCCTGTCCGTCCCTTGCACAGGGCGTAGGCCGCCTTGCGTTGCACGCATTGCTCCGGGATTCGCGCCTGCGTGCAGTCGATCTGCGCGGCCTGTTGATGCAGGCACTGCTCACGCTCGCTGCCCCGCTTGTCGCGGCAGGCCTCGTAAACCTGGCGATGAGCGGCCCGGCGGGCGGCGCACTGCTGCGGATCCTTGGTCCGGCTGCAGTCGGATGGGCCGCGCGTGCCCAGCATTCCCCGCCGATAGCCAGCGCCCTGCATGGCGGCGCTGGTTCCATCCATGCTCGTCGAGGTGTCCTTGCCGGCGCCCGATTGGGCGATGGCCGGCGCAGCGAACAGGCTGGCGGCGAGTACTGCGACGATCAGTGAGCCCATCTGCATGTCGATCTCCTGGTGGTTTGCGGCCGCTGCGTGTGGTCCGCCGGACGGCGTGGAAAGGGGGCTCGCGGGCGCTGTGGGGCGCCGCCCTGCGGAGCGCTGATATCTTACACGCTCTTGCCGTCGGCATTGGTTGCGGCCGAACTTGTCGGGTATAGTTGCCGCTCATTCCCCAGGAACAGTCGCCATGCCCGAAGCCTCGGTGAGCACCGTTTACGACCATCGCCTGACGCTCGCGGAACTCCTCGGCTGGCTGGTCGACGACGGCCTGATCAAGCGGCCCGACGCCGATCTGCTGCTCAGGGACAGTCGCCTCAATCGCCTGTCGGCGCATCCGCTGGTGGTCATCGCCGACCAGAAATGGAAAGCCCTGCACGAGCCCCCGCGGCCCCTGAACCTGGAAGTGCTGGGCGAGTGGCTGGCCGCCAGAGTGGGCCTCGAATACCACCATATCGATCCCCTGAAAGTCGATTTCACGGCGGTCACCGAAGTCATGTCGAGTGCCTATGCGACGCGCTTCGGCATCCTGCCGGTGAAGGTGACGACGCGCGAAGTGCTGGTGGCGACGACGCAACCCTTTCTGCGCGACTGGGAGAAGGAGATCCGGTCGATCGTCAAGAAAGACATTCGCCGCGTGCTGGCCAATCCGGTCGACGTCGCGCGCTATCTGATCGAGTTCTACAATCTCGCCCGCTCGGTCAAGAAAGCCGCCCAGATCGGCGGCCAGGGCGGCAATCTGTCGTCGTTCGAGCAACTGGTCGAACTCGGCCGGACCAATCGCCAGTTCGACGCCAACGATCAACACATCGTCAATATCGTCGACTGGCTCTGGCAGTACGCTTTCGAACAGCGTGCCAGCGACATCCACATCGAACCGCGGCGCGAAATCGGCATCGTTCGTTTCCGCATCGACGGCATGCTGCATCAGGTGTACCAGATCCCGATGAGCGTCATGGCGGCAATGATCAACCGGGTGAAGATTCTCGGGCGCATGGACGTCGTCGAGAAGCGCCGCCCGCAGGATGGCCGCATCAAGACGCGCACCGCCGACGGCCAGGAAGCCGAACTGCGCTTGTCGACGCTGCCGACGGCTTTCGGCGAGAAGCTGGTGATGCGTATTTTCGACCCGGAAGTGCTGGTCCGCGATTTCACCGAACTCGGCTTCACCGACGACGATCAGGCGCGCTGGAAAACGATGTCCGAACGGCCGAACGGCATCATTCTGGTGACCGGCCCGACCGGTTCGGGAAAGACGACGACGCTGTACTCGACGCTCAAGCAACTGGCGACGCCGGCGGTCAATGTGTGCACCATCGAAGACCCGATCGAAATGGTCGAGCCGGCATTCAACCAGTTGCAGGTACAGACGGTCATCGATCTCGGTTTTGCGCAGGGCGTGCGGGCGCTGATGCGCCAGGACCCGGACATCATCATGATCGGCGAAATCCGCGACCTAGAAACCGCCGAAGTGGCGATCCAGGCGGCGCTCACCGGCCACCTCGTGCTGTCCACCCTGCACACCAACGACGCCCCGGCGGCGATCACCCGCATGCTCGACCTCGGTGTCCCCTCGTACCTGCTCAGCGCCACCGTGCTCGGGGTGATGGCGCAGCGCCTGGTGCGCATTCTCTGTCCGCACTGCAAGCAGGAGCACGCAGCGAATGCGGTCGAGGAGACAATGTGGGATCAGCTGGTGGCGCCATGGAAAGCCAACCGTCCGGCGCGCTTCTACCGCTCCGTGGGTTGTCTCGAATGCCGCATGACCGGCTTCCTCGGGCGCGTCGGTCTGTACGAGATTCTCATGCTCTCATCGGACGTCAAGCTGGCGATCAGCGAAAACAGGGATATCGCCAAGATTCGCGAGCTCGCTTTCCGCGAAGGCATGAAGCCCCTGCGCATCTCGGGAGCGATGAAAGTGGCCGCCGGCGTCACCACCCTGAGTGAAATCTTCAAGGTCGCGCCGCCCATCGAGCACGCCTGACGGCGGCTGTATTCCGGTGTCGGCATGGGTTTTGAGCTTCGTATCAAGCGCCGCATCGCCCGATGAATCGGGCTCCTACATGGATAGGGACGCGCAGGCCTCGGTAGGAGCCCGATTCATCGGGCGATAGAAGCTGCCCGTTGCTCGGGAATCTCAACCTTTCACGCACACCACCTGGCGCAGGGTGTGCACCACCTCGACCAGTGAACGTTGGGCGTGCATGACCGCGTCGATATCCTTGTAGGCCATCGGAATCTCGTCGATCACGGCCTCGTCCTTGCGGCATTCGACCTGCGCGGTGGCGCGTTCCTGGTCGGCGAGGGTGAAGCGGCGGCGCGCTTCGTTACGGCTCATCACCCGTCCGGCGCCGTGGCTGCATGAGCAGAAGGCTTCCTCATTGCCGAGACCACGCACGATGTAGCTGCGCGCGCCCATCGAGCCGGGGATGATTCCCAACTCGCCCTTGCGTGCCGACAGCGCACCCTTGCGGGTGACGAAGACTTGGTTGCCGAAGTGCTGCTCCTGCTGCACGTAGTTGTGGTGGCAATTCACCGCTTCGGCGTCCACCCCGAACGGCCTGGCGATCTTCTGCCGGGCCGCGGCAACGACCTGGCTCATCAGCGCCATGCGGTTGCAGCGTGCATATTCCTGCGCCCAGCCGACGGCTTCGAGGTAGTCGTCGAAATGCCGGCTGCCCGCTTCGAGGTAGGCCAGGTCGCGGTCGGGCAGATTGGCCAGGTGCTGGCGCATGTCGGCCTGCGCCAGGGCGATGAAAGTGCTGCCTATGGCGTTGCCGACGCCGCGTGACCCCGAGTGCAGCATGAACCACACGCGCTCGGCTTCGTCGAGGCAGATTTCGATGAAATGGTTGCCGGAGCCCAGGGTGCCCAGATGCTGGTGGTGGTTGCTGTCCTGCAGGCGCGGATATTTTTCGACGATGCGCTTGAAACCCGGCAGCAGCCTTGTCCACAGCGTGTCGACCAGGGGCGGCGGGACCTGTGCGCCTTGCCAGCTGCCCTTGTCGCGTTGGCCGCGGCCCACTGTCCGTCCATGCGGGACGGCGCTTTCGATGGCCGTCCGCAGCCCGCGCAGGCTGTCGGGCAGATCGGCGGCGTTGAGCGTGCTGCGCGTGGCGATCATGCCGCAGCCGATGTCCACGCCGACCGCCGCCGGAATGATCGCTCCACGCGTCGGGATGACGCTGCCGATCGTTGAGCCCTTGCCGAGATGCACATCGGGCATCACCGCCAGGTGGCGGAAAATGAACGGCAGGCGGGCGGTATTGAGCAATTGCTCGCGCGCCGCGAGCTCCACCGGCACGCCCTCGGTCCACATCCTGATCGGCTTGCCGTTCGCCACTTGGAGCACCTCGCTCGCCGTCCTCTCCTGGCCACTCACTTGCGTTCCCTGTGTGCTACGCAAGCGCTGTCGAGTCAGGCGCCGCCGGCAGCTCGGCCGGCGCCCGCCGGAGCGGCAGCGTCAGGCGGAATTTCGAGCCGACGCCGACCTGGCTGCTGGCTTCGAGCCGTCCGCCGTGGCGCTGGGCGATGCTGTAGGCCAGCGAGAGGCCGAGGCCGGTACCCTGGCCGACCGGCTTGGTGGTGAAGAAGGGCTCGAAGATGCGCGTGAGATGCTCCGGGGCAATGCCGCTGCCGCTGTCCTCGACCTCGATCCATGCTTCCTGGGTATCAGCGCCGCTACGCAGGATGATCGTTCCACGCCCTTCGATGGCGTGTGCGGCGTTGACCAGCAGGTTCAGAAAGACCTGATTGACCTGCGCAGCGATGCACTCGATTTCGGGAAGGCCGGCGAATTCCTTGTGCACCTCCGCCTTGTACTTGATCTCGTTGCGGACGATGTTCAGGGTGCTCTCGAGCCCGGCTTCGAGGTCGGCGAAAGCCCACTCGCTGGTGTCGACGCGCGAGAAGTCCTTGAGGTCCTGGACGATCCTGCGCACCCGCTGTAGGCCGTCCAGTGATTCGTCGATCAGGGTGCCGACGTCGTCGCGCAGGTAGTCGAGGTCGGCGGCGTCCCGGGCCTGGCGGATCGTGGCCATTAGCTCCGGATGCCCGGCGAGAATCGGGTCCGCCGCCGCATAGGCGTCGATGACGTGCAGCAGGTCATGGACTTCGCTCCTGAGGCTGCCGAGGTTGGAGTTGACGAAACCGATCGGGTTGTTGATCTCGTGCGCCACCCCTGCCGCCAATTGGCCGATGGAGGCCATTTTCTCGGATTGCAGCAACTGGTTCTGCGCTTCCTCGAGTTTGTGGTTGAGCTCGGTCAGGCGCTCGATGGTCGCGTGCAGCTGCAGTTCGCCAGCGTGCTGGTCGGTCACGTCGATGCCGGAACTGAGGTTGCCGGTCACCGTACCCGACTCGTCGCGAAGCAGGGCGTTGCTCCATGCCACGCGCCGCACGCGACCGTCGGCGGTGAGGATGTCGTTGTGGTTGTGCGCCGCAATCACGCCGCTTGGCGTACCAGCCAGCCAATTCAGGAAACTGCTGCGCAGGGATTCGCGTTCTGGCGCGGGGATGAAGTGATCGAACCAGTTGCTGCCGACGATTTCGCTTTCGCTCAGGCCAAGCAACGCGCAGCCCGCGCGGTTGATCAGGCGCACGCTCAGGTCGCAATCGATGACCACCATCACCGCCAGCGCCACGTCGAGGTATTCCTGTGCCTGTTCCAGTGCCGCATGCAAGGCGCGGTCGGCGGCCTTGCGGTCGCTGATATCGCGAATGATGCCGCTGTAGAAGCGCTCGCCGCGCACGGCGTAGGCGTTGATCGACAGCTCGATCGGGAAACGCGAGCCGTCGCTGCGCAGCCCTTCCAGCTCCACCAGCCGGTCGAGCACCTGCGCTTCGCTGGTCGTCGCATGGCGGTTCAGGCCCTGGGCATGGGCAGCGCGGTAGTCGGGCGGAATCAGGATTCGCAGATCCTCGTCTTGCAGCGCGCTGGCCGGCTGTTGGAACATCGTGCAGATCGCCGGATTGGCCGAGCGAATCATCCCCCTGGCGTCGACGGTGATGACGCCATCGCGCAGGTGGTGGAGGACCAGGCGCAGTTCCTCCTCCTTGCGGCTCAGTTCGTCCTTGATGGCGTTCAACTGCTCGTTGCGCTGGTGCAATTCGGCGAGCAGTCGCTGTCGGGCAAGTTCGTCGGCGCGGCGCTCGCTGATGTCGCGAAAAACGACCACCGTGCCGACTGTTCGTGCGTCGGCAATGATTGGCGCACCGGTGAATTCGACCGGAAAGTGGCTACCGTCCTTGCGCCAGAAAGCCTCCTCGGCCGAAGTGCACACCTCCTGGCGAAGCAGGGTCGCGTAGAGCGGGCATTGTTCGCCCGGATAGGACGTTCCGTCGGCCCGCGAGTGGTGGAACAGGGGGTGCGATTCCCGGCCGAGCATTTCGGCGGCGCTCCGGCCAAGCAGGCGTTCGGCAGCGGCATTGACGTAGGTGATGCGGCCGCGGGCGTCGGTGCCGTAAAGCCCTTCGGCCATTGACTCAAGGATCGATGCCTGGCGCTGCTGCAGCAGGTCGATGGCCTGGCGGTCCTCGCGCAAGGTGTCGGCGGTGCGGTCCAGCGCCAGAACAATGCGCCCGAACTCGCCGCGATGGCTGCCGCCGACCCGCGTTTCGAGATCGCCCCTGGCAATGCGCCCGAGCGCGTCTTCGATGACGCTGAGCTTGTGGAGCACATAGCGAAAGAGATGGCGCGCGAAGAGCAGGAACATCGCCAGGCCGACGCTGAGCACCAGCGCGGTGCCGAGCAGCGTCTGCCGGTAGACGTCCTGGGCCGCAGCGTAGGCCTCGGCAACGTGTTCCTGCTGGAGAGTCATCAGTTTCCCGACCGGGGTCACGATCTGCAGGCGTACGGCCCACCAGTCTTCTTTCAGGAGGAAGGCGATGGCCGGCAAGTCCCCTGCCTCGAGCGCACCGTCAAGGCGGTCAAGGGCGTGCGGTAGGGTGGCCATGCCGGTCTCGATGCTCGCGATCAGGTTCCCTTCAGCGATGTTGGAAAGCTTCGCCGTGGTTCGACGATATTCCTGCCAGGCCAGTGGCACGGCCTTCTGTATTTCGAGCAGGTGCTGGCGCGCCCCGTACACGCCAAAATCGCCATTGAGCACGCCGTACAGGTGTCCCGGCAGGCTGCCGAGCAGCTTGTCGATCCGAATCAGCTGCTGTATCGGTTCGACTTCTTCGGCAAGGACCTGGCGCAAGCCTTCCTGCCCGCGCCAGGTGCCCCACATGCCGACGCCGGCGACGGCGGCAAGCGTGATGCTGGCCAGGGCGATGAGCAGCAGCAGGCCCTGGCGGATGCTCAGCTTCATGCTTGCCGCAGCCGGCCGAAAATCGGCGGGCGCCGCCCTACGACAGGCGGGCGCCGCTCACTGGATGGTGTCAGCACGTCGGTGGTGCGCAGCCTGTCTGTCGTCCGCATCTTCCTGCGCTCTCCTGAACGTCGCCATTGCAGCCGTGCACTCTAGCAGAGAGCCTGCTGCGGGTCATCGCCGAGTCCGCCGGGCAGCGTTCCGGCGAGCAATCCGACCGGGCGCCGCTGGCCGGGCTGTATTCCGGTGCTCGGGGATGGTCTTTTTGATTCGCTGGCCGTATGCTAAGGCGTGCAGCAAACTACCGCAGCTCGAGAGCGACATTCCTGCCGTCGTTCCTGGCGCTGGCCGGTTTCGCTGGTGCCGAAGTCCCCGAAGTCCCCGAAGTCCCCGAAGTCCCCGAAGTCCCCGAAGTCCCCGAAGTCCCCGAAGTCCCCGAAGTGCCGACCGGGAAATAACGGAAAAATATGACCGAGCGTAGCGCGCCTCACGCGGCATCTCAACTCGTCCCAGCTGCTGGTGAGGGGGTGCGCGAATGGCAAGCGGCTCCGCGTTTCATTCGCTACCTCATTGTCGGCATCGTCGGCATCAATGTGCTGGTGGCCGTTGCGCTGGCCTATGTCTTCGCGGACTCGCGGCGCAGCGAGGAGCTGAGGTTCAGGGAGGAGGCGGCGAACCTCGCGCGCTTGATCAGCAAGGATATTGACAGCCAGTACGCCAGGATCGACCTCAGCCTGCGGGCGGTCGCCGACGAGTATGCCAATCAGCTGGCCATGGGGGGGCTGTACTTCG
Source organism: Candidatus Accumulibacter appositus (assembly GCA_000585055.1). Classification (GTDB taxonomy): domain Bacteria; phylum Pseudomonadota; class Gammaproteobacteria; order Burkholderiales; family Rhodocyclaceae; genus Accumulibacter; species Accumulibacter appositus. The sequence goes on from JEMX01000021.1 coordinate 17,593, forward strand.
AGCGCTGGATGGAACGTGTCCGCCAGCGCCATCCGGCAGTGTCCTTCATGCGCATCAGCGATGCCGCCGGCAATATCGTTTACTCGCCAGACGGCCAGGCCGCAGCAAGGATCAATATTGCCGACAGGGACTATTTCACTCGTTTGCGTGCAGATCCGCAGGCCGGGCTGCAGATCACGCCACCCCTGCTCGGCCGGACCACCGGCACGCGGCTGATCATCCTGGTGCGCCGTCTCGGAGCGGCGGACGAACACTTCCATGGTGTGGTGTTGGCATCGATCCCCATCGCTCGCTTGCAGGACATGCTGGCTGGCCTTTTGCCGCGCGCGGACAGCTACGTCGGGCTGATCGACGCGCAGTACCGCTGGGTCGCCGCGCAGCCCGCGACCGCAGGCCAGCAGCCATCCTTAGCTGCGCTGCGCGACGCGGCCGCACGTTCGCCAGAGAGTGGTCTCTTCCACAGCCATGGCGACGATGGCGAGCGACTGGTCGCCTACAAGCGCAGTGAAGCGTTCGGCTTCTATACCGTTGTCGGGCTGCCGGCTGGCGTACTGCTCGCCGATTGGCGCAAGACAGCCGCCGCCGGTGCTGCCGGTATGGCGCTGTTCGCCTTGCTGACCACGCTGCTCGGCTGGCTACTCTGCCGCAGCTGGAAGCAGCAGTCGGCGACAACGGCGAGACTGATCGAACGCGATGAATGGGTCCGGCAGGCACAGCAGGTCGCTGGTCTGGCGCTTTTCTCCTACGATATCGAGAGCCAGCGCTTTGCCGTCAGCGATGCCTTGTACGCTATTTCCGGTACCGACAGCGAATACCCGCATACCTGGCCGGGCTGGCTGGCGCTGGCGCATCCCGACGACCGCCAGGCGCTCGATCTCGCTTTTCGGCGCCTCCTGCGCGGCGAGTCCGACGGGCCTGCGGTCGCGTACCGAATCGTCCGCCCTGCCGACGGCAGCCTGCGCTGGGTGAAAAGCGTTGCCCATCTGGTCAGCGCGCCGGACGCTACCCGGCAGACGCTTAGCGGCGTGGTTCTCGACATCAGCGCCGAGAAGCGCCAGGAGGATGTGCTGGCGAAGAGCGAGCAACTGTTTCGTAGCGTATTCGAGAACTCGATGATCGGCATGGCGACGACATCGCTGGAAAAGGGCTGGCTGAAGATCAATCAGACGCTATGCGACATTCTTGGCTATGAGCACCACGAACTGCTCCGCATGACCTGGGCAGATCTCACCCACCCTGACGATCTGGCCGCTGACGTGGCGTCCTTCAACCGCGTACTGGCCGGCGAAATCGATGCCTATGAGCTCGACAAGCGCTTCATTCGCAAAAGCGGTGAGATTGTCGATGCGTACATTGCGGCGCGGGCCATTCGTCGCTCCGACCACTCGATCGACCACTTCGTCGCCCTGGTGCAGGACATCACGCCGCGCAAGCGCGCGGAGGACCTGTTGCGGGCCAGCGAAGCCGACCTCAGCGCGGCGCTCGACCAGGCTGCCGTCGGCATTGCCTTTGTGGCTCCCGACGGGCACTGGCTGCGCGTGAACGAGCGCTTGTGCCAGCTGGTCGGCTACGCGCAGGCGGAGCTCCTCACCCTGACTTTCCAGGACATCACCCATCCGGACGACCTCGAGCTCGACCTGGCGCAGCTCGCGCGCCTGGCGAGCGGGCAAATCGACAGCTATACCCTGGAGAAGCGCTATTTCCGAAAGGACGGTCGCTGCGTCTGGATAAATCTCAGTGTTTCACTGATACGCAACGGCGACGGTACGCCGCACCATTTCGTCTCGATCATCGAAGATATCGATGCGCGCAAGACTGCCGAACGTGATCTCGCTCGCTCGCGCGAAATCCTCAAGAATTTTCTCGACCATCTCCCCGGGATGGCCTATGTCAAGGATCAGGACTTGCGAGTCCTGCATGCCAATCGCGGTGTCGCCGAGTTCTTGAATCTGGACCCGGAGCAGGTGGTCGGGCGCAGTAACGCCGAGTTGTTCCCCGGCGAACTCGGCGACAAGATCAGCCGCGATGATCGGCGCGTGCTCGCTTCCGGCCAGACCGAATACCTGGAGGAAGCCTACGCCGGGGGCTTCTACCAGACGACCAGGTTTGTCGTCTCGCAGGGCGATCACTCGTCGCTGCTCGGGGGCATCACGCTGGACATCACGCGTCGCCATCAGCTCGAAGAGCGGGCGCGTGCGCTACTCGAAATCAATGACCTCGGGCGCAAGCTGGGGGAGAAGGAATTGCTGGCTGCCTGCCTGGAGATGGCCGAAAAGATGACCGCCAGTGGCATTGGCTTCCTGCACTTCGTGAACGACGATCAGCAGACGATCGAGTTATCGACCTGGACCGCTGGCGCGCTCAAGGGTTGCCGCGCGATGTTCGACAATCACTATCCGATCAAGGAGGCCGGCATCTGGGCCGATTGTTGCCGCCAGCGGCTTGCGGTGTGTTTCAACGACTACGGCGAGTACGAGGCCAAGCGCGGCCTGCCCGAGGGTCACGCGCCGCTGCAGCGCTTGATCTCGGTGCCGGTGATCGAGGAGGGCAGGGTACGCATGGTCGTCGGCGTCGGCAACAAGGCAGCCGCCTACGACGACTTTGACGTCGAGACGGTGCAATTGGTCGGCAACGAAGTCTGGAGTATCAGGCGTCGCGCGCAGGCCGAGGCGGCGCTGGCCCAGCGCCTCGCCGAAGTGACCGAACTCAACGGCAAGCTCGAAGACGCCCATCTGCAACTCCTGCAGTCGGAAAAAATGTCGGCGATCGGCCAGCTCGCGGCGGGCGTCGCGCACGAACTCAACAACCCGATCGGCTTCGTGCACTCCAACCTCGGCACCCTCGGCGAGTACGTCGAAGACCTGCTGGCCATCGATGCGGCCTTTGCCCGTGTCGAGGCGCAGCTGCCGGCGCTGGCCGGCTCCGGCGCCTTTGACGAAGTCCGCCGCCTGAAGGCGGCGCGGGATCACTCGTATGTCGTCGAAGATCTGCCGAAGCTGATCCGCGAGAGCAAGGAGGGCCTCGAACGGGTGCGCAGGATCGTCCTCGACCTGCGCGATTTCTCGCGCGTCGGCGAAAGCGAATGGCAGTGGACCGATCTCGAAAAAGGCCTCGAAAGCACGATCAACATCGTCTGGAATGAACTCAAGTACAAGGCCGAGGTGGAGCGCCAGTACACGCCGCTACCGCCGATCCACTGCCTGGCCTCGCAGCTCAACCAGGTGTTCATGAACCTGCTGGTCAATGCCGCGCAGGCCATTGAAACGCGTGGCAGAATCGTCATTCGCACCGGCACGGGCACCGACGCCGACGCCGCTTCCACGGACGCTGCGAGCGCTGTCGATGTGGTCTGGGTTGAAATCGAAGACAGCGGCTGCGGCATGTCGCCGGAGGTGCAGAAGCGCCTCTTCGAACCGTTCTTCACCACCAAGCCGGTCGGCAAAGGGACCGGGCTGGGCTTGTCGATCGCCTTCGCGATCATCGCCAGGCATCATGGGCGCTTCGCTGTGCGCTCGGAAATCGGTCACGGCACGACTTTCCGGATTACCCTGCCGATCGACCCCAGCCAAGCCGCAACAGGGACCGAGTGATGACCCCAGCAAGCTCACGCCAGCAGGCGCAGAAGAGAGACAGGCCATGACCTTCATGAACTGGAGCCGGCATTTCGTGACCGGCATCGAAGTCGTCGATCGCGAGCATCGGCGTCTGGTCGATCTGATCAACGAGGCCGCACCGCTGCTCTCGCGTAGCGAACCGGTCCTGGCCGCTGACCTTGAAGAGCTGCTCGATCAGCTCTCGACCTACGCGCAGACGCATTTTCGCGACGAGGAACGGCTGATGGGCGCGGCCGGCATGGACCCTGCGTGCGTCGCCCAGCAGGTGCTGGCGCATCGCGCCTTCGTCGAAGAGCTGGCCACGATGCGTCAGGAAGTCGACGCCAATGGAGAACTCGACGGGCGCCTGCTGTTGCGCTTCCTGGCCAACTGGCTGAGCTTCCACATGCTGGCCGACGATCAAGTGATGGCCAGGCAGCTGGTGCTGATCGGCGAAGGTCATAGCGCCGCCGAAGCGGCGGCGCGGGTGCGGGAAGCGAAGGAGGACACACCACAGGCGGTGCTCACCGAGGCCTTGATCGATCTCTACGGGGTTGTCACGGTGCGCAACCGCACGCTGCAAACGAGCAACGCGCAGCTGCGGGCCGCACGCCGGGAGTTGGCCGAGCTCAACGCCGACCTCGAAACGCAGATCGAAGCGCGCACCCGCGAACTGACGCAAACCAACCACGAGCTGTTGCGCGAGCAGGCTGAACTGCAGCAGGCGATGGAAGCCATCGAGCGCACGCAGAGTCAGTTGTTGCAGTCCGAGAAAATGGCGGCCGTCGGCCAGCTCGCTGCCGGCGTAGCGCACGAGATCAACAACCCGATCGGCTTCGTCAGTTCGAATCTCGGTTCGCTGCGGACCTACGTCGATGCGCTGCTGGCGCTCATCGACGTCAGCGCAGCGGCGCTTGCCGCCTTGCCGGCCGATCATCCGGCGCGACTGGCTGTCGAAGGGGCCTGGCAGGAGGCTGAAGTGGACTTCCTGCGCGAGGACATCCCGTCCCTGATCGGCGAGTCGGCGGAAGGCTTGGCACGGGTGCGCAAGATCGTCGCCGACCTCAAGGATTTTTCGCACGCCGATGAAGGCGCGTGGCAGGAGGCCGACCTCAATAGCGGCCTGGAGAGTACCCTGAACGTGATCTGGAACGAACTCAAGTACAAGGCCAAGGTGGTGCGCGAACTTGGCGAGTTGCCGGCCGTGCGTTGTATTCCGGCGCAGCTCAACCAGGTGTTCATGAACCTGCTGGTCAATGCCGGGCAGGCCATCGAGAAGGAGGGGACGATTACCCTGCGCAGCGGCTACGAAGCCCAGGAGGTGTGGGTCGAGATCGAGGACAGCGGTGGCGGCATGCCGCCCGAAGTTCAAAAACGCATCTTCGAGCCCTTTTTCACCACCAAAGCGGTCGGCAAGGGGACCGGTCTCGGTTTGCCGATCTCCTGGGAGATCATCCAGCGCCACGCCGGAACGATCAGCGTGGACAGCGAGCCGGGGCGGGGCACTTGCTTTTGCATTCGTCTGCCGGTCGCCGGGCCGCCGCCGCTTGATCCGCCGCTTCACACCGAGGTCAGCTCTTGAGTGGCGAAGCGTCATCGGCGTCGATCTACGACGCCCTTGGGCTGATCGTCATTCGCGTCGATGCCGAACTCAAGGTCTGGTATGTCAATAGCTTTGGCCTGCGCCTGCTCGGCTACAGTCGGCTGGGACAGGTTTTCCGGCGGCCATTGCGCGAGCTGCTCGGCGCCGATTTACTGCACTCTCCCGAGTTCCTGGCCGAGCTTCGCGACATTGGCGGTCGCGGCGGCGTGCGGCAGGTGGAAGCGCCCTTGACGACCAGCGACGGGCGGCAACTGTGGATCTCATGGTCGATCGAGGAGCGCGTCGGCGCCGATACCGTCCTGGCACCGATCTTCTTGATTGGCACCGATGTCACGCGCGTGCACCGGAGCCTGGAGTCGGCGCTGCTCTTTCGTGACATTGCGCAGAACACGCCCCTGTCGGTGATCATCACCGACGCCGAGCGCAACATCCTGTTCGCCAATGCGGCGGTGCTGGCGATGACCGGCTACGCGGCCGAGGACGTGATCGGCCGCAAGCCGCAGATGTTCAGCTCCGGGCTGACGCCGGCGTCCACCTACCAGGAAATGTGGGCCGCTCTTGGCAGCGGCAGCAGCTGGAGCGGCGAGTTGACCAATCAGCGCAAGGACGGCAGCGTGTTTACCGAGCGCCTGACCATCTCGCCGATCACCGACCAGGAAGGACAGCTCAGCTTCTTCTTCGCCATCGGTGAGGATTCGACGCGGCAACGCGAGCTGGAAACGCAGCTCGAGGCCTTCACCAGCACCGACGCCCTGACCGGGCTGCGCAACCGCATCGGTTTCTTCGCCGAATTGACGCGACTGCTGAAACAGGTGGCCGATGCCAACACCGGAATCGCCGTCGTGCACATCGATATCGACGACTTCGACAGCATCAATCGCTCGCTCGGCCACGAACAGGGGGACCGCCTGCTGGTCGATATCGGCAAGCGGCTCGCCGATACCGTACGCGAAAGCGATGTCGTCGCCCGCCTCGGCAGTGACGAATTCGGCTTGCTGCTGATTGTTCCGGACCTCTCGTCGGGGGACGACTACGAGGAGATCTCGGGACGGCTGCGGGCGGCGCTGCGGCCGGCCTTCAGCATTGGCGAGCGCAGCATCGAAGTCGTTGCGTCGATCGGCTTCGCCTCGTTTCCTGCCGACGGCAACGAGCCCGGCGAACTGCTGGCGCGCGCCACGGGTGCCACGCAAATAGCCAAGCGCGATGGCGGCGATGGCGCCGCCCGCTTCGACCGGGGGCTGAACACGGACGATCTGCAGCGCCGCGAGTTGCTCGGCGAACTGCGCCAGGTCGTCGAAAACCGGCAACTGCTGCTGCACTACCAGCCGCAGTTGAGTCTGCAGACCGGCGCCTTGATCGGTCTCGAGGCGCTGCTGCGCTGGCAGCATCCGGAGAAGGGACTGATCCCGCCGGGGCGCTTCATTCCCTTGGCGGAAGAGAGCGGGCTGATCATCGCCATCGGCGAATGGGTCCTCGGCGAGGCCTGCCGCCAGATGCGCGCCTGGCTTGACGCCGGCTTTCCGCCGATCAAGGTGGCGGTCAACCTGTCGGCGCGCCATTTCCACCAGGCGAACCTCTACCAGAACGTCAGTGACGCCCTCGCCAGGCACCAGATCGACCCGCGAACGCTCGAACTTGAGATCACCGAGGGGGCAATGATGAACGACGTGGCCTTGTCCGCCCGCGCCAGCGAACGCCTCAAGGAAATCGGCGTACGCCTGTCGCTCGACGACTTCGGCACCGGCTATTCCTCGCTCGCCTACCTGTCACGTTTCCCGATCGACGTGGTCAAGATCGACCAGTCGTTTGTCCGCGACATCACCAGCAATCCGGCCAACGCCGCGATCACCCAGGCGATCATCGCCATGTCGCACAAACTCGGCAAGATCACCCTGGCCGAAGGCGTCGAAAGCGAGGAGCAGATGCACTATCTGCGGCGCAACGATTGTGACGAAATGCAGGGCTACTTCTTCTCGCGACCCCTTCCCGCCGACGAGATCGCCACCCTGCGCAGCGCCGGCAAGCGTCTGCCGCTCGGCAGCGGCAAGGAGGATGTCCTGCCGACGGTGCTGCTGGTCGACGACGAAGCGAGCATTCTGTCGGCACTCAGGCGCCTCCTGCGGCGCGAGGGCTACCGGGTGCTGCTTGCCGATAGTGCCGAGGCGGCTTTTGCCGTCCTGGCGCGCGAAGCCGTCGAAGTGATCGTTTCCGACCAGCGCATGCCGGTGATGACCGGCACCGAACTCCTCGCCCGCGTCAAGACCCTCTATCCGCGCACCGTGCGCCTGGTCCTTTCCGGGTATTCGGAAATCACCGCCGTCACCGACGCCATCAACAAGGGCTCGATCCACAGGTACCTCAGCAAACCCTGGGACGACGAGCACCTGAAGAGCGAGATTCGCGACGCTTTTCGTACCTGGAAGGAACGCTTCGGGAAGGGGGAAGGCTGAGCCGGGGAGTGCCGCTGCCCGGCGTTGATGGCCGCACCTGCGGTGGCTGCGCGCCGCCGCCGGCATCGGCGGACCTGGACGGCTGGGGCGGCCGAGGATTGCCGGCGCAGTAGGCACGTGCTCTAATATGGGCCTTATAAGGAAAGCGCGATGTTCGTCGCCCTGAGCCGCTTCACCGTTGCCAACGACATGCACGATGCCGTGCGCGAGGCTTTTCGCGCGCGTCCACACCTGGTGGACCGTGTGCCGGGTTTCGTGCGCATGGAGGTGCTGCGGCCGCAGGGTTGTCCCGAGGAGTTCTGGTTGATGACCTGGTGGAGCGACGAAACTTCCTTCGACGCCTGGCATCGAAGCCATGCCTATCACGATTCGCACGGCGGAATACCCAAGGGATTGAAGCTGGTTCCCGGTTCGACAGAGATCCGCCGTCTCGAGCGGATTGCCGAGTGAGTTGACGAGGTGCAAACCACCGCCGACGGGGAGTGTGCGATGACGACCAGCAGTGGCTACCTGGCCGATGAAGAAGCGATCGAGCGCTTTCTCGTCCTGCGCAGCGAGGCGATCGCGTATGCGACTGCCGCCAGCCAGGCCGCCTGGCCGGAGTTGTTCGCCAGACGCGGGCCGCAGGCCTTGGAAGCTTGTGCCGAGGACATCGGCTTCCATCTCGATTTCCTCCGCCCGACACTCGAAACGGGTGACCTCTCTCCGTTTACCGCCTATCTCGGCTGGCTGGCGCAGGTTCTCGCGTCGCGCGGTGTTCCCGGCGATTCCCTGGCGCGCTCGCTGGACCACCTCGGCGGCTTCTTCGCCGAGCGGCTGGGGAGCGCCGCAACGCCGCTGCTTGCGGCGCTGGCTGCCGGCCGGGAGGCGCTGGCTGGCGATATTCCTGCACACTGCTACGATCGCCCCTGCCCGGAGCCATGGCCAGAAGCGGAAGCCTTCGGAAATGCCCTGCTCGAAGGCCAGCGGCGCGAGGCGTCGGCGCTCTTCAATCAGGCCCTGGACCGTGAAGCGTCGTTGGCCGGCGCTGAAATCCATGTCGTCCAGCCGGCGCTCTACGAGGTCGGCCGGCGCTGGCAGCAGAACAGCGTTTCGGTGGCCCAGGAGCATCTCGCCACGGCCATGGCGCAAAGCCTGATGGCGCAGGGTTTTGGGCGCGTCGAGCCGGCAGCCGACAATGCTCGCAAGGCACTCCTGGCCTGTCCGGCCGGCAACCACCACAGCGTTGGGTTGCGGATGGTGGCCGATGCCTTCGAGCTGGCCGGGTGGACCGTGCATTACCTCGGCGCCAACGTTCCGCAAGCGGCCCTGATCGCCCAGATAAGGGAGCTGCGGCCCGATCTGGTCGGCCTTTCAGCGTCGCTGCCGCAGCAATTGCGCAGCCTGCGCCAAACGCTCGCCGCGCTGCGCGCGAGTCTTGCCGACGGTTGCCCAAGAATCGTCGTTGGCGGGCTCGTTTTCAACCAGTTTCCACTGCTTGCGCAGAGCTTCGCTGCCGAACTCCTGGGCGCCGACGCGGTGCGTGCTGCGGCGGCAGCCAGTGCCTCCTTGAACGGCTAGCGCAGGCGCGTGCAGCAGGCCTTGCTACAGTCACTGCAATCGGTCGCCTTTGCGGAAATCAGTCTGGCGGGAGACCTGATTTCGGCCAACCGCGGTTTCTACGTCTTGCTGCAGCTTGCGCCGGACAGTGTGGTCGATCATGTGGGCCCGTACATCAACAACCCGAGCTTCACGGAGCTGGCCGCAGGTGCGCAACGGGCAATGCCCGGGCAAGTGGTCTATCAGGGCCTGATCACGTTTCTTGGCGAGCTCGGCGAGCCACGCTCGCTGCTGGCGAGGGTCTACGCTCGCTGCTGGCGAGGGTCTGTCGGCAGGGCGATCATCTGGCCATGATCGCGGAACACGATGTGCGCGAGAACGAAAACCTGCTCGCGGCGGTGATGGACCTCAACGAGGAACTGGCTGAGCAGCAGCGCGCGCTGGCGCGCGCCAATCGCCAGCTGGCCGCCGAAAAGGCCGAGCAACAGCGCCTGCTGCAGGAGTTGGCGACGGCGCAGGCGCACCTCGTTCAGTCGGCGCAACTCGTTTCCCTCGGTCAGCTCGCGGCCGGGGTCGCACACGAGATCAACAATCCGATCAGTTTCGTGCGCGCCAACGTGGCGACCCTCGGAGGCTATGTAGGGGACCTGCTTGCGATCATCGATGCCTACGCGGCGGGGGAAGCGCTGCTCGCGCAGGATCCCTCTCTGTTGGCGCGCATCCACCGGCTGCGCGAGCGTTGCGATCTGGACTTCGTGCGCGGCGATGCCGTGGCCGTGGTTGCCGAATCGGCCGCAGGCATCGCGCGGGTGGCGCGCATTGTCAGCGACCTGAAGAATTTTGCGCGCATCAACGAGTCGGAATGGCAGGTCGCCGATCTGCACGCCTGCCTCGAAAGTACGCTCAATGTGGCCAGTCACGAGTTGAGGGGAAGTGCGGAAGTCGTTCGCCAGTACGGCCCGCTACCGGCGCTTCATTGCTGTCCCGGTCAACTCAACCAGGTGTTCATGAACCTGCTGCTCAATGCCATCCAGTCACTGGAAGGGGCAGGAAACGGGCCGGGGCGAATTTTCCTGCGCACGGGCCGGCAGGATGATCAAGGCTGGATCGAAATCGAGGATAACGGCCGCGGCATTGGGCCGGAAAGGCTGCCGCGCATTTTCGAGCCTTTTTACACCACCCGCGCGATTGGTGCGGGCACCGGACTCGGTCTGTCGTCGGCATGGGGGATCATCAATGCCCATGGCGGGCGGATCGAAGTGCGCACCGAAGTCGGCAAGGGGAGCACTTTCCGCATCTGGCTGCCCCTGTCGCGGACGACGAGCGAATAGGAGGAGAGGGGGCGTTCAGGCGCTCAGGCGCGTGGCACTTCTTCCATGGCCAGCAGGATCAGCGCTGCTTCGCCAGGAATGCGGCGAGCATTGAGCAGCATCTTGCCGTGGCCGTGCGCTGGCAGTTCGCAGTCCACGGCCAATTCCTCGACCACCTGGTCACGCGACAGGATGCTTGCGAGCAGCTCGCGCAAGGCCGGGATATTCCACTGCCCGTCGCCGAGATCGTAAAGTCGTTGGCCGATGCTTGCTTCGCGGCCCACCTGGAAGCGTTGGTAGAAAGAGCGGCTGGCCGAGACCACCGTCAAGTTTGCGTCGAGGACCAGCAGCGGCACGCGCACGCTATCGATGATGCTCTGGGCAAAATGTTGGGCAGCCCGGCTTTGCGACTCGGCGGCGACGCGGGCGCTGATGTCGGTAAAGGTGATCACCAGCCCGTCGAGCCGGTCGTCCAGTCGGCGATACGGTTTCAGGCGCGCTTGATACCAGAGGCACTTGCGCGTCTGCACTTCGCGCTGGCAAGCCTGCCCGCCGGCGAGCACGGCCTGGGCATCGGCCAGCAGCTGCTGGTCATCGACGAGGTTGGCCCGGATGTCGGCCAGAGGACGGCCGACATCGGTGGCGACCAGGGGATAGAGATCTGCTGCCGCGGACGTGAAGCGGCGGATGAGCAGTTGCTCATCGAGAAAGAGGAGGCCGCCACTGACGTTGTCGAGCAGGTTCCTGAGGTCGTCCTGCGTGCTGCCGAGTTGATCGATATTGGCCTGCAACTCGGCATTGACGGTCACCAGTTCTTCATTGACCGATTGCAGTTCCTCCTTCGAGGTCTCGAGTTCTTCGACCGTCGACTGCAGTTCCTCGTTGGCCGACTGCAGCTCCTCATTGGTGGACATCAATTCCTCATTGGAGATCTGTTGCCGCTCAATGGTCGCTTGCAGGCTTTCCCAGGTTTGGGCCAGGTCACGCTCGAGTTCCAGGATGCGCCGGTCAGCGCTGCCTTCGCCGGCCTCGTTGACCAAACGGCTGTCGTCGCCGCTGGCCGGCGTGGCGGCCAGCGCCACTTTCCTGGCGAGGTCCTGAAAACTGACCAGCAGTGATTGCCGCGTACCGTCCGGGCTGGACAGGGGGCGGACGCTGATGGCGACTTTCTGAAGTTCGCCGTTGCTGTGCAGCATGACTTCGCGGATGCTGCCCTGCGGTCCTTGCCCGGCGGCCTCGAGCAGTGCCGCGCGCAGTTCGGGCTGCAGGCCGTCGTGGGCCATGTCGACGACGTTGAGTGTGCCGGCGCCCGGCGCCGGGCGCAGGTACTTTCCCGTCTCGCCATACACGAAGAGGATGTTGCCGGCGCTGTCGGTGACCACCGACGGCGGTGCGAAAGCGCTGAGCAGGGCGCGGCGCGCGAGCTGGGCGATAGTGCTTGCTGCCCTGCTCACCGCTGTTGCCTCGCGACGGTTGTCCGCCGGCGCTTTCGCCCAGGCGAGGCCGCTGACCAACAAGGCGCGGTTCTTCGCGCCGCTGCCGATCGCCCGGTAGAACTTCCATTTGTGGCTCAGCGGCTGGAACAGCGCCGGCTGATCGGCGATCGATTCGGCCGGTGACAGGAAGAGCACGCCGTTCGCTTTCAGGGCGTAGTGCAGGTTCGCGATCAGGCGGTCCTGCAACTCGGCTTCCAGGTAGATCATCACGTTGCGGCAACTGATCAGGTCGAGCTTGGTGAACGGGGGATCCTTGACCACGTTCTGCACCGCGAAGACCAGCATCTCGCGAATCTCCTTGCGCACCCGGTAGACGGCGTTTTCCCGGAGGAAGAAGCGTTGCAGACGTTCCGGCGTCAGGTCGGCGGCGATGTTCGGCGGATAGAAGCCGTTGCGGGCGACGGCGATCGCCTCCTGATCGAGGTCGGTGCCGTAGATCTGAATCCTGAACGACTGCTGCGTCTGCTCCATGACTTCGCGCAGCAGGATGGCGATCGAGTAGGCCTCCTCGCCGGTGGAGCAGCCGGCTACCCAGACGCGAAACACGTAGTCGTCGGGCTTGTTGGCGAGCAGCTGCGGAAGGATCTCATCGCGCAGCGCGTCGAACGCCTCTGCATCGCGGAAGAAGCGGGTGACGTTGATCAGCAGGTCCTTGAACAGGGCCTGCATCTCGTCCGGATGCGCCGCCAGATAGGCGGCGTAGGCGTCGGTGTCGGTGAACGAGCTCTGTAGCATGCGGCGCGCGATGCGCCGGCCGATGGTGCCCTTCTTGTAGAGGGAGAAATCATGCCCGGTGGCTGTGCGCAGGATGCTCAACACCGCACCGTATTCAGCGCCGACTGCCGCTGCCCCCGTTGCCGACGCTGGTCTGGCGCGCTCGGCGTGGACGCCCGCCAATAGCACCGTCGGCATGTCCCGCCAATAGCACCGTCGGCATGTCTTCGATGGCGACGACATGGCTGGCGTAGCCGCTGCGGATGGCGCTTTCCGGCATCCCTGCGTACTTCGCCGAGCTCGGTTCCTGGACCAGGGTGAGACCGCCGGCGCCGTGGATGGCTCGCAGCCCCTGCGTGCCGTCGGTCCCGGTGCCGGAGAGAACTATCCCCACTGCATTTTCGTTGCAGGCCTCGGCAAGGGTGCGCAGGAAGGCGTCGATCGGCATCCGTCGACCGCGTGGCAACTCCGGTAGCGAGACTTGCAGCTTGCCGTCGTCGATCGCCATGTCGCGGTTGGGCGGGATCACATAAACCGTGTTCGGGACCACAGCTAACTGATCCTCGGCTTCGCGTACCGGCATCGTCGTCGAACGCTGCAGGATCTCGCCGAGAATGCTCGCATGGCCGGGATCGAGGTGGGGCACCAGCACGAAGGCCAGACCGCTGTCCGGCGGCAGGTGGCGGAAGAATATCTCGTAGGCTTCGAGGCCGCCGGCGGAGGCGCCGATGCCGACGACGGTCAGAGCCGTCGGGGGGGGGTTCTCTGCGGCGATGCCTGCGGCCGCCGGTGGGCCTGATCTTGGCTGGTCACCGTTTGCCTGGTCTATTGTCATACTGAGCTCTCTCTCGCCCCGGTAAGGTGCTGGATTTCGGGCCCGTGTGGCTGGCGGTGCTGGCCTACATGATAGCGGGGCTCAATTGTCACGACCGTCAGTGCAGCGGCCAGGCGCTGACCGGCCAGCCATGCGGTGCGTCGAGCGGTAGCTGCGTGCGCGTGCGCAGGGCGGTATCGGTAAGGGCGTAGCCCCAGTTGATCAGCCGCCCCTGTTCCTTGGCGGTAAAGGCCTTGAGGCGGGTCGGGATGTGCTGCAGCGCGGCGGTGAGCGGGTTGTCGCTGGCCAGGGCATCGACATCGTCGTAGTCATCGATGGCGGTGCCGATTCCCCAGTAGGCGCCGTGCCGAAGCCCGGCCTTGAAGTCGCCAATCAGCGATCGCTTGCGCAGCGCCCGCGTCTGCTCGATCAGGATGTCGCGCACCCGGCCGAGTTGCAGCAGGTCGTCTTCGAAGGGTGACTCGTCGATCTCGAAAGGCGCGCCGGCGTCGCTGACCAGAACGATGTCGACCTTGCCGAGCAGGGCTTCGAGGCCCATGTTGTCGTAGATGCCGCCGTCGGCGAGCACGATCCGGCGGCGCAGCTTGTCGAGGTTCGCCAGCTCGCGCTGTGGTTGCTCCCAGGCGCTGGGCTCGGTCTTCAGCAGCACCGGCGAGAAGATCGGCGGGAAGGCGCTGGAGGCGGCGACTGCCTCGGCAAGAGGCACCTCGGTGTTGTAAGAAACGCCCAGGACGTAGTCCGCGATGTAGTCCTGACGAAAACGGAAGCTGCGCCCAGTCTGCATGTTCGTGGCGTAGAAGATGAAGCGCGGCGCGTGGTCCTCGGCGGGGGTTGCCAGCTCGCGCAGCAGGGTTTCGCCGAACAGGTCGCGCGCGTAGCGCCGGGCGAGAACCTCGCCGGAAGACCGGAACGGCGTCAGGTGGCCGAGCAGGGCGGTGCTGACGTCGATAGTCTGATTGCAGAAGTCGCGCACCGGTTGCGCGACGACTTCCTCGAAGTTGCGGGCCTGATCGTCGACAAAGTTGAGTTGCCGCCAGCGGTGCGCCAGTACCCCGGCCACAATCGAGCCGCCGGAAACGCTGGTGATGCGCGTCAGGCGGCGCAGCAGTCCGCCCTCGTTGAGCCGCCAGAGACTGCCGAGACCGAAAAGCGTCGCCCGAAATCCGCCGCCGGACAACGCCAGACCGATACTCGGCTGTTGGTCAGTGTTCATCAGAGTCCTCCTGGAGATTGCCGCAATCACTGGTCTGCGGGCGTCCGCGCCGCGCTTGCCGACCGGTTTCAGTGGCAGCCGGCAGCCGTGGTCAAACCTGCGCTGTGCGATTGGCGGCGAGCGACGAATCGGGCCAGCACCCCTGACGAAACGCCTGCCAAGGCCGTGGGCGGCGCTTGTTGCCGGCGCGCGACACATCTCGCCGCGGATTCCGGAATTCCCTGAAAATCGCGCCCAGGCCGCCGATCTTGCGAGCTATGCTATCACCGTTAGTGTGGCCTTTGCCATTTTGGATTTGTCCACGTGTCGTGACCCTTTGGAGAGAACCCGTGATCAAGAATCAGAGTCTGCTGATGGCCTTGCTGGCAACGGCCCTCAGCGTCGGTGCGCACGCCCAGGAGACGCAGCTCCAGCCCGTAGCAGGCTGGTATGGAGCGGCCAATGCCGGTCAATCGAAGGTCAAGATCGACGACCTCGATCTGGCGAGTCTGGACCTTACCGGAAGTGAAGCGAAGGACGAGACGGATACGGCGTGGCGTTTGGCCATCGGCTACCAGTTCAACCCCTACTTCGCCGTCGAAGGCGGCTATGTGGACTTCGGAAAATTCAAGCAGGAAGCGGTGATCAGCGCACCGGTAAGCGGGAGCTTTTCCGGCGACATCGAGGCCAGGGGCTGGTTCGTCGACGCCGTCGGCAGCTATCCGCTCGGCGCCAAGGTGGCCGTTCTCGGCCGACTCGGAACCGTACGCAGTACGACCAAGACCAGTTTTTCGACGGGCGGCGGCTTGAGCGGGGCTCTGGCCGCTGCGGGCATCGATGCCAGCCCCAGCCAATCGGAGTGGAACTGGCGCTACGGCCTCGGGCTGCAGTTCGACTTCACGCGCAGCCTCGCCCTGCGGCTTGAATACGACCAGACCAGAAACCTGGGCAAGGAGGACACGACCGGCGAAGGAAATATCGACGTCTGGTCGCTGGGAGTGGTGCTGCGCTTTTGAATCCCCGGCTTCGCATGCGTCGGGCCGACAAGCTGCTTACCAAGGCGAGAGCGATGGCGAGGCTTGTTATTGCCTTCGCGCTTGCTAGACTGAGGGCCGAAGTTGGCAGTTCGCGATCAACCCTCAACGATCAATTGACAGGAGGCACTCATGAGCAAGCGCGCGCTTTGTATGGGCATCAACAACTACCCCGGAACGCACATGGATCTCAATGGTTGCGTGAATGATGCCAACGACTGGGCTGCCGAGCTTGCCGGGCGCGGCTTCGCGGTCAGCAAGCTGATCGACCAGCAGGCGACCAAGGCGGCCATGTTCAACGCCATCCAGTCGCTGATCAGCGGCGGCGTCAGTGGCGACGTGTTGGTGATTACCTATTCCGGGCACGGAACCTATGTCCCGGACACCAACGGCGATGAGATCGATGGTCTCGACGAGGCGCTTTGTCCCTACGATATCCAGACCGGCGGTGGGCCGCTGGTCGACGACGAGATCAACACCCTGTTTGCGGCGCGCAAGGCGGGCGTTCGTCTGTTGTTGATTTCCGACAGTTGCCACTCGGGCACCGTGACTCGCGCTGCCGCCGCCGACCCTGACGCCGAGGATGCGCCGCGCGCTCGCTTCCTGCCGATGGGTAACTGGCTGGCGGCCGACAAGTTGCCGCATGGCATCAGCGGCCAACCGCTGACGACGGTGGCGGTGAGTTCGGGAGGCTCCCCGTTTGCCGGCGCGCTGTCACGAATGATGGGCGATCTGCTGCTCGCCGGCTGCAAGGAGGGGCCGAACAACTTCAGCTACGACGCGCGCATCGCTGGCCGCCCCTGTGGAGCGTTCACCTATTACGCCTTGAAGACGCTCAAACAGCTGCCGGCCAACGCTACTTACGCACAATGGCACGCGGCCATCAATCCGGGCTATCTGCCGTCGGCATCGTATCCGCAGAGCCCGCAGATTTTTGGCAGCACGGAAGCGCGCAATCGCCAGATCTTCACCTGAGGGCGGCGTCGCCGGCGTCGCGGGGGGCCGGTGGGCTGGCCCCGGCGGGCCTAACGGTCATGACAGGCAAAGACACGCCAAATCATTAATGTGGAAGTCGCGTAGGCGACTTTCACGGTAAGCGAGCGACGACGCCGTAGCTGGCGTGGCAAGAACTCGATGGAGGCGACGATGGCTGACAGCACTGTTCTCAACTTCACTGGCCGCCAGAGCGATCAGGCGCGATTGCCGGCTCTGCTGCAGACCGTTCGTCGCTCGGCGGGCGAGGCGGATGACCCGTTCCTGCCGGTCGGCTACCTGCGGACGCGGGCGAGCTTTGAGGTCGGTTCTGCGGTGCGTGCTGGCGGGGCCAGCGCCAGTGCGCAGCAGTACGCGGCGCAGGACGATGAGGTGCTGGTCATTGAACTCGCCGACGCTGGCGTTCTGATCACCTCGGCCAGCAAACTCAAGGCCTCGCTGGAGCGCAGCCGGCCCGATCTGATCGGCAGTGACGGCGAGATCCTGTTCGATCAGCTGCGCAGCGATGGGGCGGCGACGCGCGGGCTGCTCGGCGACGCGATCGGCGGCCTGGTCAGCAAGGTCTTTGCGCTGGCGGTGGGGGCCGCCAGCGATGAAATCATCGAGGCGGCCAAGAGCAGGCTTGGCAAGTTGCGCAAGGGTGCCGGTGAGGTGGCCGAGCTGGGGGTCAGCGGGCTCGGTACCAAGGCCTTGATGTGGGCGATCGAGTCGCGGCTGGGTCGGCCGACCGGCGTTTACTGCTGGGACGGCGCAGGCAGCGTCGCCGAGGCACAGGACAGCGAGGCCCTGGCGCGGGCGCAGCGCGAGCTGCACCGCGCCGCGGCCGAGCGCCTGCCGGTGCTGCTCTTCATCCACGGCACGGGGTCCAATTCCTTGGGCAGCTTTGGTGAGCTGCAGCTTGATGAGCGCGATCTGTGGAGTGTGTTGCAGCGCCGTTTTCGCGGCGGGATCTATACCTACGAGCACCGCACGCTCTCCGAGAGCCCGATCGAGAACGCCCTGGAGCTGCTGGCGGTGCTGCCCGACGGCATTCAGCTCAATCTGGTCTCGCACTCGCGCGGCGGTCTGGTTGCCGACCTGCTCTGTCTGCAGGACTTCGAGCGGCTGATCGAGCAGTTCAAGGCTGATCTGCCGGGTACCGGCGATGCCTACGAGAGCGAAGCTGCCGCGCAGAGCCTACGTGGCGAACTCGACTCGGCGCACGCCGAGCAGCGTGCGCAGCTGCGCCAGCTGGCCAGCGTGCTGGCGGCCAAGAAGCTGGTCGTGCAGCGCTACGTGCGCGTCGCCAGTCCGGCGCAGGGGACGCGGCTGGCCAGCGGCAACCTGGATCTCTTTCTTTCCGGGATGCTGACCTTGATCGGGCAGGTGCCGTTCTTTTTCGGTAGTCCTTTCTATTCGGCTTTCAAGCGGGTGGTTCTCGAAATTGCCCACAAGCGGACCAATGCCCACTTGGTGCCTGGTATTGAAGCGATGTTGCCGGACTCGCCGATGGCGCGCCTGCTGCGCGACGCACCGGTACGCGCCGGAATCGAGATGGCGGTGATCGCCGGCGACATCGAGGGCGGCAATCTGCTCCGGCGCCTCGGCGTCCTGCTCACCGACTATTTGCTTTTCGACAACGTCGACAACGACCTGGTCGTTGATAGCGACTCAATGTTCGCCGGCATCGCGCCGCAGGCGCGGGCGAGGGCGCTCTTCGATCGCGGTGCGGAGGTCTCGCATTTCCGCTACTTCAGGAACATCGACACGCGCCTTGCGCTGCGTGACTGGCTGGTGGCCGGCGAGGTCTTGCCGCTGGCGGCTTTCCAGCCGCTGCCGGGTCCCTTCTTCGACGGCGAGCTGAGCACGCGCGAGGCGGGTGAAGGCCGCTCGCGGGGTGGCTCGCGGACGCCGCCGACGCGGCCTGCCGATTTGCCGGTGGTCGTCGTGCTGCCTGGGGTGATGGGCTCGCACCTGTCGGTGAATGGCAAGGACCGGGTGTGGTTCGACCCGCTCGACATCGCGACGGGTGGTCTCGGCAAGATTGCCTGGGAGCAGTCAGGCGTCGAGGCCGAGAAGCTGTTCGACATGTTCTACAGCGAGCTCTGTGATTTTCTCGCGGAAAGTCACCGCGTCGAGCGCTTCGCCTACGACTGGCGACAACCGCTCGATGTGCTCGCCGAGCGCTTCGCGGAATTCCTCGACCGCTTGTTGCGCGAGACCACGCAGCCGGTGCGCCTGCTCGCGCACAGCATGGGCGGCCTGGTGGTACGCGCCAGTATTCACAAGCGCCGCGCGGTGATCGACGCGCTGATGGCGCGCGATGGTGCGCGCCTGGTGATGCTCGGGACGCCCAATCAGGGCGCCTATTCGATGGTCGAGAACCTGCTCGGCAAGGGCGATACGCTGCGCTCCTTGGTACGCCTCGATCTTGCGCACGACATGCGGGAAGTACTGGAGATCGTCGCCGGTTTTCGGGGCGCGCTGCAGTTGCTGCCCAAGCGCGGTTTCGTCGATTGTTTTCAGGGGCAGCCCGAAGGCGGTGATGACCATCAGGATTTCTGGCAAGCCGGGACCTGGGCCAGCTACCGCAAGAAGGTCTTCGATTTCTGGTTTGGCAATGGCAATTCGGCGACACCGAACCAGCAGCAGCTCGATGCGGCGAGCTGGCTGTGGACGCAGGACGGCGAGGAGACGCCGGCACTGCCTGCGGCCTATGCCAGCAAGGCGATCTATGTCTTTGGCGTGGCGCGCAATACGCCGTGCGGAATTCGCGAGGTGAAAGGGCGCCTGAAAATGGTCGGCACCAGCCAGGGTGACGGTACCGTCACCTGGGCGTCGGGGCGTATCGGCAATGTCGGCAGCTACTACTACCTGCCGGCCAAGCATGGCGATCTGCCCTCGACCCGCGAGTATTTCCCGGCGCTCGGCGAGTTGCTGAGCAGCGGTGTGAGCGGTGGCTTGCTGAGCAGTCCGCCGCTGGTGCGCGGCGAAGAGCAGCCGCTACCGGTGACCTACGATGCCGGACCGCCGACCCTCGACGGCGGCGAAGCGGTGGCGCGCGGCCTGCTTGGCGGTTCGCCGCGCAGTCGCGTCGCGGCGCGCCCGAAACGTCGCCTGGAAGTCAAGGTCAAGGCCATGGACCTGCGTTTCCTGACCCAACCGGTCCTGCTCGGTCATTACGAGCAGGACCCGATCGCCGGTGCCGAGGCGCTGATCGATCGCGAGTTGCTCGGCGGCGACCTCACGCAGCGCTACAACCTCGGGCTTTACGCCGGCCCGCGTGGCGCGGCGAGCGTCGTCCTGCGCGTTCCCAATGAGCAGGAGCGCCGCCGTGGCAGCCTCACCGGCGCGATCGTCACCGGCCTCGGCGCCTACGACGGTAATCTCAGTGTCGGCGATCTGACCGAAGCGGTCCGTGCCGGCGTCCTGCGCTACCTGCTGCAGGTGATCGACGTGCTCGGCAAGGACGAACGCGAACTGCCGCTGGCCGCGCTACTGCTCGGCTACAACTCTTCGGCGAACCTGTCCGTGGCGGCGTCGGTCGAGGCACTGCTGCGCGGCGTCATGGAAGCCAACGCGCGCTTCTACGAGACCACCCGACTCGACATTCGCGTCACTCGTCTCGATATCGTCGAGCTCTATCAGGATACGGCGATCACCGCCGTCTACGCGCTGCGGCGCATGCCCGAGCGGCTTGCCGAACTGAGCCGGCGCTATGACGTGGCGCTGGTCTGCCAGCCGGAGCTCGAACAGGGCGAAGGCTTGCGCCGTCGCCTGTTCGATAGCGGCAATCCGAGTTACTGGCCACGACTGATCGTCACCGACGCCGATCGGCACGATCAGGGCCCGGCTTCCTGCCCGCCGAGCAATGACGCCAAGGCCGGCGACGCTGGCCAGGCGGGAGCGCTGCAGGCTTCGCCGCGGCAGCGTACGGCGATTGCCGAGCGCCTGCGTTTTCTCTACGTTGGCCAGCGTGCACGCGCCGAGTCGGTGGTTCACCAGCGCCAGCCCGGCCTGATCGAGCAGCTCGTGCGCCAGCAGATCCAGATGCCGGTTTGGCGCGAGGACTTCGGGCGCGTGCTCTTCCAGCTGATGGTGCCGCACGACTTCAAGGACGCGGCACGACAGCTCGAAAGCATTGTCCTGGTCGTCGATGACTACACCGCCAACCTGCCATGGGAGTTGATGTTCGCGGACAATCAGCGCGGCGCCGGCGAGAAACTGCCGCTTGCCGTGCGCACTCCGGTAGTGCGCCAGCTCGCGGCCATGCAGTTCCGTCGCCAGGTGCGGCAGGGACTGGAGCGCAAGGCCTTTGTCGTCGGCAATCCGTCGGTCGAAGGTTTTGCCGCGGCCTTTCCGGATCCCCGGCAGCCGGATGCGCTCGACCCACCACCGCTGCCGAACGCCGAGAGCGAGGCTTACCAGGTGGCAGCCATCCTGCAGGGTCTTGCCTACCAGGTGGTCGCCGAGATCGGCTGCGACCGCAGCGCTTCCGACGTGCTGACCCGGCTTTACCAGCAGCCGTACCGGTTGCTGCATATCGCGGCGCACGGCATTTTCGACCAGCAGCACGTCGATGGCCGCCGCCGCTCGGGGGTGGTTCTCTCCGACGGACTGTTGATTACCGCCGCCGAGATCCGGGCCATGGAAAGCGTGCCCGAACTCGTTTTCCTGAGCTGTTGCCATCTGGGCAAGGTGGATACAGGCAGCGGGGACGAAGGCCGGAAGCAGGCTGCCGAGCGCACGCTGCTTGATGGCAACCTGTTGGCGGCCAGCGTCGCGCGCGAGTTGATCAACATCGGCGTGCGCTGCGTGGTGGTTGCTGGCTGGGCGGTGGATGACAAGGGCGCGATGATTTTCGGCAAGGCCTTTTACGAGAGCCTGCTGCTTGCCGGCCAGCCTTTCGGGCAGGCGGTTTTCGAAGGGCGGCGGGCGGTCTGGCAAGCCAATCGCGAAGACATCACCTGGGGTGCCTATCAGGCCTACGGCGAACCGGGCTGGCTGGCCGAGCCGCGTCTGTCGGGACAGGCCGCGACTGCGGTCGCTTACGTCTCGCCCGACGAATTGCTCGACGAGCTATCCAGCCGCCGTGCGGCGCTGTCACGTGCCAGCGAGCGGCAGACGACGCGCGAGCTTGAGGCGCAGCTGAGCAGCATCGCGACCTTGCTCGACGAGCGCTGTCCGGCCGGCTGGTTGCGGCTACCGGCCGTGCAGTCGGCGCTGGCGAGCGTCTGGGCTGACCTCGGTGACTTCGCCAGGGCGCGGACGGCTTACCTCGACGCCATCCAGTCTGAGGACGGCGACGGGCAGGTGCCGATACGCGACATCGAGCAGTTGGCGAATATCGAGGCGCGCATGGGTGAGAAGGCGGAAAGCGACGCCAGCGACGAACGGGATGCAAGCGACGAAAGGGATGCAAGCGAGAACAAGGACGGCAAGGCGCTGCAGTTGATCGACAGCGCGCTGGAGCGTCTGCGCAGTCTCGACGCTCTGGTTTCGCACCCGGCCGGCGCAGCACCGGTCGGCCGGGTCAATGCTGAGCGTTGCGCACTGCGCGGCAGTGCTGCCAAGCGCAAGGCCAACGTGTTTGCACGCCGGGCGCTTGCTGCCGACGTCGGCACGGGCAGTGCTAGCGAAAAAAACCGGGCAGCCAGTAAGGCGGCGCTTGTTCAGATGGAGCAGGCCTTGCGCGACAGCGCCGGTTTTTACGGGCAAGGCGAGGGACGGCCGGGCGATGCGGCTTTCCGGTCGTACAACGCGCTCAACCGGCTGGCAATCGAGGCGCTGTTGACGCCGCTCGACGGCGGGCGGCAAGAGGAGGACAAGGTGGCCGTCGAGGAGGGTATTGCCCTGGCGCGTTACTGCCGCTCCGCGGCCCGCGACGCGTACGCACACAGTGCCGATTTCTGGGACGCCATGCGCGAGCCTGAGGCGATGCTCGTCGAGTGTCTGCTCGATGGCGTACTCATGCGCTCGGGAGCCGTCGGCCAGCTGGCGTTCGACGAAGTGGCGCGCGCTTACGACGAGACGCTGTCCACGCTTTGCCTCAAACCGAAGCAAGTCGACTCGGTGCTGGCGCAGATTTGTCTGTTGTCGAGATTTTGCGACGCTCGCGCGCTCAGTCAAGGTGACGGCGACGGCGGCTGGCAGCTGGCGGCCGGCCGGCTGATCAATCTCGCCGAACGCATTCGTCCCGGGGCATGCCAGCGAAGCGATCGGCCGCGGGGCGCGGCGCCTGCCGGGGAGGTGGCGACAGGGTCGTCTGCCAGCACGGCGGCCAGTAAAGGGCGTCAAGGCACACCGCGCAAACGCTAAGCGGGTGTTGCACGGCTCTTGCGCCGCTGTCAGGTTTGCCGGAAATTTCATCAGGAATGGAGCACGGAGAGGGCGGCGGCTTCCTGTGCGCGACCTGAAAACCCGCTTTATTCCATCAACCATCGTTCAGAAAGGAAAGCCATGTTCCAGAAGCTCGCAGCTTGCCTGTCAGTCCTGCTCTTGGTCAGCGTGCTCACGGCTTGCGCCGGCGCCAGCCGGCAGCCGGGAGAAATGGAGATGCGTACCGGCGTCGTCGAACAGATTATCGATGTCGACTTGCCGAGCAATCATCATCCCGGCGTCGGTGCGGTGGTCGGTGGCCTCGCCGGTCTGGGGGTCGGCAGCCTGATCGGTGCGGGCACCGGTCGCGACGTGGCCATGATCGCCGGAAGCATTGGCGGCGCGCTCGCCGGCAATGAAATCCAGAGGAAATATGAGCGCCCTGTTCCGGGGCAGCAAATCGTTGTTCGTACCGCCAGCGGCGTGCTGATTTCGGTCACCCAGGCCGGCGTCGCGGGTTTGCGCAAGGGACAACTGGTCTATGTCGAGGGTCATGGCGACGGTGCGCGCGTCGTCGCGCGTTGAATTGCGGCCGCCAGCCGGGGCAGAATGGGCAGCTGATCGACGTCAGTGAGGTCTACGCCGAGTACATCCGGCCGGCGCTGGAGGTGGCCGGGATGGAAGTCTTCGGGGCCGACGATGAGCAGCGCCCCGGCGCCATTCGTGCCGACCTCTTCCAGGAACTGCTGCTCGCCGAGCGCCAGGCGTTCTCCGGCAGCTATCGCAGCTGGGCGCAGCGCATGGACGTCGCGCACCAGAAGGACTGTCCCGGCGACCTGCTGGTGCTGGCCGACGAGGCGCCGATGCGCGCGCTGCACCGCGAAGCGAGGCGCGCCGCCGGCAAGGTCTTGCTCAAGCGCAGGCAGTATCAGCTGGCGCTCGAGCAGTTCGAGCTGGCGTTGGCCATCGACGCTGACGACAGCTTCAGCCGCGAGAAGAAAGCGCTCTGCCTGGGTCGCCTGGGCCGCTTCACGGAGGCGCGCGAGTGGCTACGGCAGCTGATCGAGGGCTATCCTCGCGATCCTGCATGCTGGGCGCTGCTCGGCCATGTCGAGAAGGAAAGCTGGCGGGCCGGTTGGCGACAGCCCGGGCGGACACCGGCGCAGATGCACGCCGCCGCCAGCCACGAAAATAGGGCGCTCGGCGAGGCCATCGAAGCTTATCGCCAGGCTTTCGTCGCCGCTCCGGCCGATCATCACTCTGGGGTCAAGGCGCTGACCCTGCAAGTGCTGCGCCAGCATTGTCGCGGCGAGAGCAGCCAGACCATGATCGAGGCGTTGATCGGCGGCGTGCGCTGGTCCTGCCTGAGCGCCCGGGAGCGTGACGGCAAGGACTATGGGGCGCACGCCAGCTACGCCGAACTCTGTCTGTTGATCGATCCGCTGCCGAGCGTTCACCAAGCCTTTGGGAATATGGTGGCAGCGGCCAGCGGTGACTGCTTCGCGCTCGATTCAACGCGGCAGACGCTGCAGCTGCTGCGCGACATCGATTTCCGGCCCGTCGAGACGGCGACCGCGCTGAGCATCGTCGAAGGCGGCATCGAGCGCAGCCGTGTGCCGTTCGAGCCCCGCCAGGTGTGGCTCTTCAGCGGGCACATGATTGACGCCGCTGGTCGTGAGCCGCCGCGCTTTCCTGCTGCCAAGGAGGCGCTGGCCGCCGCGAAGATCGCCGAGGCTCTCGATGCGCTCGGTGCGGGGGACGGTGATCTGGCGCTAGCACAGGCCGCCAGCGGCGGCGACCTGTTGTTTCTGGAAGCCTGTCAGGCACGCGGCATTCGCCTGCAGGTGATGCTGCCTTTCGAGAGCGCGGAGTTCATTGTGCGCTCGGTGCTGCCGGCGAGTAACGGCGAGCACTGGCGGCAGCGCTACCTGACGCTGACCAATGCGCTTGCCGAGCAGCCGCGGATCATGCCGGCGGAACTCGGTCGGCTGCCGAAAGACGTGTGCGGCAAGGCGGCGAATGCTTTCGAGCGCTGCAATCTGTGGCTGCTGTATACGGCGCTCGCCTGGGGCATCGACAAGCTGCGCTTTGTCTGTCTGTGGAATGGCGGTGGTGGCGACGGTCCCGGAGGGACCGCGCACATGTACGCTGAAGTCAAGCGTCGTAGCGGACGGGTGACCTGGCTCGATACGCGGAAGTTGTGGTGAGCGGCCGCTGCACTTGGCGTGAGCCGCCGCCGCACAAGCCCGCTGGCTAGCGCGGCGGCTGAGCAAAGGCGCTGCGCCTGTCCGGCTTACAGGCGCAGCCGCCGCAGCGTTCGGTGGCTCATGGCTCGATGCGCGTGCCGAGGACCTTGAGGAATTTTGCCAGCCAGTCCGCATGCGCGGGCCAGGCCGGCGCGGTGACCAGATTGCCATCGACCAGCGCTTCTTCGATCGGGATGTCGGCGAAGCTGCCACCGGCAGCCCTGACCTCGGGTGCGCAGGCCGGATAGGCAGAGCACGAGCGTCCCGCCAGCACACCGGCGGCGGCCAGCAGTTGCGCACCGTGGCAGATGGCGGCAATGGGTTTGCCGGCGTTGGCGAAATGCTGAACCATGGCGATCACTGCCGGGTCCAGGCGCAGGTATTCGGGCGCCCGGCCACCGGGAATGACCAGCGCGTCGTAGTCTTCGGCGTTCACCGTCGCGAACTCGGCGTTGAGCGTGAACCGGTGCCCCGGCTTTTCGCTGTAGGTCTGGTCGCCTTCGAAATCGTGGATGGCGGTGCGTACCTGCTCGCCGCCAAGCTTGCCCGGGCAGACAGCGTGCACGGTATGGCCGACCATCTGCAGGGCCTGGAAGGGAACCATCGTTTCGTAGTCCTCGGTGAAATCACCGGTGATCATCAGAATCATTTTTGCAGCCATTTGGGTCTCCTTGGCGTGATTGTGGCGAGCGCTTGAACGAAGCGTCACAAAGTTGATACGCATGGATTGTATACAAAGCCTGTCGAAAGCGCAGGTAGCGCTCGGCGGCGGCTGTCGGCAGGGCATCGCTCGAGGTGCTTTTTTCTGCCAGAAAGGGGGGGCGCTGGATTAGCGTCTATTATTAGGCTGTCACTTGCCGGACGACGCCCGCAGATGTCATACGCAAGCCATGCCGGCCGATCTGGCTGCGTGTCCGGCAGCGGGAAGAAGTCCGCTTGTCCTGCTTGACTGCTGCCCGATGTCGGCCTGATTGTTTCTTGTACCTCACGCAATACCCTTCGGAGGTCGTCCATGTCGCATTCGCCGTTCAATACTCTGTCGCGCTTCCAGCCGCCCGCTCAGCCGGAGGCGCTGTTCTACTCGCTGCCGGCGCTGGCTGCGGCCGATATCGGCAACATCGCCCGCCTGCCGGTGTCGCTGCGCATCGTGCTGGAATCCCTGCTGCGCCATTGCGATGGCCATCGGGTCACGGAGCGAAACATCCGCGAGCTGGCGCAGTGGCAGGCGCGCGCGCCCCGCAGCGAGGAAATTCCCTTTGTTGTCGCGCGCGTCGTGCTGCAGGACTTTACCGGTGTGCCGCTGCTTTGCGATCTGGCGGCGATGCGCCATGCGGCGCAGGCCAGCGGTCACGATGCGCGCAGCATCGAGCCGCTGGTGCCGGTCGATCTGGTCATCGATCATTCGGTACAGGTTGACCACTACGGCACGCCGCAGGCGCTGGAACAGAACATGCGCCAGGAGTTCGAGCGCAATCATGAGCGCTATCAGTTCATGAAGTGGGGGATGCAGGCTTTCGAAACCTTCCGTGTCGTTCCTCCCGGCGTGGGTATCGTGCACCAGGTCAACCTTGAACATCTGTTCGCCGGCGTTCGTCGGCAGGAAACTGCTGGCGGCAGCCTGTGTTTTCCGGACACACTGGTCGGTACCGACTCGCACACGACGATGATCAACGCCGTCGGCGTCGTCGGCTGGGGCGTCGGTGGGATCGAGGCTGAAGCGGCGATGCTCGGGCAACCGGTCTACTTCCTGACCCCCGACGTGGTCGGCGTCGAACTGGTCGGGCGCTTGCGGGAAGGGGTAACGGCGACCGATCTGGTACTGACGGTGACCGAGCTGTTGCGCCGCCAGAAAGTGGTCGGTACCTTCGTTGAGTATTTCGGTGAGGGTGCCAGTACGCTGACCGTCACCGATCGCGCGACCTTGGCCAACATGGCGCCCGAGTACGGTGCGACGATGGGTTTCTTCCCGGTTGATCAGAAGACCGTCAGCTACCTGCGGACCACCGGTCACAGCGAAGCCGACTGCGAGCTGTTCGAAACCTATTTTCGTGCCCAGGGACTGTTCGGCATTCCCCGTGCCGGCCAGATCGACTACACGCGCAGCGTGCGTCTCGACCTGGCCAGCATCGTGCCCTCGCTGGCCGGGCCGAAGCGGCCGCAGGATCGCATCGCGCTGCCCGACATGGCGAGCAAATTCAATGCCTTGTTCAGCGCCCCGGAAGCGGAGGACGGCTTTGCCCGGCCGCCGGAGACGCTGACGCAGCGTTACCCGACCGAACGGGCAGGGCTTGATCTCGGCCACGGCGACGTGTTGATCGCGGCAATCACCTCGTGCACCAATACCAGCAACCCGGCAGTGATGATCGCTGCCGGTCTGCTGGCCAGGAAAGCGGTGGCCCGCGGCCTGCAGGTGCAGCCGCAGATCAAGACATCGCTGGCGCCGGGCTCGCGGGTGGTGACCGATTACCTGGAGAAGGCCGGCCTGCTGGCGCCGCTCGCCGAACTCGGCTTCGCGCTGGCCGGCTATGGCTGCACGACCTGCATCGGCAACGCCGGCGACCTCGATCCGGCCTTCAACAAGGCGATCACCGAGAACCAGCTGGTCGTTGCGGCGGTGCTTTCGGGCAACCGCAATTTCGAGGCGCGCATTCATCCCAATCTGCGCGCCAACTACCTGGCTTCGCCGCCGCTGGTGGTGGCTTTCGCCATCGCCGGGCGAGTCAACATCGACCTCAACAGCGAAGCCCTCGGTGTAGGTACTGACGGCCAGCCGGTTTTTCTGCGCGACATCTGGCCGACGTCGGAGGAAGTCGACACGGTGCTGCCCTTGGCGCTCAATCCGGAGATCTTCCGCCGTCGCTACGCCGATGTCGGCGCCGACCAGGATCTGTGGAATGCCATTCAGGCGCGTAGCGGCGCGGTCTACGACTGGCCACCGTCGAGCTACATCGCGCGGCCGCCGTTTTTCGAGCTGCCGGCGCTGCCGGCAGGCGATATCACCGGCGCACGTGCGTTGTTGCTGCTCGGCGACTCGGTGACCACCGATCACATTTCGCCGGCCGGTTCTTTCAGCGAGGCGACGCCGGCGGGCAGTTGGCTCAAGGCCGAGGGGGTCGAGCGCCGCGACTTCAATTCCTATGGCGCACGCCGTGGGCACCACGAGGTGATGATGCGCGGCACTTTCGCCAACGTCCGCATTCGCAACCTGATGTTGCCGGCAGACGCCGCAGGGCGCCGACCAGAGGGCGGCTACACCCTGCTCGACGGACAGCAGACGACGGTCTTCGAAGCGGCGATGGCCTACCTCGAGCGCGGCACACCAAGCATTGTGATTGCCGGTGAAGAGTACGGCACCGGCTCTTCGCGCGACTGGGCGGCCAAGGGCACGCGGCTGCTCGGCGTGCGCGCGGTGATCGCGCGCAGCTTCGAACGCATCCACCGTGCCAATCTGGTGGGCATGGGTGTGTTGCCGCTGCAGTTCATGGCCGACGATTCGGCGACCGTGCTGCAGCTGTGCGGCGACGAGAGCTTCGATATCCTGGGTCTGGGCCCGGAGCTGGTGCCCATGCAAAACCTCACGCTGGCCATCGTCCGTGCCGATGGCGAGCGCCTGGAGCGTCCGCTGTTGTGCCGTATCGACACGCCGATCGAGGTGCAGTATTACTGGTCGGGCGGCATCCTGCCGTACGTGCTCAGCGAACTCATGGCCGAGGCGGCGGCAGCTCACTGACGGCGGCGGGGGAATTTGGCGGCAAGGGCCGGCGGCCTGGCTGCCGGCGCGCAGCCTTGCGCCGTGATTGCGTGGCCTCGCCGTTCTCGTCGGGCGCGGCTAACGTACTATTGATGCTTCCTTCGTTCACTTGTCGCCATGCGCCGGGAGACCTGCTTGCCGTCCTGCCTTTCGATCCGCACTGTTCCTTCGGCGAGCGCGATTCCGCGCCAGGCCTGGGAGGAGCTCTGTCCTGCCGGCCATCCGTTCCTGAACGCCGATTTCCTGACCATCATCGAGCAGCACGGCGCGGCGGCGCGCGAATGGGGATGGGCGGCTCGCCATCTGGTGGCCAGCGACGAAAGCGGCAGCATCCTTGGTCTTCTGCCCCTCTACGTGAAGACGCATTCGCATGGCGATTTCATCTACGACTGGTCGTGGGCTGCGGCTTACCGGCAACTCGGTCGGCAGTATTACCCGAAGTTGATGAGTTGCTTGCCGCATACGCCGGTGGCCGGGCCGCGCTTTCTGGTTGCCGCCGGGCCGCAGGCGGCCAGTGTTCGCCAGGCGCTGCTCGATGCTGCGCGCGAACTGCTTGTTGGCGCCGGCCTGTCGTCATGGCATGTGGCCCTGCCGTCCGAGGAGGATGCAAGGATGTTGCAGAACGCGGGCTTGTTGATCAGCCACGACGTGCAGTTCCACTGGCTCAATACCGGCGGTGGCGATTTTGGCGGCTATCTGGCGAGCTTCAGCGCCGCCAAGCGCCGCAAGGTGCGCGCCGAAAGGCGGCGGGTGCAGGAAAGCGGCCTGGCGATCGAAACCAGGCATGGCGATCAGATCGACCCTGCCGAATGGCCGCTGCTGCGCGCCCTCTACGCCGATACCTTCGAGAAATTCAACAACCACGCAGTTTTTTCGGCGGCCTGTTTCGCCGATCTGGCGACGGCGCTGGGTCGCCGTATGGTCGCCTTCATTGCTCGCGATGGCGGGCTGCCGGTGGCCGTGGCGATCTGTTTCCGCAGCGACGAAGCGCTCTATGGACGCTACTGGGGTTGCAGCGGCAATTACCATAGCCTGCACTTCGAACTCTGCTTCTACCAGGGCATTGCCTATTGCCTGCAGCACGGCCTGGCACGCTTCGAGCCCGGCGCTGGTGGCGAGCACAAGCTGTCACGCGGCTTCACGCCGACCGTTGTCCATTCTGCGCACTGGATCGCCAATCCTGAAATGCGCGCGTTGCTTGCCCGTCATCTGGCGCTGCAGGGGCAGGCGCTGGCCGACTACAGCGAGCAGGCGGCAGCGCACCTGCCGTTCCGGCGAGATCTGCAGTCGTCGTCGGCCGCCTGAAGTGGCCAAGCGGCAGTGCCGGGAGTCGGCGCTGCCCGCTATTCCAGACTCGCGGCGATGGCGCGCAGCGCTTCCAGAGCGCCGGCAGCAATGGCGACGCCTTGGTCGCCTTTTGCGTCTTTGCTGCTTTTTCCAACGGGTAGTTGCGCTTCGCGGGGGTTGATACGGATCAGCGATCCCTTGAGTCGCTCGCCCAGCAAACGCACGGTGGGGATGTGGGTGCCGGCGCCCACTTCGATCACTACGGGATGCTCGACCCGTCGCAGCTAGGTCTGCAGGCGGCTATCCTGTGCCTGGCTGCGTTGCCCCAGCCATCCCCAGTCGCCGAACATCAGAATGTTCGGGCGGGCGATTTTCCGGCAGCGGGGGCAGAGCGGCAGCTCGCCGGTCAGCAGACATTGCTCTTCGTCGATCTCGGGCGCGAAATCGTCGGCCGGCCAGATGGCCTGCGCGGAGGGCGCGCAGTCGGCAATGCATTGCAGGTGATGGATGGAACCGTGGCATTCGCTGATGCGATCGTCGGCAAAACCCGCCTTCTGAAACTGCCCATCGACGTTGCTGGTGAACACGAAACTGCCCTGCGCCAGCCTGTCGCCGATCTGGCGCAGGATGGCGAAGCCCTGGTGCGGAATGGTGCGCCGGTAGAGCTGCAGGCGATGCCCGTAGAAGCCCCAGGCGAGACGGGGCCGGCACTCGAAGGCAGCCGGATTGGCGATCTGCTCGAAGGCGATGCGCGCACGACCAAGTGCCGGGTAGGCGCCCCAGAAGCCCTGCGTGCCGCGAAAGTCGGGCAGGCCCGAATCGACGCCGATGCCGGCTCCGGCGGTGATCAGCAGGCCGTCGGCCGCGGCGATCAGCTCGGCGCAACGCCGATAGTCGTTCGCCACTTACAGCCCGCGTGCCCAGGACGGGCGCAGCGGCGCGCCTTGCGGATCGGCGATCGCCTGCCGTACCTGCTGCAGCAGGCGTTGCTTGTCGGCGCCCAGGGTGCCCTTGAGCAGCAGCCAGTTCGACGCGTGGTCGCTGCGGAAAACCGTGCGTTCGAGCTGCAAGCGGTCGAGAAAATGTTCCATTTCGACGAACAGCTCGGATTGGCTCAGCGGTCGCCAGTCCGGAAAGGCGCTGCGAAAGCGCTCCTCGCCAAGGGGAAAGCTGACCACCAGCGTCGCCAGATATTCGGGCTGGGTGGCGTTCGCCAGGCGCGCCGAGTTCTCGGCGTGGCGCAAGGACAGTACCGGACCGGCGAGACCGTTGAGAATCATCACCGAGCGGCGGATGCCGGCGGCGCCGAGCTTGTCGAGCGCCGCGCGCGTCGATTCGAAGGTCTCGCCCTTGTTGACCCGTGCCAGGACTTCATCGTCGCCGGATTCGGCACCGACGTAGGCGATCGACAGGCCGGCAGCGGCCAGTTCGCGCAGTTCGTCGACCGATTTGCGGCGCAGATTGCGCGGCAGGCAGTAGCTCGAAACGCGGTGAACGCCGGGCAGATGCTTGCCGATGGCGGCGAGAACGGCGAGCAGGCGGCGCGTGGGCAGAACCAGAGCGTCGCCGTCGGCCAGAAAGACGCGGCGGATTTCGCTGCCGAATTGCTCGCCGCTGCGCACGATGCTCTCCAGGACCTCAGCCTCGTCGCGGGCACGAAAGTGCTTCTGTGGCGCGGTGTACATTTCGCAGAACGTGCAGTGATTCCAGGAGCAGCCGTCGGTAATTGGCAGGATCAGCGACTCGGCTTCGCTGGGTGGCCGGTAGACCGGTTCGATGTAACGGATCGGGATCACGGATGGCATGGTATTCGGGAGGTGGAGGGACGGGTAGAGGGAGGTGGAAGGGGCGCGTGAACAGCCATACTAGCCTGCTTTCAGGCTCTTGCCTGCGCTCGCTGCGCGGCGGCGGCAGCAGGCTCAGGACCTGCCCTCGCGAGGCGGCGCTGCCCGCCCTTCCGGGCCGGAGCGCACGAGCGCATAGTCGGCACTGCGCACTTCACGCAACAGCATATCGGTTTCGGCATTGCTGATGCCCAGGGATTCCAGGGTTTCAGCCGCCAGGCGCAGGCTGGCCTCGAGCGTTTCGGGGTAGGCCTTGCTGACGCCGGCGCGCAGCAGGGCCTCGCAGCTGGCCAGGTCGCGCGCGCGCGCGACGATGCTCACCTGCGGCAGTTGCGAGCGGATCAGCGATGCGGCACGGACGGCGGTATGCCGTTTGTCGATGGTCAGCACGACCAGGTCGATTTCCTGCAGGGAAGCGGCGGTGAGCAACTGCGGGTCGCCGAGGTCGCCGTAGAACACCGGATGCCCTTCGGCATTCCACTTGGCGACCAGTACCGCGTCGCTATCGAAGGCCACGTAGGGTATGCCAGTACTGGCCAGGATGGTCCCGACGGTGTGGCCGACGCGACCGTAGCCGCCGATGACTACCCGCACTGCGGATTCGTTGCCCCGTCCGGAGTAACGGAAGCTCTGGTGAACCTCGGCTGGCGCCGCGGCGACACGCCGCGCCAGCCAGTTGCTGAGCTTCACCAGCATTGGGGTGAGCAACATGGTGAGGGAGATGACCGCCGCACCCATCACGAAGACGAAGTCGTCAATGATACCCAGCGCCTTGGCGGCGCCAAAAAGCACGAAACCGAATTCACCTCCCTGCGAGAGCAGGAAGGATACTTTCAAGGCGATGCTGCGCCCGGTTCCGAAGCACAGGCAGAGCAGGTACAGAACGGCCACCTTGATGGCGATGATCGCCAGCACGTTGAGGCCGAACTGCCCGGGGTGCTCGAGCAGTACGCGCACATCCAGTGACATGCCGACAGCGACGAAGAAGAGGCTCATCAGCAGCCCCTTGTGCGGTTCCATGCCGGCCTCGATCTGCAGGCTGTAACGCGAGGTCGAGAGCATCATTCCCATCAGGAAGGCGCCCAGCGCCATCGACATGCCGGCATGGTGCATCGCCCAGGCGGCGATGAATACCGCGCCCATCGCCGCCAGCAGGAAGGCCTCGCGATTGTTCTTGCGGGCCAGATGATCGAGGATTCTCGGTACCAGGTAGCGGCCGCCGAGGACCACCAGGGCGACCAGCGCCACCGCCACCCCGATCTGCTCCCACAGCCGTGTGTCCTCGGGGAGCGTGCCGCTGTCGGCGAGCAGCGGTACCAGCGCCAGCAGCGGTACCACCGCCAGATCCTGCATCAGCAGCACGGCAAATGCCGTCTGACCGTGATGGGTGGCAATTTCGCCCTGATCTCTGAGCATTTGCACGACGAAGGCCGTGGAGGAGAGAGCAAAGCTGCAGCCGATCAACAGCGCCGTGCCCCAGCTGTGCTCGAAGAGCCTGAAGTAGCCAGTGATCAGCAAGGCGGAAAGGACGATCTGCAGCGAACCGAGACCGAAAAGCGTGCGCCGTAGATCCCAGAGGTGGCGCGGTTTCATCTCCAGCCCGATCAGAAACAGCAGCAGCACGACTCCGAGTTCGGTGAACTGGCGCACGTCCTCGACGTTGGCGGTGACGAAAGGCCCCATCGTATGCGGTCCGACGACGACGCCGGTGACCAGCAGGCCGAGCACCGAACCGAGGCCGAAATGCCGGAACACGGTGACGGCGATTGCGGCGACGACCAGTAACAGCACTGCGGAGTCAACGAAGGACTTGGGGTCCATGGTGCGGTGTCCGAGAGCCCGCCCAATTGGGCCGAGAGCCCAATACTAACTTGCTTTCGGTCTGCTGGCGCCTGCTCGGGCGGCGCTCAGCGGTGCTAACGTTCATGACATGAAGGGACACCGCAAATCATGAAAGTCATGACCGCCCCTCTTCGCCCCGCCCTTCTCCCGCAGCGGGGAGAGAGGGAGTTTCGTGAGTCGCATGCGTGACTTTCACGGTAAGATCACCCGCCTGGCCCGCCCCTGAACCTGCACCGGGCCTGGTCGTCGCCCCCTGGCGCGCAGAGAAGGAGTTGCCTGTCATGAAACACAAGATTGTCCTCGCTGGCTTGTCGCTGGCGCTTTCCTGGTCGCCTCTGGCGCTGGCACAGAGCAAATTGCAGCTGCAGTTGCCGAGTGGCGAGGAGACCTATCGCGAGCTGCAGCAGGAACAGCGCAGCGGGCCTTGCGAACGTTGCGGCGTGGTTTTCAGGACGCGCACGGAAAGTCGCGCGGGACCGGTTCGCCGCGATCCGGCCATGGCCGCACGGCAGCTCCCCGGTTCGCCCGATGAGCACATGGCGACGGCGCCGATCATCGCTAGCGGCAGCTCCGTCCAGGACGCGCGCAAGGCGGCTGCGCCGGTGCTGATCTACATCGTCACCGTGCGCTACGATGACGACAGTTTTGCGGCCTTTGAGCAGCTTGACGAACCGGTGGTGCGTGAAGGCGACCGGGTGCGCGTCGTCGAGGGACGCGTGGAATTGCGCAACGATTGACCTGGCCTGTGGCGCCAGCGAAACCATCGCCCGATTTGTCGGGCGATACGGCGCTAGAAGTAGCTGCGCGCGGTTTGAAAGCGCTGCGCGTAGTAATTGGCGGCCAGCTTGTCGATGCGTACTTGGCCGCGGGTCGAGGGGGCGTGGACGAAGCGATCGTCGCCGATGTAGACGCCGACGTGCGAGAACGGCGCATTGCGGGTGTTGAAGAAGACCAGGTCGCCGGGCCGCAATTCATCGCGGTCGACCGGGCGGCCGTCGCGCGCTATGTCGGCTGCGCTGCCGCCGACCTTGATGCCGGCAGCGCGGCCGTAGATATAGGCGACCATGCCACTGCAGTCGAAACCGGCTTCGGGGTTCTTGCCGCCGAAGCGGTAATTGGTATCGATCAGGCCGAGCGCGAAGATCACCACGTCCATGCCCTTTTCGCTGGCCACCGGTCGCTCGACCGAGCTACTCGCTCTGTGCTCGGGAGTGCTGCCGCAGGCGACGAGCAGCAGCGATATGACGGCGGCGACGAGGAACTGTAGTACACGCATGGTGCACAGTATAAACTGCGGTTTTCAGAAATCCGGAGATTGTCATGCATCTGAACGATCCGCGCCTGTTGCGCTCCGACTGCTACATCGATGGTCGCTGGGAGGCCGCCGATGACGGCCGCACGCTGGCGGTCATCGATCCTGCCAGCGGCGCTGCAATTGCCGATGTGCCGCTGATGACTGCCGCCGAGACGGCGCGCGCGATAGAAGCGGCCGCCGTTGCGCTGCCGGCGTGGCAGGCCAGGACAGCCAAGGAGCGTGCCGCGGCTTTGCGCCGCTGGTTCGAACTGATCATTGAAAACACCGAGGATCTGGCGCAGTTAATGACTGCCGAATGCGGCAAGCCAATTGTCGAGGCGCGCGGAGAAGTCGCGTACGGGGCGTCGTTCGTCGAGTGGTTTGCCGAAGAGGGCAAGCGTGCCTATGGCGAAAGCATTCCCAGCCCGGCCGGCGATCGACGCCTTCTGACTATCCGCCAGCCGATCGGTGTCTGTGCGGCGATCACGCCGTGGAACTTCCCGCTGGCGATGATCACCCGCAAGGTCGCGCCGGCGCTTGCCGCCGGGTGTACGGTGGTCGTCAAGCCCGCCGAACAGACGCCGCTGACGGCCTTGGCGCTGGCTCGGCTGGCGCACGATGCCGAGTTGCCGGCCGGCGTGTTCAACGTGCTGACCGGTGACCCGCAGACCATCGGGGCAACGCTGACCGCCAGCCCGGTGGTGCGCAAGCTGTCGTTCACCGGCTCGACGGAAGTCGGTCGCCTGCTGATGGCGCAGAGCGCGCCGACGATCAAGAAGCTGTCGCTGGAACTGGGTGGCAATGCACCGTTCATCGTTTTCGATGACGCGGACGTCGATGCTGCGGTCGAAGGGGCTTTGATTGCCAAGTATCGCAACACCGGACAGACCTGCGTCTGCGCCAACCGCTTGCTGGTGCAGGACGGTGTCTATGATGCCTTCGTCGCCAAGCTGGCCAGACGCGTGCAGTCGCTGCGCGTGGGACCGGGAAGCGATGAAGGCGTCACACAGGGGCCCTTGATCGACGAAGCCGCGTTGCACAAGGTAGAGGCGCATATCGACGACGCGCTGCGCAAGGGCGCGCGGGTAGTTACCGGCGGCAGCCGTCATCCACGCGGCGGCACTTTCTTCGAACCGACGGTGCTTGCCGACGTGAGCAGCGATATGCGCGTCGCGCGCGAAGAAACCTTTGGCCCGCTGGCTCCGGTGTTCAGGTTTGCCGAGGAGGCGGACGCGGTGCGCATGGCCAACGACACCGAGTTCGGTCTTGCCGCCTACTTCTATTCGCGCGACGTCGGGCGCTGTCTGCGCGTCGGCGAAGCGCTCGAATACGGCATGATCGGCATCAATACCGGCCTGATTTCGAACGAGGTCGCGCCTTTCGGTGGCGTCAAGCAGTCCGGGCTGGGCCGCGAAGGCTCGAAGCACGGGCTCGACGAGTATCTCGAGATCAAGTATCTCTGCTTCAGCACTGTTTGACGCACTGCCGCGGCCTTGTCCGGCAAATGCTTGTAATGGGGAGGGGAGGCCGCGAGATGGCGACTGACGCCGCAGGCGTGGCGTCCGGGCCGGCTCTGGCGATCGTCGAGCTGTCCCGCATGGAGTAGGGTTTTTCCGACTTTGTGTATCATGCAGGGAATTGATCACATCTGAGCATGGAGAGAGCGATGAATTCACTTGGCTACCACATTGCAGATCTGCCGGTCGGCAGTCGCGGCGAGGCCTGAGTCATGGACAAGTCGATCAGTCGTTTTCCGGTTCCGACGCTTGAGGAAATGCCGGAAGATGTGCGCAGCCGCATCCTCGCGGTACAGGAGAAAGCCGGTTTCGTGCCCAACGTCTTTCTGACCCTGGCGCACCGGCCCGAGGAGTTTCGCGCTTTCTTCGACTATCACGACGCACT
This sequence comes from Candidatus Accumulibacter appositus, assembly GCA_000585055.1. Classification (GTDB taxonomy): domain Bacteria; phylum Pseudomonadota; class Gammaproteobacteria; order Burkholderiales; family Rhodocyclaceae; genus Accumulibacter; species Accumulibacter appositus. The sequence goes on from JEMX01000021.1 coordinate 54,815, forward strand.
GATGGAAAAGGAAAGTGGCCTGAGCAAGGCCGAACGCGAGATGATCGTCGTCGCCACCAGCGGCGCCAATGACTGCCAGTACTGCGTCGTGGCGCACGGCGCAATTCTGCGCGTGCGCGCCAGGAATCCGCAAATCGCCGATCAGGTGGCCGTCAATTACCGCAAGGCCGACATCACCCCGCGGCAGAGCGCCATGCTCGCCTTTGCGCTGAAGGTCTCGCTACACGCTGCGGAAGTCGGCGAAGCCGATTTCGCCGTCCTGCGCGAGCACGGTTTTTCCGATCCGGATATCTGGGACATCGGCGCCGTTGCTGCCTTCTTCGCGATGTCCAACCGCCTGGCGAACATGACGTCGATGCGGCCCAATGACGAGTTCTTCCTGATGGGACGCCTGCCGAAGTCATGAACTCGGGAATTCGCGAACTCGGGACGTCTTGAGTTCCTGATCGCGCGGCGCCAGTCTTCCCTGAGAATGAATTCCGCCGCAAGACTGGCGATCGAAGTATCATGATTCACGTCGAAGTGCCGGCGTTCGCGAGGGCGAACGGCTGTGCCTTCCTTCCGGAGAAACCCGCGTGATGATGGAGCGCTTGAATCGACCAATCCTGCTGGTCGAAGATAATCCCGCCGACGTTGATCTGACGCTGCGCGCCCTTGCCAAACGGCGCCTGGCCAATCCGGTGCACGTCGCCCGCGACGGCGAGGAGGCGCTGGCCTGGATTCCCCGCTGGGAGGCCGGCGAAACGCCGCCACTGTTGATCCTGCTGGACCTCAAGCTGCCGCGTATCGATGGCCTGGAGGTACTTGCCGGGTTTAAGGCGCATGCCGTCACTCGCAAGCTGCCGGTGGTCGTGCTGACCACCTCGGAAGAGGACACGGACATCGAAGCGGCTTACCGTCTGGGCGCCAATTCGTACATTCTGAAGCCGGTCGATTTCGTTAGGTTCATGGACGTCGCGGCGCAGGTCGAAATGTACTGGTGCCTGCTCAACACGCCACCGCGCTGACGGTCATGACCGTCGCGGCGCCCCGGATGATGAAAGTCATGGCCGTTCCCCCTCTCACTTGCAGTGCGCACTCCGGCTTGCACAGATGACCGTAGCTTACGCCGCCCTGCAACGCGTTCTCTATCTCGAGGACAACGCGGCCGACGCCGATCTCGGCCGTCGTGCACTTGCGCGCAGCGCGCCGGACACCGAAGTGGAGATCGTGACTAGTGTCGCGGCGGCAAGTGAACGGCTGCAACGCGGTGCGCCCGAATTCGATGTCGTTCTTGCCGATCTCAGACTTCCCGACGGTAGCGGCCTCGACCTGCTGGCGCATGTGCGGGCACAAGGTCTGCCGCTGGCCTTCGTGGTGCTCACCGGATCGGGTGACGAGGCCTCGGCGCTGATCGCGCTGAAAGCCGGCGCCGATGATTACCTGAGCAAGCATGGCAATTACGGCGAGCGGCTGGCGCGCGTCCTGTCGGCCGCGCTCGATCGTTTCCGAAGTGACTCAGCGCGCCAGGGACGGCTGCTGCGCGTGCTCTACGCTGAGCATAACCGCTTCGACATCGACCTGAGCTTACGCCATTTTGCGGAGCACGCGCCGCATTTTCGCATCGAAGTCGTGGGCAGCGGCGAGGAGGTATTGGCGAAGCTGCCCGAGGACTCTGGCGAAGCGCTCGGCTACGACCTCTTGTTGCTCGACTATCAGCTGCCGGCGCTGAACGCGCTGGAGGTCGCCAAGACGGTGCGCGATCAACGTGGCCTCGACCTGCCGATCGTGCTGGTGACCGGTCAGGGTGACGAGGATGTGGTCGCCGCCGCCTTGCGGCTGGGCCTCGAAGACTACGTGATCAAGAAGAGTGGCTATCTTTCCGGTCTGCCGAACATCCTCGAAAACGCGCTGCGGCACGCGCAGCTGCGGCGCGAGCAGTCGAAGCTGCGTCAGGCCAGCAGCCGTCTGACGCACCTGCTTTCGGCGAGTCCGACGATCCTGTATGCCTTGCGCGTCGATGGTGATCGCTTGCTGCCGGTGTGGGTCAGCGACAACATCACGCGGGTGATGGGTTATACGCCTGCCGAGTGCTTGGCACCGGACTGGTGGTCCGCGCACCTGCACGGCGACGATCGCGCCCGCGTTGTCGGCAGCGCGCAAGCGCGCTTGCTGGAGCAGGGCGAATTGACCCACGAGTATCGATTTCTTGATGCTGCGGGCGGCATCCGCTGGCTGCGTGACGACATGCGCCTGATTCGTGACGCCAGGCAGCAGCCCCTGGAAGTCATCGGCAGCTGGAATGATCTCACCGACGAGCACGCCTTCGCGGAACGGCAGCGGCTCTATGCGACGGCCCTGGAAAGCACTCGTGATGGCGTGATGATCACCGGCCTTGACGCCGGGATCATCACCGTCAACCCGGCCTTTTGCGCGATGACCGGCTACGCTGCGGCCGACGTGATCGGCAAGAACCCGCGCTTCTTGCAATCCGGACGTCACGATCGCGCCTTCTATCAGGCGCTGTGGGCCAGCCTGACGCAGAGCGGGCACTGGCAGGGTGAAATCTGGAATCGTCGGGCGGATGGTGAAATCTATCCGCAGTGGGCCACCTTGAGCGTGGTCAAGGACGAGCAGGGACAGGCCTGCCATTACGTGGGCGTGTTCACCGATCTGACCAAGCTCAAGCGCAGCGAAGAACAGGTCGAGCGCTTGGCGCACTACGACCCGCTGACCGATCTGCCGAATCGCTTGTTGTTGCGCTCGCTACTGCAGCACGGTCTCGATCGCGCGCAGCGCCAAGGCGGCAAATCGGCGCTGCTGATCATCAACCTGGATCACTTCAAGAACGTCAATGAGAGCCTTGGGCACACGCTTGGCGATGAGCTTCTGCTGGCCGTGGCCGTGCGCCTGCAGGCCCGCTTGCGCAAGGAAGACACGCTCGGGCGCCTGGCAGCGGACGAATTCGCCGCGGTGATCGAGGGGCTGCACGAGGCCGAGAGCGCCGAACATACGGCACGCGACCTGTTGGCCGCCCTGGCGGCGCCGTTCATGCTCGCCGATGGGCATGAAGCCTACGCGCGTGCCAGCGTCGGGATCAGCCTCTTCCCGCAAGACGGCACAACGGCGAATGAGCTGTTGCGTACCGCAACCGCGGCCATGTCCCGTGCCAAGGAGGGAGGTGGTAATCAACTCGCGTCATACACCGGCGAACTTGGCCAGGGTGCGCTAGAGCGACTGGAAATGGAGACTGCGCTGCGCCGGGTGCTGAGCAAGGGCGAACTGCTGCTGCATTACCAGCCGAAGCTTGACTTGGCCAGCGGCGTGATCATCGGCGCCGAGGCCTTGCTGCGCTGGCAGCGACCCGGTGTCGGAATGGTGCCACCGGACAGCTTCATTCCGCTGGCCGAGAAAACCGGCTTGATCATACCGATCGGCGCCTGGGTCATTGACGAGGCCTGCCGGCAGATCCGCGCCTGGAGCGATGCCGGCTTGCCGGTAGTCAAAATCGCGGTCAATGTCTCGGCGCGCCAGTTTGCCAGCTCTGAGCTGGAGGGGGTACTTGCCGCAGCACTGAGCCGCCACGCCGTGGCGCCGAGAATGCTGACCCTGGAGTTGACCGAAAGCATGCTCATGGCCGTGCCTGATCAGGCCATAAAGCGGCTCGAACGCTTGCGGGAGATCGGCGTTGGCCTATCGCTGGACGATTTCGGTACCGGCTATTCCAGTCTCGCCTACCTGAGTCGCTTCCCGGTCGACGAGCTGAAGATCGACCGCTCTTTTGTTACCAATATCGTCACCGATCCCAATGCCGCCAACATCGCAACTTCGGTGATTGCGCTAGCGCACCGCCTGCACCTCAAGGTGGTCGCCGAAGGGGTCGAAACCGAGGCCCAGCTCGGCTACCTGAAGAAAAACCGCTGCGACCAGATGCAGGGCTATCTGTTCAGCATGCCGCTGCCCGCCGACGCTTTCAGCGCCTTGCTCAGCGAGAGTCGGACGCTGCCGGTCGGTGGCACACCGAGTGAGCTGCACTGCTTGTTGGTGGTCGACGACGAACCGAGCATTCTGTCGTCGATTCGCCGCGTCCTGCGTGGCCAGGGTTACCGGGTGCTGACCGCAAACAGTGCCCTGGAGGGGCTGGAAATCCTCGCCCGTGAGGAGGTGCAGGTGATTCTTTCCGACCAGCGCATGCCGCAGATGAGCGGCACCGAGTTTCTGGCGCGGGTCAAGCTGCTGCACCCCGATACCGTGCGCCTAGTCATTTCCGGCTACACCCAGCTCGATTCGGTGATCGATGCCGTCAATCAGGGATCGATCTACAAATTCCTGACCAAGCCCTGGGAGGAAGAGCAATTGCGCGAGCATCTGCGCGAGGCCTTCGCTTACTACGAGGCAATTATCAAACCGCGCAGTATCAGCGACGGTTTGGCGGACTGAGACGCCGGAGCTTGCTGTCCTGGTAAGTTCGCCAGCAGCCGTAGCAGTTGGCGGTCGTCGCGCACGCAACCGGGGTGCGGCTATTCGGCAAGCCTTTCGATTGACTGACTGCTGACCGCCGGCAGCCAGGCGGCGGCGAGGCCGCGGCCGGGGATGCGCGATTGCGGTGCGATTTCGAGCAGCGGTGCGATGACGAAGGCGCGCAAGTGCATGCGCGGGTGCGGGACGCGCAGCCACTGGCTATCGACGATTCGCTCATCGTAAAGCAGGAGGTCGAGGTCGAGCGTGCGTGGCGCGTGGTGATACTCGCGGCGCCGTCCGAAAAGACGTTCGATGGCGAATAGGGCGTCGAGCAGTTGCGCGGGTGACAGGCGGGTGTGCAGGGATGCCACGGCGTTGATGAAGTCGGCCTGGCCGCGGATCGTTCGGCTTCCTACCGGTGCCGTGCGATACAGGGACGACAGCCGCAGTAGCCGGCATTCGGGTAAGTCCGCCAGCGCCCGACCGGCGGCCCGGACCTGCGCCAGAGGGTCCGCCAGGTTGGCGCCCAGTGCGACGTAGGCGAGATGCTCGCTGCTGCTGTCGGTAAGAGGCGGCGTCGATGCTGCAGCGTTGGTGCGCGGTTCTTGCGGCGCTGCGGTCTCGGCGCGCCGCATTGGCGGCGCCTCTGCCGCCGCGTCATGGCGGGTCATTCCGTAGCGTTGGGGTTTTGCCCAGTGTCCTCGCCGGCGCGGCGACGGCGGCGGCGACGCTTCTTGGCGGTGCTCGGTGCCGCTGGCAGGAGCATTGCCGCGCGGGCCTCGTCGCTGGCATGCAGGAATGCTGTCCACCAGTTGCTGATCGCCTGATCGACTTCACCAGACTGCGCGCGCAACAGCAGGAAGTCGTAGCCGGCCTTGAAACGTGGCTGCTGCAGGATGCCGTAGGGTCGTTTTCCGGAGCGCTGTTCGAAACGCGGCTGCAGGGCCCAGATGTCCTTGATGTCGCCGGCAATGCGCCGGGTGATGGCGAGTTTTCCGGCCTGTACGCGCAGGACTTCATCCATGGCCACGAAAAGCGAAGGAATCGGCGGTTCACCGCTGTCCTTCAGCGGTTCCCAGGTAGCCAGCACCTGATGCCAGAGCAGGGTGGCGAAAAGGAAACCGGGCGAGATCGGCTTGCCTTCGGCGACGCGCCGGTCCGTGGCTTCCAGGGCGAGCATCACGAAGCGTTCGCCGCGCGGTTGCTCGAGGATCACGTCGAGCAGTGGCAGGACACCGTTGTGCAGTCCCTCTTCGCGCAGGCGCGTGATGCAGCGCAGCGCATGCCCGGAGGTGAGAAGTTTGAGCATCTCGTCAAACAGGCGGGACGGTGGCACATTCTCGAGCAGATCGGCCATTTCGCGGATCGGCCGTCGCGCCGCGGGGTCGATTGCCAGGCCAATCTTGGCCGCCAGACGCACCGCACGCAGCATGCGCACCGGGTCTTCGCGATAGCGCGTCTTCGGGTCACCAATCACGCGTAGGGTTTTTTGCTGTAGGTCGGCGACGCCGTGGTGGTAATCAAGGATGGTTTCGGAACTCGGGTCGTAGTACAGCGCGTTGACCGTGAAATCGCGGCGGGCGGCGTCTTCCGACTGGCTGCCGAAGACGTTGTCGCGCAGCAAGCGACCCTGTGCGTCGGTCTGTGCTCTGTTGCCGCCATTTGTGCCCGGTTCGCCGTGATGGCCGCGGAAGGTGGTGACCTCGATCGTTTCCGCTCCCATGCTGACGTGCACGATCTGGAAGCGGCGGCCGATGATTCGCGAGCGGCGGAAGCAGCGACGGACCTGCTCCGGTGTGGCGTTGGTGGCGACGTCGAAGTCTTTCGGCGTCAATCCGGCGAGCAGGTCGCGGACCGCACCGCCGACGATGTAGGCCTGATAGCCATTTTCCTGCAAGTCCTCGACGGTCTGCCGGCAGCCACGGCTGATCTGCTCCCGCTGCAGACCATGCTGGTCAAGCGCGATGAGCGCCGGTTCGTTGCGCTTGCCGGTGTTTTTTCTTCCGAGAACGCGGGATATGAACTTGCGGATCATCGATGGGGTCTTGTTCCTGTGTTGTGGTGCCCTAGGCGCGGCATGATAGCCGATATTGCCCGCGCCATCAGGGGTCGATCGGCGCTGCGCTTCAGCCGAGGAGGCTGATGACCGGCCAGCCGGCGGTTTCGGCGTGTGCGCGCAGCGTCGGGTCAGGATCTACGGCGACCGGATTGCTGACCCTCGACAGCAAGGGCAGGTCGTTCTGCGAGTCACTGTAGAACCAGCTGCGTTGGAAACTTCCCCACCACAGTCCCATCGCTTCGAGCCAGGCCTCGACGCGGAGGATCTTGCCTTCGCGAAACGATGGCGTGCCGCGCGGCTGGCCGGTGAATTGGCCGTTCTCGTGCGCTGGAATGGTGGCGATCAGATGGGCGATACCGAGATCGCGAGCCAGCGGCGCGGTGACGAAGCTGTTGGTCGCGGTGACGATGGCGCAAAGCGCGTCGCTGTCGAGGTGCTGGCGAACCAGGGCGCGTGCCTGGCGGCCGACAATCGGCAGGATGTGGCGGCTCATGAACTCGCCAAGCCAGGCGTCGAGTACTTGGCGCGGGTAGCGTGCCAGGGGCTGCAGCTGGAAATCAAGAAAGACCTCGATATCCAGCGTGCCGGCCTTGTACTGCTCGTAGAACTCGATATTTCGCGCTTCGTACAAGGCGCGGTCGAGAACCCCTTTGGCGATCAGGAACTGCGCCCATTCAAAGTCGCTGTCGCCGGCGATGAGGGTATTGTCGAGGTCAAAAAGAACAAGATCCATGGGTAGGCCTTTCGGGCAGCTCAGAGCTGCAGTGGCGCCTGGAGAACTTCGCGCAGCGAGCTCAGGGTGACCGGGCGCTTATGTTCCAGCGAGTAGCGGTCGATGGCCATCAGCAAGGCGCTCAGGCTGCGCATGTCGCGTGGTGCGCGCAGGAAAAGGTAGGCGAGTGCGTCGGGCGGCAGGATCAGCCCGCGCGCTCGGGCCTGCTCGCCGAGGGCAGCCAGCTTCTCGGCGTCGCTCAAGGGCTGCAAGCGGTATACCAGGCTGCTGCCCAGGCGCGTGCGCAGATCCTCGCGCAGGACGAGTTGTCGTGGTGGCACGCCGGCCGCTGCGAGGAGTCGTCCGCCGCTGGCGCAAAGGCGATTGATCAGGTTGAAGAGACTGATTTGCCCACGGGCGCTGAGCGCTTCGACGTTGTCGATGGCATGCGTGGCGTCATTCGGCGCGAGTGCCGAGATGGCCGCCAGATCGGGGTCAACGCGAGCATCCTGGTACGCGGCTTCGCTGGCCTGCAGCAGGTGCGACTTGCCGGCGCCTGCTTCGCCGCAGAGAAAGAACAATGGCTCGCGGCTGGACGGCGCCAACCAGGAGGCTAATCCGGTCAGCACTTCACCGTTGCTGCCGACGACAAAATTCTCGAAACTGGGCCGTTCTGCCGGCAGCAGGTCGAGAATCAACTGGCGCATCTGGAGAGGTTCAAGCTTGCGGGTTTGCGGTGCGATCAGCACGCGGCAGGGCCATTTCGGATAAGATTCGGGATTAGGCAGATCAGAGTGGCCCATTCTACCACTACCCGGCATCTGCCAGCCTTGCTCGGGACGCGCCACAAGATGACTCAGGAATCTCTCTCCTATCGCGATGCCGGTGTCGACATTGACGCCGGCGATGAACTCGTCGCACGTATCAAGCCCTTTGCCAGAAAGACGCTGCGTGAAGGCGTACTCGGCGGCATCGGCGGCTTCGGTGCCCTGTTCGAGGTGCCGAAGCGCTACCGCGAGCCGTTACTGGTCTCCGGGACCGACGGTGTTGGCACCAAACTCAAGCTGGCGTTCCAGTTGCGGCGGCACGACACGATTGGCATCGACTTGGTGGCAATGAGCGTGAACGACATTCTCGTACAAGGTGCCGAACCGCTTTTCTTCCTCGACTACCTGGCCTGCGGCAAGCTTGATGTCGCCACCGCGGCGCGCGTCATCAAGGGAATTGCCGAGGGCTGCGAGCGGGCCGGATGCGCCTTGATCGGTGGCGAAACCGCCGAAATGCCGGGGATGTATCCGGAGGGTGAATACGATCTGGCCGGTTTTGCGGTTGGCGTCGTCGAGAAATCGGCACTCATCGATGGGACGAGCATCGCTGCCGGCGATGTGTTGCTCGGCCTGCAGTCGTCGGGTGCGCATTCCAATGGCTACTCGCTGCTGCGCAAGATCATTGCCCGTTCGGGTGCCGACCTTGCCGCGCCGTTTGACGGCGAGCAGACCTTGGCCGACGCGGCGATGGCGCCGACACGGATCTATGTCAAGTCACTCCTGGCACTGATGCAGGCGCTGCCGGTCAAGGGCATGGCGCACATTACTGGCGGCGGTCTGACCGGCAACGTGCCGCGCATCCTGCCGGACAGCGTTCGTGCCGAGATTTCTCAGGGAGCGTGGCGGCGGCCGAAACTATTCGACTGGCTGCAGCAGGAAGGTGGCGTCAGCGATGAGGAAATGCACCGGGTCTTCAACTGCGGGATTGGCATGGTCGTCGTCGTTGCTCGCGAGGACGCTGCACAGGCGGTCAAAATCCTCAATGACGCTGGCGAGACAGCGGTGGTCATCGGCAGCATCAAGCCACGCGGCGAAGGTGAGGCGCAGACCACGGTGCTTTGAGTGGTGAATGGCCTGTGCCATGGCGGCAAGGGATGTTTGGCTGCCCAGCCGGGACCGTAGCATTGCCGTCTTCGGGGCACTTGGTGCTTGTCGCCAGCTTGGAGAACGGCTGTGGCGGGTGCTCGGCGATCAGACCTTGATGTTGATCTTGACGTCACCACCAGCTTTCCGGCGCCCACCTTTTGAACGGGTGTCGAGCAAGACGGGGCGTTTTTCCGAGCGGCGTTCCTTCTCCCGTCGCTCGACCGCTGCGGGCGGATTCGTTGCCTCGGGCGGCGTGCTTTCGGGAGCCTTGCGCGGCTCCCGCTGCGGCTGTTCACGGCTAGGCCAGGGCTGCCTTGGCAGCGCGGTCGAAAGCTCGTTGTCAATGCCTTTCGCGCCGCTCACCGGTTCCGGTTTGCTGACTTCGTCCGGCTCTCTGCCGATGTTGGCGACAGGCGGTACCACTTCAGCGGGAATTCTCATTGTCCTGCGCTCTCCAACTCCCGTTCAGCGTGCGGTTTTTCGATTCAAGAGACCTCTTCACAAAGTATCCGAGCACCCGGCGGGCAATCGGCAGACAATTGGTCTACGGCAAACTTCAGGCAGAACTTTAGCACTGACGGTCGGGGCGCGGCAGCCGGACGTGGCCGACGGTGTTTTCGGGCACGCTTTCTCGCGCTCCGCGGTCGCAGTTTGCGATTCAAGCCGGCTTCGGTACACTGCGCCCGCCGACCGTGAGCTTGCGGTGGGCAGCTTTGCAGTGCCTGCTTTACAGCCCCCTACTTAGCCGCTGCGGCGGAGGATTTTGATAGCCATGTCGAGTGGAAATAATCGCTTTCTGGTTCTGGCCGTGGCGATGGCCGGACTGGTCGCCGTCGGCTACCTGGCCTATTCCGGTTTTCGTGGGCCCAGTGCTCCGACGATCCCGGAGGCGCCAACCGCTGGCGCCGCCAAGGCAGCTGCAAGCGCCCGCCCCGGGCCGCCCGAGGCCTTCCCGATGGCGGTCGAAACCGCGCGCGTAGAGGCGTCGGAACTTGCCGTCGATGCCACGGCTGTCGGCTCCCTGGGCTCGAACGAGTCGGTCGTTCTACGCCCCGAGATCGCCGGCCGTATCGCGGCGATCAACTTCAAGGACGGCGTCGCGGTCAGCAAGGGCGCGCTGCTGGTGGAGCTGGACGCGGCGACGCAGGCGGCCGAGTTCGATCAGGCCAAGGCCGGTCTGGCGCTGGCCCAGGCCAATTACCGGCGTACGCAGGACCTGTTCGCGAAGAAGTTCATCAGCGGCCAGGCCTTGGACGATTCCCAGGCGGCACTGAAAGTCCAGGATGCGGCCTTGGCACTGGCGCAGGCCAAGCTCGACAAGACGCGTATTCGGGCGCCGTTTTCCGGTGTGGTCGGCATTCGCAATGTCAGCGTCGGTGACTATGTCAAGGAAGGGCAGGAACTAGTCAACATTGAGGACATCGCGACGCTGAAAGTTGATTTCCGCCTGCCGGAGTCCTACCTGCCGCAACTCCGTACGGGGCAGCAACTGGAGCTTAGCAGCGACGCCTTGCCGGGCCAGGTGTTCACCGCCGTTCTCGAAGCGATCAATCCGCTGGTCGAAGCCAGCGGTCGCGCCATTTCTCTGCGCGCGCGGCTGTCGAACAGCGAGCGGCGGCTGCGCCCCGGGATGTTTGTTCGCGTTCGCCTGATCTTCGAACAGCGTGACAATGTGCTGCTGATTCCGGAGCAGGCCCTGGTCCCGGACAGCAAAGCGCCCTACGTCTTTCGCGTCGTCGATGGGCTGGCGCAGCGCGTCGCCATCAAGACCGGCCTGCGCCGCAATGCCCAGGTCGAGGTTGTCGAGGGCTTGAGCGCCGGCGACGAGGTGGTCACCGCAGGCCAGCTGAAGTTGCGCGATGGCGCCCCGGTACGCGCCGTCGGCGGGGCGGCTGCCGCGGCTGCGCCAGCACCGGAGCAGGCGGCAGTGAGCGACGACAAGGCCGGCCGCCCGACGGGTGCCGGGAAATGAAGATCTCCAGTCTGTGTATTCGTCGGCCGGTTTTCGCGAGCGTGCTGTCGCTGGCGATAATGCTCGTCGGGCTGGTTTCTTACACGCGCCTGCCGGTGCGGGAATACCCGAAGATCGACGAGCCGGTGGTGACCGTCACCACCAGCTATCGCGGTGCCTCCGCCGAAATTGTCGAATCGCAGATCAGCAAACCGCTGGAGGACTCGCTGGCCGGTATCGAGGGGGTGGATGTGATCACTTCGATCTCGCGTCAGGAGAACAGCCAGATCTCGGTACGCTTCAAGCTGGAGCGCAATCCGGATTCGGCGGCAGCGGATGTCCGCGACCGCGTCTCGCGGGTACGCAACCGGTTACCGACGGCCATCGATGAGCCGGTGATTGCCAAGGTCGAAGCAGACGCCAACCCGATCATCTGGCTGGCTTTTTCGTCCGACCAGCATTCGGCGCTGGAAGTCACCGATGTCGCCAACCGTATCGTCAAGCCGCGCCTGCAGACCCTGCCAGGCGCCGCTGACGTACGCGTCTTCGGCGAACGCAGATACGCCATGCGCATCTGGCTCGATCGCGATCGCCTAGCGGCCTTCAATCTGACGCCGCAGGACGTCGAGGATGCCTTGCGCCGGCAGAATGTCGAAGTACCGGCCGGGCGCATCGAAAGCCAGAGCCGTGAGTTCTCGGTGGTCGCCAGGACCGATCTGACCCAGCCAGAGCAGTTCGCCGAGATCATCGTCAAGCAGGCCAGCGATGGCAAGGGCAGTTACCCGGTGCGTATCGCCGATCTCGGTCGGGTCGAAATCGGCGCCGAGTCGGAGCGCAGCAGCGTCCGTTTCAATGGCCGCCCGGCGGTCGCTCTCGGGGTCATCAAGCAGGCGACGGCCAATCCCCTCGATTTGTCGAAGGCGCTGCGCGCCGAACTGCCGAAAGTGATCGACGAATTGCCGCAGGGCATGACGGTGAATATCGCCTATGACTCGTCGGTGTTCATCGCGCGCTCGATCGACGCCGTTTTCGAGACCATCGGCGAGGCGATGTTGCTGGTGCTACTGATCATCTTCCTGTTCCTGCGCAATTTCCGGGCGACGCTGATTCCGCTGGTGACCATTCCGGTGTCGCTGATCGGCGCTTTCGCGCTGATGCTGATGCTCGGCTTCAGCATCAATACCCTGACCCTGCTGGCGCTGGTGCTGGCCATTGGCCTGGTCGTCGATGATGCGATCGTCGTCCTCGAAAACATTTACCGGCATATGGAGGCGGGCATGCCCAGGCAGCAGGCTGCCTTGCAGGGCGCACAGGAGATCGGTTTCGCGGTGGTGGCGATGACCATTACCCTGGCCGCCGTTTACGCGCCGGTGGCCTTCATGACCGGCCGTACCGGCAAGCTGTTCGTCGAGTTCGCGCTGACCCTGGCCGGCGCGGTGCTGGTCTCGGGCTTCGTCGCCCTGACGCTGTCGCCAATGATGTGTTCGCTGCTGTTGAAACACGAAACGCGACACGGCAAGGCCTATGTCTGGGTCGAGAATGTCCTCAACGCCCTGACGCGGGGCTATCGCCGCGCGCTGACCCTTGCCCTGCAACGGCGCTGGCTGGTGATGCTGGTTTTCGCCGTGGTCGCGGGATCGAATGTCTTTCTGCTCAAGGCGCTGAAATCGGAGCTGGCGCCAGTCGAGGATCGGGGCATCATTCTCGGCGTCTTTCTGGCTCCGGAAGGCGCAACGCTGGACTATACCGACAAGTACGCCCGGCAGCTTGAAGACATCTATGCCCACACCGCGGATGTCGAGCGCTATTTCGTCGTCGCCGGCAACCCGACCGTCAGTCAGGGCATCTCCTTTGTCGGTCTGAGCGACTGGAACGAGCGCCCGCGCAACTCGGGCGCAGTGGTCAAGGAGCTGTTTCCGAAGTTCATGGGTATTCCCGGCGTCCTGGCTTTCCCGGTGCAGCCACCGTCGCTGGGCCAGAATCCGCGCGAACGGCCGGTCAATTTCGTCATTCTGACCTCGGCGTCGTACGCCGAGCTGGAAACGATGACCGGCAAGATTCTCGAAGAGGTGGCCAGGAATCCCGGTTTCACCAACGTCGATACCGATCTCAAGCTGAACAAACCCGAGCTGTCGGTGCTGGTCAATCGCGACAAGTCCTCCGATACCGGCGTCCAGATCGAGACCGTCGGCCGAACTCTGGAGACGATGCTCGGTGGTCGCCAGGTGACGCGCTTCAAGCGCGAGGGCGAGCAGTACGATGTGATTGTGCAGGTGGCCGGCAGCGATCGCGCGACGCCGTCCGACATCCGCGACATCTTCGTTCGCGCCAAGGATGGCAGCATGATACCGCTGGCCAACCTACTGACCGTCGACGAGACGGTCAGTCCGCGAGAACTGAACCATTTCGGTCAGCGTCGGGCGGTGACCATCACCGCCAATCTGGCACCCGGCTACAGCATGGGTGATGCCCTGGGCTTCCTGGAGGAGACGGCCGGGCGCGTTCTGCCGGCGGGCTATGCGGTCGACTACGCAGGCCAGTCGCGCGAGTTCCAGCTCTCCTCGTCGTCCCTGGCGCTGACCTTCGTTCTTGCCCTGGCCTTCATCTATCTGGTGCTCGCCGCCCAGTTCGAGAGTTTTCGCGATCCCTTCATTATTATGCTGACGGTACCGCTGTCAATGACCGGGGCGCTGTTGGCGCTACTGCTTAGCGGCGGGACGCTCAACGTCTATAGCCAGATCGGGCTGGTGACGCTGGTTGGCCTGATCACCAAGCACGGCATCTTGATCGTCGAGTTCGCCAACCAGTTGCTGGCGCAGGGGCGGGCGGCCAGGGAAGCGGTGATCGAGGCCTCTGAATTGCGCCTGCGGCCGATTCTGATGACCACCGGGGCGATGGTGCTGGGGACCATTCCTCTGGCCCTGGCCAGCGGCGCAGGTGCCGAGAGTCGCCAGCAGATAGGCTGGGTGATCGTCGGCGGCCTGCTCCTTGGCACTTTCTTCACCCTCTTTGTAGTGCCCACGGTTTACACACTGCTGGCGCGGCGCAAGCCCGTGGACGGTCAGCACGCTGAGCTGGCGAGCGTCGACGCGGTTTGAGAGGCCTTTGCGGCCTCCGCATCACCGCCCACCAGCGCGGCGGCCGGTTTTCTTTCATAGCGCAGGCGAGTATGCTGTCGAGCTAACGGTCATGACCTGTCGAGATGCTCCAGATCGCGAAGACCGTGACTGTCCCCCTCATCGCCCGGCCCTTCGCGCACCGGGGGAAGAAGGGAGCTTGGTGCGTCGCATGCGCGACGTTCACATCGAGCGATTGCTGGTCGTGCGCTGGCTTTGTCTGTCGCGGAGAGGGTGCTCATGAATCTCGAGAAGGTGATTTTCGGTTTCTTCATCGTTCTTGCGGCAACGCTGAACTTTGGCTTCTTCATTGGCGATATCGACAATCCGACGCACCACCACATCTATGAGCTGTTTGCCGCGATCGTCGTCAACCTGATCGCCACTGTCCTGAAGTTCGGCGACCGCACGCAGATTGGGGCAGTGCATCTGTCGACCAGCCTGGTCGCTGACCTGCAATTGGTGGCCGCAGCCTGCGTATGGGCCATCGCTGTCCATGTCACCGGCGAGGGAATGTCGCCCGACGTCACCACCAGTGTCGTTTCACTAAGTGGCGGAGCCTTGCTGGCAAACTTCGTTTCGCTGCTGCTGCTGATTGCCGAAACGGTGATGTTGCGACGCTGATGGCGGCGCCGGAATGAATACCAGCATCTTGTTCCTGGCCCTGCGGCGGATGCGTGTGCCGCTGATTGTGCTGATCGTCCTGTATGCGGTGTCCACGCTTGGCCTGACGTTGGTTCCGGGCATTGACGAGCAAGGCCGCCCGGCGCCGCCGATGAGTTTCTTTCACGCCTTCTATTTCGTCAGCTACACGGCCAGCACCATTGGCTTTGGCGAAATTCCGGTTCCCTTTTCCGACGCCCAGCGGATGTGGGTCACGCTGTGTATCTTCCTCTCGGTGATCGGCTGGTCATACTCGATCATCAGCTTGCTGGCCCTGGTTCAGGACAAGGGCTTTCAGCAGGTGCTGCGCAGCGGCCAGTTTGCGCGCCGGGTCCGCCATCTCGGCGAGCCTTTCTACATCGTCTGCGGCTGTGGCGAAACGGGATTGCTGATCGCACGTGCGCTCGATCGCAGTGGCATCCGTGTGGTGGCGCTGGAGCGCAAGGACGCGCGCATCCAGGAAGTGGAGCTTGAAGACTTCGCGGCGGACATTCTGGTCCTCTGTGCCGATGCGGCGCAACCGCAAAACCTCCTGCTCGCCGGCTTGAAGCATCGCAGCTGTCGCGGCGTGCTGGCGATCACCGACGACGATTCGGTCAACCTCGCGGTGGCGATTGCCAGTCGGTTGGTCAATCCACGCCTGATGGTCGTGGCGCGTGTCGCCAGTCCAGCGGTCGAGCGCAACATGATGTCCTTCGGGACTCACTACGTGGTCAATCACTTCGAGAAGTTCGCCGACTATCTGGCGCAGGCGATTCATTCCCCGAGCTGGTTCCGTCTGGTGGACCTGCTCACCGGGCTGCCTGGCCAGGAAGTGCCTGAGCGGCACGATCCGCCGGTTGGTGACTGGGTGGTTTGCGGCTACGGTTTGTTCGGGCAGGCGGTGGTCCGCAATCTCGAGCGACAAGGGGTCAGCCTGACGGTCATCGCGCCGGAACAGAATCTGCCGGTCACCGTCCGCCACATCGTCGGCCACGGCATGGAAGCGGAGCCCCTGCGGCTGGCGGGCATCGAGACCGCCGTCGGAATCGTCGCCGGCAGCGACATCGACACCAACAACCTTTCGATCGCGATGACTGCCAAGGAGATCAACCCGGAGCTGTTCGTCGTGGTGCGCCAGAACCGGGTGGCCAACGGGGTTTTGTTCGACGCTTACGATGCCGATTTCACCATGGTTCCGTCACGAATCGTTGCGCGTGAGTGCATGGCGCTGATTACCTCACCGCTGCTGACCCGTTTCTTGCGCCATGTCCGCGCCTGGCCAGATGCGCGTGCCGCAAGCCTGGCCAAGCAACTAGAGGAGCTCTGCATTCACCGCGTACCCCTGGTCTGGAGCGTCCGACTGAACGCGGCAGACGCACCGGCGGCGCACAAGCTGCTGATGATGGAGCAGGTGAAGATCAGTATGGGAATCTTGCGGCGCGACCCGGCGGCGCGTCAGGAGTTTCTGCCGCTGCTGCCGTTGCTGCTGGTGCGCGACGGACGCGATCAGGAGTTGCCGGACGACGAGACGGCTTTGAAACCGGGTGACGAACTGCTGTTCGCCGGTACGCGGGCCGCCAAGGCGGCGCAGAACCTGACGCTCGACAATCGCAATGCCCTCGAATACGTGCTTACAGGACATGATGCGCAGGGCTTGCTGTGGCGCTGGCTCAATCCGACGAAGAGGGCTGCTGATCTCGGCGGCCGCTAGCCTCTTGCGCAAGTCTAATGTGAAAGTCGCCTATGCGATTCACGAAGCGCCTTTCTCCTTTCGCGGGGTGAGGCGGGGAATTCAGGGAGCATGCTCCCTGCAATTCAGGGAGCATGCTCCCTGCCCGGCGAACGATTCCGGCGTGCAAGCCGGAATCCCCACTTGAAGCAAAAAGGGAAACGGTCATGACTTTCGTGATCTGGGGTGTCTCGACCGTCGTCAGGACCGTTAAACCGAGAATGACGAACCGCAGCCGCAAGTCGTCGACGCGTTGGGGTTCTTGATGACGAACTGCGAACCCTCGAGGCCTTCCGTGTAGTCGATTTCGGCACCTACCAGATACTGATAGCTCATCGGGTCGACGAGCAGGGTGACGCCGTTCTTCTGCAGCGCCGTATCGTCGTCGTTGGCGACTTCGTCGAAGGTGAAACCGTATTGGAAGCCGGAGCAGCCGCCGCCGGTGACGAAAACCCGAAGTTTCAGATCCGGATTGCCTTCGTCCTCGATCAATTCCTTCACTTTGCCAGCTGCGTTGTCGGTAAAAACGAAAGGCATGGGCATTTCAGTTGCTACGTTCATGGGTGGTTCTCCTGAAGCGGATATCTGAGACTGCTGACGGTGAAGTCAGCTACTTGAAGCCAAGTTTGAGGTGCTGTGGTTCCTGCGCGCCTTGGCTACCTGATGCACGAGACGGTGACGGTATTCAACGTCACCTCTGACACGGGCATCGGGGAGGAGTTCCAGCGAGTCACTGACCACCACGGTGCCCGGCTGTGCTTCGACGCTTTTCAGCGTGGCCCCAACGGGCACCGAAAAAAGTCCTTCAAGGCGTTGCCAGTGCTTGATTTCGAGCGGTATTCAGCTGCTCCCCGCGCGGCCGTTGACGGCCGCGTGATGATAACATTTTTGCCTTCCCGGCGTACCGTGAGTCGTAGCTTGAGCGTTCCCTTTGACGGTCATGACAGTCGAGACGTCCGAGACCGGACCCCTTGTGGTCACGCAACTTGCCCGTTAGGAGCTGAGTTCGGCGATATGCCTTGGCGGCAAGCGATTGGCGGGAAGAAGCTTGTTGCCCTGAGAGTTGGCAGTGCGCTTGCCGGCTTCGAAGAGTCCATGCCGCCAGAGCCAGGATGATCGCCAGCATGGCGATCCCTGGACAGGCACGGGAGTACCAAGGAAATTGTACGCGGACGGCCATTCTCAGTACGTTGATGCCAAAGTGCTGGCGCAGGCGTTCGAGTCTTACGGAAGCACGGCCAGTTGCCATAGGCCTTCAGTTTCCGGGCGGCAGAACATGATGTTCATGTTCTGCACCGCTTGTCCTGCGGCCCCCTTGACGAGGTTGTCGATGACCGACAGCACCACCAGGACCTTGCCCTGCTGCGGTCGATGCAGCGCGATTCGGCAGACGTTCGCAGAACGTACCGAGCGCGTGTCGGGGTGGGACCCGGGTGGCAGCACGTCCACGAAGGGCTCGTCACTGTAGCGGTCTTCGAAGAGCTGCTGAAAGTCGGTGTCACTCTTCATGCGCGCGTAGAGGGTGGCGTGGATACCGCGGATCATCGGTGTCAAGTGCGGTACGAAGGTCAGGCCGACCGGCTGCGTGGCCATGCTCGACAAGCCCTGTACGATCTCCGGTAGGTGCCGATGCCCGGGGACGGCGTAGGCCTTGAAATTGTCCGCGGCCTCGGAAAAGAGAGTGGCCACCTCGGCCTTGCGCCCGGCCCCGGAGACGCCCGATTTGGCGTCGGCAATCAGCTGATCGAGGTCCACCAAGCCGGCTTCGACCAAGGGCATGAAGCCCAGTTGGACGGCTGTCGGATAGCACCCCGGGTTGGCCACCAGGCGCGCGCTACTGATCGCGGCACGGTTGTGCTCGGGGAGGCCGTAGACCGCTTTTGCCACCCACTCGGGGCTGGCATGGGACATCCCGTACCAGCGCTCCCATTCGGCAAGGTCCTTGATGCGAAAATCGGCCGCCAGATCGATGACCCGTACCCCTGCGTCGAGCAGTGCCGGGGCTTGTTCCATCGCTACGCCGTTGGGGGTGGCGAAGAAAACGACGTCACAATTGAGCAGATCAGCGTTGGCAGGATCAACGAACGCGAGGTCCAGCCTTCGCCGCAGGCTGGGAAACATGCTCGATACGGCCGTGCCGGCTTCCGCGCGCGAAGTGATGGCGACGAGCTGCACCTGTGGGTGTTGCGCCAGCAAGCGCAAGAGTTCGACACCGGTGTAGCCGGTGCCGCCGACGATTCCAACCTTGATCATTAAAGACTCCCGGATAGACTGCAATCATAGTCCCGACCTGGCCGAAACACGAAAGCCGCCCTGAGGCGGCTTTCGGTGACGACGATGTACGTAGCGATACGTAGCGCGTTCGCGATGCAGAATTAGCGTTTCGAGAACTGCTTGCGCCGACGGGCCTTGTGGAAGCCGACCTTCTTGCGCTCGACTTCACGTGCGTCACGGGTAACGAAACCGGCTTTGGAAAGCGCTGGCTTGAGCTCGCTATCGTAGGCGATCAAGGCGCGGGTAATTCCGTGCCGCACTGCACCGGCCTGTCCTGATTCGCCCCCGCCGCCGACGTTGACCAGAATGTCGAAACCTGACAGCTGCTCAATGAGCTGCAGCGGCTGGCGGACGATCATGCGCCCGGTGACGCGCGAGAAGAATTCATCGACCGGCTTTCCGTTGACAACGAAGTTGCCGCTGCCGCGCTTCATGAATACACGTGCTACGGCGCTCTTCCGCCGGCCGGTGCCGTAGAAATAGTTATCAGCCATTGTGACCTCTTAGAGTTCCAGAACCTTCGGCTGCTGGGCAGCGTGCGGATGGGTTGTGCCCGCGTAGCACTTCATTTTCTTCAGCATGGCGTAGCCAAGTGGCCCCTTGGGGAGCATGCCCTTGACAGCTTGTTCAAGGACGCGGCCCGGAAAGCGCTGTTGCATCTTGCTGAAGTTCGTCTCGTAGAGACCGCCAGGGTAGCCCGAGTGGCGATAGTACTTCTTGTCTTCGGCCTTGTTGCCGGTCACACGCAGCTTCTCGACATTGGTGACGACAATGTAGTCGCCGGTATCGACGTGTGGGGTGAACTCAGGTTTGTGCTTGCCGCGCAGGCGACGAGCAATTTCGGTTGCAAGGCGACCCAACACCTTGTCCGTGGCATCAACCACAAGCCACTCGCGGGTCACTTCATGCGACTTGGCGGAGAAAGTCTTCATCAAAAACGCCGTCCTTATTTGCCTGATCACGGAAAGCCCAGCATCTTATGGCAAGCGCGCTACTTGTGTCAATCGATGTTTGGCTGTTACGCACGAAAACTTCGTTCTCGGTCGGTGCTCGCTGTGCGGGCCGTGAGCACCGGTACGACCGGTACTGCATGTCGCTAGTGGAGAGTGTGGCGCGTGCTCGCCGGTGGCAGCAGCTCTTCGCCATTCTTCGCGGCTGACCGAAAAGCAAAAAAAAAAGCGCGGCTCGTTGGAGCCTCGCAAAGCGCGGCTCGTTGGAGCCGCGCTAAATCCACACCAAAGGAGGAGGGTGGAGGAGACAACTGGAAAGCTAAAAAGGCTGATCAGCAAAGCTGCTTACTGCTTACGTTGAAGCCATTATGTCTCATCCGAGTGGAGAGGTCAAGTATTATTTGTGCGCTGCGCCATGTTTTTCTGGCTATCTAGGACAAGTGACTGTCGTCTAGATGAAAGTAACATTAATCCAACAGCTTGCTGTGCATATAGTATATGCGTTACACAATATGCAATCGTATATAGCTTGCGTCTGACGTTGGTTTTGCCAAAATATGGTGCGCCGCAACATTGGCAAATGCCGCCTTTCCTGCAGGCCTTGCGGCTACAATGGTGGCGACCGCAAGGCAGGTTCTGGCGGTCGGGGATGACAGGTCGTCATCCCCGACGGAAAAAAAGGAGGGTCGTGCATGGACTGTAAAGTGAAGTGGACCGGCGACGGCATGTCGTTCATCGCCGAAACAGGGACCAATCACACGGTCGTTATGGACGGGGCGATCGAGGCGGGTGGTCGCAACTTGGCGCCGCGTCCAATGGAGCTAATACTTGCTGGCGCGGGGGGGTGTGCGGCCTTCGATGTGGTCCTGATTCTGAAAAAAGGGCGACATGCCGTGAAAGGCGTCGAGGTCAGCTTGCAGGCCGAGCGCGCAGACCTTGAGCCGCGCGTGTTTACCCGCATTCATCTCCACTTTCGTGTGACCGGAAAGCAGCTCAAGCCCGAGCCGGTGGCGCGGGCGATCGAGTTGTCGAAGGATAAATACTGTTCGGCCACCAGCATGCTCGGAAAAACCGCCGAAATCACGCACGATTTCGAGATCGTCGAATATTGAGGCAGGCGCCCGGAATGGCGCAGGGACGGCTTACCGACGTACCACAGTCGCCAAATATCGGGCTTCCGCTCTATACGTAGTAGGCGGTGCGAGTCATGGTTCGCGACACCAGTTGCATGGCCAACCTTGCGGCGGCCGGCAATTCGCGAGCGCCGAGGCGCACGGCTGTTGCGGCGTGTGAAATCTCGTCGAGACGCATCTGCTCGACGATTGCACGTGACTTGAGGTCCTGCGACGAGAGAGCGCTGAGATGATCGTCGAGGTGTGCCTCGACCTGTCGCTCGGTTTCGGCAAGGAAACCGAGGCTCCAAGTGTCGCCCAGTTTACCCGCGCCAAATCCGATAGACAGGGCGCCGAGGTACCACAGCGGGTTCAACAGGCTCGTACGCCCGTGCAATTCACGGAGGCGGTGCTCGGTCCAGGCCAGGTGTTCGGTCTCTTCATTTGCGGCGTGTTGAAGCGCTTGTCTGACTGCCGGGTCGCTGCAGCTCAGCGCTTGACCCTGGTAAAGCGCCTGCGCGCAGACCTCGCCAACATGATTGATGCGCATCAGCGCTTCTGAGTGCGCCCGCTCCTTGTCCGAGAGGGCCGCGTCCGGCTGCTCGTGGCCCGGTACCTCGCGAGTGGTCGGTGCTGGCGCAAATAGCGTGCGCAGGGCCTTGTCGAACTCGATGACGATGCGGTCAGTGATCATGCGCGGCCTTTACTGTTCCGGTTGTTGAGCTGCAAGTCTACTGAATCAGCAGGCCTTGGCTAGGGCCGCGTGCCGGCTCGATTGCCACCAGAGCGGAGAATTCTGCGCGCGTCGTCGGCATCGCGCAGACTGGTCCCAATGGTGCAGAAATACTCGCCAAAAAGTGCTGCATGCTGCCGGTAAACCGTGCTTTCCTGGATGCGTAGCCACTGATCGCCGCGGGCTTTTGACCAGGTGTCGTCGGAACGACCAAAACCGTAGACACGGCGCTCGGCGGTGGCACAGCGGATCGCTTCGTAACTGACATTGCGCGCGCCGGCCGAACTGACGATCACCAGTGTGTAGTACACGACGCGATCAGGCGTGACCGATAGCGACTCGCTATCGATCATGAACTTGCTGTCGGCGGTCGCGCTGACCACGAAGGGGATCAGGTTTTCGGGCTGAGGAAATGGCGGAAATTTAACATCGCTTGCCTCCGTGGGCTGCTTTGTGGCTTCGCCATCATCGCCGGCGGAAAAAGCCGGCGACGGCAGCAGCACGGCGAGCGGCAAGAGGCCGCAGGCGAGGCGTGATATCCATGTCGCACGACGGGATGGCCTGTCTCGCGTCAATTTCGGGAGCACGTTTTTCATTTCTTGCCTGTCGCCTCAATCGCCAAACCCTGCACTTCCGGCGTAGCTGAACGGCGGGTCCGCCGGTGGTCTGCGTTCAGGAAGCGGGCCAGTTCGTTCAACGCTTCCTCGTAGACCCGGCGCTTGAACTCGATGACCGCGTCAAGTGACACCCAGTAATGATTCCAGCGCCAGGCATCGAATTCCGGATGATCACAGGCGCGCAAGGAAACATCGCTATCGCGTCCAACCAGTCGCAACAGAAACCAGATCTGCTTCTGGCCCCGATAACTTCCACGCCATTCGCGCCTTACCCAGTGCGTCGGAACGTCGTAGCGCAACCAGTCTTTGGTGCGACCAAGGATGAACACATGCTCCGGCAGCAAGCCAACCTCTTCATGCAACTCACGGTACATCGCCTGTTCCGGCGTTTCGCCCCGCTTGATGCCGCCTTGCGGAAACTGCCATGAATGCTCTCTGATTCGCTTGCCCCAGAACACCTCGTTCTTGGTATTACAAAGAATGATGCCGACGTTCGGGCGATAGCCTTCACGATCAAGCATTTATAGATCCTGCAATTCGATTGATTGCGCGCATTTTTCCACAATTCCATGGCCTTGCAAAGGAGCGCATACGCCAATTGTCGTACGCTGCGCCGCGCTCGCTGCGCCGTGGCCGTTGGCAAGCCGAAGTCGCCAGCAAGCTGCGGCACGGGCGGGTCTTGGCGCAATTAGATCAAAGTCCTGTCCGCGAGCACTATGATGCTGATGAGAATTTGCCGCTCGTGGTGGCGCTGGCCGCCCGCTCGCCGGCCGTACCTGCCTGCACCTGCATGCGCAATAGGCGTCGCCGATTGGCCATCTGTCGAGTAAAATCGGCGTTTTCTTCCTTTGTCAGCGGATTCTCATGCGCACTTCCCGTTTTTTTCTGGCGACGCTCAAAGAGGCGCCTTCCGACGCCGAGGTGATCAGCCACCAGCTGATGGTGCGCGCCGGGATGATCAAGCGGCTCGCCGGCGGGATCTACACCTGGATGCCGCTTGGCCTGCGCGTGCTGCGCAAGGTGGAGAGGATCGTGCGCGAGGAAATGGATCGCGCCGGGGCGATCGAATTGTCGATGCCGGCGGTGCAGCCGGCAGAGCTATGGCAGGAATCCGGGCGCTGGGAGAAGTACGGTCCCGAGTTGCTGCGTTGCAAGGACCGCCACCAGCGCGATTTCGTCATTGGCCCGACGCACGAAGAAGTGATTACCGACGTCGTGCGCAAGGACGTAAAGAGCTACCGTCAGCTGCCGCTGCACTTCTACCAGGTGCAGGTCAAGTTTCGCGACGAGATCCGGCCGCGTTTCGGAATCATGCGCGGTCGCGAGTTCCTGATGAAGGACGGTTATTCCTTTCACAGCAGCTTCGAAGACCTGCAGCGCGAATACCGCAACATGTTCGCAACCTACACCCGCATCTTCACCCGCCTGGGACTGAAATTCCGTGCCGTCGCGGCGGATACCGGCGCGATCGGTGGTACGGGTTCGCACGAGTTCCACGTCCTCGCCGACTCCGGCGAGGACGCGCTGGCCTATTGCCCGGATTCGGATTTCGCGGCCAATGTAGAACTGGCGGAAGCCATTGCCCCGGCGGCAGCGCGTCCGCCTGCCGCCGAGACCTTACAGAAGATCGCCACGCCGGGTCGCATCACCTGTGCCGACGTCGCTGAGTTCCTCGGCCTGCCGCTGATCCGAACGGTCAAGGTGATCGCCATCGTCCAGGACCCGGAAGCCGAAAACCCCGCTACTCTGGCCATGATTCTGCTGCGCGGCGATCACAATCTGAACGAGGTGAAAGCGGCCAAGCAGCTTGGCGAGTTTCGCTTCGCACGTGAAGACGAGATCATCGCCGCCCTGGGCTGCCAGCCCGGCTATCTCGGTCCGGTGGCGGTTGGCGAGGTGCCGATCTACGTCGATCGCAGCGTCGCGGTGATGGGCGACTTCGTTTGCGGCGCGAACGAAGCCGGCTACCACCTGACGGGAGTGAACTTCGGTCGCGATCTTGCCGAGCCGACGCTGGTTGCCGATTTCAGGAATGTCGTTGCTGGCGACCCCTCGCCTGACGGCAAAGGTTGTCTGGAACTTTGCCGTGGCGTCGAGGTGGGACATATCTTCCAGCTGCGTACCAAATACGCCGAGGCGCTCAAGTGCAGCTTTCTCGACGAGAGCGGCCAGAGCAAAATCATGGAAATGGGTTGCTACGGAATCGGCGTCACGCGTATCGTTGGGGCGGCCATCGAGCAGGGGCACGATCAACGCGGCATTCGTTTCCCGGCCGCGATTGCGCCGTTCGAGGTCTGTGTCGTGCCGATGGGTTACGCCAAGAGCGAAAGCGTCAAGGCAGCGGCCGACGCCTTGTACGCCGAACTGAGTGGCGCCGGCATCGACGTGCTGCTCGACGACCGTAACGAGCGTCCGGGCGTGATGTTTGCCGAAATGGAATTGATCGGCATCCCGCACCGGGTGGTCGTTGGCGAGCGCGGCCTCGCCGAGGGCAAGTTCGAGTACAAGGGGCGTGGCGACGCCGAGTCGCAGCTGCTGCCGCTGGCCGAGATCGGGCCCTTTCTGAAAGCCAGGCTGTGCACCGCACCCTGATGTCTCTTCCACAGTGGCCCGCGCTGCGGCTGGCTCTGCCGCGGGTAATGCTGGTGGCACTGCTGCTGGCACCGCCGGCGGCGCTCGCCGGTGCGCAGAAATACGAACCGCTTTCAGCCAGTGTGCATGGCGCGCTGTCGCGGTCGGTTTCGGACCGCGCACCGCAGCACAGTTCTTTCGAGGATTCGACGGTGGCCACGGACTGGTTGGCCGAGATGTCGGGGCGGCTCGCCAAGCGCATTCCCGACCGGGTCGCGCGGATGGAATTCCTGCGCTCGGTGCACTACGAAGCGACGCGGGCTGGTCTTGACCCGCAGCTGGTCCTTGGTCTGATCCAGGTCGAAAGTGGCTTCAAGAAGTATGCTGTATCGAGCGCCGGCGCGCGCGGCTTCATGCAGGTGATGCCGTTCTGGGTAAAGCTGGTCGGACGCAGTGAAGACAATCTCTTCCATCTGCGCACCAATCTGCGCTATGGCTGCACCATCCTTCGTCACTACCTCGACATCGAGCGCGGCGACCTCTACCGCGCACTTGGGCGCTACAACGGTAGCCTCGGTCAAGCCACCTACCCGAACCTGGTGCGCGCCGCCTGGCACAACCAGTGGAAATACACCCCGGGCGCGCTGGCGCTCCGCTGAGCTGGCGTCTTTTTTCTAGCCTTCGCCCCTGGGACCGTGGAATTTGCCGCAGCGTTGCCGCAGTCATTCTTGCCGCTGCAGCCTCACTCCTCGCGCTCTCGCCGCGCTCAGCGCATCCCCGGCATCATCCCTTTCAGACCGCGCATGAGCTGGCCAATGCCGCCCTTGGAAAACTGCTTCATCATCTTCTGCGTCTGCTCGAACTGCTTCAGCAGGCGATTGACTTCCTGCACCTGAACGCCGGCGCCGATCGCGATGCGGCGCTTGCGTGCGGCCTTGAGCAGCTCCGGGTTGGCTCGTTCGCTTGGGGTCATCGAGTTGATGATCCCCTCGATGCGTGCCACTGCCTTCTCCTCGCCGCCAGCCGGCAACTGGCCGGCCGCTTGGGAAAATTGCGCCGGCAGTTTCTCCATCATCGACGACAGGCCGCCCATCTTGCGCATCTGACTGATCTGGCCCTTGAAGTCGTTGAGGTCGAAGCCCTTGCCAGATTTGAGCTTTTTGGCGAAGTCGGCCGCCTGTTGCTCGTCGATGCCCTTCTTGGCATCTTCGATCAGCGACAGCACGTCGCCCATGCCGAGGATTCGCGACGCCATGCGCTCCGGGTGGAAGGCCTCGATCCCGGTCAGTTTCTCGCCGACGCCGGCGTATTTGATCGGTTTGCCGGTGACGTGCCGCACCGACAGCGCCGCGCCACCGCGCGCATCGCCATCGAGCTTGGTGAGAATGACACCAGTCAGCGGCAGGGCTTCACTGAAGGCCTTGGCGGTGTTGATCGCATCCTGACCGAGCATGGCATCGACGACGAACAGCGTTTCGATCGGTTTTACCGCCGCGTGCAGTTCGGCGATCTCCTTCATCATCGCCTCGTCGATGGCCAGACGACCGGCGGTATCGACCAGCAGCACATCGTGGAAGTGCCGCCTTGCCCAGTCGAGCGCCTTGCGCGCGATGTCGACCGGCTTCTCGCTTGCCGTCGAGGGCAGGAAGTCGACACCCGCCTGCGTGGCGACGGTCTTCAACTGCTCGATGGCGGCCGGGCGATAAACGTCGCAGGAAACCACCAGCACTTTCTTCTTCTGTGTTTCGCGCAACAGCTTCGCCAGCTTGCCGACCGTGGTCGTCTTGCCGGCTCCCTGCAGGCCGGCCATGAGCATCACTGCCGGCGGCTGCGTGGCCATGTTCAGGCCAGCGTGTTCCTCGCCCATCAGCTTGGTCAGCTCACGGTGGACGACGCCGATCAAAGCCTGTCCGGGGCTCAGTGAGCCGATCACTTCCTCGCCGATCGCTTTCTCGCGCACCGCGGCAATCAGGTCCTTGATGGCGGGCAAAGCGACGTCGGCTTCGAGCAAGGCGAGGCGAACTTCGCGTAGCGCGTCGCCAATATTGGCTTCCGTCAGGCGCGCTTCACCGCGCAGTGTCTTCATGACGCGGGCAAGACGTTGGGTCAGGTTGTCGAGCATTTGGATTCCGGCTTGGTGTAAACTCAAAAGATGCCGGACATTCTACTGCACCTTCTCCCACACGTTGTTTCAGCGCTGATCTACGCGGCGATGGGCGTACATTTCTGGCATACGCGCTGGCGTGAAAGCGACCGCCCACTGGTCACCTTGCCGATGCAGGGCTGGGAGCGCGGGGTCCTCTTCGGCGCCCTGCTGATCCAGGGTTTCGGGCTTTACGAGGGGCTCTTTGGTGCCGGAGGCATGCGCTTCTCGTTCAGTTTTGCGATGTCGCTGATGCTCTGGCTGGCGGTCCTCATCTACTGGCTGGAGAGCTTCCGGTCGCGCATGGATGGGCTGCAGCCGATGGTTCTGCCGCTGGCCGCGCTCGGCGCGCTGTCGCCGGCCATTTTTCCGCAACTGCGGGTCATTGCGCACGCTGGCGCCTGGGGTTTCCAGCTGCATTTTCTGACCGCCATGCTGGCCTACAGTTTGTTCACTCTTTCCGCACTGCACGCGGTCTTCATGGGCTTCGCCGAGCGCAAGCTGCATCAGCGGGCGATCACCAAGAGCCTGGCCAGCCTGCCGCCGATCCTGACCATGGAAGCGTTGCTCTTTCGCATGATCACGGTCGCCTTCCTGTTGCTCACCGTGGCGCTGCTCAGTGGCGTGATGTTCTCCGAAGCCATTTTCGGCAAGGCCATGGTCCTCGACCACAAGACCTTGTTCGCCTTCGCTTCGTGGGCCATCTTTGCCGCGCTACTGGTCGGCCGTCGCATCTACGGCTGGCGCGGTCGTGTTGCCCTGCGCTGGACCCTGGCCGGATTTCTGGTGCTGCTGCTGGCTTACATGGGCAGCCGTTTTGTCGCCGAAATCCTGTTGCATCGCTTCTGAGCCAGCGCTCTCGTACCACCTCTCTCGCGCACGCGTGTGCTAGTGTTCCATCGGCAGAGCATCGCCATCCCATTTCGAATGACAAACCGAGGAGTATCAGCATGGACAAAGCAGCGAATCCGGTCGGATGGTTCGAGATCTACGTCTCCGACATGACCCGTGCGCGCGATTTCTACACGGCGGTTTTCGGTCGTGAGCTGATAGCGCTGCCGGAAATCGGCGATGAGGGCGAGATGTACGCTTTTTCCTGGGTCGAGGGCGGCGCGGGCGCTGCCGGTGCGCTGGTGCGGCACCCGATGAATGGGCCGGGGAAGGGGGGCACGATGGTGTACTTCAACTGCGACGACGCCAACAACGAAGCCGAGCGCGCGGTCGAGGCGGGTGGCCGGCTCATCCAACCGAAGGTGGCGATCGGCCAATACGGGCATATCGCGCTGGTCCAGGATTCGGAAGGCAACATCATCGGCTTGCACTCGATGCAGTAGGGCAGGCGCCCTGTGCGGCGCTCTTGCCGGGCAGGGTGTTGTTGCCGGGGCACGCCGCTTGGCGACCGTGGCCGCAAATGGCAAGCTCCCCCTCCGATGAAAACCTCGAGGAGTGCGTCCGATGCAGCAGATTTTTCTCTATGGCGATTCCCTGTCCTGGGGGATCATTCCCGATACGCGGCGTCGGCTGAGTTTTGACGAGCGCTGGCCGGGGGTAATGGAAAATGCGCTCAACGCCGACGCTCGCCGGGCGCGCATCCTCGAAGACTGCCTCAACGGTCGCCGCACTGTCTGGGACGATCCCTTCAAGCCGGGCCGCAAGGGCCTCGACGGCCTGGCCCAGCGCATCGAGTGTCATTCGCCGCTGGCGCTGGTGATCCTGATGCTCGGCAGCAATGACTTCCAGTCGATGCATCCGCACAATGCCTGGCACTCGGCGCAGGGTCTCGGTGCCCTGGTCAATGCCATTCGTCAGGCGCCGATCGAGCCGGATATGCCGGTACCACCCATACTTCTCGTCGCGCCGCCGCCGCAGCAGGAACCGCGGGGAACGATCGCGCCGAAGTTCGTCGGTGGCGATCGCAAATGCATCGGCTTCGCCGCCGCCTGCCGCGAGGTGGCAGACGCCCTCGGCTGCCACTACTTCGATGCCGGCACGGTGGCCACGGTCAGCCAGATCGACGGGGTGCACCTCGACGCCGACCAGCATGCGCGCCTCGGCGCTGCGCTGGCGAAAGTGGTGGACGAACTGGGCTGTTGCCCGAGCCGCTGATTGGCTCCTGCGACGCTGGTCGCTCCGCAGCGGCTACGTGGCGTCGGCTTCTCAGTCTGCCGACGTAGCAAGGATCGGTTCGCAACGCACTTCGGATTTCACCGAGTTGGCGATGAAGCATTCCGCATGCGCCTGCTGGTGCATCTGCGTCAGCTCTTCGGGCCCGGGCTGGCGCTCCCCCGAGAACGCTACTTCCGGCCTGAGCGTGACGACGGTGATCGCCAGCTTGCCGTCGCCATTTTTCGCCATCACCCCGAGCGGGCTATCGGCGTAGCGATCGACGCAGAAGCCGTGCCGGGCGGCGATGGAAAGGAACCACAGCAGGTGGCAGCTCGCCAGCGAAGCGACAAATGCCTCTTCCGGGTCGACCGCCGTCGGGTCGGACATCGGCAGGGGAACGACGTGCGGCGACGACGAAGCCGGGATTTCGAGGCCGCCGTCGAAGCGCAGCAGATGCCGGCGGCTGTAGCGATTGCCGAGGAAATCCTGCTCGCCGCGCAGCCAGAGAAGCTGTGCACAGTATTCGGCCATGACCGGTCTCCCAGGAGTGATGTGGATCAGAGGGGTGAAGGTGGTGAGTAATAGCACAGCCGGCGCTTGGCGTGAAAGCCGCGCCGTGTACTCCCGTGGTTTCGCGCGCCCTCCGCGACCCACGACCTGGCCGAAGCCGTCATGATCAGCGGGTGGCGCTGGCCTGCCGCCATCTCTTTGCGCACGCCGCGCCTGCGGCGATGGCTTCTTTCGTGTCAGCACCCATTCACCATTCGGAGAGAAAACCCAGATGAAGCTGATCATTACCGGACATAGCCGCGGCCTGGGAGCCGCGATTGCGGAAACCCTCCTGGCACGCGGCATCGCCGTGCTCGGCCTGGCCCGACGCGGCAACGCCAGTCTGGCTGAGCGCTACCCGCAGTTGCTGCGCGAAGTGACGATCGACCTCAGCGATGTCGCTGCGCTGCAGGACTGGCTAGCCGGCGACCAGTTGCCCGGCTTTCTTGCTGGCTGCAGCTCGCTTTGCCTGGTCAACAACGCCGGTACGGTGCAACCCGTGGCGCCGATCGGCAGTGCGCAAAACGCGGCCATTGCCCGTGCCCTGAACCTCAACGTCGGCACGCCGCTGATCCTCGCCAACGCCGTCATTGCGGCGTCGCCCAAGGTGCCGGAGGCGCGCATCCTGCACATTTCCAGCGGTGCCGCGCGCGGCCCCTATCCAGGCTGGAGCGTCTATTGCGCGAGCAAGGCGGCGCTTGACCAGCATGCGCGTGCGGTGGCCCTCGACGAGGTCGCAGGCGTGCGCATAGCCAGTGTCGCTCCCGGAGTGATCGATACCGACATGCAGGCCGAAATCCGCGCCACGTCGCTGGCGAGTTTTCCGGCGCGCGACAAGTTCGAGGCCTTGCAGCGCAATGGACAGCTGGCCGATGCCCGGGAGTGCGCCGGACGCCTGGTGGCCTACCTGCTGGACGACCGCTTTGGCAGCGAGCCGGTGGCCGATCTGCGCGACTATCTTTGCGCGGAGACGGCCAGACGATCATGACATGGCGAGATGCCCCGGATCATGGAAGTGATGACCGTTCCCCCCTCTTCTCCAATCCTTCTCCCGCGAGGGGAGAGGGGGCGTCGTGAGTCGCTTAGGCGACTTGCAAATTAACGCAGTGGGAACAGCAGGGGTACGGCGAGCAGGGTCAGCAGCATGGCCAGTAGCTGCAGAGGGACGCCCATCTTCACGAAGTCATTGAAACGGTAGCCGCCCGGCCCGAGAACCAGGGTGTTCACCGGCGAGGCCATGGGCGTCGAGAAAGCGGTCGAAGCGGCGAGGGCGACGGTCATCAGGAAGGGGTAGGGCGAGAGCTGCATGCTGGTTGCCGCACCCATCGCGATCGGCGCCACCAGCACCGCCGTCGCGGTGTTGGAGATGAACTGACTGAAGAGCGAGGTCAGAACGAATAGGCCGGCCATCAGCGCTAGCGGTCCGAATTCTCCGAGGCTGGACACCAGGCCGTTGACGATCAGTTCCAGGGCGCCCGTCTTGTTGAGGGCGGTGGCCATCGGCAGCATGCCGGCAATCAGGATGATGCTCTGCCAGTTGATCGACTTGTAGGCTTCTTCCATCGACACGCAGCGGGCCAGGACCATCGCCAGGGCGGCCAGCAGCACGGCGGTCACCGACGGCACGATGTTGAAGGTCATCAGCGCCAGCATGCCGGCGACGATGGCCAGCGCCCACGGCGCGCGTTGCCGCTGCGGCGCCACTTCGTCCATCTCGCGAGGAATGGTCAGCACCAAGAAGTCGCCTTGCTCGGCCTGCAGCAGATCGATCTGCCGCCAGCCGCCGCCAACCAGTAGCGAGTCGCCGAAGTCCAGACGCGTGGCGAGAAAGTCGCCTTTAATCGGCTGGCCCAGGCGCAGAATGCCGAGCACCGACAGGCCATAACGTTCGCGGAAACGGGCCTCCTTGATGGTTCGGCCCACCAGCCGCGAGCGTGGGGTCAGGAGGACTTCTGCCAGGCCCAGCTCCTGGGCCAGGATCCGTTCCTGCGCGGTCTCGATGCTCAGGCGCAGCAAGCCCTCGCCCGCGCGCAGCAATTCGTCGACCTGTTGCTCCGTTGCCACCAGGTAGATGATGTCGTCGGCCCGGTACTCGGTCTCGAGGAGCGCCGGCCTGAGCACCGGATTGCCTCGCGATTGCCGCTCGAGGCCGACGACGATGACCTCATAGCGGCTGCGCAGCTGTGCCTGCCCGAGCTTCTGACCGACCAGCGGCGAGCCGGGCTCGATGTGCAGGCGGAAGAGTTGGTCCTTGACGGCGTAGGCACTGATCAGATCGTCGAGCGAAAGGCGATTCGGGGCGTCGCCGCCTGGACCGCCATCCTTGGGAAGCAGAAAGCGCCCGAGCAGGACGATGAAGGCGATCGTGGCCACGAGAATCAGCACCCCGAGCGGTGTGAAGCTGAAGAAGTTGAAGGCCTGCAGGCCTTCCCGGGAAAGCTGATTGCTGACCACCAGGTTGGGCGGCGTACCGATCAGGGTCAGCATGCCGCCGAGCGAGCCGGCAAAAGCCATCGGCATCAGCAGGCGGCTCGCCGGCACCCCGGCCTTGGTGCTCAGGTTCAGGGCGACGGGAATGAACACGGCCACTGCGCCGGTATTGCTCATGAATGCCGAGAGACCGGCGACGACGAGCATCAGCAACACCAGCAGACGCGTTTCACTGCTGCCGGCGACGCCAAGCAGCCAGTTGCCGATTGCAAAAGCGACGCCGGTGCGGAACAGGCCCTCGCCGATGACGAACAGCCCGGCGATCAAGACCACCAGCGGATCGCCGAATCCGGCGAGCGCTTCGCTTGGCGCCAACAGGCCGCTGAGCATCAGGGCCAGGACCGCCAGGACGGCGACGATATCCATGCGCAAGCGGTCGCTGACGAAAAGCAGTATCGTCGCCAACAGCAGGCCGAAAACCAGCAGGATGTCGCCCGTCATGATCAAGTTCTCCAAAGCCCTGAAAATTGCCTGACGAAGGCCTTGTCCTGCGAGCTATGGCACAGGAAAACCGAGAGCGGGCGGGAGCTGGAAGTCATGGCGTGCGGGCGGACGGGAAGAGGCCGCTTCTGTGCAATCGAGAAGCTGCGATATTACCATTGCGGTCGTAACGGTCATGACATGTCGAGACGCCCCCTTGAACGCTTCCCGCGTGCAAGCCGCTGAGCTTGCGGCAATCGCCTAAACTTCGAGAAGGCGGAACTCTTCGCTTTCAGCAAACCTGAGGACATCGCCAGGACGAAGCCACTTCTCGCCGGTGATCCGCTCGCCGTTGACGAAGCTACCGTTGCCGCTGTCGAGGTCGGTCAGGGTGCAGATGCCTACCTCGAACACGATGCGGGCGTGATATCTGCTCACCAAGGGGTCGCTGATCACCACATCGTTCTCCTCGGCCCGACCGATGGTCGTCATACCATCGCCGATGGCGCGACGCAGCAGGGCGTTATTGCGGGAGATCAGCACCAGACCCGGCGCGGGCGACCGGGCAGACTCCGGGCATGCTGGCGGAAACGCCCGCAACACCTGTGTTGCCACGTTGTCGGCACGGGGCGCTGCCCGGCGTTCCCAGTCGCTTTCGAAGACTGCGTTCAGTTGCTGCAGGATGGCGGCGTCGTCAACCGTGATCGACAGCTCGCGGCGGCGGTCGAGGCTCACGGTGCGCAGGTTCATGCTGCCGATGACCGCCGTGGCGCCGTCGATGATCGTGCATTTGGCGTGCAGCCGGTAGCGTGCCACGGCCCGGAAGGCGATTTCTGTCGGCAGCTTGCCGCGCTGCTGTTCGTCGCCGAGAACGCGAACCGGGATACCGCTGCGGGCCTTG
This sequence comes from Candidatus Accumulibacter appositus, assembly GCA_000585055.1. Lineage (GTDB taxonomy): Bacteria > Pseudomonadota > Gammaproteobacteria > Burkholderiales > Rhodocyclaceae > Accumulibacter > Accumulibacter appositus. Next base: position 88,246 of record JEMX01000021.1, read on the forward strand.
CTGACGAGCAGGGTGACAATGGCCGGATCCTGCAGCTTGGCGTCGGCGATTTGAATCGAACTCGTCGCACCGGCGAGAAGGTCGGTGATCTTCTGCCGGCTGTTGAAGGGACTGACCAACAAGGGCGACTCATGGTCGGCTGCGAAAGGCCGGTCGTGCCAGTCGGCGTCGAACAGACGGTTGATTTCGCCGGCGATGGCGGGGCTGAAGACCTCGATGCCAAAGTCGCGCGCATAGTGCAGGTTTTCGCTCGTTGGGTTGAAGGTGAATACGAAGGCCTCCTTGTCGTCGACCGTCATCATCTTGTAGTGGTAACGCGCGCGCTTGCTGTCGCCAGCGGGGGATCTGGTTGCGATCCCCGCTTCGCTGGCCTCCTTGACCAGCTTGTGGTTCTGCTCGCGCCAGCCACGGGCGCTGCTGGAGATCAGCACGCGAATGCGAACACCGCGCTGGCGCGCTTCGATGAGCGCCCGCTGGATGATCGGATCGTCCATGCGGAAGACGGTCAGGTTTATCGCGCGGTCGGCACGGTCGATCGCCCGCACGATCGGGAAGAAGCTGTCGCCGGGTTGTACGATGAGCGAAATCTTCTGGTGCATGGCAAGGATCCTGTGGTCGTCGACGCCGACCGATCTGGGACAATAACATCCCGGACGAACGCTACGCGGAATGACAATCCGTCAGCGCTACCTTAACATCCGCATTCAACTTCATTCCGGGGCCTTTAACGGTCATGAACGCCGAGGCGCCCCGGATCACGAAATTCATGACCGTTTCCCTCTTCCCCTGACCCTTCTCCCGCAAGGGGAGAAGGGGGCTTCGTGAGTCGCGTACGCGACTTTCACATTAAGGAAAGCACATCAAACACACCACTTCCATCATGCATCGCTATCTGCTGCTGCCGCTGTGCGCCCTGTTCATGGCCGGTCACTCGGCGGCCGCCACTTTCCCGTTGCCGCCAGCCGGTAGCGACGTGGTCGGAGAGATCGAGTTCACCCGCGCCAGTCGTGCGGACACCTTGCTCGATATTGCCCGCCGCCACGATATCGGCCAGGACGAAATCCTGCTGGCCAATCCGAACGTGGATCGCTGGCTGCCGGCAGAGGGGGCGCCAGTCACGCTGCCAACTCGCTACATCCTTCCGAGGGCGGAACGCACCGGCCTGGTGCTCAATCTGCCGGAAATGCGTCTGTACTATTATCCGAAGCCGCTGCGCGAACAGACGCCGCTAGTGATCACCCACCCGGTAAGCGTTGGGCGCATGGACTGGGTGACGCCCCTGGGGAAAACCACCATCGTCGCCAAGGAGCGGGATCCCTCCTGGCGTCCGCCGGAGTCTGTGAAGGAGGAGCATGCCCGGGAGCAGGGCGAAATCCTGCCCGATGTCGTGCCGGCCGGGCCCGACAATCCTCTCGGGCGCTTCGCCATGCGCTTGGGATTGCCGGGCTACCTGATACACAGTACCAACAAGCCCTTCGGGGTCGGCATGCGCGTCACGCACGGCTGCATACGCATGTATCCGGAGGATATCGAACGACTTTTCGACCTGGTTCCCGTGCGCACGCAGGTGCAAGTGGTCAACCAGCCGATCAAGGTCGGCTGGCTGGATGGCGCCTTGTATGTCGAAGTTCACCCGCCAATGGATGAGGACCAGGAGAAATACGAGGAGATCATGAATGCCGCGTCGGATCGAATCACGCAGGCCATCGCCGAAACGGGAAACCCGCAGGCTGTGGTGCTCAGCGACAACGCCATCAGGGCCGCGTTCGCAGAAAAAAGCGGCATTCCGGTGATGATCTCGGAGTCGCTGTACGGCGGCGGAAGCAGGGAAGCCCCCGCAGGGGCTTGGCGCTACTAGAGGTAGCGGCTGCTACAGCGCGCCGATCCGTCAATGGCGCCAATGGCGCTGACCGACCGGCGCAGCGGGTTGCGCTGGCTGTTTACTTGTACATCGCCTTCTTGAACATGCGGTCGAGCTTGCTCGCCGTATCGTCGGACGTCGCTTTGGCCGCATTGGCCGTAGTCAAGGCATTCTGCGCGATGGCCTTGGCATCGGCGGCCTCGCGGGTGGCCGCAGCCGTGGCCGCGGCCGTGTCTTTCTTGTTCTGCGCAATCTCGGACCGGAGTGCCTCGATGTCGCCGTTGGTGGCGCAACCGGTCAGGCCGGCATAGACACCCGTTATTGCGACAAGGGCCAGGACCCGTGAGCGATTCATTAGCGACTCTTTCATTGCTTTCTCCTTGATCAATATGGTGAGCTGGTTGATAAGACCGACAACTTTCCCTGAAGCTGCCACTCCTGTCGCCGGAGTGGGTGCGCAGCGACAGCGTGTAACGCTGCTAGCATAGCCTACCTGAAGAGACGATCAAGAAAAACCACGATTTCTCGTCTGTGCGCGCAGGCTGGCCCCGACGCTACTTGCCGCGAACCAGAAGGCTGCTTGAGCTGGTGCCGCTTAGCGAATCTCGACGGGGGTGCCGACCTGGACCCAGTTCATCAGACGGTCGATCTGCTCGTTGGTCAATGCGATGCAGCCATTGGTCCAGTTGTATTGCTGATGTATCTTGAGATCACCGGCGCCGGTGCCATGAATACCGATGAACCCACCGAGGGGGGTGTTTTGAGGCGGGCGCCGCTTGCTTGCGGAGGCTCGACTTATCGCTTGCCATTGCGCTTCGCTGATTTTCCCGTCCGCCAGGGCGCGCTCAGCGCGATCGATATCGGGATAGCTCAGACCCAGGAAGCGATGGTAGCGCGATTTTTGGGGTATCCAGGCGATGGTGAATCGTCCCAGCGGGGTTCTGTGGTCGCCTTCCATCTTTGCATCGGTCGTGCCATAGCGTCCGATGGAAATATCCTTGAAAACCTTCTCTGCTTTGTCGCCTTTCATGACGGTCAAGGTGGCATCCCGCGTATCGACCTTGAGCCACACGGTGTTTTCTGACGTCCCCTGGGCGGCCAGGGGCAGTGCCATCGCGCTGGCAAACAGCAGTGCTGTGCATGAGCGTACCAGCCTGGCTGGCGACCAGCGCGGCGCCCGCTGCGACAGGCATTCAATCAGCTGCCGACGCACGGCTAATAGGAAGTCCGCAAATGCGGAACGTATTCCTGGCATTGGTGAATCTTCTGATTTTTCAATATGCATGCGAGCACTGGATTTGATCACTTCCCGTCAAGGGGGTGGGTTGAACGCAGGCGCAGGCGATGTTCGGCGCCAAGCGGCAGCCTAGCATAGCTGCGCTGGACTGGAGTTCGCTTCAGCGAGCGGTGATGACTGTCACGGCCGGGAGCGGCCTGCCGTGCCATGACAGTTGGCATGGTCAGCGCAGCAACAGGGTCGGGATGCTGGCCGAGCGCAGCAGATCCGTGGTCTTGCTGCCAAACAGCAGGCTGCGCAGCGGCGAATGCGAATAGGCGCCCATGATCAGGAGATCGATCGACTGTTGGTGCACCGTTTTGGCAATGACGCTTTCCGCGTCGCCGGGAATCAACGCCGCAGCTGCGGCAAAGCCCGCCGTGGTCAGGGTGGTGGTGGCCCATTCGAGTTGCTTGCCGGCCTCCCGACTTTCCTTGCCGGACATCAGCAGGTGCACCGGCAGGCCGCGGAAAAGCGGGCTGGCGGCGACCATCTCGACGCCGCGGCGGGTGACGATGCCGCCGTCGAAAGCAATCATCACCCGCTGTGGTTCCCTGAAATCGGCGGTGACGGTGAGGATCGGTTTGTGCAAGGCACGCACGACGCGCTCGACGTTGCGGCCGATATCGCGGCCACTATCGCGCTGGTCGTGCGCGGCCGCTTCGCCGCGGCGACCGAGGATGATCATGCACACGTCGCTCTCCTGTTCGGCCAGCGTTTCCGCCAGTTCGCCATGGCGTTGGCGGACGTCGACCGAGTGGCCTCCGGCGGCGATGGCGCGTTCCCGCAGGCGATTGAGGAAGATCCGCCCCTGTTCGCGAGCCGCCTTGGTCCGTCGTTCATCTTCGCTGGACAGTCGGCTGAGCAGTTTTTCCTGGGCGTCGACGCCGATAGCGCCGCTGTGGTCTTCGCCCGAGCCGATTTCCGGATGGTGGTCGATGACGTGCAGGAATTCCAGCGGCGCCGCCAGCCGTCGCGCCGCCCAGGCGGCGTAGTCGGCCACATGCTCGGAGAAGTGCGATTGGTCGACGCAGGCCATTACCTTGTCTTGCGTGTTGCTGTTCATTTGCGCTCCCGCCTCAGTGTCTCAATGGCCCATCAGTTGTTCGACGGCATCCGGTTTGTCATGCACCGCGAAGCGGTCGACCATCGTGCTGCTGGCTTCATTGAGGCCAATCACCTCGACTTCCGTTGCCTCGCGGCGGAATTTGACGACCACCTTGTCGAGGGCGCTGATGGCGGTGATGTCCCAGAAGTGCGCGCGGCTGACGTCGATGCGCACCTTCTCGATCACTTCCCGGAAATCGAAGGCGTTCACGAAGCGTTCGGCCGAGGCGAAGAACACCTGCCCGGTCACCTTGTAGGTGCGCACGCGGCCCTCGTCCTCGGACATCGAGCCGATGTGCAGGATCTGGCCGACCTTGTGGGCGAAGAAGAAGCCGGAGAGGAGCACGCCAACCAGTACGCCCTTGGCCAGGTCATGGGTGGCGACGACCACGATCACCGTGGCCAGCATGACCACGCTGGAGCTTTTCGGGTGCTGGCGCAGGTCGCGCACCGAGGCCCAGTTGAAAGTACCGATCGAGACCATGATCATTACCGCCACCAAGGCGGCCATCGGAATGCGCGCTACCCAGTCCCCGGCGAAGACCACCATCAGCAGCAGGAAGATGCCCGCGGCCAGGGTGGAGAGGCGACCGCGCCCGCCCGACTTCACGTTGATCACCGATTGGCCGATCATCGCGCAGCCGGCCATGCCGCCGAGGAAGCCACAGCTGATATTGGCCACCCCCTGGCCGACGCATTCGCGATTCTTGTCGCTGGACGAGTCGGTGAGTTCGTCGACGATCGACGCGGTCATCATCGATTCGAGCAGGCCGACGACCGCCAGTGTCGCCGACACCGGGAAGATGATGCGCAGGGTCTCGAAATTCAGCGGCACCTCCGGCAGCAGGAAAATCGGCAGGCTGTCGGGCAAGTCGCCCATGTCGCCCACCGTGCGGATGTCTAGACCCATGCCCAGTGCCAGCGCCGTCAGCACGACGATCGCCACCAGCGGCGATGGCACCGCCTTGCTCAGGTAGGGGAAGAGGTAGATGATCGCCAGGCCTGCCGCGACCATCGCATAGACCACCCAACTGGCGCCGATCAGCTCGGGCATTTGCGCCATGAAAATCAGGATCGCCAGGGCGTTGACAAAGCCGGTGATCACCGAGCGCGAAACAAAACGCATCAGCGTGCCGAGCCTGAGCCAGCCGGCGACGATCTGCAAGACGCCGGTGAGTATCGTCGCCGCCAGCAGGTATTGCAGGCCGTAGTCCTTGACCAGGGTCACCATCAGCAGCGCCATGGCGCCGGTGGCGGCAGAAATCATGCCTGGGCGACCGCCGGCGAAGGCCATCACCGTGGCGATGCAGAACGAGGCATACAGCCCGACCCTGGGGTCTACCCCGGCGATGATCGAGAAGGCAATCGCTTCGGGAATCAGTGCCAGCGCGACCACCAGGCCGGCAAGCAGATCGTTGCGGACATTGGCAAGCCAGTCCTGGTGTAGGGATTTCATTGTTTTCCTGTTGCCTTGCTGGTGCCAGTCATGGCGCATGCCCGTGCTGGGCAGCGCGGATGCGGGAGTGCCTTCCCGACCAATGGGATTCGCGCAGAAAGCCCGGATAGGCCGGGCCGTGCAGATACCGTGAATCGGAAGTCGTCAAGCGACGGCGCAATCAAGGCGCTGGATGCAGCCGCCGCGTGGCGCGGATGACGCCTGCGTGTGGCAGGCAAGAAAAGGGCGCAGCCGCCTGATGCGTCGTGCCGGACTCTGGCCGGGGGGCGATTCTATCCGATTTGCTGCGACGCAGCAAATCGGTCTGCGCGGCTGAGCCGCGGCGAAAAGCATCGTCGCAATGTGCAGCGGGACCACCATGGTGACCCCGCTGCGCCGCTATGAGCGGCTCTCTCAGGGTCGAGGTTTAATGTTGAAGTCGCGCAAGCGACTCACCAAGCTCCCTCGTGGGGTGAGGCGGGAAATTTAGGGAGCACGCTCCCTGCCCGGCGAACGATTCCGGCGTGCAAGCCGGAATCGCCACTGCAGGGGAAGGGGCGACGGCCATGGCTTTCATGATCTGGGGTGTTTCGACTGTCAAGACCGTTAGTGACACCGTCGAAGACATCGCCTATTGTGCGTCCCAGAAGGAGGGTTGCCTGCGTCAATTCTTGCTGCTCAAGAACGGCCTTCCCTCCGAGACGACGTTTCTGAGGATCTTCGGAGGGCTGGACCCGAAGCAGTTCCAGGTGCCGTTTCGGCTCTATGTCGTTTCCTCTGGAACAGGGTGCCGGCCAAGCCCCCAAGCCCGTCCAGGGGCAAGGACTTCACCGCCCTCGGAGGCGGTGCCAGGGGTGGGGCCGCTGGAAGGGCTCGGCAGATGCATCCGGCTCATCGGGGGCGGTTCCAAACGATACGAGCTCAACCCCACGACGTCCAGGTGACGATCGCGGGCCTCATTAGACGATCAAAAAGGAGGTAATGCGAATGAGTTCCTCACCAGACTCCAACTGGGATGCTTATTACGGAAACGCTGATTTCACGACGCCTGAATTCATTGATAATGCACTGTGGGACGCGTACTCTGCGGTTATTAAGAAACATATTGACGGCAATCAAACAGGCTTGGTCATCGTCGAGCTCGGCGGGGCAAACAGCTGTTTTTACCAAAGGTTTAAGAAAGAGTTTTCTATTGGCGAATACCATATTATTGACAGTAACAGAATGGGACATGCCTTGTTTCCATACAAACAAGACAATGGTGTCCACTTGTATGAACTTGATTTGTTGCACGCGAAGCTGGAATCACTCAACATCTCAGCTGATATCGTGTTTAGCGGCGGGCTGATTGAGCATTTCTCCCCTGACGACACGAAGCAAGTCATTGAGTGTCATTTCGAGTTGGCTCGCCCCGGTGGATTGGTTCTCATGTCTTTCCCCACGCCAACCTGGATATACTGGGCGTTCAGACATTTCCTTGAAAAGATAGGAAAATTCCCACCTCTTTTTGAGAGGCCGCTCCGAGAGGAGGAGGTTTTAAAAACGGCGAATCGTTTGGGTTCTACGTTAGAGTCATTCAAGATTTGGAGGACGATTCTAACTCAGCTTGTTACGCTGACACGAAAAGCATAACAGGGGCCCCTGTCTCCCGAGCGAAAGCTTGCCGCGTGAAAAATTGAAAAAACAACGATGTTCGGCTTGGCTTTCGGCCGCAGCAGGTAAGCCGCCATAAGGGAGCGCCCCAGAGCCTCGCCACCGGGCCACAAGACACGGGCGAGCAGGTTTCTCGAACAGCTTTCCGAGAAGAAGCCGTATCTCTTCGTGCATTGGCAGAAAGGCATGGCCGGTGCGTTTGCTTGATGGGAGCGGTGTGACTCGAGAGGTTCACGCACCGTTCTGTGAGAGGCCGGGGGTGCAATTCCTCCGGCCGACTTGCCCCTTGTTCCATGTGCTCAAGAACGGTTGCTGGGTCGAGGCCTTGCAACTGGGCAGCCGGAGCAAGCTGGAACTGGCGCTGGCGGTCTATCTGGTCGTTTCCTGGCGCCTTGCCCGCCTGATCCGCCTGGGCGGAACCAGCCGTAGTGGTCTGCCGATCTGTTTTTCTCCGAAACGGAATGGGCCGGCGCATTTATCCTCAACAAGAAGAAGCGACCGAAGAAGGTGCCGACGATTCGCGAGGTCATCCGCCTGGTCGCGCAGCTCGGCGGATTCCTCGCCCGCAAGGGCGACGGCGAACCCGGCGTCAAATCCCTCTGGCTCGACATCCAGCGCTTGCGTGATTGCTCGCCTCCGGCGTAGAGCGTATGCGCGAGATCGGTCATGTCATGTGAGTTGTGTATAACGGGATGGCTTACGCCCTACGTAACGACAAAAGCCAGCAGAACCCCTCCCTCCTGAAGAGGATAGTTCTCAAGCCGATTTGCCTGAATACCACCGGCCAAACCCTGATTTTGAACGGCAGCTTCGACGTCGTCGCGGCCGATGAGCCCCGGCCCTCGGCTTTTCCACGCCAGCCAGAGGGCTTCCCAACACACCGGGAATCGGTGACAATACCCGCTATAAGAATGCAGGAAATAACCAACAACAAAGCAAAGCATTCCTACCGCGGCGGCGCGACCTTGCTCTCGCCTGAGCCTGGGGCAACGTTTCGCGAGGGGTCGCAGGTGGCCACGACACACACAACAAGAACTCGCCACGCTTTTGACTCGGCAGTTCCCGAACTTCCGACGCTATTGGCCACGGTCGGCATCGATCAGAGGGCACGCGTGCGTGATGCCACGAACGATGGCGTTCTGCGATTGGCTTACGCTCCCGCCGACTCTAGCGCTGGCGAGTCCGCCAATCTGCTGCCCCTGTACAGCCCGCGCAACGCCAGCACCTTTACCCTGCCACCAGCAGCTGGCGCCGCCATTCTTCGACATTCTGCTTTTTCTCAAATCTTCACAATTACAAGGACTTGGTGATGACTATCTACAACGGAACAAGCGGCGACGATAGCCTGGATGGTGGGGCGGGCGATGACGAAATCAACGGCCTCGCGGGCAATGATCAGCTTTACGGCCACGACGGCAATGACGTCCTCAGTGGCGGTGCCGGTCAGGACTACCTGACGGGAGGCCTGGGCAACGACACCCTCACCGGGGGTGTGGACTCTGATGGTTTCACTGTTTGGTCTGGTATTGGCGACACATCGACGGACACCATCACTGATTTTACCGCCGGCATTGGCGTCGGTAATGTCGGCGACTGGCTTTCGATTCCCACCTGGCAGTTCAGCGGCTACACGGGGGGCAATCCCTTCGGAAACGGCTACGCTCGCTTGACGCAGTCGGGCAGCAACAGTTTGCTGGAGTTCGACAGCGATGGTCCGGGCGGCGCTGCTGCCTTCCAGACGGTCGCGATCCTGAACAACGTCAGCAAGTCCGATCTCGTGGCGTACAACCTGGGCGGCTTCAACCCTAACGTCATCTCCGGTACCGCCGGAGCGGATTCGCTGAGCGGCACGGCTGGTGATGACTGGATTGAAGGCGTCGCAGGCAACGACACCTTGAACGGCCTGGCAGGTCACGACACCCTCTACGGCGGATCAGGCAACGACGTTTTGAACGGCGGCGACGGCAACGATCAGCTTTACGGCGACGACGGCAATGACGTCCTCAGCGGCGGTGCCGGTCAGGACAATCTGACGGGTGGTCTGGGCAACGACACCCTCACCGGGGGGGCGGACTTTGATAGCTTCACTGTTTGGTCTGGCACTGGCGACACATCGACGGACACCATCACTGATTTCACTGTCGGCAACGGCATGGGCGCCGACTGGCTTTTGATAAATCCCTGGCAGTTCAGCGGCTACACGGGGGGCAATCCCTTCGGAAACGGCTACGCTCGCTTGACGCAGTCGGGCAGCAACAGTTTGCTGGAGTTCGACAGCGATGGTCCGGGCGGCGCTGCTGCCTTCCAGACGGTCGCGATCCTGAACAACGTCAGCAAGTCCGATCTCGTGGCGTACAACCTGAACGGCTTCAACCCTAACGTCATCTCCGGAACCGCCGGAGCGGATTCGCTGAGCGGTACCGCCGGTGATGACTGGATAGAAGGGGCTGCGGGCAACGACACCTTGAACGGCCTAGCAGGTAACGATACCCTCTATGGCGGCTCAGGCAATGACGTCGTGAACGGTGGCGACGGCAACGATCTGCTTCACGGCGACGACGGTAACGACGTCATCAGCGGCGGTGCCGGGAACGACAACCTGACGGGCGCTCTGGGCAACGACACCCTCACTGGGGGCGCAGACTCTGACCTCTTCATAGTTTGGTCTGACATTGGCGACACCTCGACGGACACCATCACCGACTTCACCGCGGGCAACGGCATTGCGGGCGATCGGCTTTTGATAAATCCCTGGCAGTTCAGCGGCTACACGGGAAGCAACCCCTTCGGGAACGGCTACGCTCGCTTGACACAGTCGGGCAGCAACAGTTTGCTGGAGTTCGACAGCGATGGTCCTGGTGGCGCTGCTGCCTTCCAGACGGTCGCGATCCTGAACAATGTCAGCAAATCCGATCTCGTGGCGAACAACCTGAACGGCTACAACCCCAATGCCATCGTCGGAACCGCCGGAGCGGATTCGCTGAGCGGCACGGCTGGTGATGACTGGATAGAAGGCGCTGCAGGCAACGACACCTTGAACGGTCTGGCGGGTGACGACACCCTCTACGGCGGATCAGGCAATGACGTTTTGAACGGTGGCGACGGCAACGATCAGCTTTACGGCGACGGCGGCAACGATGTCCTCAGCGGCGGTGCCGGTACGGACAACCTGACGGGTGGTCTGGGCAACGACACCCTGACCGGGGGGGCGGACTCTGATCATTTCAGTGTTTGGTCCGGTCCTGGCGACGCGTCAACGGACACCATCACCGACTTCACCGCGGGCAACGGCATTGCGGGCGATCGGCTTTTGATAAATCCCTGGCAGTTCAGCGGCTACACGGGAAGCAACCCCTTCGGGAACGGCTACGCTCGCTTGACACAGTCGGGCAGCAACAGTTTGCTGGAGTTCGACAGCGATGGTCCTGGTGGCGCTGCTGCCTTCCAGACGGTCGCGATCCTGAACAATGTCAGCAAATCCGATCTCGTGGCGAACAACCTGAACGGCTACAACCCCAATGCCATCGTCGGAACCGCCGGAGCGGATTCGCTGAGCGGTACCGCCGGTGATGACTGGATAGAAGGGGCTGCGGGCAACGACACCTTGAACGGCCTGGCAGGTAACGATACCCTCTATGGCGGCTCAGGCAATGACGTCGTGAACGGTGGCGACGGCAACGATCTGCTTCACGGAGACGACGGTAACGACGTCATCAGCGGCGGTGCCGGGAACGACAACCTGACGGGCGCTCTGGGCAACGACACCCTCACCGGGGGGGGTGACTCTGACTTCTTCCATGTTTGGTCCGGTCCTGGCGACACCTCGACGGACACCATCACTGATTTCACCGCCGGCAGCAGCATTGCCGGTGACCGGCTTTCGATACCCTCCTGGCTGTTCACCAACTTCACCTTCTGGAGCAACCCCTTCGCCAGCGGCCACGCTCGCTTGACGCAGTCGGGTAGCAACACCTTGCTGGAGTTCGACACCGATGGTCCTGGTGGCTCGGTTGTTTTCCAAACAGCGGTGATCCTGAACAACATCAGCAAGTCTGATCTCGTAGCCTACAACCTGGGCGACATTGATCCCAACCCCATCGTCGGTACAAGCGGCGCGGACTCACTGACCGGCACCGCCGGCAATGACTGGATCGAAGGCGCGGCAGGCAACGACACCTTGAACGGCCTGGCAGGCGATGACACGATCTACGGCGGAATAGGCGATGATGTGCTGGAGGGTGGGGATGACGATGATGAGCTTGATGGCGACGACGGCAATGACAGCCTGAACGGCGGTGCCGGGGATGATGAGCTTTATGGCAGCGACGGCAACGACGTCCTGAACGGCGGCGCGGGCGATGATGAGCTTACGGGCGGCAACGGCAACGACGTTCTGAGCGGCGGCGACGGCGAGGACGAGCTTACCGGCGGTCTGGGTAACGACACCCTGACCGGCGGCGCCGGCGAGGACGACTTCAGCGCCGGGTTCGATCCTGGCGACACTTCGGTGGACAGCATCACCGACTTTGCCACCGGCGTATCTGGCGACTACATTTCGATTCCCGTATGGCGTTTGAGCAACTACACCGGCAGCAACCCTTTCGTCAGTGGCTACGCCCGCCTGACCCAGTCAGGCACGAGCACGCTGATCGAGCTCGACAGTGACGGTCCTGGGGGCGCTGCAACATTCCAGACGGTATGGATTCTGAACAATGTCACCAAGACCGATCTCGGTGCCTGGAACCTTGGCTATCACCTTAATCCGACCATCGGAACGGCCGGCGCGGATTCGCTGATTGGCAGCGCAGGTCACGACTGGATCGACGGGGCCGCAGGCAATGACACCTTGAGAGGCCTTGCCGGCGACGACATAATCCTGGGCGGAAGCGGTAACGATTCGCTCGATGGTGGCGGCGGCGACGATGAACTCGATGGCGGCGACGGAAGCGACGTCCTGATTGGCGGCGTCGGCAACGACACCCTGGAAGGTGGTTTGGGCGACGACACCTTGACCGGTGGCGCCGGCGCTGACGAGTTCATCGTCCCCTTCACCAGCAATTCCTTCAGTAATTTCTTCTATGTCGCCTACGACGCTTCGGTGGACACCATCACCGATTTCACCCCCGGCATTGCTGGCGACTGCATCTCGATGCTCACGCATGGCTGGGTTGGAGCATCTATCCCTTCTTCGTTTAACCTCTTCGCTGTCGGCCTCGCTCGTTTGACGCAGTCGGGCGCCGACACGCTGCTTGAATTCGACTGGGATGGTTCTGGTACTGCCGGGAGCTTCAAGACGGCAGCGATTCTGAAGAATGTCGCCAAGTCCGATCTGGTCGCTGCGAATCTAGATGGCCAGGATCCCAAGGACAGTTTGATTGAGGATGACTTGTTGACCGCTACTGCCGGCGATGACACGCTCGACGGCGGATACGGCAACGACACCGCCAGCTATGCCAGCGCCAGCAGCGGCGTGACCGTCGACCTCAGCATCACCACCGCCCAGGCCACCGGCGGCTCCGGTTCCGACACCCTGATTAGTATCGAAAACCTGATCGGCAGCCAGTTCAGCGACCGCCTCACCGGCAACAGTGGCGCCAATCGCCTCGAAGGTGGCGCCGGCAGCGACAGCCTGCGCGGTGGCGGCGGAGCCGACACCCTGGTCGGCGGTGACGACCGCGACTACTACTACGTCTACAACACCGGCGACATCGTCATCGAAACCAACACCAGCTCAGGCAGCGGCGACAGCGACCTCGTCTTCAGCTACCTCTCCGACTACACCCTGACCGCCAACGTCGAAAGACTCTGGCTCTTTGCCAACAACGCCAACGGCACCGGCAACAGCCTCGACAACAGTCTCTACGCCAGTAGCGGTAACAGCGTCCTCGACGGCGGCGCCGGCAACGACACCCTCGATGGCGGGAGCGGC
>JEMX01000022.1 GCA_000585055.1 Candidatus Accumulibacter appositus
GCATCGCGCGCCTTTGCACCGCCTCGGCACGTAGGGCCTGACGCCGCGCAGTTACCGGTTACGTACCAGCTCCAGTTCGGCAATCTCGTCCCACCAGTCCGACCGGTGCCGCAGGAGATTCTCGTCATCCGCACCCCCGGAAGCGGCAATGCGCGCCTTCAGCTCCCGTAAACGTTCCTCGCGCTCCTGTCCGGAGAAGCGCGGGTCGACTCCGAACTTCCAGTCGCGCGGAGCGAAGGAGAGTGCCTCGCCGGTGCCGATCTCGGGGAACTCGATGGTGTCGCTGCGCCAATCGAAGAAATCGGGGGCGCCGCTCGTCAAGATGCCCAGGAGACGGCGTGGCACCCAGAAAACGACGGGATACCGGATGCGCGCTGGCCATTCCACGCGGCGAAGATTGAGACTGCTCAGGAAATGTGGTGCCTGTGCGCCGTCGGCAAGTACGTCTTCGCTCCCGACCACCATCACCGGCCCCGGCGAAGCGTCCGCCAGGACCTTGGCGACCGCATCGAGCAGGTCGACATCGGTGTAGGCCAGGTCCACGCGATGCACGCTCACCGCCGGCATCGATGCGGCGAGGTTGGCTATGAACTGGTCACGGCTAGCCGGTGCATCGCAGGTGCAGACGTGCAGCGAGAAACCGCGGCTGCGTGTAATGCCGCGCCGAAGCGCGCGGAACGCTTCGCCTGCCTGCTCGACAGCGGACTCAGCGACGGAAGCGCTCAAGGGTCCGCAGCACCGGGTTGACCTCGTACCACATCTCGCCATTCATGTACTCGAAGACGAAAAGCAGGAACAGCATTTGCTGGTGGAGCTCGTCCTTGGGGATATCCCGCTGCGGCTGGTCGAAGTTCGGCAGGCTGGCCCAGGCGGCGTCCGGCACCTCCCGAAGCAGCGCGTTACCGTACTTGCGAACGGCCTTGCGAGCGGCCTCGCCGGTTATCGGGAGCGCGTCCAACTCGTTGCACGCGGCCTGCAGAAACATCATCAGGTGACGCGGGTGACCGCCGCTCATTTCACAGAGGTAGTTCAACGTCGGCGTACTGTCGAAGGCCGCCGCAAGAGACGTGCCGGCGTGCGCGCACCGCCTTTCGACCATCTCGCGCATCTTGATCATTCCCGGCGAATCCGGGCTCACCGGCGCTTCGCGCCGTGGCCGCAGGCGGATCATGGAAACCGGGCTGTTGTGCTCACCGACCGACTGTTGGAGTTGGCCGAAGCGCGGCGAGTAAATGAGGGAGATGGGAACTGTGTAGAGGGTATGGACCCGCAATGAGGAGAGCTGCTCGCTGCGATCAATAAAAAGGCGGTCGTGCGTATTGGTGCCGTTGCCCAGATCGCGCCGCACCAGCTTGTCCAGGCCGTCGATGATCAGCACCAGGCCGGCATGCCCAGCGGTATGCGCAGACGCTTCAGCGGACGACAGCAGGTCATTCACCGCATCGAGCAAGGACGTGCTGTGTTTTTCGACGGCATCGCGCAGCAGTCCGCGCGAGTTCGGACGGTTACGCAGCTCCATCGCCAGCTTGCCGAAGCCTACGGCTACCTCGACGCTCTTCAGCCCGACTTCGCTCCCCAGCATCGCATGGATGTCGTCCCAGACACGCTTCAGCTAGACCGTGACCGGCGTGAAGCCCGGCAGCTGCAGCGCGCCGAGTTGCTGCTGCAATTGCGCCGCGACAAAAACCAGCAAATCCGGAAAGTCCAGGTCATTGATGTCGAGTTGCTCGCTGACGTCGCAGAACACGACCAGGAAGCCTTTCTTGTCGCCGACCGGCTCCTCGAGCAGCGCTTTGAGGCGGAACAGCTCGCTGGTCTTGCCGACACCACGGTGTCCGGTGAATAGCTTGAAGTCTGCCTGCCTGGGTGATGCTCGCCGCAGGCTGCGGGCGTAGAGCTGGACGACATTCTCGTCGCCCCGGACGTCGTCGAAATTCACCCACCGCGGGTCCGTCGGGGGCAGGGACTCCAATGGCTCGCAAACCTGGTAAAGGCGCGTAATGTCAGGGAGGTTTCCGGTGTCGGGCATGATTACGGTCGTGCTGGCTCGTTTGCCGTATTGTACGGTAGCGGCGACGACCGGCGCGCCAGCTCATGAAAATCGGCCCCGAACGCAGAGCACCAGCAACTCGTTGGCGAGCGAATCACGGGCGACGTCTGTTTGTCAGGCTTTCACTACGCCATCCAGGTTCAACGCCAGTATCGCCGCATCGCGGGTCAGCAGCGTCAGGCGCTCATCGTTCGCCTGGACGATGAGCATTCGATAGAAGGGGTCGGCGTGTGCACAGCCCAGGCGGCGCACGGCGGCAATGTGGCGCGGCAGGATGGGCAGCAGGACAAAGCCCTGCGCTTCCAGCTCTGTGGTGAGTTCGCCAGGCGGCAAGGGCAGCTTGCCTTTGCCGTTCTTCAACACCATTTCCCACAGGCTGGTGACGCTGGCCAGGATTTCGGATTGTTCGATGAGGCTTTGCGTCGCTTCACCCAGACAAGCGTCTGCCGTCATCCACCAATAGAGCAGGTAGCGCGTCACGACATGTCGCCGCCAGTAAGCACGTCGGCGATGGCGGCATTGGTCGCCGGTGCATCCCAATCGGCATCGGCCCTGGGCAAGGCCGCCCACGCACCGGGCGCGCGGCGCCGCTCGGGCGCCCCGACTTTTACCAAGCGGACCATCGGAACGCCATTGTTGGCGATAACGACTTCTTCACCCGCCAGCGCTGCCTGTACCAGCCTGGAAAGCTGGTTCTTGGCTTCGCGCATGTTGACCTGCATCCTGAACTCCTCCGGCAATTTCCTCGCCTGCGTGCAGTTTAGCGCTGCCTGGCCAAGAAACAACAGGCTCTCATCGCCTCCTACAAGAAGCGTTTCGCCGGCCTCTGTAGGAGCCCGATTTATCGGGCGATGCTGCGCTCACGCCGACCACAGCACGAATTTCCAGGCGACCAAGGCGTCCCGGTGCCTGGCCATTCGGCATGCCCGCAAAGCGAATTGCGATGGCGACGTGTCGTGGCGGACGGGGTGGCGCGCGCCGTCGGCCGCCCCTTGCTTGCCCTACGCCGTTGGCAAGAGGAACTCGACCTTTACGGCATCGTAGGGAAACTCGATGCCACCATCGGGCGCTCGGCCAAGCACGCCGGCGTTGAGCAGTGCAGTGACGTCGGCATGGACGGCCTTGACATCACGCCCAAGCCGCCGCGCCGTCTCGCGAATGGATAGCGGACCGGCACCGGTAAGCGCCTTGAGCAAGGCCCAGCGCTTGGCGGTCAACACCTTCCACAGCAGTTCGGGCGTGGCGAAGGCGATGCGTGCCTCTTCCTCGGCGTTGCCCTTGTTCATCAGGCGCGCCGCGTCGGCAAGCGTCTCGCTCAGGGAACGAACTTCAAGAACGACCGTGCTCATCATTCCACCTCCAGACGTCAGCTTCGAAGTCAAGCATCAACTGCTCCGGCGTTGAAAAATCGTATGGCGTCTCGCCCATTGCCGAGTGCCGGTGATCACCCTTGCCGCGCTCATTGTCGTAGCGCAGCACGCAGCGGCCTTCGACGATGTACGCAAGCCGATACTTGAAAGCACGGGTCGACGGCGGCAGCGATACCGGAACTCGCCACACGACCACCTCGATGAACGCATCGGCAGCGATAACAATCCGGCGTTGAAGCAGGGCTATGGCCTTCATGCAGGGCAGACTACGCACCGGCACGCGCGTTGTCAATTACTCCAACACCCGTCGCTACGCCTGGCGGCGAGGCGCCAGCTCAGGTTTCACCAGGCTGCGCCGCAGACTTCCGCCCACCCGCAATTGCCGCGCGCCCCGCACTCGGCGCGACGCTTTCGTAGCGCTGCCAGACTCGCCGGAAATCCCGGGCCGAGGCAAAGCCGGTGAGATCAGCGACGCGCTCGACCGACAGCTGCCGGTCGGCGAGCAGTTCGCGCGCGCGGGCGATGCGCAGACGCTGCTGGTAGGCGACGACGCTGATTCCGGCGTGCTCGGCGAAGAGGCGCGTCAGGTGGCGGCCGCTGACGTGCGCGCGACCGGCGAGTTCCGCCAGCGACCACGAGCGTGCCGGATCCTGCGCGATGGCGTCCTGCGCGCGGTGGACGGCGGGATGCAGGTGGTTGCGGTGGGCGAGCCAGGGCGAGAGCTGCGGCTCGTTGCCGCCGCGCCGCTGATAGACGACCAGCCGCCGCGCGACACGTGCCGCCAGTTCGGCGCCGGCGTGGCGCTCGATCAGGTACAGCGCAAGATCGATGCCGGTGGTGATGCCAGCGCTGGTGAGCACGGGCCCGTCTTCGACGAACAAGCGGTTCTCCTCGACCCTTGCCGACGGCGCTGCTTGTTGCAGGGCGTCGATCAGGCTGTAGTGCGTGGTGCACCGGCGGCCGTCGAGCAGTCCGGCGGCGGCGAGCAGCATCGCGCCGGAGCAGATGCTGGCGACGCGCGTGTCCGCCTGCGGTGCGTGCCGCAACCAGTCGACGACGGTCTGCGCCTCGGGGCGTGCGTAGTCTTCGACCTCGCAGGCGTTGCCGGTGACGATGACCAGGCTCTGCGGCGGCAGCCGCGCCGGCAGCGCTTCGAGTTCGCCGAGCCCGACGCCGAGCGAGGTGCGCAGCCGGGCGACCGGCGCGCAGCTGTGCAGCAGTATTGCCGCATTCCCTTCACCATCCGGCGCCTCGCTGGCCAGCTCGGCGGCCATGCGCAGCGCCTCGGCGGGCCCGGCGTAATCGAGCAGCAGCACGTTCGGTGTCAGCACGAACCACACCGAGAGGCTCATGCCCGCACCCGCGCCCAGATCAGCAAGCGGTCGGTGAAGAGATTCACCGCCAACCCGAGCATGAGCAGTGCCGCGCCGGCGAAATGCACCGGCCGCAGAACCTCACCAAAGGCCAGCCAGCCGGTGCTCAAGCCGACAAGCGGAATCAGCAGGCTGAACGGCGCCACCTGATTGGCCGGGTAACGCGAGAGCAACCGCGTCCACAGTCCGTAGCCGAGCAGGGTGGCGACCCAGGCCAGGTAGGCGACGGCGGCACAGGACTGCCAGCTGAAAGCGGCGAGCGCGCCAGCGATCCTGGCCGGCCCCTCGATGAGCAGCGACAGCGCGAAGAAGGGCAGCGGCGGCACCAGGCTTGCCCAGACGACGAAGGCGAACTGGTTGATCGGCCCGTGCCGGGCCACGGCGCGCGTGACTATGTTGCCGACGGCCCACATCGACGCGGCGGCCAACGTCAGCATGAAACCGAGCAGTGGCATGCTCATGCCGTGCGCCGAGCCGATCAACACCAGACCGCAGGCTGCCAGGAGCAGGCCAGCGAGTTGACTGCCGCGCCAGGTCTCCTTCAGCCACAGCGCGGCGAAGAGCATGGTGAAGAAGGCCTGCGACTGCAGCACCAACGACGCCAGCCCCGAGGGCATGCCAAGGTGGATGGCGGTGAACAGGAAGGCGAACTGGCCGACCGATATGCTCAGGCCGTACGCCAGGTAGAGCCGCAAGGGCAGTTTCGGCGGCCGCAACAGGAATACCGCCGGACAGGCAGCCAGCATGAAACGCAGGGCACCGAGCAGCAGTGGCGGCACCTCGCCGACGCCGATCCTGATGACCGCGAAGTTCACTCCCCAGACGAGAACCACGAGCAGGGCCAGAGCGATGTCGAGCGGCCGCATTTGCGCCACTCAGCGCGGCGCCGCGGTGGCGACACTCACCGCTGGCTCCTCCGTCGTAGCTGCGATGGGCTTGAAAACGCGTTGCGTCGACGCTGGATTGCCCGGCAGCTTTTCCGCCGGGCGAATCGGCCGCCGGACGAGCTCGCCGCCACAGTTCGGGCAGCGCTGCCCGGCGAGCCGCTGCTGCACGCAGTCGGCACAGAAGGTGCATTCGAAGGAGCAGATCATCGCCTCGAGCGCATCGGGCGGCAGGTCGCGATCGCAGCATTCGCAGTTCGGGCGCAGTTCAAGCACGTGCGTCTCCCAGGCTGGCGACGCAGTCATCGACGCTGGCGATGCGCGCGAAGCGACCGGCCAGTACCAGTTCGGTATGCGCCTTGATCTCTTGCGGCGAATAGACGCGGCCGCTGCGCGGATGCGTCATCGGGAAAGTGAGCGTCGCATCGCTGACGAAATCGACCTGATAGCCGATGTCCGAAGCGACGCGGGTGCTCGTCTCGCAGCATTGCTCGGTGCGGATGCCGGCGATGATCAGGCGATCGACGCCGCGGCGACGCAACCACAGGTCGAGACCGGTGTCCGAGAAGGCGTTGTGCGTATGCTTGAAGAAGCAGGCGTCGGGCGGCCCCGGCAGCCAGTCGAGCGCCCGCACGGCACCCGACGCCTCGGTAAACGGTCCCGACTGGCCGATGTGGAAGACATGCACGACCGGCACGCCACGCGCACGGCAGGCGTCGTCTAGCGCCAGCACTGCCTTCTTGAAGGCCGGGACATCGCTTTCCGACCAGTAGGGCATCTGCCGGAAGGATTCCTGCACATCGATGACGATGAGGGCACTGCGCGTGCTATTTTCTGGGCTGCAGGCGGACATTTCGCTTCTCCTGTGTTGAGCGTGATGCCATCGTAAGGCGGTACGAAGAAATGAACGATACCGAATCCGGACCAGCAGCGGACAAAATTGGCCATCCGGTAACCGCAGTCGATCTCTGCGGGCACGCGACGCTGGCCACGGCGCACGTCATTTTCGAACATCTCGCCCATGCGCGACCGCAGATAACGTCTGTCACGCGCAGCGGCAATCTGCACGTCCGACGCCAGGCCTGCAAGTCACTTAGTCGCATGGGCGACCGAGACGCAGGCGGCGAAAACCAGCTGGAAGCCGTCGCCATGTTCGAGCAGGCGTTGCAGGCGTAGAAAATCGCCGCTGTGGCGGCCGCCAAGCTCGTCGCGCAGGTCGCCGAAATCGCGCGCCGGGACGCCTGAAAGTGTGTCCGACACCGCTGCTAAACTAGTTGGCGGTATTCGTTGGTCAGGCGACGGCCCGCTAAGGGTGGTCATGGGCCGGAGCGGCTCGCTGTTGAGCGTCGCGCAGCGCGGGCGACACGGCGATGTCGGCTGATCGGCTATAATCCTGCCCTTTCACTGCCTTGCCGTGAGCAGCTTGTGCAGCTCACCCTAGTGCAGAAATCGAGTCGCGAGTCGTATTCATTGTCCTTACTGCTTCCCCGTTCGCCGCTGCCCAAAGTCGGCGAAAAGCTTCAGCTCCCCTCCTTTGCCGGCTCGGCCGACGCGCTTCTGATCGCCCAGGCGGCAACCGCCGCCGGCCCCGGGCAGCGCATGCTCGCCGTACTGACCGCCAGTGCCACTGACGCGCAGCGCCTGCTCGCGGAAATCCCGTGGTTCGCGCCTGAGCTACGCATCCGCTTGTTGCCGGACTGGGAAACGCTGCCTTACGACAGCTTCTCGCCGCACCACGATCTGGTTTCCGAGCGCCTGGCGACGCTCTATGCGGTCACCCGGGGCGAGTGCGACGTGCTGCTGGTTCCTGCCGGAACGGCCGTCTACCGCCTCACACCACCGGCCTATCTGGCCGCCTACACCTTTTTTCTCAAGCAGGGCGAGGAGCTCGACGCCGGGCAATTTCGCGCACAAATGACGCTGGCCGGCTATTCGCATGTCACCCAGGTGGTGGCGCCGGGCGAATACTCGATCCGCGGCGGCATCGTCGACCTCTTCCCGATGGGCTCGCAACTGCCTTACCGGCTGGATCTCTTCGACGACGAAATCGAAAGCATCAAGACTTTCGATGTCGACACGCAGCGCACGCTCTATCCGGTGCCGGAAATCCGCCTGCTGCCGGCGCGTGAATTTCCCCTAGACGAAAAGGGCCGCACGCGCTTCCGTCAGCGTTTCCGGGAGATGTTCGAAGGCGACCCCGGCAAGTCGCGGATTTACAAGGATGTCTCGAACGGCGTTGCGGCGGCCGGCATCGAATACTGGCTGCCGCTGTTCTTCGAGGAAACGGCCAGCCTCTTCGACTACCTGCCCAGGGAGACGGTTCTCGTCCTGCACAAGGACGTGCCCGAGGCGATTCGCGCCTT
The DNA here is from genome assembly GCA_000585055.1 of Candidatus Accumulibacter appositus. Taxonomy (GTDB): domain Bacteria; phylum Pseudomonadota; class Gammaproteobacteria; order Burkholderiales; family Rhodocyclaceae; genus Accumulibacter; species Accumulibacter appositus. The sequence goes on from JEMX01000022.1 coordinate 8,041, forward strand.
CTGGCGCGAGGCGCAGTCGCGCTACGACATGCTTTCCGGCGACCGTAGCCACCCGCTGCTACGGCCGGCAGAGCTCTTCCTCGCCGAGGAGCCCTTCTTCGTCGCCGCCAAGTCCTACGCCCGAGTGAACCTCGCCGCCGGCCAGGACGGACCCGCACAGAGCCTGCCGCCGCTGGCCGTCGATCGCCGCGTCCAGGACCCGCTGCACGTACTGAAAGCTTTCATCGACAGCTTCCCGGGCCGCGTGCTGCTGCTCGCCGAAACCGCCGGACGCCGTGAAACGCTGAGCGAGCTGTTCTCCGAGTACGGGCTGGAGCCGGTAACGAGTAGCGACTTTGCCGCTTTCCTGGCCGCCGACAGCAAGCTCGCCCTGGCGGTGGCGCCGCTGCACGACGGTTTCCAGCTCGCCGAGCTGGCAATCATCACCGAAGCCGAGCTCTATGCCGACAGCCCCTCGCGGCGCGCGCGCCACGCGGCGCAGCGCAAGGCAACGGTCGACAACTGGCTGCGCGATCTCACCGAACTGAAGGTCGGTTCGCCGGTGGTCCATGAGCAGCATGGCATCGCCCGCTACCGGGGCCTGATTCACCTCGACCTCGGCGAAGGCGAGATGGAGTTCCTCGAACTGCACTACGCCGGCGACGCCAAGCTCTATGTGCCGGTGTCGCAGCTGCACGTCATCTCGCGTTACTCGGGCGCCGACCCCGACGCCGCACCGCTGCACGCACTCGGCTCGCAGCAATGGGAAAAAGCGAAGCGGCGCGCGGCGCTGCAGGCCCGCGACACGGCCGCCGAGCTGCTCGCGCTGTACGCCCTGCGCGCCGCACGCCAGGGGCACGCCTGCGAGTTCAAGGCGCACGACCACGAGGCTTTCGCCGACGGCTTCGGTTTTGAAGAGACTGCCGACCAGGCGACGGCGATCGCGGCGGTGATCGAAGACATGAAATCCGGCCGGCCGATGGACCGCCTGGTCTGCGGTGACGTCGGTTTCGGCAAGACCGAAGTCGCCCTGCGCGCCGTTTTCTGTGCCGTTGCCGGCGGTCGGCAGGCGGCCATCCTCTGCCCGACCACCCTGCTCTGCGAACAGCACTTCCAGACTTTCAACGACCGCTTTGCCGACTGGCCGGTAAAGATCGCCGAGCTATCCCGCTTCAAGACCAACGCCGAAGTGGCGCAAGCGCTGCGCGATCTGGCCGATGGCAAGCTCGACATCGTCATCGGGACACACCGTCTGTTGCAGAAGGACGTCAAGTTCAGCCGTCTCGGGCTGGTGGTCATCGACGAGGAGCACCGCTTCGGCGTCCGCCAGAAAGAGGCGCTGAAGGCGCTGCGCGCCGAAGTCGACGTGCTGACGCTGACCGCGACGCCGATCCCGCGCACCCTGGCGATGTCGCTCGAAGGCCTGCGCGACTTCTCGGTCATCGCCACCGCGCCGCAAAAGCGCCTGGCGATCAAGACCTTCGTCACCCGCTTCTCCGACGGCATCATCCGCGAAGCGCTGCTGCGCGAATTCAAGCGTGGCGGTCAGGTGTATGTTCTGCACAACGAAGTCAACACCATAGAGAACATGCGCAGCAAGCTCGCCAAGCTGTTGCCCGAAGCGCGCATCGTCGTCGGCCATGGCCAGATGAAGGAGCGTGAGCTGGAGCGCGTGATGCGCGACTTCACGCAACAGCGGGCCAACGTGCTGCTGTGCACGACGATCATCGAAACCGGCATCGACAACCCGCACGCCAACACCATTGTCATCAACCGCGCCGACAAGTTCGGCCTGGCGCAGTTGCACCAGCTGCGCGGCCGCGTCGGCCGCTCGCACCACCAGGCCTATGCCTACCTGCTGACGCACGATGAGGCGGCACTCAACAAGCAGGCCAGGCAGCGCCTGGAGGCGATCCAGATGATGGATGAGTTGGGCGCCGGTTTCTACCTGGCGATGCACGACCTGGAAATCCGCGGTGCCGGCGAAGTTCTCGGCGCCAATCAGTCGGGAGAAATGCAGGAAGTCGGCTTCAGCCTGTTCACCGAGATGCTCAACCGCGCCGTCGCAGCACTCAAACAGGGCAAGGAGCCGGACCTCTTGCAGCCGCTGGCGATTGCCACCGAGATCAATCTGCACACCCCGGCGCTGCTGCCCAACGACTACGCACCCGACGTCCATCAGCGGCTGGCGCTCTACAAGCGCCTGGCCAACTGCATCACCGACGACGAAATCGGCGATCTACAGGAAGAACTGGTCGATCGTTTTGGCGAACTGCCGCCACAGGCCCGCGCGCTGCTCGACAGCCACCGCCTGCGCGTGCTCTGCAAGCCGCTCGGAGTAAGCAAGCTCGACGCCACCAGCGAACAGATCGTCGTGCAATTCGAAGCCGACCCACCGATCGATCCCATGTGCATCATCAATCTGATTCAGAGGGACCGCAACTATCGTCTCTCCGGCCCCGATAAACTACTTCTCAAACGCCACTGCGCGACACTTGCCGACCGCGTCGCAGCGGTCAAGGACATGATTCATCAACTGAGCCGTCTGCCAAAACCATGACCCATTTCGACATCGACAACATCAACGTCAGCGCCTTCGACGCCATGCCTTCACCCGAGGAAATTCACGCCCGCCTGCCGCTTTCGCAGGCCGCCGCAGGCCTGGTGATGAACGGCCGCGAGGTATTGCGCAACATTCTCGACCGCAATGACCGCCGCCTGTTCGTCGTCGTCGGACCGTGCTCGATCCACGACCCCGTCGCCGGCCTCGACTATGCGCGCCGCCTGAAAGCGCTCGCCGACGAGGTCAGCGATTCGCTGTACCTGGTGATGCGTGTCTATTTTGAGAAACCGCGCACCACGACCGGCTGGAAAGGCTATATCAACGACCCGGACATGGACGACTCCTTCCGCGTCGATCAGGGCATGCAGAAAGCACGCGAGTTCCTGCTCGATATCGCCGAGATCGGCCTGCCCGCCGGTACCGAGGCGCTCGACCCGATTTCACCGCAGTACCTCGGAGATCTGATCGCCTGGACAGCCATCGGCGCGCGCACCACCGAGTCGCAGACGCACCGCGAGATCTCGTCCGGCCTGTCCACTCCGGTGGGTTTCAAGAACGGTACCAACGGCGACGTCGCCATTGCCATCAACGCCATTCTTTCGGCCTCGCGGCCGCACAGCTTCCTGGGCATCAACGGCCAGGGACGCACCGCCATCGTGCGTACGCGCGGCAATGGTTACGGGCATCTGGTCCTGCGTGGCGGCGACGGTCGCCCGAACTATGACACGGTCAGCGTGCAAATGGCCGAACAGGCGCTGCACAAGGCCGGTTTGCCGGGCAATATTGTCATCGACTGCTCGCACGCCAACAGCTACAAGAAGCCCGAGTTGCAGCCGCTGGTGATGGCCGACGTGGTCAATCAGGTGCGTCTGGGCAACCAGTCGCTGGTCGGCATGATGGTTGAGTCGAATCTCGTCGCCGGCAACCAGCCGATCCCCGAGGACCTGTCACAGCTGAAATACGGCTGCTCGGTCACCGACGCCTGTGTCGATTGGGAGAGCACGCAAACGATGATCCGCGACGCCGCCCGCCTGCTGCGCGAAGTTCTGCCGACGCGCGGCTGCTGAATTGTGAATCCGCCCCTTCTCCCGCCGTGGAGAAAAGGGCGATTCGTGCGCCGCTTGCGCGCCTTTCACATCAAGCCGGCGCGCTACCGGGCTTCTCGTTCGCGGCAGCGATCTGGCGCTCGAAGTCCTGGGTTGCCTGCTTGACGGAAACGTAGAAGTCCGCCCCACCGATTTCCTCGGATAGCCCGACCTTGGCGAGTTCCTCCCGGAACGGCCGCGGCGCATCGGCGATCTTGACCTCGACTCCCTCGTCCGACAACTCGCGGTGGAGTTCCACGAAGCGCTGCGCAGCGGTGACGTCCATGTCGTGAATCGCCTGGGCGTCGATGACCAGCCACTTGACCGGCGGCACCGCCTCGTCGACCAGCGTCCGCACGCGCGTCATGACGTGCCGCGCATTGGCAAAGATCAGCGGCGCATAGAGGCGGTAAACCAGCAGGCCGGGAACGCTCTCGGCTTCCTCGTCCTCGAGACAGTCATGGAATTTGCCGTCGCTGCGCAAGCGACGAAGCACTGCGTCACGGGGGCGCGAAACCCCGACCAGCACCATAATCAGCGACAGCAGCAGACCGAGAATGATTCCCGGCACGACACCGGCCAGCAAGATCGCGGCGGTGACGCCCAGGGCAATGCCGGCCTCGACCCGATCGATCTTGTACAGCCCTTTCAACGACGCCACTTCCAGCATGCCGATGGCGGTGACGATGAGGATCGCACCGAGAGCCACTTTCGGCAGCAGCGCGACCAGACCGGTGAGGAAGAACAGGAACAGGAGCAGACCGAGGGCCAGAATCACCTGTGCGAGCTGCGTCTTGCCACCGGCCGAATCGACGATCGAGGTCCGCGACTGGCTGGCTGAAACGGGAAAGCCCTGCCAAAGCCCGGCCAGGATGTTCGCCGAGCCGAGGGAGACCAGTTCGCGGTTCGGACGCACTTCGTAGCCGTTCTTCTCGGCAAAGGTCTGTGCCAGAAGAATGCCGTCTGAAAATGCCAGGAAGGCGATCGCCACGGCAGCCGGCGCGAGTGCTGCGAGATCTGCCCAGCGGACTGCCGGAATCGTTAGCAGCGGAAATCCAGAAGGCACCTCTCCGACCAGGGCGATGCCGTAGCTGCCCAGGTCAAGAATGAAAGTGGCTGTGATCGCCACCGCGCAGACGGCCAGCGCACCCGGCACACGGGGCAGCCAGCGCGCCAGGCCAACCAGCAGCGCAATCAGTAGCACGCCGAAAAAGAAGGTCGCCAGATGCGTCTCGGACAACTTCTCGAACACCGTGTACACGATCTGGAAGAATTCTTCACCCTCGGTCTTGATGCCGAACATCTTGCCGAGCTGCGTCGCGATAAGCACCAGTGAGGCACCGTTCAGGTAGCCGATCAGAACCGGCCGCGACAGCAGATCGGCTATGACGCCCAGCTTCAGCCGCGCGGCGAGTAGCAGCACGATACCCGACAGTATGCTGAGCACCGCCGCGAGCACGACGATGCGCGCCGGATCACCTCCCGACAGCGGCAGGATCGCCGAGCCGGCGAGCAGGCCGATGGCGGCGTCCGGTCCGGCGATGACATGCCGGGAACTGGAAAAGAGCGCGTAGCCAATCGCCGCCGCCAACGCCGCGTACAGACCGGTAATTGCTGGCAGGTGTACGAGTTCGGCATAGGCAATCACCGACGGAATCGAGACGATGCATGCCGACAGTCCGGCAATGGAATCCTTGCCCAACCATGCGAGGCGGTAGCCGCGCAGCGTCGTGATCAAGGGCAAGCCAGATCCCAGAAACGCAAATAGACCGCCAGCTTTCATGTACGAGCCTCCGGTAAAGAAGATGTGTAGCGACAATATACCGTGATTCATCTGCATTTCCGCAAGTGTAGGCTGTGCGAAAAGCGGCATCGGAGAAGAATATCGCAGGCCAGAGATGGCTACTGCCAGCCTGGGGGCAACGCTGGCGATGGCCAGATCAGGCGTGGCAAGCCTGTCGAAGTGCAAAGCTTGAAATGACGGTGGGGGCCGAAGCCCCCACCGATAGCCATTCTGTTTATTGGACGGCTACGTCCTCAGCAGGCCTTAAGCGGCCAGTGCGAAACGCTCATCATTGGCGTTTGTGGTTTTGCGCGGATTACGTCCGTCGCCTCTCGGGCCGCCTGCTCGCCATCTGTCACCCTGTCGAAACCAGTGCACCCCCGCAGTGGTGGAGGTGGCGGGAATCGAACCCGCGTCCAGAACGCTTCCGGTTTGCCGGAATTACGACCATGGAAAACATTATGGGTGCAGCAGCGCGGGAATACAAGCTCCAGGAACCGCAAGCTCCCGGCAGGGGCAAGGCAAAAATCGGCGCCCCGGCGATCGATCCAGCAGGCTAGACCTGCATGTTCATGACATCCTGGTACGCCGAAACGAGTTTGTTGCGCACCTGGATCATTTCCTGAAATGAAAGGCTGGCCGTTTGCAGCGCAATCATCACTTCGTGCAGGTTCTCGGTGCTGTTGCCGGCGGCAAAATTTGCCGCCATGGCCTCCGCCTGCTGCTGTGTCTGGCTGACCTGGGCGATCGAACTCTGCAACACCTGCGCGAAGTCGGCCCCGGCTTGAGGGCTCTGCGCCTCGGCAACCCGGCCGCCGGCGGTCGCTGACGTCGCCTGCAACGCGCTTAACATCTGCTCGATACCCTTACTGTCCATTCTCTTCTCCAAGCACTGCCCAATTTAGCGAAGCAAGACTCGCGCCAGCTTTCCCGTCAGCTTGATCGCACGATCAAGCTTTCAGAAAACCGCCGAGGCGATACTGCCGCAACTTGTGGCGCAAGGTCCGCTCCGACATCCCGAGGCGCTGCCCGGCGAGAGTTCGCGACCCACCGACCGACGCCAAGGTTGCCAGTATATGCTCTCGCTCCACTTCGCTCATTTTGTTGGCCTTCCGAGGCGCTGCCGCAGGCGCGGCGGCGGGCGTTGCCGGCATGGCCGTTTCAAGCGCTGGCGCCGCACCCGGAGCCAGCGGTGCTGCGGCGGCCGCCAGATGCAGGGCATCGCGTTCGACTCTGTCGCCGGGAGCCAGGATGACCGCCCGCTGCATCACGTTCTCCAGCTCACGAACGTTGCCCGGCCAGGCGTGCTGACGCAGAGCCACTTCTGCAGCTGCCGACAGGCGCAGACCCGGACGACCGGCACGGGCGCCGTGTTCGGCCAGGAAATGACGCGCCAGCGGCACGATGTCTTCGCCGCGCTGCCGCAACGCCGGGATTAGAAGGGGAAAAACGTTCAGGCGATAGAATAGATCCTCACGGAAGTGGCCCGTCGCCACGGCATCGGCCATGTCGCGATTGGAGGTCGCGATGACGCGGATATCGAGGACCACCGGCTGCTTGCCGCCGACCCGTTCCACTTCACGCTCCTGCAAGACGCGCAGCAGCTTGGCTTGCAGACCAAGCGGCATTTCGGTGATCTCGTCGAGCAGCAGACTGCCGTGCTGCGCCTGCTCGAACTTGCCGGCCTGCGCGTGCTGCGCGCCGCTGAAGGCACCTTTCTCATAACCGAAAAGGGTCGCCTCGAGCAGACTGTCGGGAATGGCCGCGCAGTTGATGGCCACGAACGGCCCCTTGCTGCGCGCCGAGTGCTGGTGAATGAAGCGCGCCACCACCTCCTTGCCAACGCCGCTTTCGCCGGTCAGCAGGACCGTGCTGTCACTCTGCGCGACCCGCCCGGCAAGTGCGAAGAGGTTGACGCTCACCGGATCGATGGCAATCGCTCGCTCGTCGTCGTGGACTTCGGGGAGGCGATAGCGCTGCACGTGATCGAGCAGGGCCTTCGGTTCGAAGGGCTTCAAGAGAAAATCGCAAGCGCCCGCGCGCATGGCTTCGACGGCGCGGTCGACGTCGGCGAAGGCGGTCATCAGCACGACCGGCAAATAGGGATGGCGACTGCGTATTTCCTTGAGCAGGGCGATGCCGTCGATCGGCCGCATGCGCACGTCGCTGACCACCAGCGAGACTGTCCGTCCGGCGAGCACCTGCAGCGCCTCGTCACCACCGCCCGCGGAGACGACCGCCAGGCCCGCAAGTTCAAGGGTATCGCACACCGCCTCGCGCAAGGCGGCGTCGTCTTCGACCACCAATATCGGCAAAGCCGGCGTCATAGGCGGGTCCTTAATGTGAAAGTCGCGCAAGCGACTCACTACGCTCCCTTCTCCCCTTGTGGGAGAAGGGTTGGGGAAGAGGGGGAAACGGTCATGACTTTCATCATCTGGGGCGTCTCGACCGTCATGACCGTAATGAAACCTGCTCGGTCGCCAACGCGACCGGCAACATGATTACGAATTCCGAGCCTTCGCCCGGCACCGAGTGTACTGTCATCGCCCCACCATGGGCACGCACGACCCCCAACGCAATGGCCAGACCAAGCCCGGTTCCCTGCCCGCTGGTCGTGAAGAAGGGTTCGAAGACGCGCGCCTGGATTTCGGGCGCAATCCCAGCGCCGGTATCGCGCACGGCGATGCGCAACTGGCCGGCGGCCAGGTCGGCGCCAAGAGAGACTTCGGCGCGTTCAGCCATAGCGCCAGGTTGGCCCACCTCGCCCACCGTGATACAGGCCTGCAGGGCGTTCTCGAGCAGATTCACCAAGGCGCCAACCAAAGCCTTGCGACTGCCGGTGATGACCGTCTCGACAGCGTCGCCGACGATCCGAAAAGCGATTCCTTTTTCCAGAAACAAGGGTTCAACGGTCTGCGCCGCTTCGCTGAGCAGCTGCCTGGCCGGCGTTGTATCGCGGCCGATGCTTTCGCCACGCGCAAAGAGCAGCACTTCCTGAATCAGGCGCTCGAGACGTTTCAGCTGGGCGGTCGCCTTGTCGGCGAAACGACGCCGCGCCGCATCGGCAAGTTCCGGCTGCGCGAGGTTGGCACTGTAGAGCAAGGCCGTCGCCAGGGGGGTACGTAGCTGATGTGCCAAGGAAGCGGCCATCTCACCCATGGCCACCAGGCGCTGGTTACGCTCCAGTTCCGCCTTCAGGGCGTGCGCTGCGGTCACATCGTGAATCAGCAGGATTCGCCCACCGGCCGAATCCAGGGGACTTTCGGCAATCGCCAGTCGGCGCACGCCAAGCTGCCACTCATCCGGCGCCTCGGCCGCCACCAGCGCGGCCTGTGCCAGCAGGGGCCAGGATTCACCAATCAGCGCCTGCGCGAACATCTCGGTAGCCGCCGCGTTAGCCTCGCTGACCCGAGCAGCGCTGTCAAGCACCACGACGCCCGCCGGCAAAGCCTTGAGCAACAGGGCCAGGCGCTCGGAAAGCGCTTCCTTTTCCTCGTATTGCCGACGCAACTCGCCGTTGGCGACTGCCAGTTCAGCGGTCAATGATTCGACACGGCCTTGCAGCCCCTGGTAGGACTGCGTCAGCGCCAGTGAAACCTGGTTGAAGGCGTCGAACGCTCGTTGCAGTTCCTGCGCCTTGAGTTCATGGCCCAGTTCGTGGCCCGGCATTTGTACAACTTGCTTCATCCGATGGAAAGTCCCGTGCATTTACCGTGAAAGTCGCTCAAGCGACTCACGAAACTCCCTTCTCCCCTCTGCGGGAGAAGGGCCGGGGGGTGAGACGGGGAATTCAGGGAGCATGCTCCCTGCCCGTCGAACGATTCCGGCGTGCAGGCCGGACTGCGCACTGCAAGTGGAGGGGGGTGGTCATGACTTGCATGATTTGGGGTGTCCCTTCGTGTCATGACCGTTAGCAGCTACAATAGCAGAGTAATTGTCATCATTTTTCGCTTTTCGCCTGCTGAAATGCAGGCTTTCACCGTATCAGGCGCATGGCCGTAGCCGGAACCGAAACCAACGAAATTGCAGGCGCGGGCAAACCGCTGGATCGCGCTCGCGAGGCGCTGGCGCGTTTGACGGACAAGCAAAAAGTGGTGCTGATGGTCTCCATCGCCGCGATTTTCGCCCTGCTCGTCGTCGCCAGCACCTGGCTCAGGCAAAATGAATTCAGGGTTCTCTTCTCGAATATCTCCGAGCGCGACGGCGGTGCAATTATCGCTGCGCTCGAGCAGATGAACGTCCCCTATCAGTTCAGCAACAGCGGCAGCGCGATCCTGGTTCCCGAAAGCCGGGTGCACGATGTCCGCCTGCGCCTCGCGTCGCAAGGCCTGCCGCGCGGCGGCGCCGTCGGCTTCGAGTTGATGGAAGCTCAGAAGTTCGGCATCAGCCAGTTTGCCGAACAGGTCAACTATCAGCGCGGCCTGGAAGGCGAACTGTCGCGAACCATCCAGTCGATCGCCGCCGTGCGGGCAGCGCGGGTGCACCTGGCCATTCCGAAGCCGAGCGTTTTCATGCGCGAAGACCAGAAGCCATCTGCGTCGGTGCTGCTCAATCTCTACCCCGGACGCGAGCTCGACCCAACCCAGGTCGCCGGCATTCAGAATCTGATCGCCGCCAGCGTCCCGCAACTGGCGCCGGCCAGCGTCACCCTGCTCGACCAGAGCGGCGCCTTGCTGTCGAGAAAGAAGAACGCACTGCTGGAAGCCGGCCTCGATCCGACACAGGCGAGCTACATTCACCAAGTCGAGGCGAGCATCATCAAACGGGTCGAAGACATCCTGGCACCGATCGTCGGCCCCGACAATGCACGCGTCCAGATCGCCGCGGACATCGACTTTTCGCAAAGCGAGCAAACGGCCGAAACGCATCGACCGAACACCACCCCTCCGGACATCAGCATTCGCAGCCAGCAGACCAGCGAAAGCGCGAGCACCACCCCAACCGCGCAAGGCGTTCCCGGTGCGCTCAGCAATCAGCCACCGGTCCCGGCAACGGCGCCGCTGACCCAGCCCGGCGTACCTGGCGCAGGACCCGCCGCCGCGGGTCAGCCTCCCGTCCCCGGACAGATCAACGCCGCCGGAGTGCAGGCATCGATTGGCAGTGTCGGGCAACCGCTGAACACCAGCAAGAATGCGACCATCAACTACGAGGTCGACAAGACCATCCGCCACGTCAAAAACGCCGTCGGAACCATCAAGCGCCTGTCTGGCGCAGTGGTGGTCAATCAGCGCCAGGAAATCGACAAGGACGGCAAGAGCGTCAGCAAGCCCTTGTCGGACGCCGAAATCAAACAGATCAGCGATCTGGTCAAGGAGGCAATGGGCTTCAACAAGGATCGCGGCGACACCGTTTCCGTGGCCAACGCGCCCTTCACTGTCCTCGACAAAGAGGACGCCTTGCCGCTGTGGCGAGACCCGGAAATGGTCTCGCTGGTCAAGGAGCTGCTCAAATACGGAGCACTTGCCGGCATTGTCGCCTATCTCCTGCTCGGCGTCGTGCGTCCGTTGTTGAAGACCATACTGCACCCGGAGGAAGCCAGCGACAGCGGCGTCGGTGGCACCATCGACGTCATTGCTGGCGAGGAGGGCGAAGAAGACGAAGGCGAGGAACAGGTGCCGACGGCAGCGATGCTCCTCGAACAGCAACTCGCCAAGGCACGTGCGCTGGCGCAGCAGGATCCGCGGGCAGTAGCCAACATCATCAGGGAATGGACCGGCGCCAATGCCAGCTGAAGACGGCATCGAGAAAAGCGCCATTCTGCTCATCGCGCTTGGCGAGGATTACGCGGCCGAGGTGCTCAAGCATCTCGGGCCAAAGGACGTGCAGAAGCTGGGGCATGCCATGGCCGCCCTGAAATCGGTTCCGCGCACACGTGTCGCCGAAGTGCTCGCCGAGTTCCAAAGCACCGCCGAAGAGTCCGCCGCCGTCAATTTCGATACCGATTCCTACGTCCGTTCGGTACTTACCAAGGCCCTGGGCGACGACAAGGCGTCGAATCTGATCTCCCGGATTCTGCAGCCGGGCGACACCAATGGCATCGAAGGTTTGAAGTGGATGGACGCGCCAACCGTCGCCGACCTGATCAAGAACGAGCATCCCCAGATCATCGCCACGATTCTCGTCCACCTCGCCCATGACCACTCCAGCGACATCCTGAACCAGCTTTCCGAGCGCCTGCGCAACGATGTCGTCTTGCGTATCGCGACTCTCGAAGGCATTCAGCCCGAAGCCTTGAAGGAGCTGAATGACGTCATGCTGCGTCTGCTTTCCGGTTCCGCGAGTGTCAAGCAATCGGCAATGGGCGGCGTACGCGCGGTCGCCGAAATCCTCAACTTCATGGGCACGGCCAACGAAACCTCGGTGGTCGACTCGATCCGCGAGTACGACCCCGATCTGGCGCAGAAGATTCTCGACGAGATGTTCGTCTTCGAAAACCTCATGGATCTCGACGACCGCGCGATTCAGCTGTTGTTGCGGGAAATTCAGTCCGAATCGCTGATCCTGGCGATGAAGGGGGCCACCGAATCGCTGCGCGAAAAAATCTTCAAGAACATGTCGCAACGCGCCGCGGAAATGCTCCGCGAAGACCTCGACTCGCGCGGTCCCGTGCGCCTCTCCGAAGTCGAAAGCGAGCAGAAGGAAATCCTCAAGATCGTCCGCCGCCTTGCCGACGAAGGGCAGATCGTGCTTGGCGGTGCCGGTGGTGAGGAAATGGTCTGAGTAAGCGCAGCGCATGAGCAACTGGATCCCCAAGGAGAAGCTGACCGCCTACCAGCGCTGGGAGGTCGCCGCCTTCGACGAGCAGGCCAGCGATGCCGACGCGCCAACACGCAGCAAGACGCGGCCGCCAGAAACGCCACCGGCCGACTCCACGCCGTGCCAGGAACCCCCTGCCGATGACCCACCGCTGACCGAAGCCGCGCCCGAGGTCGAGGACAGCGGCAGCACGCAAGCGCCGGCCGAGCCGCCTGTAGTGCTGCCAACGGCCGAAGATATCGAACGTATGCACCACGAGGCGCACGCCGACGGCTATGCCAACGGCTATCAGGAAGGTATCGCTGCCGCCCAGGCCTCGGTAGATGCCATGGCGACTTTGCTGGACAACCTGCAGCAGGCGATGACCGGCATCGATCAGGGCGTTGCCGATCAATTGCTGACCCTGGCCATCGAAGTCGCCAATCAGGTCCTACGGCAAAGTCTCCGTCTGCAACCGGAGCTGCTGCTGGCGGTCGTCAAAGAGGCAGTCAGCACGCTGCACCCGCATCACGGGAAGCCCTTGCTCTTCGTTCACCCCGACGATGCGGCGCTGGTGCGCGAGCACCTGGGCGATCAACTGCCGCACATCAACTGGCAAATCGTCGAGGACGGCGCCCTGACGCCCGGTGGCTGCCGGGTCGAAGTGGGTGCGAGTGAAGTCGACGCGACGCTGGAAACGCGCTGGCGACGGGTCGTCGAAGGCATCGGCATCAGCGAGGACTGGCTCACCGGCAAGGAGCCCGAAGCCAAGGGCGGCGAACGATGAGCGAGCCGGCGGACAATCCACACCTCGCCGACTGGCGCCGCTTTCTCGAGGGCTGCGGACAAGCGGCCGGCCAGGTCAATTCGCTGCTGCCCAGCGGCCACCTGACGCGCATCAATGGGCTGGTCATGGAAGCCTCGGGCCTGCGACTACCGCTGGGTAGCTCCTGCCGGATCGTACCCCAGGGCGGCTCGCCGATCGAAGCAGAAGTCGTCGGTTTCAACGGCGAACGCCTCTTTCTGATGCCCTCGGAAGATGTCTATGGCCTGCCACCGGGAGCCCGCGTGGTGGCCCTCGAAGCACCCAAGCAGCCGCCACGAATCGGTCAGCCTCCACCGGCACGGCGGCGCTCGATCGACCGCGCGAAGCTGGTCCCGGTCGGCGAGTCACTGCTCGGTCGCGTCCTCGACGGTGCTGGCCGTCCGCTCGACAGGCTTGGCCCGCTGGAGGCCGGCTCCCTACGGCCACTGCAAAGCCGACCGGTCAACCCGATGTCCCGAGCAGCGATCGAGCAGCCCCTTGATGTCGGCGTCCGCGCCATCAACGCCCTGCTCTGCGTCGGCCGTGGCCAACGCATGGGACTGTTTGCCGGCTCCGGTGTCGGCAAGAGCGTGCTACTTGGCATGATGGCTCGCTATACCGAGGCCGAGGTCATCGTCGTCGGCCTGATCGGCGAGCGCGGTCGCGAGGTCAAGGAGTTCATCGAGCAGATTCTTGGCGAGGAAGGCCTGCGCCGTGCAGTGGTCGTCGCCGCGCCGGCCGACGTCAGTCCGCTGATGCGCCTGCAGGGGGCTGCCTACGCGACCTGCATTGCCGAGTACTTCCGTGATCGGGGCCGGCATGTGCTGTTGATCATGGACTCGCTGACGCGCTACGCCATGGCCCAACGCGAGATCGCCCTGGCCATCGGCGAGCCGCCGGTCACCCGCGGCTACCCACCGTCGGTGTTCGCTCGCCTGCCGCAACTGGTTGAGCGGGCCGGCAACGGTGCCGATGGCGGCGGTTCGATCACCGGCTTCTACACCGTACTCGCCGAAGGCGACGACCAGCAGGATCCGATCGCCGATTCGGCGCGCGCGATCCTGGACGGGCACATCGTCCTGTCAAGGACGCTGGCCGACGCCGGGCACTACCCGGCAATCGACATCGAGCAATCGATCTCGCGCGCAATGGTCAATCTGGTCAGCCCGGCGCACCTCGAGCACATTCGCCGTTTCAAGAGCCTCTTCTCACGCTACCAGCGTTCCCGCGACCTGATCAGCGTCGGCGCTTACGCCGCAGGCTCGGATCTGCAACTCGACCAGGCCATCGCCATCTATCCAAAATTCGAAGTACTGTTGCAGCAGAATCTCGCCCAGCGCGCGGACTTCGACAGCAGCATCGCGCAACTACAGGCCCTGTTTGCGACCAAGCCTTGATCCACGCCTGACCGCCATGCTTTAAACCGCGACCCTTCGCTGCGCGATCGAATTTCTCAGCCGAACTCTCAGTTTTCACCGATCACACCGAGATCAACGTGCCCAAACCCTTCTCCCTGCAAACGGTCCTGGAACTCATGCAGAACCGTAGCGACGAAGCCACGCAACGGCTGGCACGACTGATTGCCACGGAACGCGATGCGCAAAGCAAACTTGGCATGCTCGAAGACTATCGAGACGACTACACCGAGCGCTTTCGCAAGGCCATTCAAGGCGGGCTGTGTCAGCCCGAATGGCGCAACTATCAGGAATTCCTGAACCGCCTCGACGAAGCCATCAGCCAGCAGTTGCAGGCCGTCCGCCAACAGCAGGCACACACTGCCGCCGGCCAGGCGGAATGGCAGCAGCAGCGAACCAAGCTGCAAGCGCTCGACGCCCTTTATGAGCGCCATCGCGCCAGTGAAGCAAAGCTGGAAGAACGTCAAGAGCAAAAGGCACAGGACGAGTTTGCCGCTCGCCGAAGACACGACAAACAAGACGAGGCCTAACGGTCATGACACGTGGAGACACCCCAAATCATGAAAGCCATGACCGTCCCCCTCTTCCCCTGGCCCTTCTCCGGCAAGGGGAGAAGGGAGGTTCGCGAGTCGCGTACGCGGCTTTTACGGTAAGGCCTGGATTGCATGGAACGATAGTTGCTTGGATATATCGGCAACCCTTGCCGGAGAGCATCGTCCATGAGCATTACAATCGTCGCAAGCTTCGCCCAGCCAGCCGTCGCGGGAGCGTCCGCCGCAGGTGGCGCCAGCAAGCTGATGGCCGTTGACGATGCGCGCATCGGGCTGGACTTTGCAAGCATGCTGCTGACTCTGCCAGTGGGCAACGCCGCGCCACTCCCTGCCGAAAGCAGTCGCCAAGCCCGGCCGGGCGACCAGGCGACGCTCCCCGAGGCAGCAACAGCTTTGGCGGGCCACGAATTGCTGGCCATGCTCGGGCTGAATCAGCCCGTTCAAGCGAATCAGCCACCCCCCCTGCAGCCTGCCCATTCTGCGGGCCGCTTGGATGGCGCGGACATCGCTGAGCTGAGCCGCTCCCTGCCGCCTCCTGGCACGCCCCTGCTCGCCTCGGCAATAACCCCATCCGCGCCACGCACTGACGCGCAGGGCACCTATCCCGGCAACGACGAACGCGGGGAGCTGCCATCAATGGCGCCGCTAACGCCGATCGGCGACGGCAAAGCGGCAAAAATTGCCGTTGCCGACTTCGTCGCACAGGCTTTCGCGCAAAACGAAGGGAAGCGCCCGGAGCAACAGCTGTCGCCCGCCAGCAACCTGGCCACTCTCGGGCCCGCGAGCCAGGCGCCGAACAACGCCACCGTCGCCCAGGAAAATTCACTAGGCCTACAGACGGCACTCCGCGACCCCGCCTGGGCGACGGATTTCGGCCAAAAACTGCTGTGGTTTGCGGCCAACGACAAACAGCTGGCGCAACTGACGCTCAATCCGCCCCAATTGGGAGCCGTCGAAATCACCCTCAAGATCGACAAGGACGGCGCCAACGCACACTTCGTCTCGGCGAACGCCGATGTTCGCGGGGCCATCGAAACAGCATTGCCGCGCCTACGTGAGATGTTCGCCAGCGCGGGAATCGACCTCGGGCAAGCCAGCGTCGGCAGCGAATCCTTCCGGCAATCCCCCGATAGCCAACGACAGACATCGGGCCCACCCCGCCCGATGGCCGATACGGCTATACTTGGCGGTGATTCGATCAGCGGTCTGCTGAGTCAGAGCGTCGTCGCACACCGCGGCAGCGCGCTGGTCGACACTTTCGCTTAGAGAAGCGGCCGCCGGCCGGGCGTCAAACAGGTCGCGACGGAACACCATGGAAACGAACACCACCAGGCGAATCAACCAGGGAGAGAGTTGCTGAATGGCCAAGGATGCAAAAGCCGAAGCTGACGGCGCGGGTGCCGCGCCAGTGAAAAGCACGAAAAAGCTGCTGATCATCGTCATCGCCGTATTGGTACTGGTGCTCGGCGTCGGCGCAGTGGGTGCCTACTTTCTCCTGAAGCCGGCGGCGGAATACGACGAGGAATACGCCGACGCCCCGCGGGAAAGACCCAGGCCGTCCAAGAGAAAGAAAGTAGATCACAATGCACCACCGGTATATGTCGCGCTCGACGCATTCACGGTCAATCTCGTACCGGAAAACGGCGACCAGTACCTGCAGTTGATTCTTTCGGTCGAGGTCGAGGACGTGCAGGTCGACGAACAACTCAAGCAGTACATGCCAAAGCTGCGCAACGACCTGACTCTGCTGCTTTCGAGCAAGAAGGCCTCGGACTTGATAAGCAGCGAAGGCAAGACCCAGCTCGCCGCCGAAATCAAGGAGGGGATAAACGACATCCTTGATCCAGCCGGCAGAGGAAAGAAGAATGACTGGCCAGTCAGGGAAGTGCTGTTTACTTCATTCATCATCCAGTGAGCGGCAATGAGCGCCGATTTCCTCTCTCAGGATGAAGTCGACGCCCTGCTCAAGGGCGTCAGCGGCGAAGCCGACGAACTGGAGGAAGCGGAGGACCAGGGCAAAGGCCCGCGCCCTTACAACCTCGGAACGCAAGAGCGAATCGTTCGCGGGCGCATGCCGACGCTCGAGCTGGTCAATGAACGCTTTGCCCGTTACCTGCGCATCGGTCTCTTCAACTACATGCACCGCAGCGCCGAAATATCCGTGGGCTCGATACGGGTGCAGAAATACAGCGAGTTCACCCGTAACCTGGTGGTCCCGACCAACCTCAATCTAGTCGCTGCAAAATCCTTGCGCGGCACGGCATTGTTCGTGTTCGACCCAAGCTTGGTCTTTCTGGTGGTTGACAACATGTTTGGCGGCGATGGCCGCTTCCACACGCGCGTCGAAGGCCGCGATTTCACGGCCACTGAACAACGCATCATCCAGGGCCTGTTGGCGGTCGTATTTACCGAGTATTCCCGCTCCTGGAAGCCGGTCTACGACATGCATTTTGAATATATCCGCTCGGAAATGAATTCGCAGTTCGCGAACATTGCCACTCCCTCGGAGGTCGTCATCTCGACAAGCTTTTCGCTGGAGTTTGGCGGATCGGGTGCAGACATGCACATCTGCTTTCCCTACTCGATGATTGAACCGATTCGCGATCTGTTGTACAGCACCATGCAGAGCGATCAGCTGTCAACCGACCGACGCTGGATCGTCATGCTGCGCAAGCAACTGAAAAACGCCGAGGTGGAGATCACGGCCAAACTGGCAACGACCAGCGTCGCCCTGCGCCAGATTTTGGCGATGAAAGTCGGCGATGTCATTCCTATCGACATCCCCGACAAGATCATCGCCCTGGTCGACGACGTGCCGGTAATGGAATGTCGCTACGGGCAGCAGGATGGCCAATACGCCCTCAAGGTCGAACGCTTCATGGCCGCCGATCAGGAGCAAGCCCCCGCCGGAGAAAGCAATGGATAAGGAAGAAACGGACGAATTTGACATTCCAGGCACGGACGCTGGCAGCGCTGACGCCAGCAGCGCCGACGACGACTGGGCGGCGGCCATGGCCGAACAGGCACAGGCGGATACCGCGCCGGCCGCTGGCGCGCAAGCGGCCAACATCTTCCCGAGTTTTGACGAACCCGGCAACAAGACCTCGCTGATGAACGAACTGGACATGATTCTGGACATCCCGGTCCAGATCGCCGTCGAACTCGGGCGGGCCAAGATCACCATCAAGAACCTGCTGCAGCTGGCACACGGCTCGGTCGTCGAACTCGACGCCATGGCCGGCGAACCGATGAGCGTTTTCGTCAATGGCACGCTGATCGCACAGGGCGAGGTGGTGGTGGTCAATGACAAGTTCGGAATTCGGCTGACGGATATCGTGACCCCCTCCGAAAGGGCTCGCCATATCGGACGCTGACCGTCTCGGCGCCTTCCGGAAACGGTGAGCCGGTCGATCACGGCGTTTGCGCTTCGCCGCGCTTCCTTTAAGATAGCGAGCAGCATCCCGAGCCGGCCGACCCTCTTGCTTCGACACCTAAAGCCCTTTGTTTACCACCCGACGCGCAATGCGTGCTGGCTGTTGTGCGCATCGTTTTCGAGTGGCGCGCTAGCGCAGCAGGCAACGCTTCCCGATCCGCCCGGCCTGTCGCTGGCGACAATGCTGCAAACCGTCGTCGGACTGGCGGTGGTCATTGCCATTCTGTTTCTGGCCGCCTACTTTCTGCGCCAGTTCAACGGCGGTCGCGGTTTCGGCAGCAATGGCCCGATGCGCGTCGTCGGCGGCCTGATCATCGGCAGCAGAGAGCGCATCGTGCTGGTCGAGGTTGGCGACACCTGGCTGGTTGTCGGCCTGGTGCCGGGCCAGATCCGCACCCTGCATACCCTGCCCAAAGGCGAGCTGCCATCGAGCGGCGACGGTGAAAAGCCTTTTTCGAAATGGCTCCAGCAGATCGCCGAGCGCAAGAATGAAGGCCGCTAGACTCCGCCGCCGCGGCTTCCTGCTCGCACTGCTGACCTTGCTCGCACCGCTGGCGGCCTGGGCCCAGGCCGGCGGCCTGCCGGCGCTGACCAGCACCCCGGGCGCGGGCGGCAGCCAGACCTTCACGCTGTCGGTGCAGACCTTGCTGACGCTGACGGCACTGACCTTCATCCCGGCAGCGCTGCTGATGATGACCAGCTTCACCCGGATCATCATCGTTCTGTCGCTGCTCCGGCACGCGCTGGGGACGCAAACCTCGCCGCCCAATCAGGTGCTGCTGGGGCTGGCACTCTTCCTGACCTTTTTCATCATGTCGCCGGTGCTCGACAGTGTCTATAGCGAAGCCTATCAGCCGCTGTCGGAAAACAAGATCACCTACCTGCAGGCGATCGAACGCGGCGCCGTGCCACTGCGCAAGTTCATGCTCAAGCAGACGCGCGAAGCGGATATCGCGCTCTTTGCGCGCATGGCCAACGCGCCCCGTTTCCAGTCTGCCGACGACATACCGATGCGCTTGCTGGTTCCCGCTTTCGTCACCAGCGAACTGAAAACGGCTTTCCAGATCGGCTTCATCATCTTCATTCCCTTCCTGATCGTGGACATGGTCGTGGCCAGCGTGCTGATGTCGATGGGCATGATGATGATGTCGCCGGTGATGATCGCCCTGCCCTTCAAACTGATGCTCTTCGTACTCGTCGATGGCTGGCATCTGATCCTCGGCTCGCTAGTCGCCAGTTTCGCCACATGACGCCCGAACTGGTCATGGATATTGGGCGGCAGGCGGTCGAGATGACCTTGCTGCTGGCCGCGCCACTGCTCCTCGCGGCGCTGCTGATCGGTTTGATCGTCAGCGTTTTTCAAGCCGCGACGCAGATCAACGAGCAGACCCTGTCGTTCATTCCCAAGCTGGTTGGGGTATTCCTGATCCTCCTCCTGGCCGGCCCTTGGATGCTGGGGCTGATGGTCGACTACGTGCGCCGGCTGTTCGAGAGCATTCCTCTACTGGTCGGCTAGGCCGGCGATGATCAGCCTCACGTCGGCCGAGATCAACGCCTGGATCGTCGCTTTCTTCTTCCCGCTGGCGCGCGTCCTCGCCGTCCTGGTTAGCGCGCCACCGTTCAACAACCCCGCCCTGAGCGTCCGCGTGCGGCTGATCCTCGGCCTGGCGATCACCGTGGCCATCGCCCCGGCACTGCCGCCGATGCCGGCGATCGATCCGGCATCTGCCGCCGGTCTGCTGATCCTCGCGCAACAGGTGCTCATCGGCTTTGCCATGGGTTTCGCCGTGCGCCTGGTGCTCGGCGCGGTAGACCTGGCGGGCAGCATGATCAGCCTGCAGATGGGCCTCGGCTTCGCCAGTTCCTACGACCCACTGACTGCCGGTCAGACGGGAGTGATCTCGGAGTTCCTGGGCTTGCTGGCTCTGCTGATTTTCATGGCCATCAACGGACACCTGATGGTCATCGCCACCTTGACGCACAGCTTCACCGCCATTCCCGTCGCCGCGGCACTGCCGGACTCTGGCAGCTGGTGGCAGCTGGCGCGTTCGGGCGCAATGGTCTTCTCGTCGGGGCTGCTCCTGGCGCTGCCCGTTCTCGTCGCGCTGCTGATCACCAACTTGTCACTGGCCATCCTGGGCCGCGCCGCGCCACAACTCAACCTGATCGTGATTGGCTTTCCGCTGACCATCGCTCTCGGTTTCATCGGACTGATGTTCGGTCTGTCCTATCTGAGCCAGCCCTTGCAGCAGGTCTTCGAGTACGGTCTGCAGGCGATGCTCGGGAATTTCTCGGCTCCTTAAGGCGCCTTTTCGGGATCACTTTGGAGCAGCTGGAAAGTAGCTTCCGCGTAGCGATGCGTAAAAGGGGTGCTTGATTCGATACCCTCGGAATAGTCCAGAATCAGATAGCCCAGAAAGCCCCCCTTGCGCTGCAACTGCAGCGCTCGCCGCTTGAGAATCAATCCGGACTCGCCATCGCCGCCGGTGCGGAAACTTTTGGCGCGCATCGACAACAGATAGGTGTTTCTGCCGACCATCCGCTCCTCGATCGTCCAGTTCGGTGCCAGCGGATCGTAAACCACATAGGTGGCGATCACCGCAGCGGCGGCCAGGCCGAGATTCGCAGCCGGTCCAGTGTATGCGGAAGCCCCGTAAGCCACCGCGCCGACCAGGGCAACGGCCTTACCAGGCTCGACGCTGACGGTCGGGTCGGGAGACTGCGCATAGCGGCTGTCCGGGGGATCGCTCACCGCCCGCGCCGGCGGCTGTACATCGACAGTGCCACAACCCGTCAGCAGCAGTGCCCCGAGAAAAAGGCCGGCAGGGATGAACCTTGACATACTCATCGTTTAACGGTCATGACAGTCGAGACGCCCCAGATCATGAAAGTCAAGACCGCCCCCCTCTTTCCCCGGCCCTTCTCCCGCGAGGGGAGAAGGAAGTTTCGTGAGTCGCATGCGCGACTTTCACATTAAAGATAGCTGAACAGGCTCAGACCACTGATCGTGACAAAGGACTTCTGGGCGGCTTCGAGACTGAGCTGCTGACGCGTGAAATCCGAAAGCGCTTGCGCGTAATCCAGATCCTGAAGCGCCGAAAGGCTCTGCTGATGCAGGATATCGACCGCCGCCGAACTGTTGCTCAGGCCATCCAGTGCCTGCAGGCGCGAACCGACCGATGCCTGAACGCTGCTGACCTTGGCCTGCGCCTGGTCGAGATGGTTCAGATGTCCTGCCAGCTGACCGGTGAATTCGCTCCTCGCCTGACTCGAACCGAGCGGCGACTTGAGCAGGCCGATCAGCTCCTGCATCGTCTGGAAGACGCTCTTGTTGCCACTCGGTGTGATGCTGAAGCTGTCACCATCGGCCGGCCGGCCGTTGATCACCACCTGTGCGCCAAAGTCCGCTGCCGGCGCATTGCTCAACAGTGGAATGGCCTGTCCGGCAGTAAATGGCAGCAGCTCACTGACCGGCCTGGCCGGCATCGGCGCCGCCGGCGGTGCCGGGGTCGAGACGTCGAACAACTGGTAATGACTGTCCCCGGCGACCGACGAGAACCTGATTTCCAGCGCTTGATTGCTGCTGCCCTGCCAGAAATCCGAGTTCAATGCCCGCTGCCACTTCTGCGGGTCAAGCACCGAGCCACTGTCAATCACTCCGCTACCCTGGTTCACTGAGCTAGCGTTGGCGCCGCCAGCGGCGGCCAGGAAGCTGCCATTGCCTTGCCGGATGTTCATGAACAGGTCGCTGCCGGCAATGCTGGTCGGCATCAGCTGCGCCAGCCCGACCTGCAGCAGACGTTCGCCGTCGTCACCAAAATAGCGGACCGCGGTCGGTGCCGCCGACGAGGTCGCCGCGCTGAGCACGAACGGCGTCGTCGCACCCTGGTGACCGGCAAAAAGATAATCGCCCTCGGCACTCTGGCTGTTGGCAATTCCCAACAGTTCCGAGAAGCGCGCCTCGAGTTCGCTGGCCACCGCCTGACGGTCGCTGTCACTGAGGATCGTGTTTCCGGCTTGAATGACGCGACCGCGAACGCTCTGCAAGAGATCGGTCACCGCGCCAAGCTGACTGTCCACCAGCCCCAGCCGGTCGACAGCCGCGCCCTGGTTACGCGCGTACTGAGCGGCGACCTCACGGGTCTGGGTGACGGTCAGCGCGCGTGCCGCGCCGACCGGATCGTCGGCCGGCGTGAGGATTCGCCGGCCGCTCGAAATCTGTTCCTGCAGTTTAAGCAGCTGGCTCTGATTGCGCTCCATGCCGCGCACACCGGCATCATAAAGTTGATTGCTGCTGATGCGCATTTTCGTCTCCTTTAACGGTCATGACATGTCGAGATACGCCAGATCATGAAAGTCATGACCGTTTCCCTCTTCCCCTGACCCTTCTCCCGGAAGGGGAAGGAAGGGAGCTTCGTGAGTCGCTTGCGCGACTTTTGCATTAAGCCGCCAGTTCGAGAATCGTATCGAACAAGGAGGCGCCAATTTGAAATGCCCTCGCCGACGCTTGGTAGGCCTGCTGATAGCGAATGAGGTTCGCTGCCTCCTCGTCGAGGTTGACCGCCGAGAGCGAGTCGCGACTCGCTCTCGCCTGCGCCAACAGATTCTCCTGCGCTTCGCTGCTGACTTGCAGCTGGCGTGTCTTGTTGCCGGTTTCACTGACCAGGCGCGCGTACGCGTCCTGGTAGGAGGCCGTCTGCCCGGACATCGTCTGCTGGGTCTGCAGCTGCGCGAGCGACAGCGCGTTGCGCCCATCGGCCGTGGCACCGGTGTTGAGCTCGACCGAGAAACGGTCGCCATTATTCGGCAAACCGGTGATAACGAAGCTGAAGCCCGCCGGTGGATTGACGTTGGCCGAGCCCACCAGGGTGAGCGTTGCGCCGCTGGTGTAAGCAATACCCTGATCGCTGGCGGTGATGTCTACGGGGGCCGCGCCATCGATCGAGACGCGCGCACCGACCGGGAAGTTGCGCAGTTCGCCAGCCTGGTATTCGAGACTGATCGGCAATCCGGCAACAGCGTCCGGATAGCCGGGTCCGGCTTGCCCCAGGGAAACGCTGGCCGAACCGGTATTGGCGGTGCCTGCGGCGGCCCGCAGTGGTCCGGCAGCGGCGATCAGACGCGAGTCGGCGACCAGCGCGGGATTCACGGCGATGCTGCGGGCCGCTCCCCGCGTCGGCTGAATCAGATAGCTGGAGCCTGCCAGCAGGGCGCCCGGTGCGGCCAGGACGAAGCCCTGCGGGTCGCTGCTCAGCTGTGCGTTCACCGCCGCCAGATCGGCCCCCGCCCATTGCTTGTTGTCGGTCAGGCGAGTCAGGGTCAGGCCAGCGCCGTCGGCATTGAGTCGGTAGTCGCTGTTACCCAGATCGGTGTAGTAATTGCCGTCGAACGGCGGCGGCGTGACGAAAGCAGCGCTGACCAGGGGACTGCCCGGTGGATTCCGGGTGTTGCCGACGACCACTGGCGGAGAAACCGAAAAGAACTGCGGCGTAAAGCTGGTCGGCGGCGTCGAGGCAAGCTGCGACTGACCGTAGAAATCCTGGCCGAGCGTGTGTTGTGCATTGAAGGTCAAGGCCAGCGAAGCCGCATGGCTGCCCAGATCGTTGCTCGCCCGATCCAGCGACTCGCTGCGGAAAGCCAGCAAGCCACTCAGGCTGCCGCCGCTGATCAGCGACTGTGGCATCTCCTGCACCCCGGCCGCGGTTCGCAGACCGACTACCAGACGCGAGGAATCGGCACTCGACGGCATTGTCGCCATGCCGATCAGCTGCGCACCGACGACCAGTTGCTGACCACTACCGACGAAGACGTTGTAGCTGCCATCCGTATTGGTGGTGGTTCGGGTACGGATCAGCTGGTTCAGTTCGAGCACCATCTGGTCACGCGCATCGAGCAAATCGTTCGGCGGTTGGCCGGTCGAAGCTTCGGCCACCGAAATGCGGCCGTTCAGTGAAGCAATCTGCTCGCCATAGGAATTGATGCTAGCGACGGCAGCCGTGATTTCGCTGTTGATGCCGCCGTACATCTCGGCCAGTTGATCGCTCAGCGACTGATAGCGGGCGGTCAATGACTGCGCCGCCGAGACCATCGCCTGACGGTTCGGCAACTGCGAAGGATTGGCGGCAAGATCCTGAACACTGCCGAAGAAGGACTGCAATGCTGGCGACAGGCCGGTGCCGGGATCGGCAAGCAGGTTATCGATCTGCCTGATTTGCGTATAGTAGGTCTCGAGTTCACTAGCACTGCTCTGCGAACGATCCACCTGCTCACTGAGAAAGCGGCTGTACATGCGCTCGACCGTTGCCACGTGCGCACCCTGCCCGACATAGCCGGCGCCGGTCAGCAAGCCGACATTGCTCTCCTGGATGCTCCGCTGCCGAGAGAAGCCCGGGGTGTTGGCGTTGGCGATGTTGTGTTCGGTGGTCAGCAGCCCATACTGAGCCACGTTCAGACCGGTCACCGCGGTATTGATGATTCCTGAGCCCATGAGGTGAACCCCTGTTGGTATATTCCGTTAACGGCAGCGCAGCGCGAATGTTTAGGCTGCGCCTAGCCGGACAAGGCCTGGCGCAGGGTGTTGCCGGCAATGATGCGCGCCAGCTTGTCGGCATACATCGGGTCCGTGGCGTAGCCGGCCTGCTGCAATGAACGGGCGAACCGGACGCCGTCCTGCTGCCCGAGCACGCCCGCGTAGCGTGGCTGGCTGGCCAGCAGTTCGGCGTAATCGCGAAAGGCCTCGGCGTAGGAAGCATAGGCGCGGAAGCTCGCGTGCTCGGCCTGCGCCACGCCATTGACGAATTCCGTCGTAGCCACCTCGACAGTCGCTCCCGACCAGTTGCGCCCGGCCTTGATCCCGAAGACATTGAAACTCGGCGAACCATCGGCGTTGCGGATTTCGTGCCGCCCCCAGCCACTCTCCAGCGCCGAGTGGGCGACCAGGAAGCGTGCCGGGACACCGGTGGCAGCCGCCGCCGCCTGGGCGTGTGGCCAGACGCGATCGACAAAGTCACGCGGCTCGGACGGCGAGCCCGCGGCCAGCGTTGCCGCGCGAGTGCTGGCCGCCGCGCCAGCCATCATGCCAGCAGGGTTGCCACTGGCAAGCAGATAAGCGGCCGCACTTGCCGGCGACAGCGAGTTCAGCGACTGCTGCAAGGCGTTGAGGCTTGCACTGCCGGCTTCGTCCTCGCCGGGCTTGGCCGCTCGCGCCGACTGCTGCTGCTCGATCAATTCCGCCAGACCCATGGGCATTTGGGTCGCCAGGTTAAGCGCCATTTGCTGATCGCCAAGGGCGGTGAAAAAGCTGCCTTGCTGGCTGTCCAGCATGCCGCCACTGATCGTCGCATCGCGCATGCTCTTCAGCAGCAGCTGCAAGAGCATGCCCTCGAATTGCTGTGCGACCTGCTTCATTCCTCCCTGCGCATCCTGAGCGATGCGAGCGCGCAGATCGGCGGCCGCGGCTGGATCGATAGCGAGGCGAGTGTTGGCAACATCCTTGGCAAGATCGATTGATTTCATGAGCAGAGGCTTGCTGTTGATGGACGTCTTGAACGACGACTCAGATGATTTCAAGCTCGGCACGCAAGGCACCGGCCGCTTTCATGGACTGCAGGATGGAGAGCAGATCCTGTGGTCCGGCACCGAGCGCATTGATCGCCTTGACGACCTCGGCGAGACTGACCCCGGCCTTCACCGACATCAGAGAGCCGCCCCCCTGTTTGATCTCGATCTCGCTCTGCGTCGTGGTCACCGTCTCCCCGGCCGCCAGCGCATTCGGCTGACTGACTTTCTGTTCGGTATTGACGACCACCGAGAGGTTGCCGTGCGCCACCGCGCAGGATTCGATGGTCACCATCTGGTTCATGACCACCGAGCCGGTACGCGGGTTGATGATCACTTTGGCGATCCCCTTGCTCGGCCGGACTTCGAGACTCTCCAGGTGGCCCAGGAAAGCAACTCTGCTGTTCGCGTCTTCGGGGGCCATCACCTGTACCCGCCGACCATCGAGTGCCTGTGCGGTGCCGGGACCGATGGCGCGGTTGATCACCTCGACCACGCGCTGGGTGGTGCCGAAATCGGTGGTGCGCATTTCGTAATGAACGAAAGGGCCCTGCCCCAAGGCCGTCGGAACCTCGCGCTCGACGGTTGCGCCGCCGACGATACGGCCGGCGAGCAGGTGATTGACCGTCACCCGGCTGCCCGCGGCCCCCGCGCCGACACCAGGAACCAACACATTACCCTGTGCTTGCGCGTAGATCTGACCATCGGCGCCTTTCAGCGGCGTCATCACCAGCGTCCCGCCGCGCAGGCTCTTGGCGTTGCCCATTGACGATACGGTAATGTCGATCACCTGCCCGATCCTGGCAAATGGCGGCAGATTGGCGGTCACCATCACCGCGGCAACGTTCTTCAGTTGCAGGGATTGCGTCGTCGGCAGGGTGGTGCCGAGCTGCGCCAGCATGTTGATGATGCTCTGGGTGGTGAAAGGCGTTTGCGTGGTCTGGTCGCCGCTGCCGTCCAGGCCGACGACCAGACCGTAGCCGACCAACTGGTTGTTGCGCACGCCCTGTACCGTGGCCAGATCCTTGATCCGTTCAGCCGCTGCCGGAAAACTCAGCAATGAAAGGGCGAGCAAACCGGCAAGAGCGGCAAAAACCGCCGCATGGCGTCGCGTTTTGCCGGTTTGCCTGGCGAGAGTCGGGGCCACTGTGTGTTCTCCTTAGAATGGCAAGACAGTAAGGAAGAATCGTGCCAGCCAGCCCATCACCTGCGCTTCGCTGATCGCTCCGCTCTCCTTGTATTCGATGCGCGCATCGGCAATCTGCGACGAGGGGATGGTGTTGGCGGCGTTGACGAAATACGGATTGACGATACCCGAAAGCCGGATGTATTCCTGCCCCTGGCCAATGGCCACCTGCTTTTCGCCGGAAACCAACAGATTGCCGTTCGGCAGGACCTCGATGACGGTCACCGTGATGGTCCCGGTGAATACGTTGTTGGCCGCCGAGTCGCCTTTGCCGGCGGCGACATTGCTGCTACTGGCGTTCAGCTCCCCGGGCCGGAACCAGTTGCCCGGCGAACCGGCGAACGGACCCGCGCTGGCGCTGATGCTGCCGGTCCGGCTGACGTTGGTGTTCGATTTGGTCGCCGCGTTGTTGTTCTCGCTGATGGTCACCGTGATCGTATCGCCGACGTAACGCGCGCGACGGTCTTCGAACAGGGTTCTCGAGGCTCCCGCCTGATAAATGCTGCCGGTCGCCGCCAGATTGGCTGCCAGGGCGTCGGTCCGGTACTGCGGGCGCGCCGTCATCGGCTGATGGATATTGGTGGGCGGCACGGTGGTGCACGCGGCCATCAGCAGCGCCACAGGAATCAGCAGCAGCCTTGTCTTGTTGGCCCGGCCTGTGGTGCTCATCAATCGCCTCTTACAACTGCGTCAGACGCGCCAGCATCTGATCGGAGACCGCCACCACCTTCGAATTCAGTTCGTAGGCCCGTTGGGTCTGAATCATCAGCACCAGTTCCTGCGCGGCATTGACGTTGGAGGCCTCGACGTAGTTCTGGACCACGACTCCCGAACCATTGTTTCCCGGTGTGTTCGGCGTTGGCGTGCCGCTCGACGCGGTCTCCAGGTAGAGGTTGTCGCCAACGCTCTGCAGGCCACCATTGTTGATGAAGGTGGCCACCTGGATGATGCCGATCTGCACTGCGGCTGGAGTCCCGGGCTGGGTGATGCTGACCACACCATCGCTACCAACGGTCACCGTCAAGGCATTTTCGGGAATCGTGATCGCCGGTTGCAGCGGATGACCGCTGGTGGTCACGATTTGCCCCTGATTGTCCTTCTGAAACGAACCATCGCGCGTGTAGGCGGTGGTCCCGTCCGGCAGCAGGACCTGAAAGAAGCCGGCTCCATCGATGGCCATGTCGAGACTGTTACCGGTTTGCTGCAGTGCCCCCTGGGTGAAGATGCGCCCCGTGGAAACGGGAGTCGCGCCCAGACCGATCTGCAGACCGTCCGGAATCTGGGTCGTCTGCGACGACTGGGCACCGGGCTGACGCAAGGTCTGATAAAGCAGATCGGCGAAAATCCCGCGTGCCTGCTTGAAACCATTGGTGCTGACGTTGGCCAGGTTGTTGGCGATGACGTCAATCTGCACCTGTTGGGCAGTGAGGCCGGTACTGGCGGTCCACAGCGAACGGATCATGCTTGTCCTGTCCTATCAGCGGTTCATGGAGAGAAGCTGGCTGGCCGCCTGCGCGTTTCGGTCGGCCGTCTGCAACATCTTGACCTGCATCTCGAACTGGCGAGCGAGGCTGATCATTCTGACCATAGCGTCAACCGAGTTGACATTGCTCCCTTCGAGCGCCTCCGGCGCCAGTTTGACGTTTTCGTCGGCAGGCGCGCCAAAGCCGTTGCGCGTCCTGAAGAGTCCGTCATCGCCGCGTACCAGATCGCTTTCCGGTGGATCGACCAATTTGATGCGACCGACCACGTTGACACTATTGAGGGCTCCTGCGCCGAAGCGCGGAATGCTCGACACCGTTCCGTCGGCGGCAATGACGATGTTGTTGTCGGGCGGCAGCGAGAGGGGGCCACCCTCGCCGACGACGTTGAAACCGCTGCTGGTCTGCAGCAGGCCATTGGCGTCGGTCTTGAGATTGCCGGCGCGGGTGTAGGCCTCACGACCATCCGCTGCCTGCACGGCGATCCAGCCAGTCCCGTCGATGGCGACATCGAGCGGTCGGCCGGTGATGGCGATCGGTCCCTGTTCGAAAACGTCGGCCACCGAGGCATCGGCGACGAAAGCCCGGGTCGGCGCGCCTTCGCCCAATACCGGCACGGCACGGAAGCGATGCTCCATCGCCCGGTAGCCGGTGGTCGTGGCATTGGCCAGATTCTGGGCGACGCCAGCCTGCTGCAGAACAACCTGCTTGGCACCACTCATCGCCGTGTAGATCAGGCGGTCCATAACTCTTCCGCAGTCCCTCTTTCAGTATCGATCACTAGCGCAGATTGACCAGCGTCTGCATGATCTGATCCTGGGTCTTGATGGTCTGGGCATTGGCCTGATAGTTGCGCTGGGCGGTGATCATGTCCACCAGGGCCTTGGTCAGATCGACGTTCGAATCCTCGACTGCCGCCGACTGGATGACCCCGCGACTGCCCGACGCCGGCGCACCAATCAGTTCCGGCCCGGACAGGGAGGTCAGGCTCCACTGGTTGTTGCCCAGGCTCAACAGTCCGTTCGGATCGGCAAAAGTGGCCAGCACCACCTGCCCCATGTTGCGCGTCTGGCCATTGCTGTAACGTCCCTGGACAATGCCATCGGCGTTCACCCCCACGCCGACCAGGCTGCCGGAAGTGAAACCTCCCTGCGTCAGGCGGTCGACGTTCGAGCCGCTGCCGTACTGGGTGGTGCCGGTGAAATCCATTACTCCCGGCGACCACGGCGTTGCGGCACCGGTGGTCAGGTTCCAGGTCGGCAGCGTGCGCAGGGCCGAGGCCGGGTCGAGCGCACCCGAAGTGTTGAAGACCAGATTCCCGCCCGGGTTGCTGCCCGACACGACTTGCGGATTGGCGCCATCAAGGGTGGCGTGCACCGTCCACTCGCCGGGCGCCGCTGTGCCATTGAGAACGTAGAAGGTGGTCAGGTTGTGCACCACGCCGAGGGTGTCGAAAACGGTCAACGCGGTCGAATAATTGTAGGTTTCCGGATCGGAAAAATCGAAAGGCGTCACCGCCGGTACTGAGCCGCGAGAATCGAGATTGAGCACCGCCCGCATTTCTCCGGCGAGCGGGTCGCTGCTCGCCAGCGGCGCAATCTGGCCCGCCGAAATCTGCAACTCGACCGGGTTGGAAGGGGTGATCGTACCGTTGGCAGCGACCGGGTACCCGGTCAGGCGAGCGCGCTGGTCGTTGATGATGTAACCGCCATTGTCGATATGAAACTGACCGTTGCGGGTATAGCTGATCGCGCCTTCGTCGCTCAGGCGAAAGAAACCGCCGCCGTTGAGTGCCAGGTCGAGGGGGTTGTTGGTGGTCGTCAGATTGCCCTGCGTAAACTGCTGCTGCACCGCCCCGACGCCAACGCCGATACCGATCTTGGCACCGGAGACGATGCCCAGCGAAGCCGCGTAGATGTCCGAAAAGTTCGCGCTACCACTCTTGAAACCAACCGTGCTGGCGTTGGAGATGTTGTTGCCGATCACGTCCAGCGACGAAGACGCCGCGTTCAGACCGCTCAAACCTTGCTGAAAACTCATTCTTGCCCCCTACGCCTAGAGAATCTGCTGCACCTTGTCGAAAGCGACCCGTCCGAGCCCGCCGAGATCGAGCTGGTAGCTACCTTTGTCTCTAACCAAAGCATTTACCGTGCCAATCTGCAGTGCCTCGGCGGCCACTGTTTCACTCCCGCGCACCGCGTTCACCGTGAAACGATAGCTGCCGTTTGGCGCCGGGACTCCCTGAGCGGTCATCCCGTCCCAGGTGAATGCAAAGCTACCGGCGTCGCGGGCGCCGAGGCGCTCGCTCTGGATCACGTTGTCGCCGGCACCGAGAATCGTCAGCGTGACGTTGTCCGCAGGCCCGGCGAGATCGACGCCACCGTGCGCCTGTCCATTGAGCAGCGCCAGCCCGGAACCGCCAACCAGGACGTTCTTGCCGATCAGCGCGGCGGCCTGCACGGCCTGGCCCTCGTTGTAGGTGCCGAGCAAGGTCTCGAGCGTCTTGTTCAGCCGCTCGATGCCGGTGACCGTATTGATCTGCGAAATCTGGGTGGTAACCGCCGCGTTGTCGAGAGGGTTGAGCGGATCCTGATTCTTCAACTGCGTGACCAGCAATTTGAGAAAGCGATTCTGGACATCCTCGGTCGTCGACAGCAGTTGATTGCTGCCGGACTTGGCCTGCGCGTTGAGCGAGGCCAGGATGTCGCTGCTTGAAGTGCTCGATTGCACGCTTTCCATCTCTTCTCTCTCCAGGGTGTCGTCGTGACTACTGGCCAAGCGCCAGCGTCTTGAGCAGCAATTGTTTGGCGGTATTCATGACTTCGGCGTTGGTCTGGTAGGCGCGCGACGCCGAGATCATGTTGGTCATCTCATCGACCACGCTGACATTGGGCATGGTCACATAGCCACTTTCGTTGGCGGCCGGATTACGCGGGTCATAGAGCAGGCGACCCGGACTGCTGTCTTCGACGACCTGCGTGACGCGTACGCCCTGTGCCGCCGCGCTGCCCATCGGCGTCGCCGCGAACACCACCTGCTTGGCGCGATATGGTTGGCCGTCAGAGCTGATCACGCTATCCGCATTGGCCAGGTTGCTGGCCACCACATTGAGGCGCAGCGCCTGCGCGGTGAGGGCGCTACCGGCCACTTTGAAGGTGTTGAAGACGCTCATTCCTTATTGCCCCTGGATCGCCGAGCGCAAGGTATTGATACGCCCGGTCAGAAAGGTCAGGCCCGCCTCGTAGAAGAATGAATTCTCGGCAAACTGCGCCCGTTCGACATCCATGTCGACGGTGTTGCCATCGGCACTGGCCTGCGTCGGCTGCCGATAGAGCAACTGCAGGGGATCGGCTGCCGCTGTGCCCGGCGAATGGCGCGGCGAAGTGGTCGCCAGGCGCAGATTCCCCTGCTCGCGGCCACTGACTGCTCGCTGCAGGGTGGTCGTGAAATCGAAGTCGCGTGCCTGGTAGTGCGGCGTGTCGGCGTTGGCGATATTGCCGGCCAGCACCTGCTGCCGCTCCGCACGCAGGGTCAATGCCTGCAGCTGGAAGGCAAGGGCCTCCTGGATTTTACCGACCATCACTGGGTCACTCCGTATCTTGTTCTCACAGTCAGTCGATAAGCAATTGGCGTGCCATGTCCAATAGCGGCCGCCGGCAAGCAGTGCGCCGCCGCTATAGCGTGCTCGCCGACCGCCATTTGCCGCCTGCGCGGCAAAATTTGCCGCCTGCCACGGCCGCCTCTCGCCGGCCACTGGCTTCGCGAGCCACCCGGAATCAGGCAGAATGACGAGATGCCTATCCTTAACCTCGTCAAGCATTCCTGCCGCCTTGCGCAAGCGTTGCTCATCCTCCTTCTCGCCGCTGCCAGCGGCGGCGTCGGCGCCCAGGCGTCACTGAGCGCCGCTCTCGACAACTATCTGCGCATCCAGACGCAAGGCCTGCCGGGCAAGGTGAGCTACCACATCGGCCATCTCGACCAATATGCGCAGGAGGCGGCGTGCAGCGCTTACGAGCCCTTCCTGCCGCAGGGAAGTCGGCTCTGGGGAAGAACCACCATCGGCGTGCGCTGCCTGGCACCCGAGGCATGGACGATCTATGTGCCGGTACAGATCAGGATTTCCGGAAACTACCTGGTCACGGCGCGACAGCTCAACCGCGGCCAGCTGATCAGCGCCTCGGATATCTATGCCCAACAAGGCGACCTCGGCGCCCTGCCGGCCAGCATCGTGATCGACCCCGCCCAGGCCATCGGCAAAACGCTCAAGAATGGCGTCGCGGCCGGCCAGCCCCTGCGCAACGACCTGCTCACCGCGCCCTGGGCAGTGCAGCAGGGACAAAGCGTCAAGCTGCAATCCACGGGCGCGGGATTTTCGGTCAGCAACGAGGGCAAGGCCCTGAACAACGCCAGCGACGGCCAGATCGCCCAAGTGCGGACCGCATCCGGGCAGGTGGTGAGCGGCGTCGCGCGTCCCGGTGGCATCGTTGAAGTCACCTATTGAGGTATCGGCAGGATGTTGCTGAAAATAATGTTAAAGTTTTGCCATTCAGCGCCGATAGATGAATTGAGAACAACTACTCAAGGGGCAACACCGTGAAGATCGACAGCACCGGCACGACGGCCAGCAGCACTGTCAACAGTGACGCCCGCACGCGCGGCAGCGTCAGCAAGCCGACCAACAACGCTGCTGCCGAAGTGCATCTCAGTGAATTGGCAACCCATCTGCAATCGTCGGGTGATGCCCCGACCTTTGATGCCAGCCGAGTTGCCGAGATCAAGCAGGCCATCGCCGAGGGGCGCTTCACGATCAACGCCGAAGCCGTCGCCGACCGCCTGATCGAGTCCGCCAGCGAGCTGATCGGTTCGCAACGGCAGAGCTAGCTGCCGGCAAACCAATGGCCGCGTACCCAGAGCCAAACGAGGTCGACGAGACAGCCGAGTTTGCGCAGACCCTCGGTCGCGAAATCGCCGCGGCGCAGAGCTTTGTCGCCCTGCTCGAGCGCGAACAACAAATGCTGGTCAAGGGCCAAGTCGACGATCTGCTCGATCTGGTACGCCAGAAGAACGGCCTCGCCGCCGAACTGGCGACGCTCGCCGCCCAACGCCAGCGCTTGCTGGCCGCCAGCGGCCTACTCAATGATCGCCAGGGCATGGCCGCCTGGTTTGCAGCGCATCCTGGCGAAACCAGAATGCACAGCGCCTGGTCGGCCTTGCTGGCCGTCGCCGGCCAGGCACGCGAACTGAATCGCGTCAATGGCGAACTGATCCAGGAACGCATGCAGAGCAATGCTCAAGCGCTCGAAGCACTCCTGGGAAGCAACGCCGCCACCAATCTGTATGGCCCGGACGGACAAAGCGGTCTACCCAGCGGACAGCGCATCAGCGATAGTGCCTGAAAGCGCGTAAACCCGCCTAACGCGCCGGCAACGGTGGCGAAACTGCCGGGCTTGCCGGCACCTCTGGCGGCGGTTCCGACAACGCCGTATCGGCTGCCACCTCGCTTCCCTCGCCCTGCCGCTGCAGATCGACTTCGGTGCCTTTTTCGGGAATCGCCGAGTCGATCAGAATCGACACCCGCCGGTTGCGTGCCCGTCCGTCCGCCAGGGCATTCGGCTCGACCGGACGCGTATCGGCGTAGCCGATCGCCGTCAGCCGCGTCGGCGCGATACCGGCCGCTGCAAACAGGCGTAGAACGGTCGTCGCGCGCACCGCCGAAAGCTCCCAGTTCGACGGGAACTGCGCATTGCTGATCGGCACGTCGTCGGTATGCCCTTCGATGGTAATCGGAAAATCGGTCCCGACCAGCACCTCGGCAATCGCTTCCATGGCTCTCGCCAGCGGCGGCTGAATTGCGGCTTGGCCAGGCGAAAACAGGATACTGTCGTTGATTTCTATGGTCACCCCGCGACTGGTTTCAAGCACCCGCACCTTCCCCTGCTCGACCAGCGGCGCCATCACTTCAAGAATGTCCTTGGCAATGCTGCGCATGCTCTCGCGCTGCTTCTGCTTGACGGCGTCCTGGGTCTTGCTGGCCAGACTGGGCTTCGCCGCCGGCGCCGGCGTCGGCACGATCAGCGCCAGCTGCCCGGAGCTATTGACCGGGACATTGCGAAAAGCGCTGATCATCGAATCACTCAGGATTCGGTACTTGCCCTCATTGACCGACGAAAGCGCGTACATCACGACAAAGAACGCGAACAGCAGGGTAATGAAATCGGCGTACGAAACGAGCCAACGCTCGTGGTTTTCCTGCCCTTCTTCTGCGCGCTTTCGCCGTGCCACAGTCTAGAAAATGTAGCCGCGCAGACGGCTTTCAATGATGCGTGGATTATCGCCGTTGGCAATTCCGACCAGGCCGTCGACGATCATTTCGCGCTGCGTAATCAAGCGATTGATTTGCGCCTTCAGCTTGTTGGCCATCGGCAGATAGACCAGATTCGCCAGGCCGACGCCGTAGATCGTCGCCACGAAGGCCACGGCGATGCCGGCGCCGAGTTTCGACGGATCGGAAAGGTTTTCCATCACGTGAATCAAGCCCATCACCGCGCCAAGGATGCCGATCGTCGGCGAGTAGCCGCCCGCGGCTTCCCAGATTCTCGCCGAGAGCTTCATTTCCTGGTCGTAGGTGTTGATCTCGACCTCGAGAACCTCGCGCAGGCGCTCCGGTTCGGCGCCATCGACGAGCAGCTGCAATCCCTTGCGCGTGAACTCGTCCTGCAATTCGTTGACCACCGCATCGAGGGCCAGCAAGCCCTCACGCCGCGACACCTGGCTCCAGCCCGAAATCTGCTGGATCAAGAGCTGCGGATCCGAAACCGGCGGGCGAAAAACCCATTTCGCCATGCGTATGCCACGCACAAAGGTGGCATACGGGCTCTGCAGCATGACCGCGCCCAGGGTACCGCCAACCACGATCAGCAGCGCTGTCGGTTGCGACAGCGAGCCGACGTGGCCACCTTCGAGGACTTGCCCGCCGACGATCGCCAGCACACCGATCAGCAGACCGAGAACACTGGTCCTATCCATTCTTCTTGGTCTTCTTCCGCTGCTCCTCGGCAGCGCCAAGCAGACGCGTGCGCAAGCGCATCACGGCCTGACTGTGCATCTGGCAAACCCTTGATTCGCTGACCCCCATCACATCCCCGATTTCGCGCAGATTGAGATCCTGCTCATAGTAGAGTGCCATCATCAGCTTTTCACGCTCGGGTAGATCAGCGATCGCCCTGACCAGCGCCTGACGGGCACCCTCGTCCTCGAAAAGCTGCGCCGGATCGCTCGCCTCTTCCACCTGATGACGCTCGAGAAAATCCTCACCGTCCTCGCTGATCAGGTCTTCCAGATAGACCAGCTGGTGGCCGCGGGCATCCTGCAGCATTTTCTGGTAGTCCACCAGCGTCATGCCCAGAGAGTCGGCGAGTTCCTTTTCGGTCGGCGCGCGGCCCGTTTCCTGTTCGAGCTGCGCGATGGCCGCCTCGATGAGACGACAGCTGCGTCGCAAGCTGCGTGGCAACCAGTCGTTCTCGCGCAGGCTGTCGAGCATCGCGCCACGGACCCGCTGTGCCGCGTAGGCTTCGAACGGCGCTCCCGCAGCGGCCTCGAAGCGGCCAATCGCGCCGAGCAGGCCGAGCATTCCGTTTTGCACCAGATCCTCGAGCATGACACTGGCCGGCAGGCGGGCCATGAGGTGGCAGGCGATGCGCTTGACCATCGGCGCGAAGCGCTGGACCAGCTGCTCCTTGTTGATCTGACCAGCGGCGTTATACATGCAGTTACCGTGAAAGTCGCGTCCGCGACTCACGAATATCCCTTCTCCCCCCGTGCGGGAGAAAGGTCGGGGAAAAGGAAAACGGTCTTGACATGCGTGATCGGGGGTCTCTCGACGGAGGTCATGACCGTTCGGGAACAAGCTATCAGGCGTAGATCGCTGCAGGGTCGATGCGCTGGCTCAAGTGTAGCAGTTGTTGCACGAAATGTTCGAGGCCGCGGACATCGGCGTCGCCGCCGGGCCAGCTCAGCAGTTCGCTGACCAGCTTGTCATAGGCCTGCGCTGACGGCGCCTCGGGAAACAGCCCGGCGACCGGTTGGCAAAGACGGGACGCCTGGCGCAGGGACTCGTCAAGCGGCACGTAGCCGGCATAGTCGAGACGAGCGAGCTGGCGACTGTGGGCCACCTCGGCGAGGTTGTCATGAACCGCCTGCGCGTCGCTCGCGGTGCGCGCCTTGTTCACCAGGATGCGAAAATGCTTGCGCGCGTAACCCAAGCTGACTTTCTTGATCAGCGCATAGGCGTCGGTAATCGACGCCCCGTTCGGCGACACGACAATGACCGTATCCTGCGCCGCCAGGCCGAGCGGCGAAAAGCCGAGCGGATGATCGCGCGAGGTATCGACGAGAACGACGTCGGCCGGGCGCTCAATCTGGCCGAGGCTGTCGAGCAGGATGCGCTGCTCGACAACACTGAGCGTGGCAAGCTGGGTGACCACTTTCGCGGCCGGCAGAACGCGAACCCCGGGCGCCACCGAAAGAATCACCTCGGACAGGGATTTTTCCCGACGCAGGACCTGCTGCAAATCGTGGCGCACGAGCACACCGTAGTAGGCGGCAACGCTGTCGTCGGTATTCTCGTCGACCACCAGCACTTCCTTGCCGCGACGGGCCAGACACGCCGCCAGATTGGCCACCGAGAGGCTCTTGCCGACGCCGACGCTGCCGGCGGCGAAGCTGACGATACGCAGTCGCGGGCGGCTGAAGAGACGCCGCAAGCCGGCTGCCTGATCTCCGCGAAGATTAAGCACGCTGACCTCCTCCGGCAGCGACGACATTGGCGGGGTGGGCCTTGTGGGCCGCGGCACTGGCCATCATCAGGCCGGGCTCGAGGCCAGCGAGACGATGCGGCGAGCTCTCGGGCAGATCCTTGAAGGCACGGTGCACCAGATACGGGCGATTGGGCAGGTGCAGGTCTTCCGGCACCCGCTGTCCGTTCGAGACGTAGTACAGCCGCAAGCGATGGCGGATGATGACATCCAGCGACGACGCCAGACTGGCGGCTTCATCGACCTTGGTCAGAATACAACCGGCGAGGTTCTGCAAGCCGTTATAGGCACTGATCACGTCATCGAGCGTATCGCCACGACTGGTCGCCGACAACAGCAGCAGCGACTTGACGTCGTTGTCGCCGAACATCGCCACCTGCTCGCTGACCAGACGATCCCGCTGGCTCATGCCCATGGTATCGATCAGCACCATGTGCGTGTGCTGCAGATCCTGCAAGGTCGCACGCAGGTCGGCGGCATCTCTGGCCAGATGAACCGAGACGCCGAGAATTCGCCCATAGATGCGCAGTTGTTCATGCGCGCCGATCCGATAACCGTCGGTGGTCACCAGCGCCAGCTTCCTGGCGCCGTGCCGCAGCACGCAGCGGGCAGCGAGTTTGGCGGTGGTGGTGGTCTTGCCGACACCGGTCGGCCCGACCAGCGCGTAGATGCCACCACGGTCGACGATGTCGTTCTCGCTGTCGGTGGTCAACAGGCCGCGATCGGCACCGCCCTTGACCCAGCCCAGCGCCTGCCCGGCATCGAGATCGCGTGGCAGATCGGTCAGCAGCTCACGGGCGAACTGTGGCGAAAAGCCGGCGTCGAGCAGTTGGCGAAGAATCTCCGTCTTGACCGGCTCGGCGCGCGCCGACTCGCCCCAGGCGAAACCGGCCAGATGCTGCTCGACGATTCTCCGCAAGGAGCGAATCTCGTCCATCACCGCCGCCGGAACGACTTCTGCCTCCGCCGGCGCATTACGGGGCGGCGGGCGCGGCAAATCGACCTGCGGCTTGGCGCGCACCGTCAGCGGCGGCGACGGGCGGGACGCCGCCTGCGATGAGTGCGATGACTGCGATGACGGCGACGGCGGTGCAGGACGCGCCCTCTGCGGCGCTCTGGCGGCGGCCCCGGCCGGCACTGACGCCGACGCTTGTGGCGAAGCCGCCGGACGCCCGCCGAGCGACTCGAACGACGGGGCTGGCATCGCCTCCTTGCGGAGTGGACCGGGCTCGCGCTCGGGCGTCGGGACGATCATCTCCATGTCGCGGGCGGCAACCGCCATGATCTCGACGCCTCCGGGAATCCCACGATTGGAGAGGATGATCGCGTCCGGCCCCAGTGTCTCCTTGACCTTGCGCAATGCGTCACGCGCGGTCGCGGCGATGAATTTCCTGACGTTCATACCTTGCCTCCAATAATCGAGGTAACTTTGATGGTTCTGTTTTCAGGCACTTCGCCGTGCGCCAGCACTTTCAAATGCGGGATGCTCCGACGTAGAAAGCGCGACAGCAGCGTACGCAGGTTGCCGGGAACCAGCAGCACGGTCGGCAAGCCGACCTCTTCCTGCCGCTGCGCTGCTGCGACCGCCTCGCGCAGCAGCGTATCGGCCAGGCCGGGCTCGATACTGGCGCCATCGCCGCCACCGGCAACTGCCTGGAGCAAGATCCGCTCGAGCTGCGGATCCAGCGACATGAGCTGCATTTCCACGCCGCCCGGGAACAGCTCCTGGGCGATCGCACGCCCCAGGGCCATGCGTACCTGCGCGGTCAGCACCTCCGGGTCCTGCGAGCGCGGCGCCACTTCGGCGAGAGTTTCGATGATGGTGCGCATGTCGCGCAGCGACACGCCTTCCTCGAGCAGGTTGCGCAGGACTTTTTGGAAAATGCCGAGGGTCAGCAGCTTGGGAACGACATCCTCGACCAGTTTGGGCATTTCCTTGGCCAGATGATCGAGCAGTGCCTGCGTCTCCTGGCGCCCGAGAAGCTCGCCGGCGTGCGACAGGATCAGCTGATTGAGGTGCGTCGCGGTGACCGTGCTGGCATCGACGACGGTGTAGCCATAGGCCTGCGCCTGCTCCCGCAAGGCGGGGTCGATCCACACCGCCGGCAGGCCATAGGCGGGATCCTTGGTGGCCGTCCCAGCCACCTCGCCCGCAACCCGGCCCGGGTTGATGGCCAGCAGATTCCCCGGAAATGCTTCTCCCTCGCCGATTTCGACGCCCTTGAGCAGAATCTTGTAGGCATTCGGTCTCAGCTCCAGGTTGTCGCGAATATGCACCGGCGAAACAAGAAAGCCCACTTCCTGGGCGAACTTCTTGCGAATGCCGCGGATGCGCCGCAGCAATTCACCGTCCTGCGCCTTGTCGACCAGCGGAATCAGCCGATAGCCGACCTCCAGACCGAGGATGTCGAGCGCCGTGACGTCGGCCCAACTCGCCTCCTGGGATTCTCGGGCAGCAACCGGCGCCGCCGCAACCGGTAGCGGTGCGGCGACCCGCTCGCCTTTCTCGAGCCGCCAGGCGATGGCCGCCAGGACGCCGGCCAGGAGCAGAAAAACGAAGTTCGGCATGCCCGGAATCAAGCCCAGCAGACCAATGATCCCGGCGGCCAGAAGGATCAGCCGGGGATTCCTGAAAAGCTGCGCGATGAACTGCTGCGAAACATCCTGATCGTCGCCGACGCGGGTCACGACCATACCGGCGGCAATGGAAATGATCAGCGCCGGGATCTGCGCCACCAGACCGTCGCCAATGGTCAACAGGGTGTAGGTCTTGGCCGCCGCCGCGATGTCCATGTCGTGCTGCAGGACGCCGACAAAAAGCCCGCCCACGACGTTGATCAACATGATCAGGATACCGGCGACGGCGTCGCCGCGGACGAACTTCGAGGCGCCGTCCATGGAACCGAAGAAGTCCGCTTCCTGGGCGATCGTCGCACGACGCTTGCGCGCCTCGTCCTCGCCGATCAAGCCGGCGTTGAGATCGGCGTCGATGGCCATCTGCTTGCCGGGCATGGCGTCCAGGGTGAAGCGTGCCGCCACTTCGGCGACCCGACCGGCACCCTTGGTGATGACCACGAAATTGATGATCACCAGGATCGTAAACACCACCAGGCCTACGGCATAGTTGCCACCGACCAGGAAATGCCCGAAGGCTTCGATGACCTGCCCGGCGGCACCCGGCCCGGTATGCCCCTCGAGCAGCACGATGCGCGTCGAGGCGACGTTCAGCGACAGGCGCAGGAGGGTGGTGACCAGCAGCACGGTCGGAAAAACCGAAAAATCCAGCGGCTTCATCACGCTCATTGCGACCAGCATGACGATCACCGAAATGGCGATATTGAAAGTAAAGAACAGATCCAGCGCGAACGGCGGCAAAGGCAGGACCATCATCGCCAGAATCGCCAGGATCAGCACCGGACCGGCCAGCTGCCGCTGCCCGAAACGGGCGAAGAAATCCTGCAGCACGATCGCCCCGGCGCTACTGGCCATGTGCGACCTCCGGGACGAGCTCGGCCGGAACAGCGATGTCCTGCGGCGGCAGCGGATAGACGCCACCCGCGGCGCGCCAACTGCTCAGCTGATAGACGTAGGCCAGGACCTCGGCGACCGCCGCGTAGAGGGCCGCAGGGATCTCCTGGTCAAGTTCGCCGTGACGATACAGCGCGCGCGCCAGGGGCGCAGCCTCGACCATGGGCACCGCGTTCTCGGCGCCGATGGTGCGAATCTTGAGCGCCACCTCGCCCATTCCCTTGGCCAGCAATTTTGGCGCACCCATGCCGGTCTTGTAGGCCAGCGCCACCGCGTAGTGACTTGGGTTGGTGACGATGACGTCGGCCGCCGGCACCGCCGACATCATGCGCTTGCGGGCAGCCTCGCGCTGCAGCTGACGAATGCGACTCTTGACTTCGGGATTGCCTTCCAGCTCCTTGCCTTCCTTCTTGACTTCAACCCGCGACATCTTGAGCTTGTCGTGGTATTGCCAGATCTGGAAAGGCACGTCCACGGCAACGATCAACAGCATGGCCGAAACGATGACCAGAAAACTGAAGCTCAGCAAGTGGCCCGCGCTGGCCAGGGAAACCTCGATCGATTGCGCAAACATCGCCAGCAGATCGCCACTCTCGTTCCACAGCACGAGCACGGCGACCCCCCCCACCAGCGACGACTTGGCCACCGCCTTGACCAGTTCCACCAGGCCGTTCCACGAGACCACGCGCCCCAGGCCCTTGAGCAGATTGAGACGGCTCAGGTCAGGTTGCAAGGCTTTCGGAGAGAAATTCCAGCTGCCGAGGAAGAACGGCGACAGCAGCGCGGCAAGGATCAGCGCCGCGAACAGCGGTGCGAAGGATAGCAGGGCATCGAGCGAGATATCCGCCAGGCGAACCAGCATCAGTGTCGGCTCAGTGGCCAGGCCGTGATCGAGCACCAAACCGCGGCGAAAGAAACCGGCGATGCGCTCCATCATCCATGGCCCCATCAACCAGAAGGCCGCCGCGCCGACCATCAGAACGAGAAACGTGCCGATCTCGCGCGAGCGAGGTACCTGCCCCTCCTCACGTGCCTGTTCGAGCCGCCTTGCCGATGCCGCTTCGGTTTTTTCGAGGTCGCTTTCCTCTGCCATTTCGAGTTCCCAGTGGTCTCGTGGCCATTATAGGAAAAAACATTAATAAATAGGGCTGTATGAGGTTTTATTTAGACCAATTCTCGGATAGTGGCGCGCCAGCAACAATTGTTGCTGGCGCGCAAACCAGCAACAATTGTTGCTGGCGCGCAAAAAAAATGGGGGGCCGTAGCCCCCCGAAAAAATACCTGCTGATTTAGGTGTTTAGGCGAAAAACTCGAGCGCCCTCGTCGGTGCGCCGCGCGCATCGCGGTCGTTGTTCGCCGACAGATCGCTGAGCAATTCCTTCATGTCGAGAATCAGCACGATCTGCCCGTTCGACAGCGTTGTCACGCCAGCCACCCCGCGCGGACGGAAATCGTCGAGCGCCTTGATCACCGCATCGTCACGCCCCGCGAAGTTGTCGACCGCGAGAATGAAGCTGCGCTCGGCGGTCTGCATCAAGACCCCATACTCGGGGCGCTCGACCTGCGGCCAGCCAAGCAGGCGCGACAGCGCGATCACCGGCAGGATCTCGCCGCGTACGACGATCGTCTCCTTGCCGCCCACTTCCTGCATTCTTTCGTGGTCGATCGGCAGGATCTCGCGCACCATGGACAGCGGCAGGGCGAACGGCTGCTCACCGAGCAGCACCAGCAACACCGGCAGGATGGCCAGGGTCAGGGGCAAGGAGATACTGAACACCGACCCCTTGCCAAGCTCGGAGCGAATCTCGATCGAACCATTGAGCTTCTGGATATTGGTCTTGACCACGTCCATCCCGACGCCGCGGCCCGAGACCGCCGAGGCCTGCGCCATGGTCGAAAAACCGGGCAGAAAGATCAGGTTCAGGCTCTGCCGATCATCAAGCGTATTGGCCTCTTCTTCGCCGATGATGTTCTTCTCGATCGCCTTGGCGCGGATCTTCTCCGGGCTCATGCCGCGTCCATCATCGGCAATGATCAGTAGAATG
This sequence comes from Candidatus Accumulibacter appositus, assembly GCA_000585055.1. Classification (GTDB taxonomy): domain Bacteria; phylum Pseudomonadota; class Gammaproteobacteria; order Burkholderiales; family Rhodocyclaceae; genus Accumulibacter; species Accumulibacter appositus. The sequence goes on from JEMX01000022.1 coordinate 51,000, forward strand.
TGATCGCCTTCCTGGCGCGCTTCGAGGCGCACGACGCTCTTCCCCGGCTTGCCGGCCGCTTGCCGCTGCTCGGCCGACTCGACGCCGTGATCGACGGCGTTGCGAATCAAGTGCACCAGCGGATCGGCCAGATCCTCGATCATCGTCTTGTCGACTTCGGTCTCTTCGCCCACCAGTTCCAGCTCGACATCCTTGCCCAATTGCCGTGCCAGGTCGCGCGCAATGCGCGGGTATTTCTGGAACAGGCGACCAATCGGCTGCATGCGCGTCTTCATCACCGAGTTCTGCAGGTCGGAGACCAGCAGGTCGAGCTGGCTGACCGCCTGATCGAGCGCCTGCAGCGTATCGGCATCGGTGCGGCCAGCGATGATGTCGGCCCGCAGGCTGGTCAGCCGGTTCTTGGTCAGGCCGATTTCGCCCGACAGGTTGAGCACCTGGTCGAGGCGGGCCGTATCGACGCGAATGGTGGTCTCGCGAACGGCCGCCCTTTCTTCACCACGCCGGCCGCCAGGTGCCGCACTGGCGACGGCGCCGGGCTTGTCGTTGGCACGGCGACCTTCCGGCGGAAAATGTGGCTGCAGCTTGGCTGCGTCCACGGCCACCGGCGCCGGCTGTGGCGGCGCGCTGACGGCCGCCGCGCCAGGCGACGCCGTAGCCGACGGTGACGGCGACGGCGGCACAGCGACCGACTGCCCGGCTTGCGGGCCGACCACAGCCTGGTACAGCAGCTGCCAGTCGGGACCTGCAGCCCCACCCTCCTCGACCACAGCTGGCGACGCCTGTGGCGCGGCGGCCATGGCCACCGCTGCTGTTATATCCAGCGGCGTGGCAAGCGACCCTGCCAGGGCAGCGCGCAAGCTGCCGCTGACATCAGCCGGCGCCGGAGCCGGTTGCCGCCCCTGCCCGATCTCGCCAAACATGTTGCGCACCCCCTGCGTCGCCGCCATGATGGTGTCCATCAGTTCCGGATTCAGCGTCTGCTCGCCGTTTCTAAGTTTGTCGAAAAGGTTTTCGGTCAGGTGGCAGAGCTTCACCAGTTCGCTGGCGTTGAGAAAGCCGGCGCCGCCCTTGATGGTGTGAAAGCCACGAAAGATATCGTTGAGCAAACGACTGTCGCCGGGACTTCTCTCCAGATCGACGAGCTTGTTGTCCACATCCGACAGCAGGTCACCGGCTTCCTGCAGAAAATCCTGCAGCAGGTCTTCCATCCCGGCAAAATCACTCATCTTCCATCTCCTAGAAGCCCAGGCTGTCGAGCAGATCGTCGACCTGCTGCTGCGTGCCGACGACGTCACTGCGCCCTTCTGCGTTGATCACCGGTCCGTTGAGCAGGCTCATCACCGATTCGGTGCGCCGCTCGCCGGGCATGGTTTCGATCAGCACATCCATCAGTTGTGCCTCCAGCTCCTGCGCCACGGCGATGGTCTTCTTGATCACCTGTCCGGTCAGGTCCTGGAAATCCTGGGCCATCATGATTTCGAGCAGTTGTGCCTTGGTCGCGCCAGTGTGCTGCGGCAAACCCTGCTTGAGAAAGGAACGTGTTTCGTCGGCCAGCTGCTTGAACTCATCGACGCCGATCTGGTTGGCATACAGCGCATCCCATTTCGCGGCCAGGGCCGCGGAACTGGCCTCGAGCTGATCCTGCAGCGGATTGGCGATGTCGGTGGCGTTCAAGACCCGGCAGGCGGCCTTCTCGGTCAAGGTGGCGATGTAGTTGAGGCGATCCCGGGTATCGGGAATGGCGGCAGCGGCCGTGCCGAGTAGCTCGTGATAGCCGAGTTCGCCAAGGGTATCGTGCAACTGCCGGGCCATTTGGCCAACGCGTCGAAACACCTTGTCCTTGTCATTGCCACCGTCTTCTTCGCCGCCCTCACCGCTCTCGTCAGCGGCATCCGCAACAGTCGGCGCGCGCGCAGCGGCGACGGCTTCGAACAAGGCCTGCAGTTCGTCGCTATCGTCTTCCTCGGCTTCGACCTCGCGTAGTTGCTGCAACAGGGAAGGCGTCGCCGCAGCTGCGCCGGTCGAGGCAGTAGCGGCAATGCTGTCAAACAGGGCTTCGAGCTCTCTCGAATCACCCGAGCGATCGGCGTCGGTCATCTCAGCCCCCCATCTTGTCAAAAATCTTCTGCAGCTTCTCGGCCAGCGTCGCCGCGGTGAACGGCTTGACGATGTAGCCACTGGCTCCCGCTTGCGCCGCGGCGATGATGTTCTCCTTCTTGGCTTCGGCGGTAATCATCAATACCGGCAAATGCTTGAGCGTCGGCGCGGCGCGAATCGCCTTAAGAAGTTGCAGGCCGTCCATGTTCGGCATGTTCCAATCGGTGACGACAAACTCGAAGCCGCCAGCCTGCAGCTTCTGGAGGGCAATGGCGCCATCCTCTGCCTCGTCGACGTTGGAGAAGCCCAGTTCCTTGAGGAGATTCCTGACGATGCGGCGCATCGTCGAAAAATCGTCCACCACCAGAATTCTCATTTTTGGATCAGCCATTCTCTACTCCTGATTCTCTTCTGATTTTTCTCTTAACGTTCGAGCAACGGACGCAAGGTGTCGGCAAGAACTTCCGCGTCGAACTTGGCAACGTAGGCATCGACGCCCACCGCCTTGCCCATCGCATGATTGGCCTCGGACGACAACGATGAGTGCATCACCACCGGAATACCCGCGAAGCGTGCATCGCCCTTGATGTTCTTGGTGAGGACGTAGCCGTCCATCTCCGGCATTTCGGCATCGACCAGGATCAGGCGGATCTCGTCACGGACGGCGGCGCCGGTCTGCGTCGCGTGCGCGCCGATAGCCTGCAGACGGCTCCACGCTTCGGCGCCGTTGGTGGCGTGTTTATGCTTGACGCCCAGTCTATCCAGCACCTCGGCGATCTTGCGCCGGGCGACAATCGAATCGTCGGCGAAGAATATCCCCACATTCTCACCGACGTTGGCGCGCTGGATATCGACGATCAGTGCCTCGCCAAAGGCGTTGGCGAGGATCTGTTCGACATCGAGAATCGACACCAACTTGCCATCGTCGAGTTCGGTGATCGCCGTGATCAGCCCCTGATTGCTCGACAGGACGCTTTCCGGCGCCTTCACTCTTTCCCAGTCGACGCGGATGATGCGATCGACTTCGTGCACCAGGAAGCCCAGAGTGCGCTTCGAATACTCGGCAACCATCATCGTCTTGCCGTGCTCCTGCGGTTGCTCCTTGTGTTCGAGAAAGGAAATCAGGGACAACACCGGAATGACGTTGCCGCGCAGGGAGATCAGGCCTTCGACGCCACGCGGCATGTTTGGGGTCTTGGTAATGTGCGGCGTTCGCCCGACTTCGCGCACCTTGAAGACGTTGATCCCGAAAGTCTCGCGCGTTCCGAGCGAGAACAGGAGGATCTCCATCTTGTTGGAACCGGCCAGAAGCGTGCGAGCGTCTATGCCCTCGAGCAGGTCTTTTCGTTCTGCCAAATCCATCATCTATGATCGCTCCAGAGGTCGCGGATTCATTCAGCTAGGCGCTCAGCTGTACCGCCGGAAGCCCACCCAGCAACCGGCGCGTCAGCGTCTCCGACAAGCGCTGCGGTTCGAACTTGGGCACGTACTCATCGACACCCACCGACTTGCCCAGTTGCTGGTTCGACATCCCGGAGAGCGAGGAATGCATGATCACCGGCACGCCCGCGAAACGCGGGTCGGACTTGATCTTCTTGGTGAGAATGTAGCCGTCCATCTCCGGCATCTCGATGTCGGTCAGGACCAGACTGATCAGCTCGCTCACCTGTTGCCCCGCCGTCTGTGCCGACGCGGCGACTTTTTCCAGCTCGTTCCAGGCTTCGCGACCATTGATCGCGGCCACGTGCTTGACGCCCATCGCGTCCAGCGTACGTTCGATCTGCTTGCGCGCCACTGCCGAGTCATCGGCAAAGAAGACCGTCAGTTCCGGATTGTCGAGCGACTTGATGTTGCGATAGACGATCTCGTCATCGTAGCGAGTGGTTTCCGAGAGAATCTTCTCGACGTCCATCAGCATCACCAGGCGACCGTCGGGCAACTCGGTGACCGCCGTCACCAGCCCGCCGAGTTCCGCCAGCAGCATCGCCGGCGGCACCCGCATCTGACTCCAGTCAAGGCGCAGGATGGTATCCACCGCCTCGACCAGAAAACCCTGCGTATGACCGGCGTACTCGGTAACGATCATGATCGAGCGCGGTGTTTGCGTATCCACCCGCGCGTAGCGCGCCAGATCGACCACCGGCACCAGCGCGCCGCGCAGACTGACCATTCCTTCGACCGAGGCCGGCATTTCGGGTGCTGCCGTGATCGGCGGCGTACGCATCACCTCGCGAACCTTGAAGACATTGATGCCGAAGGTCTCCTGGCGCCCGGTACGCGCGTCGCTCCCCAGCGAGAACAGGAGAATCTCCAGCTTGTTGGTTCCCGCCAGCTTGGTGCGCGCGTCGATGTTCTTCAGCAGATCGGACATGGTTCATTCCCTTCGCATGGCGACGAGCAGCGGCCCGGCGACAAGCATCTTAAATCAATCGACGCCGTGGCGTCATGCGCGAGCGGCAGCCAACGGAAGCCGCCCGCCGCTCAGACCTCGGTCTTGTAACCGATGCGGAAACCGCCCCAATGGCGGCCCTTGACGTAGATCGGCGCCGAGATGTCGTGCATCACCTCGCCGGTGTCGCGACGATAGGTCTGCAACAGGAAGGGCTGTTCGTGCGCTCCGCAGCGCTTGCCCACCGGGTCATCGAAGAGGCGCTTGCTGCGGTTATTCACGAAATCGATCTTCTCGTTGCCGGTCAGCGGCTGCGAGAACTTGCGGTTGTGAGTCGGCACGTAGGCATTGCGGTCGATGGAAATCGCATACACCGCCGCCTTGCACTGATCGAGCAGGTTTTCCTGCACGGGCGACAGGTTCTGATCGGTGAAGTCGTCGAAACGGGTCTTGTACTTCTGCGGCCGCGTATTGGCGATCGGCTGGTAGCGGTCGTCGAAAAGATCGTCGACCTTGATCTTGCCCGCATCGACCGCCTTGTCGAAGAGCTGCCCAATGCTTAACGCCGCCTGCCTGACGATCGCCGGCATGCGCGCGTGCGTGGCCAGCGCCTGCTCGCCGGCCGGGCCGAGCTTGAAGACGTTGCTAATTTCGCGGAGATTCTCGGCCAGGCATTCGACATGGTCGACGGCCACCAGGGTCTCGGCGGCGACCGCGTTGTTGGCGTCGGCCATGTCCTTGATGCGCCGCACGTGATCGGCAATGCTTTGCCCGGTGCGACTCTGCTGGGCCACGGCGGCGGCGATCGAGTCGACCTTTTCCATCGTCGCCCGCGCGCCGCTGTTGATGCGCTCCAGCGATTGCGCGGCCTGTTGCGCCAGCTCGGCGCCGTTGCGCGCCTGCCCGCTGCCGGCTTCGATGCTGGCAATCGCGCTCTGCGTCTCGCCCTGGATCGCGGAAATCATCTGGCTGATCTCGCCGGTCGCCTGCGAAGTCCGCTCGGCGAGCTTGCGCACCTCGTCGGCAACGACCGCAAAACCCCGCCCCTGGTCGCCAGCGCGTGCCGCCTCGATGGCCGCATTGAGCGCCAGCAGGTTGGTCTGGTCGGCGATCTCGCGAATCGTCTGAACAATGCCGCTGATCGCCTTCGAGCGCTCACCGAGCGCGCATACGACCCGCGCCGACTCGGTGACCGAGGCAGCGATCTGCTCCATTTCTGCCGAGGCGCTATGGACGATCCTCATGCCCTCGGTTGACAGACCGCTCGATGTCTCCGAAATGTCGGCCGTTTCGCTTGCGCTCTGGCTGACCTGGTTCATGTTCTCGGTCAGCTCGCCCATCGCCCCCGCCGTGGCCAGGGCCGCGTCACGCTGCTGGTTGGAGCCCGAGGCGACGCGATTGGCGTCGCCCATCAGCTGTTTGGACGCATTGACCACTTCCACCGAATTGAACAACACCTTGCCGACGATGGTCGAGAAGCTGCCGATCAGCCGGTTGAAATCCTCCGCCAGACCGGCGATTTCGTCTTTCCCCTCCAGCACTGCGCGGCGGGTCAGGTCGCCATCGGCGTACATGCCGGCGATCACCGCGCGCAGGGCATTGAGACGGCCGACCAGGCTCTTCTCAAGGATCACGCCGAGCAGCAGTGCCAGCAGCGCCAGGAACCCGAGTGCCATCAGCCAGGCGTTGAGACCGCCCCCGAGAACGCCATTCGCCAACCAGGCGGCAAGCGCGGTCGCCGCCACCTGCAGCAGCATCACGGCGCGAATCTTCCAAGCAACTCCACCCATTCTTTGCTCCTCCTGACGATTGGCGATCTTGTAGTTATATAGGGACACCTACGACACAACTTACGCCTTCTTTAGGCTGTTGAAAAAAAAAGCCTCGAAAGAGCGTCCAAAGCAGCCGCATCGCTCACCCGGCGAGCGCTTCGTGGATGGCCACCGGCGCCTTGCGGCCGCGCACGGTGACCTCGTCCAACTGGCGGCAGGGCCAGTCGCCAAGCGCCTGACGAGTCGCTTCACCGATGATCACGCCGGCCCCGTACTGAGCAGACAGCCCCTGCAGGCGCGATGCCAGATTGACCGCGTCGCCGAGCACCGTATAGGCGCGCCGATGGCGCGAGCCCATGTCGCCGACAACCATGCTGCCGGTGTTGATGCCAATGCCGATCTGCAACGCCGGCCAGCCGCGCGCCACGAAGTCCTGATTCACCCGCTGCAAGGCTGCCTGCATGGCCAGCCCGGCCATGACCGCGTGCCGCGCGTGCTGCGGATCGGCGACCGGCGCACCCCAGAAAGCTACCACCGCATCGCCGATGTACTTGTCGAGAGTCCCTCGATGCGCACGGATGACGTCGGTGACTGCCGACAGGTAATCGTTCATCAACTGCGCCAGCTCGCCCGGCGGCATGCTCTCGGCAAGGGTGGTGAAGCCGCGCACGTCGGCAAAAAGAACCGTCAGCTCGGCGCTGCGCCCGGCCATGCTGTAATGCTGCGGATCGCGGCTCATCTCCTCGACCAACTCCGGCGGCACATACTGGCCAAAGAGCCGGGCCAGACGCCGCTTTCCCCGCTGTTCGAGAAAATAGCCGACGAACAGCTGCAGGGCGAACAAGCCGAGCACCAGCACCAGCAGCCCGGCGATCGGCAAGAGCAGTTGCGCGAACGCCCAGACCGCCAGGTTGCCGAGCACGACCAGCAGCAGCGTGGCCAGCGCCACGCCGGCCGCCGACAGCGGCGACAGCCGCGG
>JEMX01000023.1 GCA_000585055.1 Candidatus Accumulibacter appositus
AAGGCGGCCGCCAATGCGTCCGCGGCATCGGCGCAGCAGGCGGCGGCGGCCGCCGATCAGGCCGCGGCGAACGCGAGCCAGACCAAGACGCCGCAGCAACGGCTCAAGGAACTGCAGTCGCTTTACGACCAGGGCCTGATCAGCGCCAGCGACTACGAGGCGGCGAAGAAGAAAATTCTCAACCAGCTGACGCAGTAAGGCCGGTGGCTGTGGCCGCTGCGCTGACGCGGCAGCTCGTCGATCGCGCCTGCAGGCGCGGGTGACGGCAGGTTCCACCTCATTCACTGCGCACGAAAGGAAAGAAGATGAAAGCAAGACGAAAATTCATGGCCGCCGCGGCCTTGGCCGCTGCGCTCCCGCTTGGCGCATTGCTCAATCCGGCGAGTGCGGCGGAGGACAAGGTTCAGTTGATGTTCGTGCAAAGCGCCGACAGCCTGAAAGCGGATGGCAAGACGCTGCGCCTGGTCAACGTCTCGCCACAGACGATCTACTTCTCGGATCGCCCGGTGCGCGTCGCCGGGCACATCACCCTGCCGGCGTATCTCGAAGAGTGGACTGCAGCCGCCGGGCCGAACAATTTCAGCAAGGATCCGCCGAACGCCACGCTGTCCGTCTACGAACCGGGGCAGGCGGCCAACACGCTGACCGTGATCGAGATCAGCAAGCCGGTCGTCGAAGGCAAGGACCTGGTGTACAGTTACAAGCTGGTCGAAGGAAAGATGCCGACCGCAGGTGGCCCGACTTCCCTGTTCATTGACTGGATCGGTCCCGGCGGAGGTGTGGGCGTCGGCTTCCACGGCGTCGGTGTCGGGCGTCGTGGAGTCGGCTGGCGATAAGCGCCTGGGTCGCCGGGCAAGCTCCTGGGAGTGACCAGCGATCGGCACCAGCTGGCGTCCGGGCGACATTGACGACTGTTCAACGAGGGGTGGTGAGATGACGAAGTGGCAAGTTTCGATGGCTGAATGCTGCCGTACGGCGGCGAAGGTGGCGGTCTGCGCTGGCGCCCTGGCAGCCGGGCAGGCGAGCGCCGGTGGACT
>JEMX01000024.1:0-125 GCA_000585055.1 Candidatus Accumulibacter appositus
CAGCCACTCACGCGTCCGAGTCTCCCGTAGCCCGATCGTCTCGCGCTTGCAGTTGTGGAAAACGTGCGCCGCTTCGTGCACAAGGAAGTCTTCGAAGCGACCAGGCGCGTCGAAAGAGGCTGCCG
>JEMX01000024.1:405-10863 GCA_000585055.1 Candidatus Accumulibacter appositus
GACGTCGATGTTGGCGACTGTTTCCGGGAATGCGATGTGCACGGTACGGCTATGGACCGCGGCGATCAGTGCCGCGCGCAGCGCGGCGTCGCCGCCGTGGATGCGGGCGAGGAAGTCGTTCCCCGGCCAGGCGCGGAAGTGGGCATCGTGCTCGCCGCTGCGAAGGTAGCGTTCGGTAGCCTGTTCAGGGGTTTCGGGCATCGGTCTTCGTCCTTTGGAAGGCCTATTGTCTTCGCAAATCGATATTCCAACACGGGTATTGTCCGGGTCGCGTTGGGCGCGCCGGGACGAACGTCGACGACGTCAAGTACTCTCGGCTCGTCAACGAAAGATCCGCCTGTCGCTGGCCATGAATGGGAGCACGCTTGCCACGGCTCCTTCTGTTCGCCGTCGGTGAGCAAGTTCTGCAGCGGCAAGCGAAGCGCCAAGATAAGTCTGCGGACGAGCAGGTCGGTGTGGGTGGACTTGCGAGGTGACCGGAAAGTCGAAGCGGGGTTGCGGGTCGAAGAAAGGGCGCTTTCGTGCGTGGCAACGCCCGCGTGGCCTAGCGATGGGTAGATGAGCACTGTCTTGAGAGGCCTGAGGGAGGCCTCATTTGGTGGCTTTCAGCGATGAGCAGAAACGGTCGCGGCTTTTCTCAAAAGCCAACGTTGACCTGCAGCGATCAGCCGAAAGCGGTCATTCGGCTACGCACGTGACTTTTTTCGCCTGACCGACCGCTACGTGGCGGTAAGCAGCCAGTGGGCGCAGAATGGCGTCGGTCGGCAGCCGGCCAATTGCGGTCGTTCGATGATTCCGGCAAGCAGCCATCTGAACGGCTGCTGTACTTCGCAAGCTGCCACAGGGCCAATGCACACAACTCGGCCGATGCGGACGTTCGGCTTCCTTTCCCCGTTGGTCGGCAAGGCATCTGGGAGTAGCCCCTCAGCGCCATCACGTAAAGAACGCCAGCTGTTTATTTTTTTCTGAACGCTACCATCCGACGGGTGCAAACAGTCAAGCCATCAGCATTACAATGAAGTCCTTCGGCACTCGAGATTGGGTAACCAGGTTCTCTGACATTCAGGAAACAAGGATTTCAACCACCCAACCAGACGCCGTTATCCGGAAATGGGTGGCCTGGAGAATCAGGCAGGGCAGTGGCGGTTTTCAGGAAATATATTGATGAGCAGATTCGAAGAAATAAAGCGGCTTGACAAAAAATCCAGAAACAAGCTTCGAGCGATCCTCAGCGACGGCGAGGTCAACGCAATCAACGCTCTTGCGCACCTCCGTGGCAGGCTGGGCAAAGACCAAGCAAATGCGTTAGAAGAAATTCTCAGTAGCTCGGTGCCGCTTAAAGCAGTACGGAGATCAATACCCTTTCCGATGAACCCTCCATTTAAGGACTCTCTCCAAGCCCACCGCAGGGTCGGCATTGAAGAACTCCTTGGCATCATCGAGACCAATGCAGTTGCATTCAAGGCGAGACTACTTCGTGTTGCGACGTCTTTCCATAGAATAGACGAAGCGTATGCCATCGGCGACGTCGAATACTGCCGGCAGCTCATTTGCGACTCCATTGCGCAGGATGGTTGGAGCCACGCAATCCTTCGCCGAATTGTCCTGATTCGGGAGAACCGCCCTGAGGGAAAAGCAGACGAGAAGATCGAGGAACTGCTCCAGCAGGCCGACCTTAAAGCGGTCTTGGTCAGCTCACTCATCCACTCGTACTCAGTTGATCAAAACTATGTAACGATCAAAAGGTCAATCCTGAACATTTCGGATCGGGGGGTGATTAACCGGTATAGCAGGACAGTATCCCGTCTCCCTGTTCAGCCCTTTGCGAAAACAGGAAACGACCTAGCTGCATTCCTCTTAGAAGTTGAGAAATGCTCACTCGTCGATGCCATCATATTGGCAAAGTTCAATTCGCACCTGTTCCGAATTGAAGATTACCCAACTATCGAAGAGATTGCGAACAAACTCGGGCAGGCAAATCTTTTTGAGCGCCTCGTTGCCACCTACGATGCTGATGACCACGAGAGTGAGTATGCATTCTTTAAGCAATGCAGCGCATGGCTTGAGTATGAACCGGTTCGGCAATATCGCGCCCTTCTAGACAATTATTACGACACATCAACAGAAGATGTCGACGAGTTACCCGACGGGTTTGCCAGAACACTGCATGATTGGGTCGGCAATGCGACGCTAAGCGATCTAGTAGGGAAGGGGCCTTTCACAAAACACCCATACAGATCCCTGGCAAAGCTTGAGCTGTCGGGTGGGGCAACTCGGTCGGCAATGTTCAACTATTGGCTCTACCATTCCGACGGGCAAATCGGTTTCGAAAGGGAGGACCTGCTCACCCTCATGGGGCTGACGCGCGATCTTGCACGGACCGTTCCGATAAAGGCTGTTCGGACGGCAGCAAGGCTGGCGAAGGATGGTTTGGTTAGACTGATCCTGCTGCTGCTTCTAGCCAAGCGGAGCAAGAATGAACTTGATAGCTTTCATCTCAGAAAGCTTTTGGAAGACATTACGATTAAGGACCATGGTGGATCGCTCGTCAAACTCGTCGAAGCCTCCGAGTCCACCCACCCAGCCGTCGCTACGTATATCTATGACATTGCCACCGAGGACTTCCTCGCAAAACTGAACAAGCTTGTGCCGCACCGGGCTGATATCCCAGAAGTACGAGCATCACTCCACGAGTGGATGGCCCGTTTCACCATAGACGAGCATTACCTTCAACGCGCTAGGGCAGTTCGAATCGATCATCAACTCAATCGGGTTCGAAATGAAATTGATGATCATCGGATCTATGTAGATCCGTCGAGATTTTCGTGCTGGATTGAAGACGAAATGATGATCGAGCTTAACAGTGCGCTGACATCCACTGGCTCGGGCAAGAAAGGGATTTGCGTAAATTGCAATGAAACGATTCTTTCGCTAGTAATGAAGCAATGCTACAACGCGTTCTGCTCGAATTCGGTTTTCGGGATCGCATCCTACATCGGCCGGAGAATTCGGCATGGCACCTTCCACGGACACCTGTACTCCAGCATTATAAACCAGATCGAAAAGAACGAGAAGTTTCAACTACTATTCCGCTCCCCGCTTTTCACAGCGAAATGGAATTCTTGGAAAGATGCTTACAATAAAGCAATTGAAGAGATTATTAGGGATCGCTTGCACGTGTATTCAAAAGCTAAGCCTCTTGGTCTTCTGCAGCCCGAGGTGTACGGGACTCACAAGCTTGAGATATTGAGTGCTGCGGTCAAGAACATAAGCATCAACTACACTGAGACGAAGTCGGTGATAGGTATCGACCAGATCATCATCGACTATTGTTGGAGGCTTGCCGAGGGTGACCTGATTAATGTCACTAGGTTCCTAAAGGCGCAGCAGACGCCATTGAAGAATCTGCGGTTCCTGGAAAACGAATTACTTCCGAGCGCAGCTCCAACTGATGCCAAGCTCGCGGATGCATTCCGTCGTGACCTGGTTCTTACCATCGACCGTAAGCTCGCCGCGATGTTCGGCTGGTTCAAGCGACCAACGATTGTAGCGCCCAAAGCATCTCTGTCTTTGCTGTTTGACGCCATCGTCGCCGAGGTGAAGGACACCATCCCTGAATTCAATCCGCAAGAAGACCAGAGCAGCAACGGCGATATTGAGTTGGTTGGCGGCGTCTATCACATCGTCTACGACTCGCTTGCCGTTGTTGTTGCTAACGCAGCAAAGCACGGCGAACGCAGCCGCCCTGTTCGGAGGAGTTTCGTAATTCCGCCGGGAAAGGAAAAGCAGTTGATCGTCGAAATATCTTCTTCGATTCGGTCATCAGATAACCCAATCGAGGTTTCTGCTATTATTGAGAGAAGAAAGAAGGCCAACTTTCAGGATGCCAATTTATATCAAGGAAAGAGCGGCATTTCAAAGCTTATGCTGCTCGCCCATGCACGCCATGATTTCTTCCTCGAGCAGTACGAAGTCGTTGGTAACGAAGTCAAGGTGAGACTTGCCTATGCTCTCGAACACTGAACGCATTCGATGCCTGATCGTTGAAGACGATCCGTTCAAGATGGATAGCATACGTTCGCATCTAATGGATGTTTTTTCTGGGCGTATCGACACCGTGGAATGCCAAGCGCTATCCACAGCTACGTCGTTCTTAGCGTCGTCCACCTTTGACTTGGCGATCATCGACATGTCGATCCACAGTCATGAACCAGAAGCCGGCGCGGGTTCTCCTTTCCCGTTGGCGTCAGGTGGCCTAGACGTGCTGTTTGAAATTGAGCACTCAGGAAGTAATACGGCATGCATCATCCTTACGCAGTACCCAGACATTGAGATAGAGGGCACTCCGGTTCCAGTGGAATTAGCGCGGCGGGAAATTCTCGAAAAATTTGCGATCAAGGTAGCTGGCTGCGTGAGGTATTTCGAAAACAACAATCGATGGAAAGCCGAAGTCAATTCCATCTTGGAGCAATTATGAAGATTTTGATCTTAGAGGATGAGGACGGCAAAAACGAGGAGATTCAAAACGAGATCCGTCTAATCATTCCCGACGCAGACATCCAGCGAGAGAGGAATTGGTACGACTATGCGCGCGCAATACTCAATACGAAGTTTGATCTGATCCTCCTCGACCTCTTAGTGCCTAGGTCAGGAAAAGACGACACCGTAGAGGATCATCATGAGCAACTGGTAGAAACAACCCGCGACTACGAGAGCAAGTCATTCTCCACGCCTGCAATCGTGCTTACACGCCACACAGGTGGATCAGAGGATTTCGTGTTCGACCTGAACAAGGTCGACATTAACGTGATCCCCTTCAATGATCACAGGGAGTGGAAAGAAGCTCTGAAAATCAAGCTCAAGGCGGCGCAACCAAAAAAGAAGTTTGGGTTCGTCATCATTTGCGCGTTGGAAAAGGAGTCTGCTGCCTACGAACAATTGGCCGATCGCTGTGGCCCGGTCAAGACCATTTCAGGTCTCGTTTGCCGAGAGGTCCAGATTGGCGAATACAGGGGCGTGATCGTCCGTGCCCACCGAATGGGTCTTGTCGCGGCAGCGGTCGTTTCGACCATGGCACTGGAGCGCTTCGAGCCTCGTCTGATCTGCATGAGTGGGATTTGTGGCGGAATACCAGGTGAGTCGGGAATATATGATTTGCTGGTCACCCAAATTTGCCACCAGCATGACGCGGGAAAGTGGAGTGACGCGGGTTTCAAGTCTGAACATTATGATGTGCAGCTTGATGTAGGCGTCCAGAGCAAGCTGGTCGAGCTGTGTTCTGAAGCGGGGCTGATTGGGGCTCTTGTGGAAGGGCTAAACGCCGGGAGATCGGAGCTTCCCGATGGGATGGAGAGGCTTTCATGCAACGTCCGATCCGAGGCCGTTACTAGTAGTGGGAGCGCGGTCATTGCGGAAAGCGGAAAAACGTCTTTCCTCGCGGCAGGACAACGAAAGCTGGCAGGCTTCGATATGGAGATTTACTCGATCTATGAGGCGGCGAGGCACGCAGCTAACAGACCTGTTTTTTTTGCGGCCAAAGCCGTCGTTGATGATGGGGACAAGAATAAGGGCGATCAATTCCATCGAATCGGGTGCCTGCTCTCCGCCAAATTCGTCGTCAAGGCAATTCGGTCCGGGATTGCCGATGTGGGGATGCGACATACGCAATAGCTATGAGAGGCTATTGCCGATCAAACAGATCCGACTCAGCGGTGAGTGGTTGCGAATTCAGTTGGTCAACATGCTGGATAAATCGATTGCGCCTTGATTTCGAGTCGTGCAATAGTGGGGAGTGCCAAGCGTCATTTGACCGGTGGCGGATTCGTAGCGGCCATTGGCAGGGCTGAAGCAGAATGACCGCTCAGGCCGATCACTTGCCAGTGAGCACTCGCCTGGAACGGCAGCTCTACTTTGTGACCTGCGATTCAGCAGGCGGCTGGATGAAGGTCAGCTCTGGGTCGATCGCTGCCAGTGGCCTGAAGAATCTGAACGACGGCTCTCAGTCGGGTCCGGCCTTTGGCGCTCGGCCTCAGCAGTAACTGTTCTGGCTGGCCGCTTGTGGCTTGGGAGCGGCCACTGAACTTTCGTGTTTTTGGTGACGGCAATCGACCCATTGCTGCCCTTGGCGAACGGCAGATATCCGGCAAGCAACTTAGCGACACTGAATCTCCAAATAACCCGAAAGAGACATAGCATCATCGAAATTCGCTGCTCGATAACGATCCTTCGCCAAGGTTAGCCTGTCACTTTTATTAAGTTTGGCGCCCGAGTCGGTTAACGCGGCGGTTTGACGCCGCCTTTTCGTTTAATACCAAAGCCGACACGAAAAATATCTGGGATGTTAAATCGCCCATCTTCAGTGCGATAAAGAACAGCCAGCTCTACCAAATCGTCCACCAACGCCTGCACATCCCCCTTGCGAGTAGGGTCGTTACTATATCGCCGGGGAGGCAACCGATTTTTTTGTTTCGCAGCGTCGAGTGATGCTTTGATGCAGCTTTCTGTCCATGTTGCAGTCAATTCTCTCGTCGTCAGCGGAACAGTTTCACCTTCTAATGCACCCAACAGCGGGCCGACCCAAGGGTAATCTTCTTTTATCTCGCCGATTCTAATCTTTGAAGCCTCTACTACGCCTTGTTTAATCCCCTCGTAGTGTAAAGCCGCCTTATGATTTGGTTCATTATCCGCAGTCCATTGAGCCGCATGCTGGAACGTAAGGAGAATACTGCGAGGACTGAGCCCCCCCTTTGCATCCGACAAGTGGGTGGGTATCCAGGTGAATGTGAACCCGCGCTTGGCAGTTGTACCAACCCAGGGCCCAGCCAGAGCCTCAATGATGCGGCGCAACGGCTGGTCACCGGCCGTTAATTCTCGTGGCCATAGATACACGTTATCGACTTCGCGCCATTGAACATTCTCTTGTCGATTAATAGCATTCCTGAATTGCAAGCCAACAGATTCTGAATTAGCCAAGTGGAGCAATATCAAACCAAACAAATCGTTTGGCCGCCACGTCAATGGATTCATACTGTGAAGTAACTTCGAACTGTCGGCAAAACGCCAAATTTCATCATCTTCTTCAACCATGTCCGGGCGCAAGAAAAACTTGAAACGAATAGCTCGCCTAGTGCGACACTCCAAGCCAAGTTGCAGAGCAGAAGAAAGTAGTTCTCGAATACGTCCCCAATCCTTTGCCAAACGATCCAAAGAGTCGAAAAGTAGCAGCAGCACTTTTTCCTGATGATACAATTCTCGGTCACACTCCGCCAAATATCGATCCGCCTGATCGCGGTTTGCTACAACCCAAAGCGCGGAAGCATCCACACTATCAGCAAAAGACAATGGTTTTTCCAACGCACTTAATGCGTGCCTGAGCAAGACTGAACGCCAAATATCATCCGCAGTACAGCCCTGATCCATTAGTGAGCTTATTCGTTTGTTGGTGGGAAAATCCTCATTGTCTTCGCTTAGACCAAAACCAACCTTGACGAATAAATTAGAGCCCGGCTGAATGCCAGCAACGTTAGAAACGAGCTCGCGAGTCTTGTCGTTGGCCAATACGGCAGTCCAGAAGCTTTTTCCAGCACCTCGCATTCCTACCACGATGCTGACTTCAGGCAGTAACGCCTTATTGTGCTGCGCGGGGATATATATTTCTGTCAGTTTTGGCGGATCAAGATTTTCCTTAGCAGTAGTTAGTGGTAAATCACTAAGCGCCTGCCTGAGGGCTGCGGGATCAAAATGGAATTCTGGTTGTGTCATTTCTGGGGCTCACTTGAGTCAACACCATTCTGAAATGTCCGCGCGGCTGCCCCAGCAAAGAAACCACCAAACGCAGTTTCAATAACATTCCAGTCGGGGCGGTTTTCTAGATTAACTAAGTCGAACCCTTTAACTCTTGAATCAAATTGAACGAACAATGGGAAGTGAGGCGCACTATCGTCCTTGAGGTCGAACACTTGAGGGATCGGTTTGCTGAGTGCCTTCAGTTCTATTTCTTCATTTGGGGTGGTGCCTTCATCATATAACTTGTCGCTCCAAACACTATATGAGGCCTCTGTAAATCTCAATTTCGCTGATTCGGTAGTGTCAACTTGCGCACCAACCATCTTCAAACGCCACCGCAGATCGTCGTCGTTCATGCCCACAGCAACGCTCCTCGAGTGGCTTAACTGCTCAAACAGATGAGCATAAGCCTGCCAGCTCTGATAATCATCGCGTGCGAACATAAAAGTCTCAGCACCTAAACGAGTCACGGCAGCAGAGCCTATATCATGAAGGCCTGCGCGGCTGTCAAGCATTACCAAATCTGGTCTATTTGACAGGTTGGACAACTGTTCCAGCAACAGCAATAACCGTTCCGCTAAACCTATAAACTTACCAGTTTCCGGAGCGAAGGTAGGCATATAAACGCGCCCCAGCTTATTGACGTATTCTCTGGTTTTTGTACCAAAAGCTGGTAGCACCTGAATTCGTCCTGGCGTGTTACTGGCCAAAGCACAATCAACTAGGCAGTCTCGCAACAGAGCTTCATCAGCTTGCCCGTTCAACGCCTCAATCAGCCAATCCACCAAACCGTAATCGGGCATTCGGTCTTTACTCAGCAACAAACCGGCAACGCCCGGGGCTTCCAAGTCGAGATCAACTAGCAGAACACTTTTACCTGCACGTGCAAGAGACCACGCCCACAAAGCAAAAGCTGTCGTGCGGCCTACACCTCCCTTGATGCTGAATGCGACTGCGGTACGTATCGGAGGACGCTGAACAAAAGGCTCACGCAACCAGTCCTGATTGGTCTGCAAACGGTCCACCAGCCAAGTGTTCGGTAGATCAGCAAGGTGGACACGATCTGGCGATTCAAATATATCGGAAGCATCAATGAGATCTTTCTGCCTCAAAAGAACTTGGCCTTCACCAGGGCTATATACCCCTAACGCTTGGTGTAATTGCAAAGCTAAGTTATTCCAGACGCCCGCGCCCGTTAACGCGTCATCTGGCAACACGACCGTCAAAGCGCCAAAACTGTCTCGGACCATCGTTGTTTCAAATGAGCATCTAGCAACATGTTTATTGAGTATATCTATGGTTGCTGGAATAACCTCATCAAATCGAATTGATGTCATGCTCGTCTGACTCCAATTATATTAACACTACCGAGAAGTCGAGTTGCTGCTTTCTTATGTGATTCCATCGCCAGTTTGGATATTGCTCTGTCTGCAAAATAGCGCTGATTAACATGCCAATCGGAAAATTGATTAGTTGATTTGAGCAGCGCAGAAAGTGCGGGATAGGATTTCTGCAAGCTCTGATAATTAACTTTTTCCCACAGAATGTTGACGTGTACCTTATAAGCATCTCCCAGCATGCCTGTGGTGGAAAAAGCAGGGAGTACGACCAATACTTTTTTAATGGCACACTCCGCCACAAACCCATAAAGGTGATCCGCATTCTCTACACTATTTTCTCTCTCAAGCAATCTGGCGTCATGCCAATGCCGTAGAGCAGCGTCCGCGTAGTTTTCCATCTTATGGATGTTGCCCTGATTAAAAAATGTTTTCTGAATATTTCCCGACTGGTTTCGAGCGTATAAAGCCACATTCCGGTTGGCAAGCCCCATGGGATAATTGCTCACAGCACTAAACAGAAATGCATTTAATGTTCTTCGATGGCAGAAACCGGCATTGCGCCAGCATCACGCCCCGGCATATTACCGCAACTCAAGTTGACATTAATGTCGTCGGAAAGCAACCACTCGCAAGCGACATAAGTTGGCCGCTTGTTGACGGTCACGACCGTCAGCTTTCTTGCTGGATATTTTACACCTCGACCGGCAGCAAATGGCCGGTTGCCGACCGACGCTATTCTGCGCCCACCGGCTGCTTACCGCCGCGTAGCGGCCGGTCAGGCGAAGAAAGTCACCTGCGTAGCCGAATGACCGCTTTTGGCTGATCGCTGCAGGTCGACGTTGGCTTTTGAGAAAAGTCGCGACCGTTTCTTCCGGGCCGACAGCTGACCTCGGTCGGCCCCTTGACGGCGCTTCTTCTACCAAGAGCAAGCGCTCAAGCTCAAGCATGCCGAAAGGCGCGGCTAGCGGTAGTCCTCACCCTCAATCCCTTCTACCGCGGCGTTGTGGATTAGGCTGATCACGCCTTCGGCGATCTGCCCACAGATCTCTTCGGGCAGGTTCAGTTCCTGACGCAGTTCAGTTCCTGACGCAGTCGATTCATGGCGCCGAAGTGGCGCGTCAGCGCATGATCCATCTGCTCGAGATCGATGGAGGCCACGCCGGGGATCACCTCGATCGTGTCGCACAGGNNCTTTCCAGCATCTGGATTGAGTCGTCGGCCTGGGAGAGGAAGAAGAACCAGTAGGGCCACTCCTGGTCGAGACGCTTGAGGTACGCTCGCACCTCGGGAATCTCAAAAAGCTCGCGCGGGTCGTCGTTGTAACCATCGATTA
>JEMX01000024.1:11035-11256 GCA_000585055.1 Candidatus Accumulibacter appositus
CGCTGGTTCATACACGTTCCACGAACGTTGAGGAATCGTTGCGGGACGAATTGACCGCCCGGCTCACTGGGTAGGCGATCATATCGCCACATTCGGCAGGGCGAAGCATAGCCCGCAGCGTTTCTGTATCGGTGTTGGCCGGGTCCAGCCATTCGTCGAAATCGTTGGCGGACAAGATCGCGGGCATCCGGTCGTGGATGGGCATCATCAAGGAATTGGCG
>JEMX01000024.1:11417-11633 GCA_000585055.1 Candidatus Accumulibacter appositus
GAACGGACTTCCACTCGTAGAAACCGTTGGCAGGCACAAGGCATCTGCCGCGACGAAAGGCGGTGCGGAAAGCGGGTTTCTCCGCGACGGTCTCCCCACGGGCGTTGATGAGTTTCGCGCCGCTGGTGGTGTCCTTGGCCCAGACCGGAATCAATCCCCATCGGTAGAGGCTGGCAACTCTCACGCTTTGCGATCCCGAATGAACCACCAGCGCCT
>JEMX01000024.1:11777-11938 GCA_000585055.1 Candidatus Accumulibacter appositus
ACGTCTTCGCGCAGACGACGCCAAAGTGCTTCTATGATCACCAGGGACGCATCATCGGCATTCCGCGTGCCCGTTGATTCCAGCAGCCGTCCGTTTCCCGAATGGAGACCAAGGTTGTTGCGAATCCACGTCCCCAAACCGAAGTGCAAGCCGATGAGATC
>JEMX01000025.1:0-132 GCA_000585055.1 Candidatus Accumulibacter appositus
TGCACCGCCTCGTCGGCGGTGTTGCCGTCCGGCGTCACCTGCCCGCTGGCGGTCGCCGCCCCGGCGCCGACTGCGCGGGAGACGTAGAGTCGCGAACCGCCTTCGTTGTAGAAGGCGCGCACCGCGTGCGCG
>JEMX01000025.1:361-29069 GCA_000585055.1 Candidatus Accumulibacter appositus
ACGCCGGGAGCTAGGTACTCGGGCATGGCAGGTCTCCTTCGATCGAGCGTGCCGGGCCATGGTTGCCCGGATTTCGGACCCTCTGCCTACGGCAGATCAAGGCCCAGGTTGAGATTCAGGGCACCTCGCGCGGCGAGGCTGACGTTCTGCTGCATCGTCGCCAGGGCTGCACGACGGGTTTCGATATCGGCCGGGTCCACCAGCGGCGTCGCCGCCGGCTGGCGACCGGCACGGACATCAACGATTGGCGTACGCGTACCCCGCGCGGGGTCGAAATAGACTTCGACGCTGGCCGCAATGCTGCTCACTACCACCGCGTCCTCGTCCTCCGACCAGGTGGTCACTGGCACGCCGACCACCGGCACCAGGGCCTCGCCACGCCAGTCACTCATGCCGCGCGCGAGTACCGCGCTGCCGACAACCACGCGCAGCAGCGCGCCACCCAGAGCAGCGCCGTCGGCGTTGTCGGTAATGCTCGCGCGCACGGCAGTCCAGTTGATCCCCAGGCCAGCAGCGGCGCTCGGATAGAGCGGAATATCAACCGCGGTGAAGAGGGAATCGCTACCCACGGCCTGCGGGTCGCGCGGCAGCGCCAGAGTGGCAAGGCGTGGCAGATAGCGCCCGGAGGGATCGCGCAAGGTGATCGCCAGCTGCTCGCTGCCGGGTAGCGGCAGGGCCGGAGGCGCCTCGAAAGCTGCAGCGTGAGTGGGCAGGCGCGACCATTCGTGGATCACATACAGGCCGCTACGATTGCGGGCAATGCGCGCGCCCACGGCAGACGCTTCGAGGCGGCCGCGTAAAGCGATGCCGGTCGTTCCATCGACCGGCCGCAGCGCACCGAGTACCCGCCACTCAAGGCGTTCGAGTTCGTGGAGTTCGCGAAACTGACGGGCGACGCTCACGACGCTCCCTCACCGAAAGCAAAGCGCCCGCTGAGCACTGGACGGAACTGCGCGTCGTCGCTGTCCGGGTCAATGCGTACCAGTCGCGCCACGTAGGATACCGACAGTCGATAGGAGGGCGTGACGGCATCCCAGATGCGCATCAGGTCCTCCGTGGCCAGCTCCGAGGGCACGATCTGGATGACCTCGTCGCTCGCCCAGCCGGCATCGGGCGTCAGCGACGAGGCATCGAGAACCGGGAATTCATGCAGTTGCCGCAACGCCCAGGTGAGCGCCACCTGCTCATCCTGAGGCGTCATTCCCCAGCTGCTCATGAGGTAGTGCAGATCCAGCCCGAGCGGCGCGAGGCGGCTTTCGGAAGCACGCAGATGCGCGCTTTGCCGGGAATGCTCGTTCACGGAGAGGCGGTAGAGGAAGAGCGTGATGCGGTTGCGCTCGTCGCTATCGCTGGCCAGTTGTCCGGCGCTCACCAGTTCGAAATCGCAGGCCGGCAGAGCCCGCCCACCGATTTCCGCCGGATAGGTATTGCGCAGAAAGGTCGCAATCGAACTCCCCACCGAATGCACCCCGAATACGTTTGCCATCGTCCTCCCGAGGGAAATTGCCTGCTTGGCTTGCCACGCCCTCCGCCAGATTGCACAGCACGCGACGCTCTGCCGCGCCCTTCCAAGAAGGTCCTACCAACGGTTAGGAGCAAACCGCGTGCCAGCTATCGCGGGCGATTTAAGTACATGTATCGGCGGCCGTTTCTGGAAGCGCTTGCCGGCGCGAGGAGGAGAGTGGGTCTGCAGCGACCCGCTGCAGCAGCCGCTCGACGAGCCCTCTGCCACTCGCCGAGTGCTCACTTGGCCGCCCCAATGCCGCCCATGCCGTTCGCCAATGACGCAAACGATGGCTGAAGCCGCAGTGTGTCGATTTCGACCCGGGCGGGTCATTTATGCCCCACCCGACGCGCATCACTACGCTACCAGCGGACACCGGTCGCAACAAAAACAATTACTTATTGGCCGCTCATGCGTGCCGATGGGTTGTCGGCCCGCAGATAGATGACATGCCGGTCGGCATTCTCGCGGCACCGCACCAGGCCCTGCACCTGCATGCGCAGGAGAGCCGCTTCAACGTAGCGAGCATCGACTCGCCAATGCTTGGGCAACCACCACTCGCAAATGCCATCAACGGTATCAGCAGCGTCCGGATGGCTGTGCAGGTAACGCATGATGGCGTCTACCACCTCGCTGAGGCGTGGCTGCGGCTGCATGGGCTCCCTTCCCTGATAGGACGTCCAACGACATCCTTCCTAAAGCAATGTTCGTGCTAGGGGAAAGAGGCGCGTGAACAACGCCAGCAATCAGCGGCAGCGGCCACGTCTCCTGCGGACGCGATGCGACGCGCCTCGGCGAGTCAGCAACCGAAAATCAGCTGCGGCGAATCAGCCGGCGGCAGCGCGGGAGAGAAGGGAGCTTCGTGAGTCGCGGAGGCGACTTTCACGGTAACGCGGGAAGGCGAGCATGACGCCGCTCAGGTGTGCCGGAAGTCATCGGGCGCAATGCCGTGCTTCTTGAGCAGCTTGCCGAGCGCGCGCCGCTCCTTGCCGGCCAGACGGGCGGCGCTCGATACATTGCCGGCGCTTTCCGACATCAGGCGCAGCAGCTGGCCGCGCTCGAAAGCCTGCAGCACCTGCTGCTTTGCTTCGTTGAAATTGAGTGGCGCCGGGTTGGCCGGCAAGGAGCGGCGATCGTGCTGCCGGCGACGATCATTGTCCGGCGCTGTTTCGCCGACCCGGATCTGCGGCTCATCACACAACAGGAACTCGCGCTGAATGCGATTCTGCAGCTCGCGAACGTTCCCCGGCCAGGCGTAGGAAAGCAGCCACTGGATAGTATCGGCGTGCAACTCCTTGACCGCCAGGTGATACTGACTGGCGGCTTCGGCAATCACGTGCCGCGCCAGCAGCACGGCGTCCTGCCCGCGAGCGCGCAGCGGCGGTACGTGTAGCTCCATGGCCGTAAGACGATAATAGAGGTCGGCACGAAACGCGCCCTGTTCGACCGCTTGCGCGAGATCACTGTTACAGGCCGCGACGACGCGCACGTCGGCTTTCTCGACCACGCCGCAGCCCAGGCGACGGTATTGACCATCCTGCAGAAAGCGCAGCAGGCTGATCTGCGCCTTGGCGGTCAGCGTATCCACTTCGTCAAGGAATAGGGTGCCCCCTGCAGCCTGCGCAATCAGGCCGAGCTGACTCTCGCGGGCATCGGTGTAGGCGCCCCTGGCGTGCCCGAAAAGCTCGTTTTCAACCAACTGATCGGGCAATGCGCCGCAATTGACAGGGATGAACGGTCGATCCCGACGTTGGCCCTGATAGTGAACGGCACGCGCCGCCATTTCCTTGCCACTGCCTGTTTCGCCGCTGATCAGGACAGTGGTGTCGTAGCGGGCGACCCTGGCGAGAATCGACAACATCTCCCGGAAAACCACTGATTCGCCGATAAAACCATTATCTTCAGGCAAGTTGCTCATCGTCGGCCCTCCATCGCGTCAGCCACGTAAGTACCCGATTTATTGAACTACGGCAAACAAAATTAGCAGATGATCGCGACCGGCGTCCACTCAAATCTCGGAAACCGGTTAGCGCGCGAGCGATGCTTGGCTTCAAGAGACGGTCCTCCGGGGTCTGATCGAGGGCTTGCACTCGGCACCGTCCTCAGGGCAGTCGCATGAAGGCCTTCAGGATGATCAACTCGTTTCTTCCTTCGCCGACCTCTTGGTCCAGGCTTATACCTCGATGGAAACCGGTGCTATTTTCAGGCACCACGGTTGACAAGGCCGTGCCACCCGAACTGCGGGATTCGCTATCGGATTCATACGATCGGCATGACATCCTCCTGCCGCGCTGGCAGCATGCTGCTTGCGGCGATCGTCGCGCCGATGCTCCCAGCTGCAAGGCCGGCATCACCAGTTCGTTGAGCACGACGGAAGCCGCACGCCCGGATCTGGCGGGGTCGACGCGAAACAAGTATGCATTTTCCCGACGCATTAGCTGAAGTAGTCTAAGATTCCCAGTCGGCGTTTGATGGTTGAAGCCTGCCGACGGATGCTCATCCCCCCGACACGCAGCCAGTCCCCGGGGGCATACGAAGCATCGGGCTACCCTGGCGCCAATGTGGCGCAGTGATGGCCAAAGGTGGATGAGCGGCAGCCCGCTAACTGGCGAGCCGTAGGGCCTTTTGACTTCGTACACCTGGCGGGAGGACAGCATCGTGGTAGAACGCCGCGCAGCACACGGAAAAACGCCCGCGCCAGCAAGCAGGCCAAAGAGACGTCGAGCATCGCTCACGCTGCTGTTTTTCGTGGTGATTTCCATCACGGCTCTGGCGGCCATCTGGGGCACTCTGGAGCATTTCGAGTACCCGCCGCGCTTGCTAGGCTCGTACATCGAAAGGCGTTCACTTGGGCATCACCCGCTCGTTGAGTCGATCGGCGCAACAAGCAGAACGCTGTTGATGACAGCCGATCGTGGTCAACACGGCCCTCATCGCGGCTATCCGGATTGGGCGGGAGCACAGACAGCCATCAAGACGTTCGCCCGCGAATCGCCTGCTATGCATGAGGTTCTTGTTCAATCAAGCCAGGAACTCACTCGAGCCATCGCCACCGCCAGGCCGGGCGACGCGATCACCATTGCGCCCGGCACCTACCGAATAAGGGGCGCAAATAGCATTCCGGTGGTACGCCCGGGTCGCCCTGGCGCAGAAATAAGCGTTCGCGCAACGGCGCCCGGCCTGGTTACGCTCGAGTTTGAAATGGTGGAAGGGTTTCACGTGCAAGCGCCGTACTGGACGTTCGAGAATCTAACGATTATTGGCGTGTGCGAAAACGACTCGGCGTGCGAACACGCCTTCCACGTTGTCGGGGCAGGCGCACACTTCGTCGCGCGCAACAACACGATCATGGACTTTAATGCTCACCTCAAGGTGAACGGCGCTGGCGGCCGCTTCCCGGATCACGGCCGGGTCGAGCGGAACAGCCTTACCAATGGCAGGGTCCGGTCGACAAACAACCCGGTTACCCCGATCGACGTCGTAGGTGCCAACGACTGGTCGATTACGGACAATCTGATCGCCGATTTCATCAAGAGCGGGGGCGATGAGACGAGTTACGGAGTGTTCGCCAAGGGCGCCGGCGAGCGAACCCGGATCGAGCGTAACGTCGTGCTTTGTGAGTTTCTACTCTCCGGACACGCAGGGCGGCGCATCGGAATGTCGTTTGGCGGTGGCGGAACCAGTTCGGATGCCTGCCGAGACGGTCGTTGCATTGTTGAGCAGGCGGGCGGTGTAATGACATCCAACTTGGTCGCCTATTGCTCCGACCAAGGGGTTTACCTCAACAAGGCAGCAACGAGTTTACTAACCCACAACACCTTGATCGATACAGCGGGAATCACCGTGCGTTTTCCGGAATCCACTGCCGAAGTCAGCGGAAACCTCGTCGACGGCGTCATCGTTGCACGCGACGGCAGCCTGCTGCGTGCGGAAGACAACATCGTGACCGCCAACGCATGGCTTTACCTCGGTCTGCATCCGGTACGCCGGCTAATGGCGAACTGGGCCCTGCTTGACCTCGCTTGGCAAACGGAAGCACCGCGACGATCGCACACCGCTGATACCGATCATGATCTGTGCGGAACTTCCCGTAGTAGCACGCCAACATATGGAGCATTTGAGGATTTCGTGCGCTGCACCGACAGACAAGCACCTAGCCCTGCGGCGACCAGGCTTCGCTGATGCCCCTTTCTCGAGCCTCCTCGCTCATCGACTGCTTGTATGCTCGAAGACGATCCAAAAAGAAAAGCGCACGCCGAAAGTGAAATCCGGCACAGGGAAACACATCCAGTTAACCTGGCATCGATCCTGCTGGCAAGCCGCAATGACCACTGTAGCCAGCCAAACCGCGGACTTGCCTCTATCGGCATTGGCCCACTTCAACGGGACTACGAGCCGCTCCGCCCCCTCACTTCGCCCGGCCGGAGCGAAAGCTGCCGGGCGCGCTTCGCCCGCCTGACCGCTATCGGCAACCCGGCGTGCATCGATCTCGCCGGAAAACGCTCGCCGGCCTAGCGCACGCCAAGGAGTTTCCTGCACGCGCCTCCTGAGCGATCCCCTTCAGCAGGCTCGCCGCAGCGGCGACTTTCGCCTCAAGCACCCCGAGAACGACCCGCTACCGGCGAGGCGATAACCGCCGGCGTCACACTACCGCCGGGCAGCCGGTTCGTGCTTGAGGGCTGGAGCGGCGCCAGCGTGGTTTGAGCCGCGGCCAATATGGGCGACAATAGGCGTTTTCGTGCATCTGGTTCGAGACCATAGGTACGAGGGTATCAATCGAAATAGCGGCTATCAAAGTGGGTCTTGCGCCCGACAACTGGACCGCTGGCCATGCAGAACAAAGGGATAGCCGCCATATGCTGTTGATGATCGACAACTACGATTCCTTTACCTACAACCTCGTCCAGTATTTTGGCGAGTTGGGGCAAGAAGTCAGGGTATTTCGCAACGATGCCATTTCAGTCGCCGAGATTGCCCGTCTCGACCCGGCGCTACTGGTCATTTCTCCGGGTCCCTGCACGCCGGTACAGGCCGGCATCTCGCTGGCGGCGATTCGCGAGTTTGCCGGCCGGATTCCACTGCTTGGCGTTTGCCTCGGTCACCAGGCGATCGGTGAAGCCTTCGGCGGTCGTGTGGTGCATGCGCACAAGTTGATGCATGGCAAGGTATCGCCGGTCGAGCACACCAATCAAGGTGTTTTTCGCGGGCTGCCGAATCCGCTCACCTGTACGCGCTACCACTCGCTGGCTGTCGAGCGCCACTCGCTGCCGGACTGCCTGGAGATCACCGCCTGGACCGAAGATGGCGAGATCATGGGCTTGCGTCACCGCAACCTGGCCGTCGAAGGTGTTCAGTTCCATCCGGAATCGATCCTTACCGAACGGGGTCACGACCTGTTGAAAAACTTCCTTGAGGAGCACGACAAATGAAAGCACAGGAAGCACTGGCGCGAATCGTCGAACACCGCGAGATCTTTCACGACGAGATGATCTCCCTGATGCGCCAGATCATGGGTGGCGAAGTGACGCCGGTAATGATCGCGGCGATCATTACCGGTCTGCGCGTCAAGAAGGAAACCATTGGAGAAATCTCGGCCGCGGCGCAGGTGATGCGTGAATTGTCGACCAAGGTCGTGCCCAGCACACGTTCGCATCTGGTCGACACCTGCGGCACCGGCGGTGACGGCGCACAAACCTTCAACATATCGACGGCGGCGATGTTCGTCGCCGCCGCCGCCGGGGCCCGGGTCGCCAAGCACGGCGGACGCTCGGTTTCTTCGCAATCGGGAAGCGCCGACGTCCTCGAAGCACTCGGCGTCAATATCAACCTGACGCCCGAGCAGGTCGGACAGTGCATCGACGAAGTCGGTATCGGCTTCATGTTCGCTC
The DNA here is from genome assembly GCA_000585055.1 of Candidatus Accumulibacter appositus. Lineage (GTDB taxonomy): Bacteria > Pseudomonadota > Gammaproteobacteria > Burkholderiales > Rhodocyclaceae > Accumulibacter > Accumulibacter appositus. The sequence goes on from JEMX01000025.1 coordinate 7,754, forward strand.
CCAATCACCACAGCGCGATGAAGCATGCGGCGCCGGTGCGCCGCGAGCTGGGCGTGCGCACCCTGTTCAACATTCTCGGCCCGCTGACCAACCCGGCCGGCGCCGACAGTCAGGTGCTCGGCGTCTTCCATCCCGACCTGGTGGGAATCCAGGTGCGTGTCCTGCAGCAACTCGGCAGTTCGCGCGCGCTGACGGTTTTCGGCCGCGAAGGTCTCGACGAGATCTCGATCGCCGGTGAAACACTGGTCGGCGAACTGAAAAACGGCCGTATCGACGAATACACCATCCACCCGGAGCAGTTCAATCTGCCGCTTCAGGATCCAGGCGCCTTGCGTGTCGCCAACGTCGAAGAGTCGAAAGCGATGTTGCTGGCCACCCTGCAGAACAAGCGCGGCGCAGCGCGTGACATCGTCGCCCTGAATGCCGGCGCCAGCATCTATGTCAGCGGCCTCAGCGACACCCTGGGCGAAGGCGTCGAGCGTGCTTTCGAAGCCATCGCCGCCGGCGCCGCCCTGGCCAGGCTCGACGAGTTCGTCGCCTTCACCCGCGACTTCTCCGCCTGATCAGCGACTTGGCAAAGGAGACCAGCCATGGCCATCCCGCAAACTGAGAAGCACTTCGATGCGGCCGCTTACCTGGTCTGGGAAGAGGCACAGATCGAGCGTCACGAATACGTCGCTGGCGAAGTCTTTGCCACGGTCGGCGTGCGCCAGTCGCACAATGTCGCCACGCTGAACCTGGCCAGCGTCCTGCGCCAGGCGCTCAGAGGCGGTCCATGTCGCGTCTTCGTCGAAGCGGTCAAGGCGCGCGTCGAAGCCACCGATTGTTTCTTCTATCCCGATGTACTGGTCACCTGCGACCCGCGCGACCGCTTGACGCCCGACTATGTCAGCCATCCCCTGCTGATCGCCGAGGTCCTCTCCGAATCCACCGCCGCCTTCGACCGGGGCGGCAAGTTCGCCGCCTATCGCACGCTCGACAGCCTGCAGGACTACGTGCTGATCGACCTGGCCGCACGACGAATCGAAGTCTTCCGTCGCGACGCGGACAATCACTGGGTGCTGTATGAGTATGGCGCTGGCGAAAACGTCGAACTGGCGTCGCTGGCGCTGCAGTTGCCGCTTGACGAGATACTCGAAGACACCGAAGAAGAAGCCGGGCCACAAGATAGCAAGGCAGCACCGCGATGAGCGACATCCTGAAGCGAATTCTTGCCGTCAAGCATGACGAAGTTGCCGCGGCGCAGAAGGCCACGCCGCTGGTCGAGCTGCGTGCGGCAGCCGAGAAGCAGCCCGCAACCCGTGACTTCCTCGGCAGCCTGCGCGGCAAAATTGCCGCCGCGCAGCCAGCGGTGATCGCCGAAATCAAGAAAGCCAGCCCCTCCCGCGGCGTGCTGCGTGCCGATTTCCGCCCTGCAGAGATCGCCGCGAGTTATCAACGCCACGGCGCAGCCTGCCTGTCGGTGCTCACTGACCAGCAGTTTTTCCAGGGCTCCCCCGCCTATCTGCAAGCAGCACGTGCCGCCTGCGCGCTACCAGCATTGCGCAAGGATTTCCTGGTCGATAGCTATCAGGTCTTCGAAGCCCGCGCGATGGCTGCCGACGCGATCCTGCTGATTGCTGCGGCCCTTGATCTGGCGGCCATGCGCGACTTCGCAGCCATCGCCGACAGCCTGGGAATGGCGGTACTCGTCGAAGTACACAACAGCCAGGAACTGGAAATCGCTCTGCAACTCGCCACGCCATTGATCGGCATCAACAATCGCAATCTGCGCAGCTTCGAAGTCAGTCTGCAAACGACTCTCGATCTCCTGGCGTCGATCCCGCAGGATCGCATCGTGGTCACCGAGAGTGGCATTCTCGCCAACGCTGACGTTGCCTTGATGCGCGACCATGGGGTCAACGCCTTTCTCGTCGGCGAAGCCTTCATGCGCGCCGGCGAGCCCGGCGAAGCACTCGCTGCGCTGTTCTCCTGAGCGTGCCAGCGCGCAGGACGCCCACCTCTGCGCACAGTCAAGCCGCACCGCCCGCCGCCCCGAAGCTGCCAGTGCAATCAATTTGCCGGGCCTGTTGCAAAAACCCAACACTCTCTTCCCAACGAGCAACTAAAGCGCTCGGGGAACTTGCCGCGCTTATCGGCCTTTGCCACAATCACTCCAACTTCTCGTCATTACCGAGAGGCCCAGTTTGATGAAGCACCAGTTGGATTCATTGATTGCAAATCTAGAGGAGATTCACCATGCAAAAGAAACTTATCGCACTGGCCGTCGCCAGCCTGGCCTCGGGCGCCGCGCTTGCCCAGACCAACGTCACCATCTACGGTGTGGCTGACGCCGGCTACGTCTATAGCCAAGGCAACCGCCCCAGCGGCATGTCAAACCCCAACTTCAGCGGCATCCAGTCCGGCATCCTGAGCGGTTCGCGTCTCGGCTTCAAAGGTTCGGAAGCCCTGGGCAATGGTCTGAAGGCCGTGTTCACCCTCGAATACTCGCTGGGCATTGACGAAAACAATGGCGTCGGCAACACCGGTGGCCTCAATGCTCGCCAACAGTTCGTCGGCCTCGCCAGCGACAAGCTGGGTACCGTCTCCCTCGGCCGTCAGTATGCCCCCGGTTATCTGGCAACGGTCAACAACAGCCCGCTTGGCGGCGCGCTCATCGATCCGCAGTCTTTCCTGAGCTCTCGGGCTGGCAACACCATCACCCCGAACAGCCCGGCGCGTTGGGATAACGCCATCGCTTACACCTCGCCGAACTGGAGCGGCTTCACCGCCAAGGCCATCTACGGTTTCGGTGAAGCAGACGTTACCGAGAGCACCAGTGCCAACGGCAAGTGGGGCCTTGGTGGTAACTACTCCAACGGCGGCCTGAACGTCGACCTGGTTTGGCAGACCCGTCAAAACGTAGTCAGCTCAGCAGTTTCCCCGAGCTTCAAAGTTGGGGTTGTGCCGGGCACGCCGCCGACCACCACCATCACCGGTGTCCCTGGTATTCCGGCAATCTACTCGGGCAAGAATATCGAAGAGGGCTATATCGGCGCTTCGTATGACTTCAAGGTCGTCAAGGTCATGGCCAGCTATCAGGGCCAGAACGACAAGACCGCCGTGGATAATGACAACACCGTCTGGACGCTTGGCGCGGTGGTCCCGGTCATGGCAGCGAGCAATATCCATCTTGGCTATGGCCAGGTTCTCTTCGACAAGGACCGGAACTTCACCCAGATCAGGGATCTCGATGGCGACAGCCAAGGTGCGACCCTGGCCTGGACGACCAACCTGTCCAAGCGCACGACGCTGTATGCAGGCTATATCTGGGTCAAGAACGACAAGAAGATCCCGGCCGCCAATGTCGTCACCCCCGGCGGCGTGCCGCAAGCTGTTGGCTACCCCGGCGAGACCAACAACACCGTCACCGCTGGTATGCGTCACACCTTCTAATTTGACGACTGTCATCTAGTTCCTGAGACGGGCGCTTCGGCGCCCGTTTTTTTTCCGACGCTTCGCCTGACCGAGCTTTGCTCGCCGCGCACGAAACGCACCGCTGGTGCAGAGAACCCATCGCCGACGTGGCAGCCGATGAAGTGTGTGACGAAAATACAACAAGCGTCGCAAATACACGGAAATGAGCACTCGCAAGCTTGCACACACGCGGGCCCTTTGCGAGAATCCTTGGCAATGCCTCATGGAATTCTCTCGCCAGCGAACTGACTTGGCGGAGCAAATTTAAATCTTGGTCTTTCGGAACAATAAGGAGATTCATCATGCAAAAGAAACTCATCGCACTGGCAGTTGCCGGCCTGGCTTCGGGCGCTGCACTTGCCCAGACCAACGTCACCGTGTACGGCGTCGTGGATGCCGGCTATCTCTACTCCTCGGGCAACCAGAGCAAGGCCAATGGTGGCGGCACCAATACCTTCAGTGGTCTTTCTTCCGGCATCAGCGCTGGCAACCGTATTGGCTTCAAGGGCTCGGAAGCGCTGGGAAATGGCCTGAAAGCCGTGTTCACGCTTGAATACGGCCTGGACATTGACACCAACCAGGGCATCGGCACCGGCGGCCTGAACGCCCGCCAGCAATTCGTTGGCCTCGCCAGCGACAAACTCGGTACCGTCGCCCTCGGTCGCCAGTACGCCCCGGGCTTCAATGCATCGGCACGCAACTCGGCGCTCGACGCAACCGACCTCGCCATCCAGTCGAACCTCAGCGTCCTGTCCGGCATGTCGATCACCCCGAACAGCCCCGCCCGCTTCGACAACTCCGTCACCTACACCTCGCCCAATTTCTCTGGCTTCACCGTCAGCGCGATCTACGGCTTTGGTGAGAAGGACGTCACCAAGAGCCAGGATAACGGCGCCAAGTATGGCATTGGCGGTAACTACGCCAATGGCCCGATCAACGTCGACCTGCTTTACCAGGGTCGTCAGAATGTCGTGATTCCCGGGACATCCGCTGGCTTTGTCGTCATGCCGGTCATCCCGCCGACGACCCCCCCGAGCACCACGATCACCGGCGTACCCGCTACGCCTACTGATTACACGGGCAAGGATATCAACGAGTGGTATCTGGGTGGCAGCTACGATTTCAAAGTCGTCAAGCTGTTCGCAAGCTATCAAGAGCTGTACACGCAGACCACCAAGGCGGTTCCCGGCACCTTCAAAGGTAGCACTCTATGGACGCTCGGCGTCAATGCACCGGTCGGCCCGGGTACGGCCTCCCTGAGCTACGGCAACCTTTCCTTGGATAACACGACCATGAAGGACGGCGAAAGCTGGGGCGCTGGCACCATGTATAGCTACCCGCTGTCGAAGCGTACCTCGCTCTACGCGGCGTACAGCTACTTCAGCAACGACAAGTACTCGCTGCCCATGCAAACACAACTGGCACCGATCACCACTGCCGGCAGCCCGGGCATTGGTGCCGTCGGCGAAAGCAACTACGCCATCGGCGCCGGCATGACGCACGTCTTCTAGGTTCTTTTCGGTCGCAGAAGGAACGGGCGCCTGGCGCCCGTTTTTTTGCATCTCCGGGGACATGTTTCTTTCAGGACACGCACATCCAAGCCCCGGTCGCTTGCGTCGGCCTGACTGACTGTGTACAATCTCGGCCTTTCAAGCTCTTCACCAGCTTTTTCATAGGGACAAACATTCATGGCCAATAGCGCACAAGCTCGCAAGCGAGCCCGCCAAGGCGTCAAACAACGCATCCACAACGCCGGCCTGCGCTCGACGCTGCGGACCGCCGTGAAGCGCGTTCAGAAAGCGATCGTAGCTGGCGACAAAACGGCTGCCCAGAGTATTTTCCAGGAATCAGTGGCGGTGATTGACCGCATTGCTGACAAAAACATCATTCACAAGAACAAGGCTGCTCGCCAAAAGAGTCGCCTCTCGGCACAGATCAAGGGTCTGGCCGCGGCGTAGGCACGAAAGCCAGACAGGGCAGCAGCGACAGCGAAAGCGGCGCCTCCTCGGGGTGCCGCTTTTTTTGCGTACACGGTCGCAGCAGCCGACCACCCGGCGAAGGCGGAGACGCGATGCGTGGCAGATACCGCGGTATAATTTCGCTGGAGATCGAATATTAGATCGTGCTGATATTGCTATTGGGATGAGGAATGTTATGACTGCCGTGACGATGGATATGGAACAGGCTCGCTTCAACATGATCGAGCAGCAAATCCGCCCTTGGGAGGTGTTGGATCCGGAGGTGCTGGCGGTTCTCGACGCGGTCAAGCGTGAGCACTTCGTACCCGCCGCCTACCAGCTGCTGGCGTTTGCCGACATTGAAATGCCCATCGGCAATGGCCAGACCATGCTTCAACCAAAGATCGAGGCGCGCATTCTCCAGGAACTGGCGGTGAAGAACACCGATATCGTGCTCGAGGTCGGTACCGGTAGCGGCCACATGGCCGCCCTCCTGGCGACCAAGGCAGAATATGTCTATAGCGTCGAGCTTGACCCCCTGCTTGCCGAGACCGCTCAAAGCAATCTGCAAAAGGCGGGCGTCGCCAACGTCAGCGTCGAGACTGGCGACGCCTCCGAGGCTTGGCCTGCGCATGCGCCCTATGACGTGATCGTCATCTCGGGCTCATTGCCCGTGTTGCCCGAAGCTTTCCTGCAGCAATTGAAGATTGGTGGCCGTCTGGCGGCATTTATCGGCGAAGCACCGGTGATGCAGGCCCGCTTGACGACGCGCAGCGACGAGCATGCCTTCAACACCGTCAATCTTTTCGAAACTCTCGTTGCGCCGCTACGCACGGCTAAGCAGCGCCAGCGTTTCGTTTTCTGAAGCCACCGCGAAGCAATGCAACAGCTCTCGGCAACCCAGTTGGCAGCATGGTTGGCGGCAAGTCGCTCCTCGCCGGGAGATGACGAAGGCGAGTCGCCGCCGCTTCTCCTCGATGTCCGCGAGCCCTGGGAGTTCGAACTGTGCCACCTTGAGGGCTCGCTGCTGCTGCCCATGCAGACCCTACCCGCGCGGATCAATGAGCTTGAGCCGGATGCCGACATCGTGGTCATCTGCCATCACGGCGTACGCAGTCGGCAGGTGGGCAGCTTTCTGGAAAGACAGGGTTTCAATTCCATCTACAACCTCACTGGCGGCGTCGACGCCTGGGCGAACGACGTCGAGCCGGCGATGCACAAATATTGAAAGCGAGTTCAGACAAGATGCCTGTGAAACCCGGTGCCTTCAAGCTCGGCCTCCTGTTGGTGGCTCTCACTTCTGCAGCTCCCGTTGCCGCCGCCGACCTGCTGCAACTGTATCGTGACGCCCTGAGCTACGACGCGCAGTACGCTGCTGCACGCGCCACCGCCGCTGCCGGGCGCGAAAAAGAGCCGCAGGCGCTCGCCGGCCTGTTGCCGACCATTAGTGCGACAGGCAACACTTTCTGGAACGACACCGACTACAGAGTCAAGCTTGAGTCAGTCAACGATAAATACAGCAACAAGTACAACAGCAACAGCTATGGGGTCAACCTGACGCAGCCGCTGTTCCGCTGGCAGAATTTCGTCCAGTACGACCAATCGAAGCTGCTGGTCATGCAAAGCGAGGCCAATTTCGCGCAGGCCGGCCAGGATCTGATCCTGCGCGTCGCGCAAGCCTACTTCGACGTCCTCTTCGCGGTCGAGAACCTGCGCGCCGTGCAGGCCAACAAGACGGCGATTGCGCAACAGCTCGCGCAGGCCAAGAAGAACTTCGAAGTCGGCATCGCCACCGTGACCGACACCTACGAGTCGCAGTCGCGCTTCGATCTGGCAACAGCGCAAGAGGTTGCCGCCGAAAGCGAGCTGGCCGTCAAGCGTTACGCGCTGAGCGTAGTCGTCGGCAAGGAAACCGGCGAGCTGAATCGGCTCAAGCCGCAGGCGGTCATGCAGCCACCACAGCCCGCCAGCATGGAGCAGTGGGTCACGGCTGCCGAAAGCGACAGCTTTGTCGTCCAGGCGCAGAAGGCGGCCGCCGAAGCAGCAGCCAAGGCGGTCGAGGTCAGCCGGGCGGGTCACTACCCGACCCTGGACATGGTCGCCAACGTCAACCAGAACAACGGCCCGGGCCAATTTGGTGTCGGCTCGATTGACAACCACACCAACCAGATTGGTCTGCAACTCAACATCCCGATTTTTCAGGGTGGGTCGGTCAACTCGAAGACGCGCGAAGCGATCGCCAGGCTCGAGGCCGAACAGGCTGCGCTTGACAATGCCCGGCGCACCTCGACGCTCAACGCGCGCCAGTCCTATCTGGGTGTCGTCAATGGCCTCGCCGGCGTACAGGCCCTGCAAGCGGCACTGGTTTCCGGCCTCAGCTCGCTGGAATCGAACCGGCTCGGTTACGAAGTCGGCGTGCGCATCAACATCGACGTGCTCAACGCCGAAAATCAGGTCTACGTCACCCGCCGCGATCTGGCCAAGGCGCGTTTCGACACCCTGCTCTCCCAACTCAGACTGAAAGCCTCCGTCGGTGCGCTCAGTGAAGCTGACCTGGAGCAGATCAATAGCCTTTTCGAGGCTCCGTAACGGTCATGACCGTCGAGAGACCGCAGATCATTAAAGTCATGACCGTTTCCCCCTCTTCCCCAACCCTTCTCCCGCGAGGTGAGAAGGGCGCTTCGTGAGTCGCTTACGCGACTTTCCCATTAAGTTTTTCGATCAGCGCCACGGTACGCGCCGTTGCGCCACGGTGCGCCTGACTGAATGCAGTCGCCGCCGTGTGCATCGCGAGCAGTTCGGCTGGCTGTGCAAAAAGCTCAGAGGCCACTAGCGCCGCCTGACGAGCGTCAAGCACTCGCCGGGCGGCACCACAGGCGATCGCATCCTCACTGGCCTGGGCGAAGTTGAAAGTGTGCGGACCCAGCAGCAGCGGACAGCCACAGGCGGCCGCCTCGATCAGGTTCTGTCCGCCAAAGGGCAGCAAGCTGCCGCCAATCACAGCCAAATCCGCCAGGGCATAGTAGGCGGCCATTTCGCCCATGCTGTCGCCCAGCCAGACCTGTGTTTCGCTGCTCGGCAGTTCCGCCGAGCTTCGCCGGCGGAAGCTCAGGCCGCGACTGGCAAGCACGCCGGCAACCTCGGCAAAGCGTTGCGGGTGACGAGGCACCAGCACCAGCAGCAGATCGGCAACACCCACCGTTGCCAACGCGTCGAGAAGCAAGGCCTCTTCTCCGTCCCGGCTACTGGCCAAGACCCACACCGGCCGCCGTCCAATGGCTTGCCGCCAACGGGCGCCGAGCTGCAACTTGTCTGCCGCCGGCGTGACGTCGAACTTCAGGTTGCCGCAGACGATCGGCTGGCGGGCGCCGAGCTGCTGCAGGCGCTCGGCATCGGCGGTGGTTTGCGCGGCGACGGCACTCAAAGAGCGCAGCGCCGGTCGGATCAGGCTGTTCAAGCGCCTGTAGCCACGCGCGGAGCGCACCGACATGCGCCCGTTGATCAGCGCGACGGGCAGGTGCCGCCTTCTCGCCGCGGCGATCAGGTTGGGCCACAACTCGGTTTCCATCAACAGCCCCAGCCGTGGCCGAAAGTGATCGAGAAAACGCCCACAGGCGTCAGGCAAGTCGTAGGGCAGGTAAGCCTGCGTCAGCCGTTCGGGACGAGCCGCCAGCAGCTCGCTGCCGGCTTCCCGGCCAGTCGGCGTCATATGGGTGAGCAGCAGGTCATGGTCAGGATAGACCGCGAGCAGCGCGTCGATCAGCGGCGCGGCGGCGCGGGTCTCGCCGACAGAAACCGCATGCAACCAGATCAAGGGCCGCCGCCGACACGCCAAATCTTGCCGGTAGACCGCGTGCCGCTCGCCAAGATGTTGTCGATAGGCCGGTTGCCGACGTCCTCGCCAGAGCAGCCGCAACCAGACCAAGGGCATTGCCAGGTAGAACAGCAGCGAATAGCCGGCAAGAACCAGGCGCCCGATCAACGCAGCGCCTGCTCGGCAACGAGAAGCACCTCGGCGGTCGATGGCGGCGCGCCGCAGGAACCGAGATTACGCACGAAACCACTCCCATAGACGCCGGTCAAGGCGGGATCGGTGGCCACGTAAAGGGCAATGACCGGCACCCGCAAAGCGGCCGCGAGGTGCGCCAGGCCGGTATCGACGCCGACCACCAAGTCCGCCCGTGCGAGCAGAGCTGCGACCTGCGGGAGCGACAGCGGCGGCGGCACGACGGCCCCTGGCACGGCAGCCGCGATACGCTCGGCACGCTGCCGCTCAAGCGGATTGCCGGCAGGAAGGATCGGCGTCAAGCCACGCTCCAAAAACACGCCGGCAAGCAGACGCCAATTCGCCTCCTCCCACAGCTTGTCGTCGCGACTGGTCGCCGTCAGCAGGATGACCCGCCGCTCTCCAGACCGGTATGCGTGGTCGATTGCCGGCGGCGAAATGCCGTAGTCGAGCGCCAGGTCGACCGGATAGGCGAAAGCCGCCGCGGCCAGCCAGCGGTTACGTTCCACCGCATGAGCATTGCGCGGGATGACGAAAGTCTCATCATAGAACCGTGCCGCGACGGGTTCGCGCGCCGATTCGGCCGCATAGCCGTAGCGCCTGCCCTGGGCTTGCCGGGCGATCAGCGCGCTCTTCAGCAAGCCTTGCGTGTCGAGCACTGCATCGTAGGTCCGGGCACGGATTCGTGAGCGCAGGTCGCGCACCTCGCGCCACGTCGACAGATGGCCAAGGTTTCTTCGCCAGCGCCGCAGGGCCACCGGAATGACCTGGTCGACGGCCGGGTGCAGCCGCGGAATGTCGGCAAAGCCTTCCTCGACACACCAGTCGATCGCTGCTTCTGGAAAGCACTGCCGCAGATCACTGAGCACCGGCAGATTGTGGATTACGTCACCGAGCGACGAGGTCTTTACGAGTAGGATGCGCATCGGTGGAACGGTTCCGGGGAAGATGGGCGGCAAGCAGGAAGAGCGCATTATAGAAGATGGCGCGCGCAGCCTGCTGCTGCCAAGGACAGGTCTCTTGCGCGTGCAGGCGGCGCGGCGCCGCTCGCTACTGGCACCGCAGCCGATCGACATAGCGCGAGAGCGCTATAATGCCGCCTCCCAAATCATTGGCGGCAAGCCTGCACTAACTGGAGACGTTGGAAATGAATAGCTCTGTGATACGCCCGGTCATTCTCTGCGGAGGCTCGGGCACTCGCCTGTGGCCGCTGTCACGGACGCATTATCCGAAGCAGTTTCTCCGTCTTGTCGACGAGCGCTCGCTGCTGCAGAACACGCTTCGTCGCCTCGACGGGCTCTCCGGACTGGGTGAGGCGATTGCCGTCGCCAACGAAAACCACCGCTTCCTGGTTGCCGAGCAGTTTCACGAAATTGGCCAGAAGGCCGACATTCTTCTTGAACCGGCCGCACGCAACACCGCTCCAGCGGTCGCCGCAGCCGCGGTGCACGCCATCCGCACCGGCCTTCGGCAGGAGCCACCGCTACTCCTGGTGCTGCCGTCGGATCATGTCATCGCCGACGTGCCTGCCTTTCAGGAAGCAATCAACGCGGCGATTCCGCACGCCCGTGCGGGTGCCCTGGTCACCTTTGGCGTCGTCCCTGACCGTGCGGAAACCGGCTACGGTTACATTTGTCGCGGTGATGGCGTCGAGGGCGGCTATACGCTCGACCGCTTCGTCGAGAAACCCGACGCCGAAACCGCGCAACGCTATCTTGATTCCGGCGACTACTACTGGAACAGCGGCATGTTCCTCTTCAGCGCCGACACCTATCTCGAAGCCCTTGACCGCTACGCGCCGGGAATCCGGGAGTGCGTGACTGCGGCCGTCGCCAGCGAACGCTGCGACCTGGACTTCGTGCGCCTTGATCACGCGGCTTTTCTTGCCAGCCCCTCGAAATCGATCGACTACGCAGTTATGGAGAAGACCGATCATGGCGTCGTCATTCCACTGGATGCGGGCTGGAACGACATCGGCGCCTGGGACGCGATGGCAGCGCTTGGTCAAGCCGACGCCGACGGCAACACGCAGCGCGGTGACGTGTTGAGTATCGACACGCACAATTCGATCCTGCTTTCGGAGGGGCAGTTGCTGGCCACCGTCGGCGTCAGCGAGCTGATCGTCGTCGCCACGCCGGATGCAATCCTAGTGGCGGACAAATCGAAGGCGCAGGAAGTCAAGGCTCTGGTTGAGGCCTTGAAGCGTTTGGCGCGCAGCGAAACCGAGCTCCGGCACATCGTCCATCGCCCCTGGGGAAGCTATGAAGGGCTGGCGCATGCGCCGCGCTATCAGGTCAAACGCATTCTGGTGAAGGCCGGTGCCAGCCTCAGCCTGCAAAAGCACCACCACCGTGCCGAGCACTGGGTGGTCGTCAAGGGCACGGCGCTGATCGTCCGTGGCGACGAAACGCTGTTGCTCGCCGAAAACCAATCAACCTATATTCCGCTCGGCGTCGTCCATCGCCTGGAAAACCCGGGCAAGATCGACCTCGAAATGATCGAGGTCCAGTCCGGCAGCTATCTTGGCGAGGATGACATCGTCCGCCTGCAGGACAGCTACGGCCGCTGACCACAAGCGCCGTCGAGCGCGCGTCCCGACACGTGCCGGCTGTGCCTGATGGCTGACGACAGCGACGCGCCGTTGCCTCCCCACTTTCCCACTGAAAAGGTGTGCACATGATTCTGGTCACCGGCGGCGCCGGCTTCATCGGCGCGAATTTCGTGCTCGACTGGCTGGCACAAAGCGACGAGGCGCTGATCAACCTCGACAAACTGACCTACGCGGGCAATCGCGAGAATCTCGCCACGCTGGCCGACGACCCGCGGCACATCTTCGTGCACGGCGACATCGGCGACAGCCAGCTGACCGGCCGCCTGCTTGCACAATACCAGCCGCGCGCGATCGTCAACTTTGCCGCCGAATCGCACGTCGATCGCTCGATCCATGGTCCCGAGGATTTTATCCAGACCAATATCGTCGGCAGCTTCCATCTCCTTGAAGCGACGCGCGCCTATTGGGGCTCCCTGGCTGACCAGGCCCGACAAGGCTTCCGCTTTCTGCACGTGTCGACCGACGAGGTGTATGGCTCGCTGAGCAAGGACGAGCCGGCTTTCAGCGAAACGCACGCCTACGAACCGAACAGCCCCTACTCGGCGAGCAAGGCGGCCAGCGACCATCTGGTGCGCGCCTACCACCACACTTACGGGCTGCCGGTGTTGACCACCAACTGCTCGAACAATTACGGTCCCTATCATTTTCCGGAAAAACTGATCCCACTGATGATCGTCAATGCCCTCGCCGGCAAGGCCCTGCCGGTCTATGGCGACGGCCAACAAATTCGCGACTGGCTGTACGTCAAGGACCACTGCACGGCGATTCGGCGGGTGCTGGAAGCCGGTCGCCCGGGAGAAACCTACAATGTCGGCGGCTGGAACGAGCAGCCCAACCTCGATATCGTACACACCGTCTGTAGCCTGCTCGACGAACTTCGCCCACGTTCCGACGGCAAGCCCTACCGCGAGCAGATCACCACGGTTGCCGACCGCCCCGGTCATGACCGCCGCTACGCCATCGACGCGCGCAAGATCGAAAGCGAGCTGGGCTGGAAACCGGCAGAGACTTTCGCCACCGGCATTCGCAAGACCGTGCACTGGTACCTGGAAAATCAGCAGTGGGTAGAAAACGTGCAGTCCGGCACCTACCGCGACTGGGTCGAGAAGAACTACGGAGAACGTCAGCCATGAGGATTCTTCTCTTCGGCAAGCGCGGTCAGGTCGGCTGGGAACTGCAACGCAGCCTGGCTCCGCTGGGAACCATTATTGCCCTCGATTACGAAGGCGATGGCGAACTGTGCGGCGACTTCAGTAAGCTCGCCGGCCTGGCGAAATGCGTGCGCACGGTCGCACCGGACGTGATCGTCAATGCCGCCGCGCACACCGCGGTCGACAAGGCCGAAGCGGAGCCCGAGCTGGCGAGAACGCTCAACACCCTGGCTCCCGGGGTGCTGGCCGAGGAAGCCAACCGCCTCGGCGCCTGGCTGCTGCATTACTCGACCGATTACGTCTTCGACGGCAGCGGCGACAATGCCTGGCAGGAAAGCGACCCGACCGCTCCGTTGAGCGTTTACGGGCAGACCAAGCTCGCCGGCGAGCATGCCATCGCCGCCGCCTGCGCCAAGCACCTGATCTTTCGCACCAGTTGGGTATACGCCGCGCGCGGCAACAATTTCGCGCGCACCATGCTGCGCCTGGCGAGCGAACGCGATCAGCTCAAGGTCATCGCCGATCAGATAGGCGCGCCTACTGGCGCCGAACTGCTCGCCGACGTGACCGCGCAGGCGCTGCGCAGCGTCCAACAGAAACCGCAACTGGCTGGCCTTTACCATCTGGTAGCCGCCGGGGAAACCAGCTGGTACGGCTACGCCCGACACGTCATCGAATTCGCCCGCCATTCCGGAGAGAACGTCCGCGTCGCCCCGGAGGCCATCGAAGCAGTACCCAGCAGTGCCTACCCCCTGCCCGCACCACGTCCGCACAACTCGCGCCTGAACACAGGCAAGCTGCAGGCGGCCTTCGATCTGCAGCTGCCCGACTGGCAGGTCGGCGTGGACCGGATGCTCGCCGAGCTCCTCGGGAAGTAGAGCCCATGCATGGCAGCGCCGCTTGGCCGCTGCGAACCGGCGCTGGATTCGTGGGATGATAACCCCCCGTGGCACGGTCAGTTCTTGACTTGAGGGGAGTTCGGTTTGCTCTGGTGTCTGGCATATATCGCGCTTGGATTGTTCACCGGCTTGTTCGCCGGCATGCTCGGCATCGGCGGCGGCCTGGTGATGGTACCGACGCTGACCATGATGTTCGCCGCACAGGCTGGATTTCCGGCGAATGAGGTGCTACATATGGCGCTCGGCACTTCCATGGCCACCATCCTCTTTACCTCGCTAGCCAGTCTGCGCGCCCATCACCAGCATGCCGCCGTGCTGTGGAAAGTGGTTGTCCAGATCACCCCAGGAATTCTCTTCGGTACGGTGATCGGCACGCTGTTCGCGGGCAGCGTGCCTTCCCGTCCCTTGGCGATATTCTTCCTGGTCTTCGTCTGCCTGATCGCGGTGCAGATGATCCTCGACCTGAAACCCAAGGCCTCGCGTGAACTCCCCGGAGCGTTCGGCGTCTTTGTCGTCGGCACCGGCATCGGTACGCTGTCGGCGCTGGTCGCCATCGGAGGTGGCTCCCTCACGGTGCCCTTCCTGACCTGGTGCAACGTGCGCGTGCAGCATGCCATCGGGACCTCAGCGGCCGTCGGCTTCCCAATCGCCATCGGCGGTTCGCTGGGTTATATGTTCAACGGCTGGGGGCACCCCGGGCTGCCGCAAGGGAGCCTCGGCTTCGTCTACCTGCCGGCGCTGCTCTGGCTGGTGCCAGCAAGCATGCTGATCGCACCCCTCGGCGCCCGCCTGGCACACCGCTTGCCGGTGACCACGCTGAAACGTCTGTTTGCCGGCATCCTGATCCTGCTGGCGGCCAAGATGATGTGGGGTCTGTCCGCCTGACGATCATGACCTGGCAAGATACCCCGGATCATGAAAGTCATGACCGCCCCCTCTTCCCCATCCCTTCTCCCGCAAGGGGAGAAGGGCGCTTCGTGCGTCGCGTACGCGACTTTCATATTAACTGGGGCGATCAGCAGCCTCTGAATTGCGGCTTGCGCTTCTCGGTGAATGCCGCCAGGCCTTCACGGTAATCCGCGGTATCGAGAAAAGCGAACGAGGCACGCAGCTCCTCGTCGCTCAAAGGATCCCCCTGCTGCAGCCGCCGCAACCACTGCTTGTGCCAACGGGCGACCAGCGGTGCGCCCGCACAAATGCGGCGTGCACTGGCGTAGGTTTCATCAACGACTTCGGCATCGCTGACAACCCGGGTGACGAGGCCTTTGGCGAGCGCCTCGGCGGCACCGAAGATGCGACCTTCGAGCAGGATTTCCAGCAGGCCTGCCGCTCCAGCCAGACGCAGGAGGCTGGCCATTTCAGCGGGATACATCGAAAACCCGAGCTTGTTGATGGGTGCGCCGAAACGCGACGACTGCGCGGCAATGCGCAGATCGCACTGCGCAGCAATCTCCAGCCCACCACCGATGCACGCCCCCTGCAGCAGCGCGATCGTCGGCTGCCGACAATCGGCCAGGGCTTGCAGGGCGGCGCCCGCTTGCGCGTGGTAGGCCATCGCCCGCTCCAGCGTATCCCTTCGGCTGACAAACTCCTCGATGTCGCCGCCGGCAGCGAACGCCTGATCGCCCTCGCCACGGACGACGATGCAGCGCAGCTGCTCGTCCCGCGAAAGCTCAGCAAGCAGCGCCGCCAGGCTCTGCCACATGGCGAAGTCGACGGCATTGAGTTTGCCGGGATTCGACAGGGTGACCGTGGCCACACTCTCCACACGCGTACAGAGAACACAGCCGCTCATGTCGTCAGTTCTTGAACAGCGTGGATCCTGGCCAGTGCCGCACGTCCGGCAAGAATGTGATCGTGCATTGCGACTTGCGCGCCTTCTGCATCGCCGGCCTTGATCGCCGCCAGAATGCTTGCGTGTTCGGCGAGCGACTGCTGCAGACGACCGTCGAGACCCAGCGAGAACAGCCGCGTCAGTTTAAGCACCTTGCGCAGGTCCTGGATCACCTGGCGCAGCCTGCGGTTTCCGGACATTTCCTGGATCTCGTAGTGAAACGCCTGGTTGACCTCGAAGAAGCGCTCGATCTCGTTACTCGAGGCAAAGCGCTGCAATTCCTCGTGCAGCGCATCGAGACGGGTCAAGTCTTCGGGCTTGGCCCGGGTCGTCGCTTCGAGCGCGCAGCGCCCTTCGAGCATGGCCATCAGGGGAAAGATGTCATCCAAATCCTGTTCCGAGATCTCGGTGACGAAGCAGCCACGGCGCGGTCGCAGCGTCACCAGTCCTTCTGCGGCAAGCACCTTCAGCGCTTCGCGCAGCGGTGTCCTGCTGATCCCATAATCGATCGCCAGAGCCTGCTCGTCGATTCTTGCTCCCGGGGGCAATTGATGCGCAAAAATTCTCTGCCGTAGTCTTTCAGCGACTTCCTGGTAGAGGGCAGTCTGGGCTATTTGACTCGGATCCATCAATCTCTTTTTCTGCTGACTCATTCAGGGCCTCAGACGAGACCTTGCTTTCATAATTATGGATACAGTATTATTCGTCGGGCGGGGTGTCAAGCCTTACGGTCATCGATAGGCCATTGTGGCTCTCCTGGTCGGTATAATTCTTTGCGTCGTCCGGGGGCGAAAGCCCCACCCCATTCCACCGATTCCGTGAAAGGTTCCGTAATGTCCAACGCGAACGATCCTCAAGTAGCCGATTCTGCAAACCTCGATGACTGGAAAAAAGCCGCCGCCAAAGCACTGCGCGGTGCCGAGCTCGAAACACTGAACTGGGTCACGCCTGAAGGCGTGGTCGTCAAACCGCTGTACACCAGCAAGGATCTGGAAGGCCTGCCATACACCGACACCCTGCCAGGCCTCGCCCCCTTCGTCCGCGGCCCGCAGGCGACGATGTACACCGGCCGGCCATGGACCATTCGCCAGTACGCCGGCTTCTCCACCGCTGAAGCGTCGAACGCCTTCTATCGCAAGGCACTGGCCGGCGGCGGTCAGGGCGTCTCGGTAGCCTTCGACCTGGCCACCCACCGTGGCTACGACTCCGACCATCCGCGCGTCACCGGCGACGTCGGCAAGGCTGGCGTGGCGATCGACTCGGTCGAAGACATGAAGATTCTCTTCGACAGCATCCCGCTCGAGAAGATCTCGGTGTCGATGACCATGAACGGGGCGGTGCTGCCGATTCTTGCCGGCTACATCGTCGCCGCCGAAGAACAGGGCGTACCGCAGGACAAGCTCTCAGGGACCATCCAGAACGACATCCTCAAGGAGTTCATGGTCCGCAACACCTACATCTATCCGCCGCAGCCGTCGATGAAGATCATCTCCGACATCATCGGCTACACCGCGCAGCACATGCCGAAGTTCAACTCCATCTCGATTTCCGGCTATCACATGCAGGAAGCCGGCGCCACGCAGGCGCTCGAACTGGCCTTCACCATCGCCGACGGCCGCGACTACGTGCGCACCGCCATTGCTTCCGGCCTGGACGTCGACGCTTTCGCCGGCCGGCTATCGTTCTTCTTCGCCATCGGCATGAACTTCTACCTGGAAGTGGCCAAACTGCGCGCTGCCCGCCTGCTGTGGTGGAAGGCGATGCAGGAGTTTGGGCCGAAGAATCCGAAGTCGAGCATGTTGCGCACGCACTGCCAGACTTCGGGCTGGTCGCTGACCGAGCAGGATCCCTACAACAACGTCGTGCGCACGACCATCGAAGCAATGGCCGCGGTTTTTGGTGGCACGCAGTCGCTGCACACCAACGCGCTTGACGAAGCCATCGCCCTGCCGACCGAGTTTTCGTCGCGAATCGCGCGCAACACGCAGCTGGTGATTCAGGAAGAAACGCATATCACCAACGTCATCGACCCCTGGGCCGGTTCCTACATGATGGAGAGGCTGACCCAGGATCTCGCCGACGAGGCCTGGAAGATCATCGAGGAAGTCGACAGCATGGGCGGCATGACGCACGCCGTCGAATCCGGCTGGGCAAAAATGAAGATCGAGGGCTGCGCCGCTGACAAGCAAGCGCGCATCGACTCCGCCAAGGACGTCATCGTCGGCGTGAACAAGTACAAGCTGGCTAAGGAAGACGCCCTCGAAATCCGTGACATCGACAACGCCGCCGTCCGTGACTCCCAAATCGTCCGCCTGAAGAAGATTCGCGCCAGCCGCGATACCGACAAGGTCAACGCCGCACTTGCCGACCTGACACGCTGCGCCGAAACCAAGGAAGGCAACCTGCTCGACCTGGCGGTCAAGGCGATGCGTCTGCGCGCGACCGTCGGCGAGGTTTCCGACGCTCTGGAAGCCGTCTACGGACGCTTCCGCGCCACGCAGCAGACCGTTTCCGGAGTGTACGGTGCAGTCGTCGAAGGGATCGCCAGCTGGGAGGCGCTGAAAGCCGAAATCGCCAAGTTCAACGAGGACGAAGGCCGGCGGCCGCGGATCATGGTCGCCAAGCTCGGTCAGGATGGTCACGATCGTGGTGCCAAGGTGGTGGCCACCGCCTTTGCCGATCTCGGCTTCGACATCGACGTCGGCCCACTCTTCCAAACGCCGGAAGAAGCGGCGCGACTGGCGATCGAGAACGACGTCCATGCAGTCGGTGTTTCGTCGCTCGCGGCCGGACACAAGACGCTGCTGCCGGCGCTGGTAAAGGCGCTCAAGGATCAGGGTGCCGACGACATCATCGTTTTCGCCGGCGGAGTGATCCCGGCGCAGGACTATGACTTCCTGTACAAGTCCGGCGCCAAGGCCATCTTCGGACCGGGAACGCGCATCGAGGACTCGGCGATGACCATCGTCAAGGAAATCCGCAAGGCTCGCGCCTCTGCCGCTGCCTGAGCCACCCACTGCTGTCAGCCATGGATATGACCCACTCTTCAACCGCTAGTATGGCCACGGCTGATCAGCATCTCGTCGACGGCGTCCTCGCACGCCGTCGACGGGCCTTGGCCAAAGCCATCACGCTCGTCGAATCGACGCGCAGCGATCACCAGCGTCGCGCCCGACAGGTGCTGACGGCGCTGCTCCCGCACACCGGAAAAACCATTCGCGTCGGTATCTCCGGCGCACCTGGGGCCGGCAAATCCACTTTTATCGAATCGCTCGGCCTGTTCCTGATCGGCGCCGGCAAGCGCGTCGCCGTGCTCGCCGTCGACCCGTCGTCGTCGGTCTCCGGCGGTTCGATTCTCGGCGACAAGACACGCATGGAGTTGCTTTGCCAGCGTGATGAAGCCTTCATCCGCCCCAGCCCCTCTTCGGGTTCGCTGGGCGGCGTCGCCGACAAGACGCGCGAAGCGATGCTGCTCTGCGAAGCCGGCGGCTTTGACGTGATCATCGTCGAGACCGTCGGGGTCGGCCAGTCCGAAACGACCGTCGCCGGCATGGTCGACGCGTTCGTCCTGTTGCAGTTGCCGAGCCAGGGCGACGATCTGCAGGCCATCAAGAAGGGAATTGTCGAGATTGCCGACCTGATCATCTTCAACAAGGCCGACATCGACGAACGTGCCGCGGCCGCCGCGCGTAGTCAGATGCGTACCGCGCTGACCATGCTGCGCAGTGCCAGCCCCAACTGGCGGCCGCCGGTCCTTACCTGCAGCGCGCTGGGCAAGCGCGGCATTGCCGAGTTCTGGGCCGAAATCGAGCGCTACCAAAGCTTGATGACCGAAAGCGGCGAATTCGAACAAAAGCGCCGCCGACAGGCGGTGGACTGGATGTGGAGCCTGATCGATTCCGGTCTGCGCCGCTACTTCCGCGCCCATCCGGCAGTACGGGCAGCCCTGCCCGAGCTTTCCAGTGACGTTGCCGAGGGGCTGACAACGCCCGGCGCGGCCGCCGCACGGCTGTTGACGCTGATGAAGGAATGATTATTTGGCGAGTCGGATCAGGATAGTCCGACTCGCAAGCGTGTTCTGATGTTTGAGTAGTTGTGATTGACCCGACCGTTAGGGAGTAAACCTTATGCACGACATTATTCGCCAGCTTGCAGAAAAGCGTGCGGCGGCGTGTCTGGGTGGTGGCCAGAAACGCATTGACAACCAGCACAGCAAGGGCAAACTGTCCGCCCGCGAGCGCATCGAGCTCTTGCTCGACAGTGGTTCGTTCGAAGAATGGGACATGTTCAAGGAACACCGATGTCACGACTTCGGCATGGCCGATCAGTCGGTGCCTGGCGACGGTGTCGTGATCGGCTGCGGAACCATCAACGGTCGCTTGATGTTCGTTTTTTCGCAGGACTTCACCGTCTTCGGTGGTTCACTGTCCGAAGCGCATGCCGAAAAGATCTGCAAGGTGATGGATCACGCGATCAAGGTTGGTGCCCCGGTGATCGGCCTCAACGACTCCGGTGGCGCGCGCATCCAGGAAGGGGTCGCTTCGCTCGCCGGTTATGCCGATGTTTTCCAGCGCAACGTTCTCGCCTCGGGCGTCGTTCCGCAGATTTCGCTGATCATGGGGCCTTGTGCGGGCGGCGCGGTCTATAGCCCGTCGATGACCGACTTCATCTTCATGGTCAAGGACTCGTCGTACATGTTCGTCACCGGCCCGGAAGTGGTCAAGACGGTGACCCACGAAGACGTCACCGCGGAAGAACTCGGCGGAGCGGTCACGCATACCAGCAAGTCCGGGGTCGCCGACCTGGCTTTCGAGAACGACGTCGAAGCCTTGATGATGCTGCGCCGCTTCATCAGCTTCCTGCCGTCGAACAACCGCGAAAAGCCGCCGCGCCTGCCGTCGCAGGATTCCGCCGATCGCCTCGACTTCTCGCTCGATACGCTGGTGCCCGACAACACCAACAAGCCTTACAACATCAAGGAACTGATCATCAAGGTGGCCGACGACGGCGACTTCTTTGAACTGCAGCGCGAATACGCCAAGAACATCGTCATCGGCTTTGCTCGGATGGACGGCTCGACCGTCGGCATCGTCGCCAACCAGCCCCTGATCCTCGCCGGCTGCCTGGACATCAAGAGCTCGATCAAGGCGGCGCGCTTCGTGCGCTACTGCGACGCCTTCAATATCCCGGTGGTCACCTTCGTCGACGTTCCCGGTTTCATGCCCGGCACCGCCCAGGAGTACGGCGGGATCATCAAGCACGGAGCCAAGCTGCTCTATGCCTACGCCGAGTGCACGGTGCCCAAGATCACCGTGATTACCCGCAAGGCCTACGGTGGTGCCTACGACGTGATGGCCTCCAAGCACCTGCGCGGCGACGTCAACTTCGCCTGGCCATCGGC
>JEMX01000025.1:29295-31786 GCA_000585055.1 Candidatus Accumulibacter appositus
ATGCTGCGGGACAAGAAACTGGAAAACCCGTGGCGCAAGCACGGCAACATTCCGCTTTGATCCACGGGGAGAAATAGAGATGTTCAAGAAAATACTGATCGCCAACCGCGGCGAAATTGCCTGCCGGGTCATGAAGACCGCCAAGCAGATGGGTATCCAGACAGTCGCCGTGTATTCCGAAGCCGACAAGGACTCGATGCACGTGCTGATGGCCGACGAAGCAGTGTGTATCGGCCCGGCGCCTTCCAAGGAGTCGTATCTGGTCATCGACAAGATCATCGACGCCTGCAAGCAGACGGGCGCCGAGGCCGTGCACCCCGGCTATGGATTCCTCTCCGAGAACGAGGAATTCTCACGCCGCCTCGAAGACAACGGCATCACCTTCATCGGCCCGAAGCACTACTCGGTGGCCGCGATGGGCGACAAGATCGCCTCGAAAAAGCTGGCCCTGGAAGCCAAGGTCAACACCATTCCCGGTCACAATGCGGCCATCGAGGACGCCGCCGAAGCCGTTGGCATCGCCCAGAAGATCGGTTATCCGGTAATGATCAAGGCCTCGGCTGGCGGGGGTGGCAAGGGCCTGCGCGTTGCCTATAACGATAAGGAGGCGTCGGAAGGCTTCGACGCCTGCCGCAACGAGGCGCGCAACAGCTTCGGCGACGATCGCGTGTTCATCGAGAAGTTCGTCGACGGACCGCACCATATCGAAATCCAGGTCATCGCCGACTCTTTCGGCAACACCGTCTACCTGCTCGAACGCGAGTGCTCGATTCAGCGCCGGCACCAGAAAGTCATCGAGGAAGCCCCGTCGCCGTTCATCGACGACAGCATCCGCAAGGCCATGGGCGAGCAGGCCGTGGCACTGGCCAAGGCGGTGAAGTACCAGAGCGCGGGCACCGTCGAGTTCGTCGTCGGCTCCGACAAGTCGTTCTACTTCCTGGAAATGAACACCCGTCTGCAGGTCGAGCACCCGGTCACCGAAATGATCACCGGCGTCGATCTTGTCGAGTTGATGATCCGCGTCGCCGCCGGCGAGAAGCTGCCTTTCGTGCAGGAAGACATCAAGCCCAACGGCTGGGCGATCGAGTGCCGGATCAACGCCGAGGACCCCTTCCGCGGCTTCCTGCCCTCGATCGGTCGCCTGGTCAAGTATCGACCGCCCGAGAGCGTCGACGGACAGGTCCGTGTCGATACCGGTGTCTTCGAGGGCGGCGAGATATCGATGTACTACGACTCGATGATCGCCAAGCTGATCTGCCACGGGGCGACCCGCGAACAGGCCATCGGGCGCATGCGCGACGCGCTGAACGCCTTCGTGATTCGCGGCATTGGCTCGAACATCCCTTTCCAGGCGGCGCTGATGCAGAATCCGCGTTTTCTTTCCGGGATCTTCACCACCGCGTTCATCAGCGAAGAGTTTCCGAACGGCTTCGTCGCCGCCGACGTGGTGCACGACGATCCGGGCCTGCTCGCCGCCGTCGCCGCCTTCGGCCGTCGCCGCTACATCGACCGGGCAGTTCAGGTCAGCGGCCAGATGCCGGGGCACGAGCGCAAGGTTGGCAGTGGCTGGGTGGTGCAGATGGAGGGCAAGGACTACCCGGTGGTGGTCACCTCCATTCCTGGCGGTTACTCGGTGACCTACGGCGCGGATCGCTACGACCTCGTTTCCGACTGGAAATTCGGCGAACTGGTTTTCCGCGGCACCTGTAACGGCACGCCACTGTGCCTGCAACTCGAACGTATCGGCCTGCTCTACCGCGTCGTCCACTTCGGCAAGCAGGTCAAGGCGACGGTAATGACCGCCAATGCCGCCCGCATGCTGGCCCTGATGCCCAAGAAGGTGCCGCCGGATCTCTCCAAGTTCCTGCTCTCACCGATGCCCGGCCTGCTGCGTGAAGTCTCGGTCAAGGCCGGCGAGCAGGTCGCTGCCGGCGAAAAACTCGCCGTCATCGAAGCGATGAAGATGGAGAACGTGCTCAAGGCCGAACGCGATTGCAAGGTCAAGAAAATCGTTGCCACCGCCGGCGAAAGCCTGTCGGTCGATCAGGTGATCATCGAGTTCGAATAGGTCTGAGCCGGCGGCAGTTCGCCAACCTTCGAAGCCCGCCTCCCGGCGGGCTTCTTTCGTTGCGCTGCGCGCATTCTTCACCACCGCGCCTCGCCCACGGTGGTCCGTAGAGGCGCGTGGCGTCAAGCCCTGCTGGCGGAAAATGGATTGCCGGCGCCGGCCGTGATCCGGCTGCACGCTTCTCCGCGGTCGACCGCCCAGAGTCGACGGGCAGGCTCGCGCGCGCTGCGAACGAGCCAGGCGCCGCCAGAAAGGCGCAGTGCAGCCTCATCGGGTAGGCCGTTCGTGCCGATCGTCGTCGCGCGCGAGGTGTACCTTGATAAGGTGCTGCAGGACGGCCATCAGGGCCGCGCTGGTGATGCCGAACATCAATACACCGTTGGCCGCCTCCAGTGCCCCCAGCAACTTCCACCGCTCGCCCAT
>JEMX01000025.1:32001-33970 GCA_000585055.1 Candidatus Accumulibacter appositus
GGGCGGACTGACGCATGTAGTAGCGGACACTCCAGAAGGTCACCGTCGCCTGCAACACCAGGCACACCAGCATCGTCGGCAAACCGATCGCCATATTCATCCAGATCATGCCCATTCCCCCTGATCAGCCGCCATTGAAAAACAAGGCCCGCGATCGCGCGGCGCGCCAGCGTTCGAGCGCCCAGACCATCGCCCAGGCGTACAGCGAAACCCCGATGAAGAGTCCGACGCGCACCGCTGACGCCTGCAGGACAGCGCTGCCGTTGGCGCTGTCCTCGATGGCCGGCCCGATCAGGATTATCGTCGTCACCAGCGCGTTGCTCCAGAAAGCCGGCGAAAGCGCGCTCGGCACGACGCGGTAGAGGCGGGCGCCGACCCACAGGGCGGCAGCTGTCATCCACAGCACCAGCATCCACAGGTTCGCCCACAGCGACAGGCCGACCCAAACGGCCAGCGCGATACCGGCCGCGGCCAGCGTCGATCCCACCAGTTCCAGGCCGGCCCTGCGCGTGTCGGTCGAACCCGCCTGCTGGCCCAACTGGGCGCTTTTAATGATCGTCGCCAAATACGACGACGGGTCGGTCAGCGCCAGAACGAACGCTGGCAGAACGACCAGCGTGCCGCGCAGCGCAATCCAGTTCGCCGTCTCGCGGTCAGCCACTGGCGGCGGCTTCTTTGCGGCTGGGCGCGGCGGATCAGGGAAAAACGCGTACGAGACGCCGCCGACCAGGCTGCCGAGGGCGACACCGAGCGCCAGCGCCACGGCGATGGCGGTCACCAGAGCCTGCTCGGCGACACCGGCGACCGGGATCATCGTGAAAGCGACCACGAGCACCATGGTCAGCGGATTGCCGGTGCGGATGCCGACGAAGAACAGACCGTAGAGGATGACGCCGGTCAGCAGAACGCCGGCCAGCGCGTAGTTTTCGAGCAGCGGCACCATCAGCACGCCCAACGACACGAGTGCCGCAAGCACGGCGGCGATCGCCACCCCCCTGGCCGGCGGCAGCGGCGGACCCGGTTTGGACAGAACCATGACGGCCAGCAGGCAGACGACGTAGGGCAGCGGAAGCGCCGCGCCGTAGGCGACCAGCACGGCGAGGCCGAGACCGACCGCCAGCCGCAACACCGCCTTGTCTGCCGGGGCAATCATCGGCGCTTCAGTAGAGGTAGGAGAGCAGGCTCATCAGCCGAATGTAGGCCGCGCCGAGCAGGTTCATGATGACGTTGTCACCGCTGTAGACCATCACCTCGGCCTGCCCGCCGGGGCGAACCCGGCCCAGCCGTGCCGCTTCGCCGGCGTCGAACTCGATCGCCACCGGGAAGCGCTGCGCCTGGCGCAGCCAGTCGCGGCTGTTCTCGATCGTCGGCAGCGTCCCCGTAGGCGCCTGCTGGCCCGAGCTGACGCCGCCGCCGACACTACGGACGCGGCCCTTGAGCACCTCGCCGGGGAGCACGTCGAGCACGATCGCCACCGCGTCGCCGGGATCGATGTTGCCGAGATTGTTCTCGGTCATGTCGGCACTGATCCACAGGTCGTGGTTGGCGATCAGGGTCATCGCCGGCGCACCTGCCTGGGCGAAATGGCCGACATCCGTGCGCAGGTCGGTGACCGTGCCGCGGGCCGGGGCGAGCACTTTCGTGCGCGCCAGGTCGAGCTCGGCCTTTTCAACCGCCGAGCGTGCGCTGCGCAACTGGGCGTTACCCTCGCCG
The DNA here is from genome assembly GCA_000585055.1 of Candidatus Accumulibacter appositus. GTDB lineage: Bacteria > Pseudomonadota > Gammaproteobacteria > Burkholderiales > Rhodocyclaceae > Accumulibacter > Accumulibacter appositus. Next base: position 33,715 of record JEMX01000025.1, read on the forward strand.
CTCTCGCCGAGCGCTTCCTGAGCCTTGCGCAGCTCCGCTTCGGCGGCCTTTGCCCGACTGCGTGCCTCGACCCCCGTCGCCTGTGCGACTTCGAGTCGGCGCACCGATATCGCGCCCGGGTCTTCGGCGTAGAGCGCCTCGTGCCGTGCGGCATCCTTTTCCGCCTTGACTTGATTGGCCTGCGCCGCCTGCAGCGAGGCGCGCGCCGCGTCCACCCCCGCCACCGCGGCATTGACCGAACTGCGCACCGATTCCA
>JEMX01000025.1:34048-36564 GCA_000585055.1 Candidatus Accumulibacter appositus
TGGCCGGGCTGCACCTCGTCATTATTCCGCACATGTACCGCCAGCACCTTGCCTGCCACCTCGGCGGCGACAGGCACGACGAAGGCCTGCACGCGCGCCTGCGTGGTATGCGGCGTCAGCCGGTCGGCGACGAAGTACCAGAGCAGGCTGCCGGCGATCAGCGCCAGCACGACGCTCGCGCCGACCCGCGTCGCCTTGCCCGGTTGCGCTTCGGCGTCGGTCGCGGGCGACGGGTCCTGGCTGGGCGATTCGTCTGTCATCGTTCTTCCCTCTCCGGTGTGATCTGCGGCGGGGCGGCATCGGGTGGCGGCAGCGGCGCCGCCAGCAGGTCGTGCCACTCGCTGCGCTCGGCCATCGTCCCGCGCGTCGCGTCATCGACCAGTGGCCGGCTGCGCGCCTGCTGCCAGCCACCGCCCATCGCCTTGTATAGCGTGACCAGACTCTGTGCGACATTGCCCATGGCGTTGATCTGCCGCTCCTGCTGGCTGAACAGCGCGCGCTGCGAATCGAGGACGCGCTCGAAGCCGGCCATTCCCTCGCGGTACTGGAGAGTGGCAATATCGAGCGAGCGCCGCGCCGCCTTGACCGCCTCCTCGAGTAGGGGCACCTGGTCGCGGTTGGCGACGAAGCCGGCGGCGGCGTCATCGACTTCGCGCGCCGCCGCGAGCACCGTCCCCTGGTACTGCTCGTAGAGTGCCTGGAAGCGAGCGTCCTGGACCAGCACCTCGTTGCTCAGGCGGCCGTGATCGAAAACGTTCCACAGCAGGCTCGGGCCTATTCCCCAGGCGAGCGTGCGCGGCGCGCCGGACAGCGACGTCGCCGAAACGCCGAGCGATCCCACCAGCGCGATCGACGGGTAGAGAGTGGCGACGCTGACGCCGATCAACGCCGACTGCGCCGCCAGCTGCATCTCCGCTGCGCGCACGTCAGGGCGGCGGCGCAGCATCCCGGCCGGCATGTCGGCGACGACGGCGATCCCGGCCTGCGGGATGCGTTCCCGGCCCTCCGCCATTTCCGGCAGTGGGCCCGGCGGGCGGGCGAGCAGCACGGAGAGTGCGTTTTGCGTCTGGCGCAGGCTGCCCTCCAGTTGCGGGATGGAGGCAAGCGTGCTCAGGTACTGCGACTTCGCCTGCTGCACGTCGAGTTCGGAATCGGTTCCGTGCTTGAACAGCCGCTCGGTGATCTCCAGGCTGCGCTTCTGCAGCGCAGCGTTCTCGCGTGCGATCGTCAGGCGCAACTCGAGGGTGCGGATCGCGGCGTAGTATGAGGCCGTCTGTGCTGCCACCAGAACCTGTAGGTCGTCATACTGGGCGATGCTGGCGAAGTAGGCGGCATCGGCCGCTTCGATGCCGCGCCGGAATCTCCCCCAGAAATCGATTTCCCAGCCAACGCCGACACCGATGCTGTACGCCGTCAGCACGGTGTCCGGCCCGCTGCTCGCCTCGGTTCCAGTGCGCAGCACGGTGCCGGTCAGCTGCTGCTGTTGTGGATAGAGAAGGCTACCGGCGATAGCCAGTTGCGCGCGCGCCTCGAGGATGCGCATGCCGGCTGTGCGCGCGCTCGGGTTGGCGCGCTGCGCCTCGGCGACGAGCGCGTCAAGCACTGGGTCGTCGAAATTGCGCCACCATTCATCGCCCGCCGCACGCGGACGCTCGCGCTTTTCCGCCGTCAGCGTCGCCAGCGAACCGCCCGACCAGCCGGCCAGCGCCGGCACCTCGGGCCGCTTGAAGTCGGGCCCGACCGCTGCGCAGCCGCCGAGCAACAGCGCGGCGGCAAGGGCGGGCAGGCGCGGACCGGTCGTGCCGGCGAAGCACCGCCGCATCGGCTCAGGCGGCGGTGGGGGATGAGTCGTTGGCGGCGGCGTGTGGCCGTGTCCGTTCCGGGTTGTCTGCCACCCAGCGCATGAAGATCTGGTAGCCCAGCGCCAGCAGCGTCGCGCCGATGAACATGCCGAGGATACCGGTCGTCGCCATGCCACCGAGCGCGCCGATCAGGATCACCGGCATCGGCGCATCGACGCCACGGCCGAGCATCAGCGGTTTGAGAACGTTGTCGGCCATGCCGCCGACGAACAACAGTACGGAGTAGGCGGCGGCAGCGACCGTACCGTAGTCACCGCTCGCCCAGATCCAGCCGATCACCGGCAGCGTGACGAGCAGCGCCGGCAACTGCGCGATGCCGAGCACAAGGATGACCACGGCCAGCACGCCGGCGAACGGGACGCCGGCGACCATCAGCGAGACGCCGATGATCAGCGCCTGGATACAGGCGATGCCGATGACGCCCGAGGCGACGGCACGCACCGTCGCCGTCGACAGCGCGGTGAACTCCTTGCCGCGGGCCAGCCCGGCGATACGTTCGAAGATCTCCAGCATCGCCTTGGCACCCGCTTCGCCCCAGGCCATCATGATGCCGGCGATGATGAACGAGAATATGAACATCAGCAGGCTGCCGCCGAGGCCGGCGACCATGCCCAGCGCCTTGGTCGCCAGTTCGCCGATCTTGGGCTGCATGGT
>JEMX01000025.1:36595-38761 GCA_000585055.1 Candidatus Accumulibacter appositus
GGCAGGTCAGCGTGCGCCTGCGACCAGAGCGCATGCGCCTTCTCGCCCACCAACGGCCAGGAGGCCACCCTGTCGGACGGCGCCGGCACCTGGAGCGTGTTGTCGCGCACGCTGTGGACCAGGCCTTGGACCGAATCGCCGAACTGGCTGGCCAGCATGATCGTTGGCGTGATGATGACGGCGACGGCGAGCAGCACGATCAGCGTCGACGCGAGCCCCTGCCTGCCGCCGATTCGGGCGGCGAGCATCTGGTGCAGCGGGTAGATCGTGATCGCCAGGATCAGCGCCCACAGCATCATCGTCATGAATGGCGAGAAGATCTTGTAGCACAGCAATACCAGCGCCAGCACCAGGGCGGCACGGATGAAGACGTCGAGCAGGCGACGTGACAGACGGTCTTCCAGTTCGTGGTCGGGTTCGCGGGGGGCGGTCATCGGGGTTTTCCTTCTCTGCGGCGGTGAACGGGACCGGCAACGCTGATGGCGGCACACCACCCCATGTGGTGGCGGCGTGAATGTAGCACACCGCGGCGCCGCGAGCAGCCGTCAATGGCCGATCCCGTGCCGGCATGCATCGCCACTTGCCGAAGAGCCCTCCCGTATGGCACCCGTGCGCACGAAGTGACGAAACGCCAGCTGGACGCGACGACCTTGTTGCATTGGCGTATTCGAAGAGAGACCGGACTGCTCGGCGACATGCCGGAAACGGGGGGAAAATCCGGGCCCGACGAACCTCTTGCGCAGGTAGACGGTCGGAGTGCGTTCCGCCGCTGGCGGGAGCTTGCAGCGCCCCGCCGAAGGCTAGCCCTTACTTGGCGGGCGCTACCGCTCGCCAGACAGCCCCCGCAGATTGTGCTCCATCAGCGAGAAAAAGCGCTCGTAGAAACGCCCGGCGGGGATCGTTTCACTGCCCACCTTGACCAGCGAGTCACCGGACGCCGTGAGCGGGATCGACAGCGAGCCGATCGCCGCAAGGCCGACGCTCGCCGAGTTCGGGTTCTTCTTGAGCGTGTAACGGTCCTGCACCGCGCTCACGTACGCCGTCGCCAGCTTGCCGCCCGTGCCCACCGGGGCGCAGACGACGTTGAAGACGATCTGCACATGCACCTCGCCCTCGGGCTGGAAGCTCTTGCTGCCGCTGACGAAATCGTGCACCTGCGTGGTCAGCCGGTAGCCCTGGCTAAGCAACGCGCGGCGCGCCGCTTCACAGGTTTCTTCGACGCTGGCGTCGAAGAGCCGCGAGAAGGTCTCGTCGGGTTCGAAACCTTCCTTCTGGTAAACGGCAATGCGGCTCGGCTCGGTCGTGCAGGCGGCCAGCAGAGCGAGCAACGCCATCACGGCCAGTCCTTGGCGAACCCGGGATGGCCGGCGGCACTTTTCCAGCCCGGGTGGTTGTTGCGAGGATTTCCTGCAAGTAGGCATCGCCATTCTCCGGTCGGCGGTAGTGCAAACAGCACATTATTCCAAAGCAATTCGGCGCCAGACTGCCGGCACATGGCGATGAACAGTACGCGCGCTGCGCGCAATTCGACCTCCTGCAAACCCCGCTCCCGCCATGATAGCCGACGCGCCACTGGATTCTCGCCCCACCGTCTCAGGCACGCGTTCGATAGGGCTCCTCGAAGTCCAGGAAGTCGTGCTCGGCCAGCGCATCGGTGGTCCAGGCGACGACAGCGGGGAGCGCCTGCACCTGCTCGACATAATCGTCGATCACCGGCGGAAGCGGTACGCCGTAGGTCACCAGCCGCTTGACCACCGGTGCGAAGAAGGCATCCGCGATGGTGAACCCGCCGAACAGCAGCGGACCACCATGTGCAGCCAGCAGTTCGCTCCACATCTGCACGAGTCGATCGACATCGCCTTGCACCTCCACCTGCTCACGCAGAATGCGCTGCCCCACCTCGGGCAGGCCGGCCTCGATATTCATCGGGAAGTGGTTGCGCAAGGCGCCGAAACCGGCGTGCATCTCGGCACAGACACTGCGGGCGCGGGCGCGTGCGTGCCGATCGGCGGGCCACAGCTGCCGATCGGGATACTTCTCGGCCAGGTACTCGGCGATCGCCAGCGTGTCCCAGACGGCGAAACCTTCATCCACCAGCACCGGGACGCGTCCGGCCGGACTGTGAAGGGCGAGTTCGGTCTTGAAGCGGGAGTCGGGCGTGAAGGA
>JEMX01000025.1:38785-109676 GCA_000585055.1 Candidatus Accumulibacter appositus
AGCATCACTTCTTCGAACGGAATCTCCGCCTGGCGCAGCAGCACCCACGGGCGCATCGACCAGGACGAGTAGTTCTTGTTGCCGATAAAGAGCTGCATGGACATGGGTAAGATCCTTTCATTGACATGACGATCATGAACGGCGGCCGACACCGGGGGCGAAGCGCGCCTTGCTCAGTGATGGAATCCCGACGCCTCGGCGGCGCTCATTGGCGTCGGCAGCCGGTGTTTGCCGAAGTAATCGATGGCCCGCTGGATGTCCTCCACCAGCAGCGTCGCCAGATCGCGGCTGACGCCGTGACGGACGAGAATCCGCTGGATCACCAGATCCTGACGATTGGCCGGCAGCGCGTACGCGGGCACCTGCCAGCCACGACTGCGCAGGCGATCGGCCAAATCGTAGAGACTGAAGCCCGGATCGACGCCTTCCTTCATCCTCCAGCACAGGGCCGGAATTCCTGCGCCGCGATCACCGCCGTAGATGACCTCGAAAGGCCCTAGTTTGGCGATCCTGGCCGCCAGATAGGTGGCCGTTTCGTAGCAGGCGTTGTGAACCTTGCCGTAGCCCTCCCGGCCGAGACGGAGAAAGTTGTAGTACTGGCAAACGACCTGCCCGCCCGGCCGCGAGAAGTTCAGGGCGATGTCGCGCATGTTGCCGCCCAGGTAGTTCACCCAGAACACCATTTCCTCGGGCAGGTCCGTGGCTTCGCGCCAGATGATCCAGCCGACACCGAGCGGCGACAGTCCGAATTTGTGGCCCGAGGTGTTGATCGACCTGACGCGAGGGAGGCGGAAGTCCCAGACCAGATCCGGCGCGCAAAAGGGCGCGAGAAAACCACCGCTGGCTGCGTCCACATGCATTGGGATGTCCAGGCCCTGCTCGTTCTCCAGCTCGTCGAGCGCGTCGGCAACCGCCTGCACCGGTTCGTACTGGCAGGTGAAGGTCACCCCCAGGGTGGGCACGACGCCGATGGTGTTCTCGTCACAGCGCGCGAGCACTTCGTCGGCAGTCATCAGCAGGCGGTCGCCGTCCAGGGGAATCTCGCGCAGCTCGATGTCCCAGTAGCGAGCGAACTTGTGCCAGCAGATCTGGACCGGCCCGGTGATCAGATTCGGCTTGTCGATCGCCTTGCCCGCCGCTCTGCGTTTGCTCTCCCAGCGCCGCTTCATGGCCATTCCGCCAAGCATCGCCGCTTCGCTCGAACCGGTCGTCGAGCAGCCGACGGTATTCGCCGCCGCCGGCGAGTTCCAGAGGTCGGCGAGCATGTGCACGCAGCGCGCCTCGATTTCGGCGGTCTGCGGATACTCGTCCTTGTCGACCATGTTCTTGTCCATGCACTCGTCCATCAGCTGATGGACTTCGGGCTCGGCCCAGGTCTGGCAGAAGGTCGCCAGATTCTGTCGCGCGTTGCCGTCGAGCATCAGCTCGTCATGGACCACCGAGTAGGCATGGCGGGGATCGTGTTCCACCGCCGGGAAGCGGTACTTCGGCATGCTGACCGACAGGTCGGCCGAGGCGTAGACCTCGTCTTCGAGTTTCTCGCGAACGCTTTCTTTCTCGTGTAGGGGCATGCTTTCCTGCCTTTCGCGGTTGGTGAAGCGGGTTGTCAAGAGACGAAAAAGCGGTCGTTCTCCGCGGCGATCGCCGGCCAGCGGCAGACAGGGCGCTGCCGCGACCGCCGGGCCGGATTCAGTGTGCCTGGTCCCAGTTCGCGCCGACGCCGACGTCGACCAGCAGCGGCACGCGCAGTTTCGCCCAGTCGGTCATCAACCGCGGCAGCTCGCCGCGCACGCGCGCGAGTTCGCCGTCGGGGACTTCGAGAACCAGCTCGTCATGCACCTGCAGCAGCAGGCGCGAGTGCAGCCGCTCGGCGTCGAGCCAGCCCTGGACGACGATCATCGCCGACTTGATCAGGTCCGCCGCCGATCCCTGCATGGGCGCGTTGATCGCCGCCCGCTCGGCGCCCTGGCGCCGAGCGGCCTGACTGGAACGAATTTCCGGGAGCCACAGCCGACGCCCGAAAACGGTGTCCACGTAGCCCTGCGTTCTGGCCATCTCGCGCGTTCTCGCCATGTAGCTGGCGACCCCCGGGTAACGCGCGAAATAGCGCTCGATGTACGCTTGCGCGGCGCTGCGTTCGAGGTCCAGCTGGCGCGCCAGTCCGAAGGCGCTCATGCCGTAGATCAGGCCGAAGTTGATGACCTTGGCGACGCGCCGCTGATCGGGGCCGACGTCGCTCGAGGCGACGCCGAAAATCTCGGCGGCGGTTGCCCGGTGCACGTCTTCCCCCCGCGCAAACGCTTCCAGCAGGCGCGGGTCCTGCGAGAGATGAGCCATGATGCGCAGCTCGATTTGCGAATAGTCGGCCGAGACGATCGAACTGCCGGCCGGGGCAATGAACGCCGCGCGGATACGCCTCCCTTCGGGGGTGCGCACGGGAATGTTCTGCAGGTTGGGATCGCTCGACGCCAGCCGACCGGTGACCGCCACCGCCTGCGCGTAACTGGTATGCACGCGCCCGGTCTGGGCATTGACCATTTTCGGCAGCTTGTCGGTATAGGTGCCCTTGAGCTTGGCCAGCTGGCGCGATTCGAGCAGAATCTTCGGCAGCGGATAGTCGAGCGCCAGCTCCGAGAGCACCTCTTCGTCGGTCGAAGGCGCGCCTGAAGGCGTTTTTTTCTTTACCGGCAGACCCAGCGTGCCGAAGAGGATTTCGGCCAGCTGCTTCGGCGAGTTGACATTGAACGGCTGCCCGGCGGCCGCATGTGCCTGCGCTTCGAGTTCGAGCAAGCGCTTGCCGATCTCGCTGCTCTGCTCGCTTAGCAACTGCGCATCGATCAGCACGCCGGTCCGCTCCATGCGCCACAGGATCTCGCGCACCGGTATTTCGATGCTCTCGTAGACCCGCTTCAGCCCCACGTCGGCAGCGATCTGCGGATAAAGCCGAGCGTGCAGGCGCAGGCACAGATCGGCGTCCTCGGCGGCATATTCGGCGGCCTGCTCGATCGCCACCTGGGCAAAACTGATCTGCTTGGCGCCCTTGCCGCAGAGGGCTTCGTAGGGGATGGTCGCCAGCCCGAGATGGCGCGTCGCCAGTCGGCCAAGGTCGTGGCCGCGGGCGCCGTCCTTGCCCGATTCGAGGACATAGGATTGCAGCAGCGTGTCGTGCACAACGCCGGCCAGTTCGATGCCGTGGTTGGCCAGAACGTGTTGGTCGTACTTGAGGTTCTGGCCGATCTTGGCGTGCCTGGTGGATTCCAGCCAGGGCTTCAGACGCGCCAGGCTTGCCTCGCACGGCAACTGGTCCGGTCCACCGGGATGGCAATGGGCAAGCGGCAGGTAGGCCGCTTCGCCTTCGGCAACCGCCAGCGAGAGGCCGACAATGCGCGCAGCAAAGGGATCGAGGCTGCTGGTCTCGGTATCCAGAGCGGTCAGCGGGCTGGCGTCGATTTTCGCCAGCCAGCGCTCGAACGCTGCCTGGTCCAGGATCGTTTCATAGTCCGCACGATGCGCGTCATCAGGCAGCAGACCCTGCTGCACCGGCATGGATACGGATTCGGATTCAGCCTGCGCCTGCAGCGGCAGCGTGCTGCCTTCTGCGCCCGGCTGCGCAGTCTTCGCTGCGCCAGCATCGGGAACCTCCTGAAATTCCCGCAGCCAGGAGCGCATTTCGTAGTGCGCAAAGAGCTCGGCCAGGCGTTCGCGGTCGACCGGGCGCGGCCCGAGGTCGGCCAGTGCGAGCGGCAAATCGAGGTCGCAGCGCACGGTGACCAGGCGTTGCGCCAGCGGCAGGAAGTCGATTGCCCGCCGCAGGTTCTGGCCGACGACGCCGCCGATATCGGCAGCGGCTGCAATGACGCCGTCGAGCGAGCCGTATTGCTTGAGCCACTTGACGGCCGTCTTGGCGCCGACTTTTTCGACGCCGGGCACATTGTCGACCGTATCGCCGACCAGCGTTAGGTAATCGACAATGCGCTCGGCCGGAATGCCGAACTTGGCGACCACGCCGGCTTCGTCGAGCACCTCGTTGCTCATGGTATTGACCAGCTGCACATGCGGACCGACCAGTTGTGCCAGGTCCTTGTCACCGGTCGACACCACCACGCCGACGCCCTGCGCCGCGGCTTGCCGTGCCAGGGTGCCGATCACGTCGTCCGCCTCGACGCCGTCGACCATCAACAGCGGCCAACCCAGCGCGGTAATGGCAGCATGCAAGGGCTCGATCTGGGACACCATGTCATCGGGCATCGGTGGCCGATTGGCCTTGTACTGCGGGTACCAGTCGTCGCGGAAAGTCTTGCCCTTGGCGTCGAAAACACAGGCCTTGAACGCAACGTCTTGTGCCTGATAGTCGCTTTCCAGGCGGCGCAACATGTTCAGCACGCCATGCAAGGCACCAGTCGGCTCACTGCGCGTCGTGCGCAGATCGGGCATGGCGTGGAAGGCACGGTAGAGGTAGGACGATCCGTCGACCAGGAGCAAGGTAGGCATCGACATTATTATCGCAGACTTCCAAGGAGGCCATCGCGGCCAGCGCGGTGAGGGAGGCCAACATACTCAGCTTGCGAATCTTGTACTGCGATCGAGTTTGAACGATGATGCTTACCGTTGGCTCAATCACCCGGAAACGTTCTCATGCGTCGCATCCAGTCCGCCCTCTTGCTACTCAGCCTACCACTCATCCTGGCATGCGCCGCTCTGCCCGCTTTCGCGCAGGAAAGGAGCGATCTGCAGCCCTTGCCGGCTGTGCCGCCGCCGCCACCGGAAATGGCAGCCTTCGACGAAAACCTCGAACCCGAGGTGACGATCAAGAAACGCGAGGGCGACACCATCGAGGAACACCGGATCAACGGCAAGTTATACAAGATCAAGGTAACCCCAGCACACGGCGTGCCCTACTATCTGATCGACCGCAACGGCGACGGCAACTTTAGCCAGACGACGATGGGCTCTGCCGATGTCAGCGTCCCGCAATGGGTGATCGGCACCTTCTGACGCGCTTGCGCTCACGCTCGCCTACCGGCGCACTGCTGCCAACAAGCTGCAAGCCCTCCGCCACCTCTTTTCACAGCTCTCGGGAGAGCCATGTCGGTATTCACCCAGCTGACGACCGCGCAGGCGGCCGCCTGGCTCGAAGCCTATGCTCTGGGAAACCTCGAGACGCTGACCGGCATCGCCGAAGGCGTACAGAACTCCAACTTTTTCCTGAACACCAGCCGCGGCGACTACGTGCTGACCCTCTTCGAGGAAGTGACACCCGAGCAGGCCCCGTTCTACGTTCAGCTGATGGCCCACCTGGCAGCGCAGGGGCTACCCTGCCCGGCACCCGTCGCCAACCGGCGCGACGAGCTGTTGACCTCCCTCGGCGACAAGACGGCGGTCGTCGTCAGCCGCCTTGCCGGGCGCTCCGAGCGCGCGCCCAACCTGACGCAATGCGCTGCAGTGGGTAGCCTTCTGGCCGCGCTGCACCTTGCCGCGCGCTCGTTCCCGGCAGCGCAGCGGCATCAGCGCGATCTCGACTGGTGCGCACGGACGGCGCTCGAGATCGCTCCCTACCTGACTGACGACGATGCCCGACTGCTGCGCGACGAGCTGCGCCATCAACGAGCTGTTCGCCCAAACGAGCTGCCGCGCGGGCTGATTCACGCCGATCTTTTCCGTGACAATGTGCTGTTCCTGGGCGACCGCCTCAGCGGCGTGCTCGACTTCTACTTCGCGGGTGTCGACGATCTGTTGTTCGACCTGGCGGTGACGGTCAACGACTGGTGCCTGGCCGCCGACGCGACCCTCGACGGCGAACGCTGCGTCGCCCTGCTCGCCGCCTATCACGCCCGGCGACCGCTGTTATCCACCGAGCAGGCGGCATGGCCGACGCTGCTGCGCGCTGCAGCCTTGCGCTTCTGGGTCTCGCGCCTGCAGGATTACCACCTGCCACGGACCGGAGATCTGGTCATCCAGCGTGATCCGGGCGCCTACCGCTCGATTCTGCTGGCGCGCATCGCGTCGGGCAGCGACGCGCCCTGGCTTGCCTCGCCCGCGCAGGGCGACTAGCATTTGCACCATATTCTCGACACGAGCATGAGCATGCCATCTTTCCCGATCCCCGCGCCGCAGTTCAATGGCGCCTGCCGCTGCGTCGCGGCCGGCAGCGCCCTGAACTGGCTGAAGCAGGGTTGGGCCCTGTTCGTCGTCAATCCCGGGGCCTGGATAGCGATGATGATCATCGTCATCGTCATCTATATCGGCCTGGCGGTTGTTCCCTTGATCGGACCACTCGCCGCCCACCTGCTGACGCCCTTACTGGCGGCCGGCATGCTGGTCGCCTGCCACAAGCTGGCGCGCGAGCAGGCGCTGGAGATCAGCGACCTCTTCGCCGGTTTCCAGCAGCACACGGCGGCACTGCTGACCCTCGGGGTGCTGTACATGCTGGTCATGCTGGCGCTGTTCGTGCTGGTGATGCTACTTGCCGGCAGCGGCATGGCCGGCGCGATGATCATGCAAAGCCCAATGGCGGCCGGTGTCGCCTTCGGCGGAGTGGCGCTCGCCGGTTTGCTCTGGATGCTACTCTCGGTGCCCATCGTGATGGCCATCTGGTTTGCTCCAGCGCTGGTCATTTTCAACGCCATGCAGCCGGTCGACGCGCTCAAGGCCAGCTTCAACGCCTGCCTCAAGAACGTCGTCGCGCTTCTGGTCTACGGCCTGCTGGTCATGGTCCTGTGTTTTTTCGCCGCACTCCCGGTCGGTCTCGGCTTCCTGGTCCTCGGACCGGTCCTGGCCGGCTCCGTGTATGCTTCCTATCGTGACATTTTCCTCGCCGCCTGAAGACACTGACAACCACATGCAAGCACTGACTCTTAACGCGGCGCACGGCTGGCGCTGGCTGGCCGAAGGCTTCCGGATTTTCCGGAAGAACCACCTCATGCTGACCTTCCTGGTGGTCAGCTACTGGATGCTGATGGCGATGGTGAATGTCATCCCGATGTTCGGCACCATCGCCACCACCCTGTGCATACCGGCTTTCTCGGTCAGTCTGATGAACGCCTGTCGCAACATCGACAAAGGCGGGCCGCTGGGCCCGCAAATACTCTTCTCCGGTTTTCAGAAAAACCCGCGCGCGCTGATTACTCTGGGGGCCATCTACCTGGCCGCGACGGTAGGCATTCTCGCCGTTTCCTCACTTGCCGACGGCGGTGCGCTGATGCAACTGATGCTCGCCGGCCACAAGCCCGACGAAGCGGTGCTGGAAAGTGGCGACCTGATGGTCGCCCTGCAGCTGGCTCTGGTCCTCCTCTGCCCGCTGATCATGGCCTACTGGTATGCACCGATTCTGGCCGGCTGGCATGACCTGTCGCCGGGCAAGGCGCTGTTCTTCAGTTTCGTTGCCTGCGCCCGCAACTGGCGCGCCTTCCTGGTCTATTCGCTGGCCCTACTGGTCGCCGCAACGCTGCTCCCGGGCTTGCTGCTCGGCACCCTCGCAGCGCTGCTGCCGGACGGCGCCGCGCTGCTGACCGTCCTAGTGACCGTCTTGCTGATCCTGATCCTCGCCCCCACGCTGTTCGCCAGCTTCTACGTCAGCTACCGGGACGTGTTCGTCAGCAGCACGCCGGAAAGCGATGCCTGAGGACTGGCGCGAGCGGCCACTGGGGATTTTCGGCGGCACCTTCGACCCGGTTCATTTCGGGCACCTGCGGCTCGCCGAAGAAGCCGCCGACCATCTCCAGCTGGGCGAGGTGTGCTGGATTCCCGCCGGTCAGCCGCCATTGCGTGCAGCGCCGCAGGTGAGCGCGCGCCACCGTCTGGCAATGGTGCGCCTGGCCACGGCCCGAAATCCCAGCTTCGAAGTCGATGCCGCTGAAGTCGACACCGCCCAAGCCAGCTACACCGTGCTCACTCTCGAACGTCTGCGTCAGGCCAATCAGCTTGGCCAGCGGCGACCACTGGTCCTGCTGCTCGGTGCCGACGCCTTCGCCGCCCTGCCCGGCTGGCACCGCTGGCAGTCGCTGCTCGAACTGGCGCACATCGGCGTCGCCCATCGCCCCGGCTTTCCGATCGACGTCGCCAGGCTGCCTGAGGCGCTGCTCGCCTGCTATCGTGAACGCTTCTGCGCGCAGCCGGCGGCCTTGCGCGAATCGGCAGCCGGCCGCATCGCCACTTTTGCCATGACCCCGCTGGGCATTTCGGCGACACAGATTCGTACCCTGCTGGCCAACGGCAGCAGTCCGCGCTATCTGCTCCCCGACGAGGTCATCGCCTACATCCGCAACCACCGCCTTTACCCGGAGAAATAAGCCACCAATGAAACTCGCGCAGCTGGAAAAGCTCGTCGTCGACGCACTCGAAGACATCAAGGGCCGTGACATAGAAGTCATCAACACCACCAAACTGACCTCGCTGTTCGACGCCATCGTCGTCGCCAGCGGCGACTCCAACCGCCAGGTCAAATCGCTGGCCCGCAACGTCCACGACAAGGCCCGCGAAGCAGGCGTTGACGTGCTCTCCTGCGAAGGCGAGGAAGCGGGCGAATGGGTGCTGGTCGACCTTGGCGACATCGTCGTCCATGTCATGCAGCCGGCGATTCGCAGCTACTACCGGCTCGAAGAACTGTGGGGCGGCAAGGGCCCGGAGCGGGTAAGGCGGGCAAGTGCAGCGACCAAGGAGGCCGCCGCAGGCGAGGGATGAAGCTGGCCATCCTTGCCGTCGGCCACAAGCCGCCCACCTGGGTCGCGCAAGGCTGTGCCGAGTACCTCAAGCGCATGCCGCGCGAACTGCCCCTGGCCATCGTCGAGATCAAGCCCGAAGCACGCGGCTCGAAAACCCGCGAGCAACTGCTGGCCGCCGAAAAGACCCGCCTGCTGGCCGCACTGAACAGCTATCAGCGGCTGATCGTCCTCGATGAGCGCGGCGCCGACCTGAGCACCGTGCAGCTTGCCGAACGCCTGCAGGGCTGGATGCGTAGCGGCGGCGCGACGGCGTTCGTGATCGGCGGCGCCGATGGCATCGACGCCGAGCTCAAGGAGCAGGCCGACGAGACCATCCGCCTGTCGAGTCTGACCCTGCCGCACGCCGTCGCCCGGCTAGTCCTCTGCGAACAGCTCTATCGCGCGCTCAGCGTCGTTCGCAATCACCCTTATCATCGGGAAGGCTGATGTCATTCTCTCTGCAGCACCGACGGGTGCACCTGGCGTCGCGCAGCCCGCGCCGACGTGAATTGCTGGCCCAGATCGGCGTCGGCTTCGACACCATCGCCTTCCGCGACGCACAACGCGGCGACCCGGAACTCGACGAAACGCCACTGCCCGATGAGGCGGCAGCGGCCTACGTCGAGCGCGTCGCCCGCAACAAGGCGAGCCTGGGCTGGCGCATCGTCAACTGGCGCGGACTGCTGCTGCAACCGGTGCTGGCCGCCGATACGACCATCCCGCCGATACGACCATCGAACTGGCGGGCGAACTGATCGGCAAGCCGCTCGACGTCGACGACGCGCAGCGCATCCTGCGCCGCCTTTCCGGCCAGACGCACCGTGTCCTGACCGCCATCGCGGTCAGCTTCGACGAGCGCACCGAACTGCTGCGCTCGATCAGCGAAGTGCGTTTTCGCGAACTCGATGACGACGAGATCACGCGCTACGTTGCCAGTGGCGAGCCGATGGACAAAGCCGGTGCCTACGGCATCCAGGGACGCGGGGCGGTGTTCGTCGAGCACCTCGCCGGCAGCTACACCGGCGTAATGGGACTACCGCTGTGCGAAACCGCGCAGCTCCTGAAACGCTTCGGCTACCAGATGTAACAGGGCAAGTCCGTCAGACGAGACGGTCTCAAGCGCGCCGCCTGCGTTGCCGCTGGCGCTTTTCGATTAATGTGAAAGTCGCGTACGCGACTCACGAAACTCCCTTCTCCCCCGTGCGGGAGAAGGGCCGGGCATGGCTTTCATGATCTGGGGTGTCGCGACCGTCATGACCGTTAGCCGAGCAGACCGAAGTACTGGCCGATCAGCGACGCCGCCAGGAGTACGACGATGATTGCCAGCAAGCGGTTCTGCTGGCGCTGCGTGCGCACCAGCTTCGCCAGCTGCGGCGCCAGATCAGGTGCCGGCGGCTGCGCCAGCGCCTGGTGTACCAGGCGCGGCAGCTGCGGCAGCATGCGCGCCCAGTTGGGCGCTTCCTGCTGCACGCCGCGATGAAAGGCGCGCCGGCCCACCTGTTCGCTCATCCAGCGCTCGAGGAAGGGCTTGGCGGTTTTCCAGAGGTCGAGATTGGGATCGAGCTGACGGCCGAGGCCCTCGATGTTGAGCAGGGTCTTCTGCAACATCACCAGCTGCGGCTGAATCTCGACGTTGAAGCGGCGCGAGGTCTGGAACAGCCGCAGCAGCACGCGACCGAAGGAGATTTCGTGCAGCGGGCGATCGAAGATCGGCTCGCAGACGGCGCGCACGGCGGCTTCGAATTCGTCGGCGCGGGTATCGGGCGGCGCCCAACCGGCTTCGATGTGCGCCGTCGCAACGCGCTTGTAGTCGCGCTGGAAGAAAGCGAGAAAGTTCTGCGCCAGGTAGTTCTTGTCGGTATCGGTCAGCGTCCCGACGATGCCGAAGTCGAGCGCAATGTAGCGGCCATGGTGCTCTGGATCTGTGGCGATGAAAATGTTGCCGGGGTGCATGTCGGCATGAAAGAAACCATCACGGAAAACCTGCGTGAAGAAGATCTCGACGCCGGCGCGCGACAAGGCCGGCAGGTCGACGCCGGCGACGATCAGCGCGCCGGTCTGGCTGATCGGGATGCCGCGCATCCGTTCCATGACCATCACCGTCGTCGTGCATTGATCCCAGTACACTTCGGGAACCTGCAGCAACTGCGAACCGTGGAAGTTGCGCCGCAGTTGCGAGCAGTTGGCCGCTTCGCGCATCAGGTCGAGTTCGTCATAGAGATACTTGGCGAACTCGGCGACGACTTCGCGCGGCTTCAGCCGCTTGCCGTCCGACCAGACGCTCTCGAGCAGTCCGGCCAGGGTGTCGAGCAGCGCCAGATCGTTGGCGATGACGCTGCGCATTTCCGGACGCAGGACCTTGACCGCCACCTCCTGGCCGCCGTCTTCCGGACGCAGGCGCGCGAAGTGCACCTGCGCAATCGAGGCACTGGCGACCGGCGTCGAGTCGAATTCGGCAAACACTTCGCTGGCCGGCCGACCGTAGGCGGCCTCTATCTGGGCCAGCGCCAATTCGGACGAAAATGGCGGCACGCGATCCTGCAGCTTGGCCAGTTCGTCGGCGATGTCCGGCCGCAGCAGGTCACGGCGCGTGGACAAGACCTGGCCGAACTTGACGAAGATCGGCCCCAGGGCTTCCAGTGCCAGGCGCAGGCGAACCGCCGACGGTGTATCGAAGCGTCGCCAGAAGTGCAAGGCACGCGATAGCGCGGCCAGGCGACCGCTGGGCTCGTGTTCGAGAATCATCTCGTCGAGGCCGAAGCGGCTGGCGATGCTGAGGATCTTGGCGAGGCGGAAAAGTCGCACGGCAGACGGGCGCCCTGTGGTCGGCAAAGTGTCGAGTTTACACAGAAACGAGCTGCGTCGTGCCGGCTATCGTCGCTGGCCGGGCCCTGGCAACGTATAATCGACTGCTCGACAGAATATACGATCCGACGCGCCCCGATGAGCCAAGACCTGAAAACCCACCTCGCCGAGCTGATGCGTGCCGCGCTGCGCAGCGTTGCGCCGGCCGAGGTGGCTACGAGCGAAATCCACATCGAACGGCCAAAGCAGGCCACGCATGGTGATTTCTCCTGCAACCTGGCGATGCAGCTGGCGCGCCAGCTGAAGCGCAATCCCCGCCAACTGGCGCAGCTGCTGCTGGCGGAACTGCCGAAATCCGCGCTGCTGAGCAGCGCCGAAATCGCCGGCGCCGGTTTCATCAATTTTCACTTGCATCCCGCTGCCCGGCTCGAAGCCGTGCGCAGCGCGCTCGATGACGGGCCGGCCTTTGGCTGCTCGACGGCCGGTGGCAAGAAAAAAGTGTTGGTCGAATTCGTTTCCGCCAATCCGACGGGACCGCTGCATGTCGGCCACGGCCGCGGCGCAGCCTACGGTGACAGCCTCTGCAAGCTACTCGCCATCGCCGGCTGGGAAGTGACCAGTGAATACTATGTCAATGACGCCGGCCGGCAGATGGACATTCTGGCCTTGTCGACCTGGCTGCGCTATCTGCTGCTGGCCGGCCACGACAGCGAGGCCAACGCGGCGATCATTTTCCCGGGCAACGCCTACAAGGGCAGCTATGTAACGGAGATGGCCAGGCAGTTGCTGACCACGCACGGCGAGCGCTATCTGCGTCCGGCAGCCAGCGCCATGGCCGGTACTCCCGGCCTGCCCGACCCGGAGCGCACCGACGCCGAGGCAGCGCAGCAGCGCGAAGCGCATCTCGACGCCCTGATTGCCAATGCCCGGCAACTGCTCGGCAGCGACTGGAAATACGTGCATGATTACGTCCTCGGCGAACAGCTCGCCGACTGCCGCAGCGACCTCGAAGAGTCGGGGGTACATTTCGACGTCTGGTTTTCCGAACAATCGCTGTTCGAAACCGGCCTGGTGGCCGGCTGCGTCGAGCAACTCGATAAAGCCGGACATCTCTACCGCCAGGACGGCGCCTGCTGGTTCCGGTCGACTGCCTTTGGCGACGAGAAGGATCGCGTCGTACAGCGCGAAAATGGCCAGTACACCTACTTCGCGTCGGATATCGCCTATCACCTCAACAAGTACGAGCGCGGATTCCAGCGCATCATCAACGTCTGGGGTGCCGACCATCACGGCTATATCCCGCGCGTCAAGGGTGCCGTCACCGCGCTCGGGCTGGATCCCGAACAGCTCGATGTGGCGCTGGTACAGTTCGCAGTGCTCTATCGCTCGGGCCGCAAGGCACAGATGTCCACCCGTTCTGGCGAATTCGTGACCCTGCGCACGCTGCGCGAAGACGTCGGCAATGATGCCTGCCGCTTCTTCTACGTCCTGCGCAAGTCAGACCAGCACCTCGATTTCGACCTCGACCTCGCCACGAGCCAGTCCAACGAGAACCCGGTCTATTACATTCAGTACGCGCACGCCCGCGTCTGCTCGCTGCTGGCCCTGTGGGGTGGCGAGCCGCAAACGCTCGCCGACGCCGACCTCGGCCGCCTGGATGGCACCCACGAACTGGCGCTGGCCGCCCGACTGGGCCAATTCCCGGAGACCGTCGAGACCGCCGCCGGAGAACTGGCACCACACCTGATCGCCTTCTACCTCAAGGAACTGGCGGCCGAATTTCACAGCTACTACAACGCCGAACGGATGCTGGTTGACGACCCCGCCCTGCGCGATGCGCGCATCGCGCTGGCGGCGGCGGTCAGGCAAGTGATTCGCAACGGCATGGCGATTCTCGGCGTCAGCTGCCCCGAATCGATGTAATAAAAGGAAGCAACGGTCATGACATGTCGAGATACCCCGGCTCATGAAAGTCATGACCTTCCCCCTCTTTCCCAGACCCTTCTCCCGCGGGGGGGAGAAGGGAGCTTCGTGAGTCGCGTACGCGACTTTCACATTAAGGATTGGCATGAGTCGTGACATGAAACCCCGCAGAACGCCCGCCCGCAAGACGTCGGGAGGCGGCACCCTGCTTGGACTGTTCATTGGCCTGGTCGTCGGCGTCATTGCCGTGGCTGGCGTGGTCTGGTATGTCAACAAGGTACCGCTGCCTTTCACCACCACCGGCCAGCAACCTAAATTGTCGCCACCGGTCACCGACGCGCCGCGCCCGGAACCGGCGCCGGACATGCCGGAATTGGCCCCGGCACCGGTCGCGCTGCCCGGTAAACCCGGCGATTCGACGGCCCCCGAAAAGCCGCGCTTTGACTTCTACAAGATCCTTCCCGGCAACGCCGAAGCCATTCCCGATCCGACACAGCGCGTGCCCGGCCCGGCGGAAAATCTGCCGGCGACCCTCCCGCCGCTGGAGGGCAAACCGCTCGAAATCAAGCCGCTCGACGTCAGGCCGCCGGAAGAGAAGAAGGTGGACGAGAAAAAACCCGACGCGGATCCGACGCTCAAGAAACCGATCTACCTGCAAGCCGGCTCCTTCCAGAATGTCGCTGAAGCGGACAACCAAAAGGCACGGCTGGCGTTAATGGGCGTTGAAGCACGAATTCAACAGGTGATGCTGCAGGACAAGGTGTGGTACCGCGTCCGCCTGGGGCCGTACCCGCGGATGGACGAAGTGAACATCCTGCGTGGCGAGTTGGCCAGGCAGGGTATTGATGCCCGTGTCGTCAAGAAGGACTGATTGCGACGGGCTGCAACTCGAACGCTTTTACACCCTGACACGCTTACAAGGAGAAGAAGACAATGCAAGGACGCATGAGTGGATGGTTGGCTGCGATCGCGCTGGCGGCGCTGGCCCTTGCCCTGCCGGCACGCGCTGAACTGGTGGCCGATCGCGACTACGTGGCCATCGTCCCGGCGCAGGTCACCGAAAATCCGGCCAAGACAGAAGTGCTCGAATTCTTCTCCTACGGCTGCCCGCATTGCGCCGACTTTCACCCTCAGGTCAGCAAGTGGGCCACGAGCTTGCCAAGCGATGTGGTCTTCAAGCGGGTTCCGATCTCCTTCGGACGTCCGCAGTGGGCCAGCCTGGCCCGACTGTATTACGCACTCGAGGCTACCGGCGAACTCGCCAAGCTCGATGAAGCCGTATTCCGCGCCCTGCATCAGGAGAACAAGCGCCTCTTCGACGACAAAAGCATCATTGCCTGGGTGAGCGCGCAGGGTGTTGATGAGACCAAGTTCACCGCTGCCTACAACTCCTTCGGCGTTCTCAGCCAGGCCAAGCGTGCCGATCAGATGGCGCACGCCTACAAAATCAAGGGCGTTCCGGCCCTGGCCGTCGACGGCAAGTATCTCGTTGCCGGCAAGGACCTCAAGGGCTACGGCGATCTGCTGGCATTGACCGACCGGGTGATCGACAAGGCGCGCAGCGAGAAGCTGAAGAAGTGAGCCGCCAGGCGCCGCAGTGAGCACCCTCCCTGCGGCGAACGTGCCACCCCTACCACCCGTGCCACCGCTCAACAAGCTGTTCATCACCGGCGCCTCGTCGGGAATCGGACAGGCTCTGGCCGAGCACTATGCTGCGCAGGGCGCGCAGCTCGGCCTCTGCGCGCGCCGGGCCGACGCACTGCAGCAGCTGGCCGCACGCTGGCCGGGGCAGGTGCATTGCTACCCGCTCGACGTCACCGACGCTGCAGCCTTGCGCGCCGCTGGCGAGGACTTCATGGCGCGTCTCGGCGTTCCCGATGTGGTCATTGCCAACGCCGGCATCTCGCGGGGTACGCTGAGCGAACACGCTGAAGACCTGGACGTCATTCGCCGGATCATGGACACCAATTTTTTCGGCATGGCGGCGACTTTCTCGCCCTTCATCGGTGGCATGCGTCGCTCCGGTCGCGGGCGCCTGGTTGGTATCGCATCGGTGGCAGGTATCCGCGGACTGCCCGGTTCGGAGGCCTACAGCGCCTCGAAAGCGGCGGCGATCACTTACCTCGAAAGCCTGCGCGTCGAGCTGCGCCCGTCAGGGGTCAAGGTGGTGACTATCTGCCCCGGCTACATCGGCACGCCGATGACCGCGGTCAACCCCTTCCCGATGCCTTTCCTGCTATCGGCCGAGGCCGCCGCGCCACGCTTCGCGCGGGCCATCGAGAAAGGCCGCAGCTATGTCGTCATTCCCTGGCAGATGGGCGTTGTTGCCCGCCTGCTGCGGCTGCTGCCGAATGCGGTCTATGATCGGCTGATGGTCGCCGCACCGCGCAAACCGCGCCAAGCCTCGCCCGAGTAAGTCGCACCACTCACGGCACAGCAAGCACCGCTGGCGGCGCGCGCGGGCCTAACGGCGGCGCTTACCACTCGATCGGCTGGCCATCGCGAAAGAAGCCCCCGCTCGGTCCGTTCTCGGGCAATAGCGCGGCCCAGACGATCCCTTTCGCCCCCTCGTCGACGCTGCGCGTCGCTTCCTTGCCACCCATCGCCGTCTGACACCAGCCCGGGCAAACGGAGTTGACCTTGATCGAGCTTTCCGCGAGTTCGGCGGCGGTGAGGACGGTCAAGGCATTGAGCGCCGCTTTCGACATTCGGTAACCGGGCCAGGAGCCGCCCATGTCGGACAACTGCCCCATCCCCGACGAAACATTGACGATGCGCCCACCGCCGCTTTCACGCATCAGCGGCACGATGGCCTGTATCAGGCGCAGCGGCGCCAGCGCGTTGCAGGCGTAGGTGGCGGCAACCATCTCCGGATCGACGACCAGAACACTGCCCGCCTGGGGCTGCGCGAAGTCCTTGCGCTCGAGAAACACGCCAGCGTTGTTGACCAGAATATCGACGCGCCCGAACTCGCGGCGCAGGCGGGCTGCAAGGGCTGCGACGGCTCCGGCGTCAGTCACGTCCGCGGTGTGTGGGAGAACCTCGTGGCCCTTCTCGCGCAACTGCCGGGCGGCGTCTTCGATCGCTTCGGCCTTGCGGCCAACCATCACTACCAGGCATCCGGCCGCCGCCAGATCGCGCGCTACCGCCAGACCGAGCCCGCGCGCCGCGCCGGTAACGACGGCAAGTTTTTGCGTTAGCATTTGTTTCCCCGCTTCTCTCACCTCAAAACGCCAATCATGCAATGGTCTGACGCGATCGGCAAGCAACACGATCGCTACGCGGATACGCCGCGAATCGTCTCGCTGGTGCCCAGCCTCACGGAACTGCTGGTCGATCTTGGCCTTGCCGAACAACTCGTCGGCCGTACCGGCTTCTGCATCCATCCGCGACAGGCCGTTCGCCGGCTACCGAAACTTGGCGGCACCAAGGGTTTTGCGCTCGACAAACTACGCGCACTGGCGCCAACGCACGTGCTCGTCAACATCGACGAGAACCGCCGTGAAGAAGTCGAAGCCCTGCAGGCCTTCGTGCCACATGTGATCGTTACCCACCCGCTGGCGGTACGCGACAACCTTGCCCTGTACGAGTTGCTCGCCGGCATCTTCGGCGGCAACGCCGAGGTCGAAACACGAGCCACGGCACTGGCCGCAGACTTCGAGCGCGAATGGCGCGCACTGAGCGCCCAGACCGACACTCTGCCGCGACAACGCGTGCTCTATCTGATCTGGCAGCAGCCCTGGCTCAGCGTCGCCCGCGACACCTATATTTCCCGCATGCTGGCCGCCGCCGGCTGGGACAGCCTGCCGATCGAAAGCGCGCTGCGCTACCCCGAAGTCGATTTGGCAGCGCTGGCCCGGCAAGCAGATTGGCTGCTGCTGTCCAGTGAGCCGTACCCGTTTCGCGAGCAACACCTTCGCCAGCTGGCCGAGCAACTGCCGACGACACGCGCCACGCTGATCAACGGTGAAATGGTCTCCTGGTATGGCAGCCGGGCGATACGCGGCCTGGCGTATCTGCGCGAGCTGCGTGCCCGCTTGCCGCAAGTGCCGCGAACTTGAGTCGCGTAGTTCATTCGGGATCACCCGAATTGATCCGAATTGATCCGAATTGACCCGAATCAAGTGCCAACACGCGGTGCTGACTATACTGGCCAGTTCTCGTCACTGACCGGCTTCGCCGAGGTTTCACATGTCGCGCCTGCACGTTCCCGAACTGATTTGCCCCGCTGGCAGCCTGCCAGCACTCAAGGCGGCGGTAGACCACGGCGCCGACGCGGTCTACCTCGGCTACCGTGACGACACCAATGCACGCAACTTCGCCGGTCTCAATTTCGATCGCAAGGCGATGCTCGACGGCATCGCCTACGCCCAGTCGCGACAGCGCAAGGTGTTGATGGCAATCAACACTTTTGCCCAGCCGGGACGCGTCGCCGATTGGCAGCGCGCCGTCGACGGTGCGGCCGATCTCGGCGTCGACGCGGTGATTCTTGCCGACGTCGGCCTGCTCGACTACGCCAGCCGCCGCCACCCCGAGCTGCGTCTGCACCTCTCGGTGCAGGGTTCGGCGACCAGCTACGAAGCGGTCAATTTCGCGCACCGCGAATTCGCTGTCCGCCGCGCCGTCCTGCCACGCGTGCTGACCCTGGCGCAGGTCGAGACGGTGATCCGCAACACGCCGGTCGAGATCGAGGTCTTCGGCTTCGGCAGCCTGTGCGTGATGAACGAAGGCCGCTGCTGGCTCTCCTCCTACGCCACCGGCGAATCGCCGAATACCGTCGGCGCCTGTTCGCCGGCGAAGTACGTCAAGTGGGAGAAATCGCCAGGCGAGATGAGCACCCGCCTGAACGGCATCCTGATCGACCGCTTCGGCGACGCCGAGCCGGCGGGTTACCCGACGCTGTGCAAGGGACGCTTCGAGGTCAATGGCGATACCTATTACGCGCTCGAAGAACCGACCAGCCTGAACGTCCTCGAAGTCCTGCCGGAAATTGCCGCCATTGGCGTGGCGGCAATCAAAGTCGAAGGCCGGCAGCGCAGCCCGGCCTACGTCGCGCAAGTGACGCGTACCCTGCGCGCGGCGCTCGACGAACTGGCCAGAAACCCGGACCGCTTCCACGTAAAACCCGCCTGGCAGTCCGAGCTGGCGCGTGTTTCCGAAGGCAGTCAGGTGACGCTTGGCGCCTACAACCGCCCGTGGCGTTAACGGTCATGACCCCCATGAAACTCTCTCTCGGGCCGCTGCTCTACTTCTGGCCAAAGCACGAAGTCTTCGAGTTCTACGCCGAGATGGCGCACAACCCGGCGATCGACATCATTTACATCGGCGAAGTGGTCTGCTCGCGGCGCCAGCAGATTCGTGTCGCCGACTGGCTGGCGCTGGCGCGCGACCTCGCCGACGCCGGCAAGGAAGTGGTGCTGTCCGCACAGGCTTTGCTCGAATCGGAGGGCGACTTGAAGAGCTTGCGGCGCCTCTCTGCCGAACTCCGCGAAATTCCCGGCTGCCGCCTCGAAGCCAACGATCTCGGCGCGGTGAATATTGCCGCTGGCAAGCCCTTCGTCGCCGGACCGCACCTCAACATCTACAACGAAGACACGCTCGCGACCTATGCCCGCTACGGCATGCAACGCTGGGTGCCGCCACTCGAAGGCGACCGCCGCCTGATCGAGACCCTGCACCACAGCCGCCCCGCCGGCATCGAAACCGAGGTCTTCGCTTTCGGCAAGCTGCCACTGGCCTTCTCGGCGCGTTGTTTCACGGCGCGCTATTACGACCTCAACAAGGACGACTGCCAGTTCAAGTGCCTCGACCATCCCGAGGGAATGACGCTGCGCACGCGCGAAGGACAAGCGTTCCTGGCCATCAACGGCATCCAGACGATGTCCGCACAGACCTACAACCTCTTGCCACAGGTGCCGGAACTGCTCAAGATGGGCGTCGAGGTGCTGCGCATCAGCCCACAGCCGCAAGCGATGCCGGCGATCATCGCCGCTTTCGATGCCGCCCGGAACGGGCAGGCCATCGCCCCTGACACCAGCAGCTGGGCCAGTGACGGCCTGGTCAACGGCTACTGGTTCGGCGACGCCGGTATTGCGCAACACCCGCCGACTGCCGCCGCAATTAAAGGAATCTGTTCATGAGCCAGGGTTTTTCAATACCCCGTTTCCAACTACCGGCGCTGCTCGCTGCGCTGGGCTCGCGCCTGCCGCAGTGGCCGCATTCGCTGGCACTGGCCACGGGACTGAATGCCGCTGCCAAATTTGGTCTTCTGCCAGACGACAGCCTGGCACTGCTCGAAGGGCGCAGCTTCCTCGTCGAGGTCCTCGACGCCGGTGGCCAGGCACACTTCACCTACCGCGACGGCCTTTTCCGGCCGTTGTGGAAGGCGCCGGAGGCACCTGACCTGTCGTTCAGCGCCAACCTCTCGGCTTTTCTGCAGTTGCTCGCCCGCCAGGAAGACCCGGACACCCTGTTCTTCAACCGTGAGCTGTCGATCGTCGGCGACACCGAGCTGGGCTTGGTGATCAAAAACATGCTCGATGCCGTCGAACTGCCCCAGCTACCCAGCCTGCCGGCCTTTCGCCCCTAGACCGCGGACCACCGCGCGATGACCGCCGCCAAAGCCAGCCTGCCGCACGCGCGGGCGCCGCTGCCCGCCGGCCGCATCCTGGCCGAAGGGGTCGCCTGCGCGCTCGGCGCCGGACTGCTCTGGGGACTGGTTTTCGTCACTCCCCTGTTGCTGCCCGACTATCCGCCGGCGATGCTCTCGTTCGGCCGCTACCTCGCCTTCGGGGTGATCGCCCTGCTGCTGGCGTGGACCGACTGGCCGCGCCTGCAAGTCCTGCAGCGCCAGGACTGGCTGAAAGCCCTTGAACTGGCATTGCTTGGCAACATCCTCTACTACCTCTTTCTGTCGGCCGCCATCCAGCTGGCGGACGCACCGCTGCCAACCATGCTCATCGGTACCCTGCCGAGCCAACCATGCTCATCGGTACCCTGCCGATCGTCATCGCCATCGTCGCCAATTTCAGCACCGAAGCGCTACCGTGGCGCCGGCTGCTGCCATCGCTGCTGGTCATCGCCACGGGTATCGCCCTGGTGAACCACCACGAGATGGCGCTTCTCGACGATCGCCGTAACGCTCAAGACTACCTCCTGGGAACGGTATTCGCCCTGGCGGCAGTCTTCGCCTGGACCTGGTACCCGCTGCGCAATTCGCGCTGGCTGCAGCAGCGACCGGCGCTGGCTTCCGGCACCTGGGCCATCGCCCAGGGCCTGGCGACGCTGCCGCTGGCACTGCTCGGCATGGCCGCTGCCGGACTGTATTTCCATTGGCACCCCGGCTTTGATTTTCCGCTCGGCGCAAGTGCCGGACGCTACGTCGGCCTGATGCTGATGCTCGGATTCTGCGCCTCGTGGCTCGGTACCCTGCTCTGGAACCGGGCCAGCCGCTTGCTGCCTGCCGCCCTCGTCGGCCAGTTGATCGTCTTCGAAACCCTGGCCGCCTTCGCCTATGCCTTCATCCTGCGCGCTTCGCTACCCGGGAGCACGGCGCTGATCGGCATCACCCTGCTGATCGGCGGCGTCATCCTCGGCGTGCGCGCCTTCCGCAGCAGCTGATACCCTCCGCCCGGCAGCACCGGCTGGCCGGGCTTGCCGCCCTCAGAGCTCACTCCTCGGCGCTGAGCTCAGGCGGGTCCTTGGCGTCCGGATTGATCACCCCGAACCGGGCCGGGATGCTCACGTAGAAGACACGGACCTGCGCCTGGCGAATCAGCGCAAACAGGCGCTGCGCCTCCTCCTCGGTGACGACGAATTCAACCTCGATGCTGGTCGTCCCCGCCAATTCGAAGAAGCTGCCTTCGTGCACTGCATGTGATCGCCCGAAGCCGCCAATCGAGCGAAAGGCCGACCCACCGCGGACGCCGAGCCGACAGCCCTGGTCGAGCAACCACTCCCAGAGCAGGCGACCGTGCAACTTGTCGCCTTCGCGCACGTACAACCTCAGGAAAGAGCCTTGCATGTCTGCCTCCAATTCATGTGACAGTCGCCTAAGCGACTCACGACGCTCCCTTCTCAGCGACTCACGACGCTCCCTTCTCCCCTCGCGGGAGAAGGGTTGGGGAAGAGGGGGAAACGGTCATGACCGTTTTAGCGCTGCCGAGAAAGCGGCGTCGCTCGGCTGAAACCTCGGCCAGCCGCGGCCGGCCGGACGACGCCGTCGCCGATCAGCTTGAGCTTCGCGCCCAGACGACGGTGGCAATGCCGGCGATGGTCATCAGCACCGATCCCGCCACGTGCGCCGCAGCCGCGCCGAGTGCCCAGGAAACTCGTCCCTGCTGCAGCAACATCGCCAGTTCGGCGGAGAAAGTCGAGAAAGTCGTCAGCCCGCCGCAGAAACCGGTAATGATCAGCAAGCGCCATTCCGGCGAGATCGCCGAGAACGAGGAGAAGAAAGCAATCGCCAGGCCGATCAGGTAGGCGCCGATCAGATTGGCGACCAGCGTGCCCGGCGGAATCGTCGGAAACAGGCTGTTGAGCCTGATGCCGAGCTGCCAGCGCAAGAGCGCGCCAAGCGCGGCTCCGATCGAAATAGCGAAAACTGATTTCCACATATTCTGCCCTAACGGTCATGACCCGTGGAGACACCCCAAAACATGAAAGTCATGACCGTCGCCCTCTTCCCCTGGCCCTTCTCCCGCAGAGGGGAGAAGGGAGTTTCGTGAGTCGCATGTGCGACTTTCACGGTAAACATTGCCGATGCGGCGCGCCGAACGCACAGCGCACGCCGCGCCGGGACTCTGCACGCCAAGCCGCGCGCAAACAGCCATCGCACCTCGAAGCCCCCGCCCGGCGCGGCCAATATAGCACTGTGCGTCGCGCCCTGCCCAGGCCGCGGCCAGCTCCGGGCAAACCGCCAAAGCTGGCGACAGCTGTCGAAATTTCTTACAGCCCTCGTTGTCATGACGCGGCAGAGACGGCGCAGAGCATTGCCATCAGGACTCATTCACAATGTGGGGTGCCATGGTGAAAACCCCCGGGAGCAGGGCCTGTCAAGGGAGGAAACCGGTAATGATCACCAGTCCAAAATCCGTAAGCACCGCCGCCGGCCTGGCATTGGCGGCTTCACTGCCGCTGTGCGCCGCCGCATGCACCGGAAGAACAGCTAACCGGCATCCGCGGAGTGCCTATCCGAAGCACCGCGCATGAGGGACGCCCAGGCCTCACTCCCACCCCAGCGGCTCAGGCGAACCCCAGCGTCCTGCGTCGGTCCATGTCGCCGCGCCGCTCCCGTCCGCCAGCATCGGCGAAGCCACGACCCATGGCGTGCGGCCGGCGACGCTGGTCGTCCCGCCGATCGTCGAAGCGGGCGTATGAACAGCGACACGCAGCGCAATCGCAGTTCGGCAGCGGCAGCAGCGGCGCCTCATGCGGCAAGAAGCGCTGACCCTCGAGATCACGGGCGGTAGCGCAAGATTTTGCACCGCACTTTATGGCGACACAGCGATAGGGATGGCGCGATTGCTTCCCGGATGACTCCGACTCGGCGGACGCGACCGCGCGTCGCGACGCCATCCACCAAAAACCGGCACAAACGACAAGCGCACCGGAAAGAACGACAAGCCAAGTTGACACGCTGCAGCCCTCCTTCTGAAAAACATGGATCACATTGATGATGTCTGCGGCGCCCGCCAGGCGAACGAATCAACAGGCCGGCACCTCCTTCGCGGCCGTTCGGGCGCCCCAATCCCAATCACGCGAAGTGCAAAGGGGCTTGTGCAAGTGACAACGCCCCCGCCACCCGACACCTCCCCGGCAGGAGAGCACGCTTGCCGATGATATAACAAGCTTCGACGCCTGCAAATCAGCAGTGCTGATGATCGCGCAAAGGCGAGCATGCCGCGCGAGTGGCCGCAGTCTGGCAGTCCCGCCTTGCTGGCTGCTGCGACGACGAAAGCCGGCGCACGCCCAATCAGTCGCCATCGGACGGTACCCGAGCGCTGAGCAGTGCCTGCCAGCGGTCAACATCGGGGCCGCGAAGCAAGTCCTGCAGCAGTTCGAAAGCGCGCTCCGCATGGCCAGCCGCGGCAGGGCTCAAAGCCTCACCGAGCTCGAAGCGTTCGCCGCGCACGCAGAGCACGAACGCCGGCGGCGCCGCCTCGTGGACCACGCGCGGCAGCACCGCCAGCACCGCCTCGGGTGACAGTGCGTGCGTACTGCAACTGCCGGCATCGCTGGCGGCGGCGCCTGCTTGCGCCTGGCGGAAGACGAAAGGTCCTGGCGTATCGTGACCGGCGTCGATGAACAGCACCAGGTGTCTGCCGATGAGGTCCAGCGCGTGCTCGATCTGCCACTGAAAATCGACCAGAACTTCGATACCGGCGGCCAGGCCCGCCTCGTCCAGCCAGTTCTGCAAGCGATCTACCAGCAGCGGCCCGAGCGCATCATCGCCGCGGCTGGGATTGCCGCAGGCGAGAATCAGGACTGGCGGCAGAGGCACCGAGGTCTCCCCGTGCGCTTCACGACGCGCTGCTCAGGCGCCCGATCACGGCGCCCGCTGCATCCTGAAGTTCGAGCTGTAGGGGCATCTTGCCGAGCGCGTGCGTGGCGCACGACAGGCAGGGGTCAAAGGCGCGAATAGCGACTTCAATATGGTTCAGCAGGCCTTCCGTAAGCTCGCGTCCGTTGAGGTAGCGTTGCGCAACGCGGCGGATGGCTTCGTTCATTGGCTGGTTGTTGTGGGTGGTGGACACGATCAAATCGCAGGTGGTGACCAGATCTTCGTCGTCGACCTGATAGTGGTGAATCAAGGTCCCGCGTGGCGCCTCGATGACGCCCACACCCTCGCGAGCACGCGCGCCACTGGTGCTCAGCTCGCTGCCCGACAGGTCGTCGTCGTGGAGCAGTTCGGCGATCGTCTCGGCGGCATGCAGCAGCTCGATCATGCGCGCCCAGTGGTAGGCCAGCGGGGCGTGCACCGGCTTGCCCTGGCCATGGTCGATGAATTGGCGGCGCTCGGCTTCGGCCAGGGGCGTCGGAATGAAGTCGCAGTTCTGCACCCGCGCCAGGGGGCCGACCTTATACCAACCCTGTCGCGGGCCAAGTGCGGCCAGGAAGGGGAACTTCATGTAACTCCAGGCTTTGACTTCCTCGCGGATCAGCTGGTGGTAATTCTGCACGTCGAAGCCGTCGACCAGAATGCCGCCGTCGGCGTCGCGCACGCGCAACTGGCCGTCATAGAAATCGAGCGCGCCGTCGGCGCCGACCAGCGACAGGATGTTCGAGCGAAAGGTGCCGAAGCCATCGTAAAGCGCCGGGTCGGCAGCGTGCAGGCGCTTGACCAGTTGCACCGCGTCGCGGCTCCAACCGACGATCTGGCCGACCTCGGCAAGCAGGCCCTGGCGGTCCTCGCGGCGCAGCGCGCGATTGACGCCGCCCGGAATCGCGCCGGTGCCGTGCACCCGCTTGCCGGCGGTCAGGCGAATCACTTCCTGGCCGAACTTGCGCAGCAATACCCCTTGCCGGGCCACGTCGGGGTAGGCAGCCGCGACGCCGACGATGTTCCGCCGGCCGGCCTCGCTCGCGAAACCGAAGAGCAGATCGGGCGAGGAGAGATGAAAGAAATGCAGGGCATGCGACTGCAGGATCTGGCCATAGTGCATCAAGCGGCGCAGCTTCTCGGCGCTCGCTGTCAGGCGACCGGCGCCAACGACATGGTCGAGCGCCTTGGCCGCCGCCAGATGGTGCGATACCGGGCAGATACCGCACAGGCGCTGCACCATCACCGGCACTTCCCAGTACGGCCGGCCCTGGATGAATTTCTCGAAGCCGCGGAACTCGACGATGTGCAGGCGCACCTGCTGCACCTGGTCCTTGTCGTCGAGCAGCAAGGTCACTTTGCCGTGCCCCTCGACGCGTGACACCGGGTCGATGGCGACGCGGCGCAGGCTGCCGGCGGCGGCGCTAGCGGTTTCCAGTTCGAAGCCTTGAGCTTGTTGCATGGCGCCCTCAGTCGAAATGCAGCAGCGGATGCCCGAGACGCGGCGTGCGCCCATCGAGGAGGTCGGTCAGGAACTTCCAGATGGCGTCGCCCGACGGCGGGCAGCCGGGAATGAAATAGTCGATGCGCACGATCTCGTGGATCGGATGCACCTTGTCGAGCGGCAACGGCAGTTCCGGGTCGTTGGGGATCTTCCCGCCGACGATATCGGGCGCCGTCAGGTAGATCTCCTGCAGACACTGGCCGAGGTCGAGATGATTGCGCTGCGCCGGCAGACCACCATTGACCGCGCAGGCGCCAACGGCGATCAGCACCTTGCAGTGGCTGCGAAACTCGCGCAGCACATGCACGTTCTCGGCATTGCAGATGCCGCCCTCGATCAGGCCGATGTCGCAAGCACCGCAGTGCTTGATGTCGGTCAGTGGCGAGCGGTCGAAATCGACGCGCTCGACGAGCTCGAAGAGTCGTTCGTCGATGTCCAGCAAAGACATGTGACAACCAAAGCATCCGGCCAGTGACGCAGTCGCCAGGCGCAGCTTTCGCTTATCGCCGACAACAACCCTTTCGGCCCCCCTTTCGGGCTCCCTCTCGGCCCCCATCTCAGCTCTCCTCATCGGCGCTGCGCGCAGCCAACCGTTCGACCTGCATGCCGATCGGCTCGACATCGTAACGGCGCTTGCCGATCGGCACCGCGAAGCCGCTGCGCTTCTTGAGGATCACACCAACCGGGCAGACATGCGCCGCCTTGTCGGCCCAGGAAAAATCAGTGTCGGCCAGCCGGCCGGACTCGGCATTGACGATCAGGTGCTTGTCGATGCCGCGCCCGGAAAGCGAAAAGACGCTCTTGCGGTCAACGTCGCGACTGGCGCGCACGCAGAGCTCGCAGAGAATGCAGCGATTGAAGTCGAGCAAGACCTCCGGGTGCGAGGCATCGACCGCTCGATTGGGATAGAACTGGTCGAAGTGCGGGCTCAACATTTCCAGTTCGTAGGCCAGCGCCTGCAGCATGCAGTTGCCGCTTTTTTCGCACGAGGGGCAGAAGTGATTGCCTTCGACGAAAAGCATTTGCAACAAGGTGCGTCGCTTGTCGTTGAGATCCGGAGAGTTGTTCTCGACCTCCATGCCGTCGCGCGCCGGCAGGGTACACGCCGAGACGTAGCGCCCGTTGGCCTTGACCGTGCACAGCTTGCAACTGCCCTGCGGCTTGAACTCGGGATGATGGCAAAGGTGCGGGATGAAGATATCGGCGGCCATCGCCGCGTCCATGATCGTCTGCCCATCGACGAAAGGCACCGGCAGACCGTCGAGCAGGATGCTGGGCTGGGTCATGAGGCCACTCCCGGAAGTCTGGCGGCGAAACCGAAGTGCGCCGCCGGATCGTCGCGACCGGTCATCTGGCGCGCCGCCGCCAGCGCCTGGTCGAGGTCGAAAGCTGGCTCGAAGTCGAGCGAGCACAGGCGCCGCTCGTAGGCCGGGCGAAATTTCTGCAGGGTATCGAAAAGCGGGTTGCAGGCTGCCTGGCCGAGACCGCAATGGCTGGCCGCATGCAGCAGGCGATGGATCTTGAAGATCTGGTTGATCTCGTACTGCGTGCCGAGGCCCTTGCCGATCTTGTCCATGCAGTTGGCGACCAGCGAAGTGCCGACCCGGCAGGGCGTACAGAAACCGCAGCTCTCGTGCTTGAAAAAATGCGCGAAATTACGCGCCACTTCGAACATGTCGCGGTGCGAACCGAAGACCATGAACGCGCCCGCCGTCGGCACGTCCTCGAAAGCAATGCTGCGCGAGAACTCGTGCATTGCCAGACAAACTCCCGAAGGTCCGCTAACCTGCACCGCCTGCGCATTGCCAGCACCGCAGTCCTGGAGCACCTGCTCCACCGAAACGCCGAAGGGGTACTCGTAGATTCCCGGCATCTCGACGTCACCCGAGATCGACAGCAGCTTGCTACCGGTCGATTGCTTGGTACCGAGACCGGCAAACCAGGCACCGCCCCGGATCGCGATCAGTGCCGCCTTGCACAGCGTCTCGACGTTATTCACCACCGTCGGCTGACCGCGATAGCCGGCGGTGACCGGGAAGGGCGGGCGGATACGCGGGATGCCGCGTTTGCCTTCGAGCGATTCGAGCAGCGCCGTTTCCTCGCCGCAGACGTAGGCGCCGGCACCGAGATGGATGTCGATCTCAAAGTCCAGCCCGACCTCACCGCCCACTGCACGCCCGAGCAGGCCGCTGCGTCGGCGCCGCTCGAGATTCTCGCGCAGCGCGGGCAGCAAATAGGCGTACTCGCCACGCAGGTAGATCAAGCCCTTTCTGGCCCCAATGGTGAAACCGGCAACGCTCAGGCCATCGAAGACGAGGTCGGGATAACTGCTGAGCAGCACGCGATCCTTGAAAGTGCCCGGCTCGCCCTCGTCGGCGTTGCAGATGACGTAGCGCGCACCCGCTTGAGCGTCGGCCTCGGTATGGCACGCGGCGCGGCGCGCCGACTCCCATTTGATGGCCGTGGTGAAACCGGCGCCGCCGCGCCCGCGCAGATTCGAAAGCTTCATCTCGGCGAGCATCGCTTCGCTGCCGCGCGCAATTGCCGCCCGCAGCGCTTCGCCGGCGGGCCACTCGGCAGAAAGCAAGGTATCGCGGCGACGGATGTTGTCCTCCACCCGGAAGTACTCGGCCGGCCAGTCGCCCAGCGGCAGCTGTGCGCGGATCAGCTCGCTGATGCGGTCGATGCGTTCACCCGAGAGGCGGGTCAGCGGCTGGCCATTGACCAGCAGCGCCGGCCCCTGATCACACATGCCGGTACATGAGGTGGTATCGACGCTGACCAGGCCGTCCTCGGAGAGCTTGCGGCGCTCGACCCACAGCTTGTTGCATAGCCGATCGAGCAGTTCGCCGCTGCCCAGCATGCGGTCGGTGATGTTGTCCGAGAACAATACCCGGTAGCGGCCCGGCGGCGTCAGATGGAAGAAGGAGTAGAAGCCGGCGACGCCTTCGACCTGCGCCCGCGGCAGTTTGAGGGCCCTGGCGGTGGCCGTCAGCAAGGCCGCCGGCAGATAGCCGACCACTTCCTGCGCTTCGCGCAGGATCTGCACCAGCTGCAGCGGCTCACCATTGTGGCGCTCGACGACCGGCCGTAGCAGTTCCTCAAGTTCCTCCGCGTCAAAACATTCTTCGCTCATCACCGTCTCCAAGACGACAACGCTCTTGCCGATTTCCTGGTCAAGCCTAGAGCCTCTGACGGCGGCAGGTGCTGATGCAGGTCAACAAGCGCCGCGGCTGTCAGGCGAAAAGCCACTGCATTGCGGCGTCGCCGCGTTCGCGAAATCGCCCTACATTTTTGTGCTGCGTTGCAGCATAATAAAGTCTGATCAGTCCCGTTGGGAGCACCCTCATGCACGTCGAAACCCCCCTGGAGTTCCTCGAAAGTCGGACCTACGACGAAATAAACATCGGTGACAGCTCGTCACTGGTGCGTACCTTGCGCCCGGAAGATGTCAAGTTGTTCGCGTTGATGTCGGGCGACATGAACCCGGCGCTGGCCAACGCCGACTACAGCCACAGTGGCGTTTTCCAGGATTTCATCGCCCACGGCATGTGGTGCGCCTCGCTGCTGTCGACCATGCTCGGCACACAGTTTCCCGGCCCGGGCACGGTAATGGTCGAGTCGTCGCTGCATTTTGCACGCCCGGTGGCGATCGGCGACACGATCACGGTGACGGTCACCGTCGGCCAGAAATTCGCCCGCAACCGGCACATCGTGCTCGACTGCAGCGGTCATAACCAGGACCACCTGCTGGTCGTATCGGGTAGCGCCGAAGTGCTGGCGCCGCGCGAAAAAATCATCACCAAGCGCAAGGCGATGCCGGAAATCACCATTTCCGACAAGTACGCCCGCCTGCAGGTACTGGTGTCGCGCGCCGAGGGCCTCGAACCGATCGACATGGCGGTGGTACACCCCTGCGACCGCGAATCGCTCAAGGGCGCGCTACTGGCCGCCGAGGCCAAGCTCATCGAACCGATCCTGATCGGCCCCGAGCAACGCATCCGCGCCGTCGCCGAGGAAAATGGCCTGGACCTCAAGGACTACCGCATCGTGAATTGCAAGCACAGCCACGAATCGGCGGCGATGGCGGTGACCCTGATTCGCAGCGGCGACGCCGAAGCGCTGATGAAGGGCAGCCTGCACACCGACGAACTGATGGCCGAGGTGATTTCGAGCAGTTCTGGACTACGCACCGGACGACGCATCAGCCATGTCTTCCTGATGGACGTTCCCACCTATCCGCGGCCGATCATGATCACCGACGCGGCGGTGAATATCCGGCCGACGCTGATGGAGAAAGTCGATATCGTGCAGAACGCCATCGACCTGGCGCACATCATCGGCACACCCGAACCCAAGGTGGCGATTCTCTCGGCGGTGGAAACGGTCAGCGACAAGATCCAGTCCACCCTCGACGCCGCCGCCCTCTGCAAGATGGCCGACCGCGGCCAGATCAAGGGCGGCCTGGTCGACGGGCCGCTGGCTTTCGACAACGCCGTCTCGCTGGTCGCCGCCAAGACCAAGGGCATCGTCTCGGCAGTCGCCGGTCGCGCCGACATTCTGGTCGTCCCCGACCTCGAGTCCGGCAACATGATCGCCAAGCAGCTCGAATACCTGGCCAACGCCTTGAGCGCCGGCATCATCCTCGGCGCGCGCGTGCCCATCGTCCTCACCAGCCGCGCCGACACCGCCGAAACGCGTCTCGCCTCCTGCGTCATCGCCGCACTGGTGGCACACGCCGCGCGCGCCAAGCAGGCGGCGAGCGCCTGAAACCACCCGCACGCCCGACCGGGGCGGGACTTCCTCGCCCCGGTCGCTGCAGCGCTTCCTGGCGCCTCTTCCCTTGCCTCGCGCATCGCGCCCTGTCCCGGGCGCAACGACCCTGCTGCCGACAGCGCCCGCGACGCCCCCGAAAAAAAATTCTACCGCCGCCGGCAGCCGCAAGGCCGTGATTTCACGGCCTTTCCCGCGCCTCGGCAAGCAACAGCGCGAAAACTACATTTAGTCAAGTTATTGCCTTTACACACTACATACAGTAGCTTTACGCCATTCCGCTCTTAGCGAGAGGGGAGCAGCAGCGCACTTCAAGCGCCTCGTCGCAGGCGCCGCCTATCGGCAAGACGCTTCGCCAGCAAGACCATCGAACACAGACCACGCCAATACACACCGGAGGAACGACCCATGAGCCAGCTTGAACACCAGCTACCCCTGTCAGCCGTCGACGAGGCACCCGCCGTCACGCCGCTTGCCGAGCAGGAGATCTCCGTCGAGGTGCTGGTCGAAAAGTACGCCAAGGGCAAGGAAACCTCGGTGCATGACGTGCGTCGCCGCGTCGCCCGCGCACTCGCCGCCAATGAGGACGACAAGCAGCGCGCGCACTGGGAGGAGCGCTTTCTGTGGGCGCAGGAAACCGGCTTCGTCCCGGCCGGGCGCATCAACTCGGCCGCCGGCACGACGCTCGCGGCGACGCTGATCAACTGCTTCGTGCAGCCGATCGGCGATTCGGTGGTCGAGATCGTCGACGGCAAGCCGGGCATCTACAGCGCACTCGCCGAAGCCGCCGAAACCATGCGTCGCGGCGGCGGCGTCGGCTATGACTTCTCGTCGATCCGGCCGATGGGTGCGCTGGTCAAGGGCACGCAATCGCGCGCTTCCGGTCCGGTCTCCTACATGCGCGTCTTCGACCGCTCCTGCGAAACCGTCGAATCGGCCGGCGCCCGCCGCGGCGCCCAGATGGGCGTCCTGCGCTGCGACCACCCGGACATCGAAGTCTTCATCCACGCCAAGGACCACGGCGACCTCTCCAACTTCAACGTCTCGATCGCCGTCACCGACGGCTTCATGGAGGCCGTCGAGGCCGACAGCGAAGTCGAGCTCTCACACCGCGCCGAACCCAACGCCGACATGAAGCGCGCCGGCGCCTTCCAACGCGAAGACGGCATCTGGGTCTACCGCCGCGTGCGCGCCCGCGACCTCTGGGACCAGGTGATGAAGTCGACCTACGATCACGCCGAGCCGGGCATCCTCTTCCTCGACCGCATGAACAAGGACAACAACCTCTACTACTGCGAGGTGATCGAGGCCACCAACCCCTGCGCCGAACAGCCGCTGCCGCCCTATGGCTGCTGCTGCCTGGGGTCGATCAACCTGACGCCCTTCGTCAAGAACGCCTTCAGCCAGCACGCCGAGTTCGACTTTGCCGCTTTCGGCGAAGTGGTCAAGGTGTCCACGCGCATGCTCGACAACGTCCTCGACGTCACCGCCTGGCCACTCGAACGGCAGCGCGAGGAAGCCAACAACAAGCGCCGCGTCGGCCTCGGCTTCACCGGCCTCGGCGACACCCTGTGCATGCTGCGCCTGCGCTACGATCGCCCGGAAGCGACGGCGATGGGCGCGCGCATCTCCGAATACATGCGCGACGCCGCCTACCTGGCTTCGGTCGAACTGGCCAAGGAGCGCGGCCACTTCCCGCTGTTCAACGCCGAGCTCTATCTCTCCGGCGGCAACTTCGCCTCCCGCCTGCCGACCGAGATCAAGAACCAGATCCGCAAGCACGGCCTGCGCAACTCGCACCTGCTGTCGATCGCGCCCACCGGCACGATTTCGCTGGCTTTTGCCGACAACGCCTCGAACGGCATCGAGCCGCCCTTCTCCTGGACCTACAGCCGCAAGAAGCGCATGGCCGACGGCACGCTCAAGGAATACGCGGTCGAGGACTACGCCTGGCGGCTCTACAAGCACCTCGGCGGTGATGTCGACAAGCTGCCCGACTACTTCGTCACCGCGCTGGAAATCTCGGCCAAGGCGCACAAGGACATGGTCGCCGCCGTTGCCCCGTACATCGACACCTCGATCTCGAAGACGGTCAACGTCCCCGCCGACTACCCCTACGAGGAATTCCAGGGCCTCTACATGAGCGCCTGGAAAGCCGGCCTCAAGGGCCTGGCCACCTATCGCCCGAACAGCGTCATGGGTTCGGTGCTGTCGGTCGAATCGAAGAAGCAGGCCGAGGAGAAGAAGCAGCCGCAGGACTTCGTCAGCGGCGACGCCAACCGCCGCCTGTCGATCAAGACCCTGCCGGCGCCGGTGCTGGCCAGCCTGCGCTGGCCGAACCGCCCGAACCTGCCGGAAGGCAACATGGCCTGGACCTACATGATCGAGCACATGCACGGCAAGTTCGCGCTCTTCGTCGGTCACATCGAACAGGAAGGCCGCAGCTGGCCCTTCGAAGCCTGGGTCAATGGTCCCGAGCAGCCGCGCGGCCTCGGCGCCGTCGCCAAGACCCTGTCCATGGACATGCGCGCCAACGACCACGGCTGGCTGGCGCTGAAGCTTGAATCCCTGGCCAAGACCCCCGGCGACGAAGGCTTCGACATGGCTTTCCCGCCGCACGGCGAGCGCAAGCGCATGCCCTCGGTGGTCGCCGCCGTCGCGCAACTGATCCAGTACCGCGTCGAGAAAATCGGCGCCTTCAACCACGACGGCCCGACGCCGGTGCTCGACGCCATGTTCAGCCTCAAGGAACCGAAGACCGGCACCGACGGCACCCTCTCTTGGACCGTCGACGTCTTCAACCCGGCGACCGGCGAAGACTTCGTCCTCGGCCTCAAGGAAATCACCCTCCCCGACGGCGTCACCCGCCCCTACTCGGTCTGGCTCGCCGGCAACTACCCGCGCGCCCTCGACGGCCTGACCAAACTGCTGTCCCTCGACATGCGCGTCGTCGACCCGGCCTGGATCGGCATGAAGCTCAGGAAGCTGCTCGACTACCCCGAACCGCTCGGCGACTTCATGGCCTTCGTCCCCGGCACCCGCCGCCAGACCAACTACACCTCCACCGTCGCCTATCTGGCGCAGTTGATCATCCACCGCTACGCGATGCTCGGCATCCTCGACGAGAACGGGCTGCCGCTGCAGCAGATGGGGATCCTGGAAGCGCCGGCGGGTGGCACGGCGGCGAAACCGACGCCCGGGAAGCTGTGCGGGGAGTGCGGTAATCGGACGATGATCAGGAAGGATGGCTGTGATTTTTGTACGGCTTGTGGGGCGGTGGGGAGTTGCGGGTAGCTTGGCGAGCTGGCGGTAAAGCGTAGTGCTCCCGGTCGCACCAAGATCGGCGAGCGACGCTCGCCGGTAGTTTTTGCGCCGCGATTTCAATGGCTTGGTAATTCGTTCACTTGGGAATAGACTCGGCTCAAGGAGGCATGGATATGACCGACAACGGAGAGAATCTGATTCTTGAGCACTTGCGCGGATTGCGAGCCGGACAGGATCGCCTCGAGAGCGAAATGCGCGAGGTCGCCGCGCGTTTGACCAGCCTCGAAGCAAGCACCGCTGCTGGCCGCCGCGACAGCGCCCACAACTACGAAGAAATCATCCGGCAGCAGTCGAGTATCGACCAGATCAAGGCGCGAATTGACCGGATTGAGAGGCGTTTGGAAATTGCGGGCTGAGGGGTCAAGGTCAGGGCAAAAGGGAAGACCAACCCCGTCTTTCGTTGCCTTCGTGATTAAAACCAATGGCACCTACGAGGCAAAAGTAAAGACCTGACCCCACACCCGTGACCCCACACCCGCATATATGCCGCCTCGGCTCCCGTTCAGCGCATCGTTCGAGCACATTCGTTGACCTTTCGGTCAGCAAGGCGCTCAACGTCCAGACGTTAGCCTCTAGGAGACTTTATGGAAAAACGGTACCAAGTTTTCGTCAGCAGTACGTTTCGCGATCTGGAACTTGAGCGGCAAGAGGTCATGCATGCTTTGCTTGAACTCGATTGCATACCAGCTGGAATGGAGCTATTTCCCGCAGCAAATGAGACCCAATGGAACCTAATCGAGAAAGTAATCGATGATTGTGATTATTACTTGCTGATCCTAGGTGGCCGCTACGGCTCAATTGGCCCCGAGGGGATCAGCTACACCGAAATGGAATATCGATACGCGCTTTCGACTGGCAAGCCGACAATTGCGTTTCTACATCGCACACCAGGAAAAATAATTGTCGACAACTCCGAATCATCTCCAGATGGAAAAGAAAAGCTGCAAGCGTTTCGTACGTCCGTCGAAAAGAAACTTTGTAAGCATTGGGAAACGCCTCAAGAACTAGGCTCCGTTGTTAGCAGAAGCCTAATTCAGCTAATCAAGTCGACTCCGGCTGTCGGTTGGGTGCGTGCAAACGAATTAGCGGATCGAGAAGCAACGATGGAGCTTCTTCAACTTCGCCGAAGAGTCGAGGATTTGCAGACTGAGTTGTCTCGCGTTCGAATTTCAGCACCTAAAGGGTCAGAAAGTTTGGCTCAAGGCGACGAAGAGCACACCGTTGATTTCTATTTTTCTGCAACTCCACCCGGCAGATACGTATCATCTCGTTGGTCGGCTAGCTTCACTCCAACATGGAACAACCTCTTCGCAAGCATCGCCCCTTTAATGATTCACGAGGCACCGGAGCCTGCACTTAAGAACGCCTTGGATAGTTTTTCGGAAGTCGAAAATATGGAGCGACTGCGCGAAGACGACAAGCTAGCTCACCATTCACTCGGCGGGTTTGGAATTAGTCAAGATGACTTTCAAACTATCAAAGTTCAACTGCGCGCACTGGGACTAATAACCAAGAATGACAAACCTCGAAGCGTCAAGGATTCTGATACCTATTGGACACTCACACCGTATGGCGACGAAATAATGACCCGGCTTCGTGCCATTCGGCGCGATCAAGATCATACACCAATAAGTACGGAAATCATCGAAAGCGAAGAATAGGCTAATCGGGTGAGCGAATAGGAGGGTAATAGGGGTCAGACCCCAATTACCCAGCACAGCGCCCATCCAGCGGCCTTCCCCTTATGACCACAGGGTCGGCTTCTCCACATAATTTACGAGGCTACTCATAGGTTCACTTGCGTTACGGCCTGCTCTCTTGCTGTTTGAAAACTCACGACCCCGCGTCACCACGACGCCGCTTCCTCATGCTACCGGGGCGTACGGACAACTCCCCGGACGGGACTTCAACCCGCTAGACTTACTGCTGTTACTGCGAACGGTCAAGTCTTTCCCTTTGCCTTCGTGATAAAACCCGGTGGCACGCATAGGGAAAGAGTAAAGCCAGACCCCACTTATCCACTTCTGCCCTCGACAAAGACTTGACCCCGCGTTCTGCGAAATCAAGCGCCCGCAGAGGCAAAAGAGAAGACCTGAGCCTGTTTGCTCGTTTCAACGGCTCTGCCGATTACCGCAGCGTCGTTTGCCGGCATGGCTTTCAGTATGACGGGCATCAACTCCTCAAGTGAGCTGCGGTCGCGACCAGCAGCCGCGTCCGCTGCTATTGCCGCCGCCCATGCTGCCCGAAAGATTGCCATGCGCTCGCTCTCTGCGGATGTTCCTCTAGCAAACATTTTATTTCCCTCTCAGGGTTGTGTCGGTAACTACACAGTACCAGCGATCCGCCACCGGTGCTGTGACGTTCGTCACAGCTACTTGTTAGTCACTAACGGTCATGACGGTCGAGACACCCCAGATCATGAAAGCC
Organism: Candidatus Accumulibacter appositus; assembly: GCA_000585055.1. Taxonomy (GTDB): domain Bacteria; phylum Pseudomonadota; class Gammaproteobacteria; order Burkholderiales; family Rhodocyclaceae; genus Accumulibacter; species Accumulibacter appositus. The sequence goes on from JEMX01000025.1 coordinate 74,781, forward strand.
ATGACCGCCCCCTCTTCCCCGGCCCTTCTCCCGCACGGGGGAGAAGGGAGTTTCGTGAGTCGCGTACGCGACTTTCACACTAACCGAACGTCGAACCTCGGGGTCATAAAAAAGGCCCCGCCGGGGCGGAGCCTGTTGCGAGCCTTGCTCGATACCTCAGACCGCCTTGCGGCGGCCCAGCGCGGCCAGCAGCGCCGCGCCCACTAAGGCCAGAGACGCCGGCTCGGGCACGCTGATTGAATCCAGCGTGATGTTGCCCGGCCCCTGAATCTCGGTGCTGTAGGCTCCGAAGGAGGCGTTGCCGAATCCGGTCTGGACGAGATAGTAATTTACCCCGGCCACCAGGCTGTAGGTGAAGCCGGAGAGGCCGATTGAAGGGTTGTCGTCGTTGCCAATGAGCACGTTGAGAAACTGCTGCGTTTGATCGAACGCAAACTGGTACAAAAAGCTGTAGTTATCCCAGTTGACGGGATTGGTCGCCGTGCTCTGGAAAGTGTAAGAGCCGCTCTGGTCCACAGAAAACCCATTCACATCGTACGGAGTGTTGGTGCCGACGCCAGAGGCCACAACCGGTGGGTTGCCGGCGATGGGCCGATTCCAAGTGGGACCACCGGCCGTAGTGTCGTTGAAGGTCACGACATTAGCTGCGGCCAAGCCGCTGGTAAACAATGCGACCGCTGCAATCGCGCAGCGCGCGGGTAAGTGGGACGCAAATTTCTGGGAAGTTGTACGCATTAGGACTCCGTGAAGTTATGAATTAAACTGCCAAGCAAGGTAGCCAGCAGGATGCGCGCCCAACCCTCATACTGATCGTTTGCGGGCACCTGCTGGAAGCGATGGGTTCATTAGAACAGGGGCGGCGGAGCGCTTACGTGAGATATCGCACGTCTTTCCGGAATGGGCCTGCCAGGCGCAAAGTCGCTCTTTCCGTGAAGGCGCTGCACGCAAACAGGCGGCGCTATTGGCGGCTGCGTATAACCGTGAGAATTTGGCGTCGGCGCGCGAGTACGGTCACAGCTCGTGATGGTCTTTGGTGGTTTTCTGGTCACGCGGCGTGATGGAGGGCGGCGGACGTAACACCCTTGGAGGAGTCTTTGGTTAGCAAGCCAAGAGAGCATTCAAGTGTGCCACGCCCTCCTGCAATCGCACACCCAACTTTTTCCGCTCCCTGCTGCGCATCGATGAAGAACTGACCAGAAGCGATGAGTACAAAAAAAATCGCGCCTAGGGCGCGGTAGAAATTCGTTCGCTCTGTTGACCGGAGCCGGCTAATGAGTGACCCAACTTGCGCACCTGCAAGTTCTACTGTCAACGCTTCGTAATCAACTCCAGCAACTCCGGGGATGAAAACACATCTCTGTAAAAGGTCAATTGCTCACCTTTGAAGTGGCAACCGCCCCGATGACCGCGCCTCACCCAGACACAACTCCCTTTTGCAAGGGTTTCGTTGGTCTGGTCATCGATACAGCTCCATTCGAACCATACAAATTCTCCATGGAACATAACAACCGGCCAGGTCATGGTAACGCCCGGCTGGGCGATCAATGCCCACCAATGCTGCTCTCTGACTTTTTGCTCTTCAATGCCGTAGTACGCCCCGTCCTGGCAGAAGTAAACCAGGTCTTGCCGGTATTCACCGATCAAGATATCCCCGCGGCCCTGCCGCAATGCCTCGCAATGCGTCGGCCACCACTGCTTGTTTTCCTGCTCGACCTGGGATATCGGGTAGTCGTCACCAAGCACTGGTGGCGACTCTTCCTGCATCTCGTTGATCTTCAGGGAAAGCGCGATAAGCTCGCTCTGCAATGACTCGGCTACAAGACCGGGTCTTGAATAGTCGGCCGCGAGGTCATTGTAGTAGTTCATCCTTCTTTTCATCTTGACTCCGGAGTGTACTCGTAGACCGCTGCCGGCATTCGGCCGGTGCCTGAAAGCCTGCCTTCCCGGCTTGTAAGCCCGGGGTCAACTTCTTCTTCCTTCCTTTCTTATAAAAGCCGGCGGCAGGTATAGCGCAAGAGGAAAAAACCGACCCCGCCCGGACCCGCAAGTGCTAGGGAATGCGGCTGCTAGACACGCTTGCGGCGGGTCAAACCCAGTCCAAGCAGACCGATGCTGACCAGGCTAAGTGCAATCGGTTCCGGGACGGACTGCCCAACCAGCACCTCGGCACGAACACTGCCGGAGTTGTCTGCATTATTGCTGTCCCAGTAGTAGAGGCTCAGGGTGCCGGCAACGGGTGCGGGACCAGCAAAGTTAGTGCCGAGAAAGAAATACGTGCTCGCCAACTTGCCAACCAGGGAGCCAAATGGCGCGTTCAGCCCGTTCTGGGTCCACCCTCCCACGAACTCCTGACCAATCTTCGTCCCTACAGACTCTCCGGAATCGTCAGAGCCGGTGGCAAACAGATCTGCGACGAGCCCGTCGGCATTGGACCAGCGCGGCAAGGCACCCGCGCTCCAGAGGTCGCCAGCGGCTGCTGTCACTGAAAATGCCTGACCTGCACTCAGGACGATGCCGGTGTTCAGTCCGACGCCTCCGGAGGAGCTATTCGTCACCGCTGCGACATCGAAAAAGGCTGCGTTGGCGGTAGCGGCGCCGCCGAACGCAAGCGCGGCGATCGCCACGCGGATCATTTTGTTTTTCATCACAAAATCCTTAATAGAATTGGGCTTTGGTGCGCTGCAAACACACCACTTTTCTAAATCCTGCAACCGTCGTAGCAATCGTTTGCGGGCGCCTGGAAGACAGGATTCATTAGAACAGGGGTGCCGGTGCGCTTACGTGCGATATCGCACGTCTTGCTGGAATCGGCCTGCCGAGCTTACGAAGGCGCCCGTTCCGGGGTCGCCTGGCTGCCGCGCGCGGGCAACAGTGGCGAAGGGGTGCTCGTGAATCAGGCGACTGCGGCGATGCAGCCGAAGCGGGTCGGGGCTGTGATCCAGCGAGCAGCGTTGCGCTGCACGGCGAGCTGCTCATCGTCGATGGTGGGCGCCCGGTAGTGCGCGCCACGTTTGAGCATGATGAAGAGGGTGTGCAACATTGTCTGAGCCAGGGCGACGACGGCGCGCTTGTAGCCGCGGCGAATGATCAGCGACTGGAACTTGGACGGGAACGCTGACTTGCTCCGACTGGCCGTGTAAGCGAACTTCCGGAGAAGTCGGCGGACGTAGAGATCGCCCTTGCGCGACCCACTGCGCCCGCGTCCTCCATTTCCATCGTTAATGACGTTGAAGTAGCTCGGACAAGTAAGCCGTGCGCCGGCAAGGCCACCGCCCGGGTACGAGCCAGAAAGGGAAACCGCGACCTAGTTGATCAGCCCGAGCGCGCGATAGGTGTTTCGACCGGCAACGCCGTCGGGCTCAAGGCCATGGGCCTCTTGGAAGGCCTTCAGCGCGGCCTCGGTTTTTGGTCCGAATGACCCGTCGGCAACGATCTCTAGGGCCTCCTGGAGCTTGATCACCCACTCCCCGGTCGAGCCTCGCCGAACCATGTCGAAATCGAGGTTCGGCAGGGCCACCGCGCGTTCGCCGGCCAGGTCGTCGCTGGCCATATCCAGGGCGGCCGCACGCACGCCCGCGACCCGTCGCGTCCAGCCGCGTCCGAAGGTCGCGAAGGTTCGCAAGCTCCGCAGGAAGGCAAGGCGATGATCGAGCATGTCATTGATGATCGCCTTGGCCTCGTGGATGAAGACTCTGCTCAAGGTATTGGGACCGATGCCACCGTCGCGTACCGCCCCGACCGCGACCTGGAGCCAAACCACCGCCCGCCCAGGCCCCGAGTTAACGGCAGCGTCGAACACCGCGTAGTCAACGCCGGACGGTAGCGCGTCGCAGCGGCACTTGTCCCAATAGCCGCTTCGGTAGACCTGCTCGAGCTCCTTGTCGGTGATATTGCGCAGGTCGGTTGTTGTCTTATTCGACCCAAAATGCCGCCTAAAGGTGGTAAGGGTCACGCCCTTCATGGTCGCGCCGCCGGGATCCATCGGATGGTCGGCGAATCCGCCCTCGTGAGCGAGCACGAGAGGCAATGCCTTGTTGAAATTCTCCTTCATGGTCGGTCCTCCTCGGAAAGTAACAACGTATCGAAACATCCCCGTGACCCGCCGGGGGCGGCGTCGAGCGATCCGCGTTGTTGGCGTTGGCAGCCTCCTCTGCGGTCGGCTCGCATACGTGCATTCCTATTGGATGTGTGCCTGCAATTGCTGCGTCCGTTGCTCGGTCATCTCCGCTAGCTCCGAGACCTGCAGAATCGGGTACTGGGTGCCCCCCTCGGCCGCGCCTGCGACAAAGGCCGCGTTTTGGTCCCTGAACACGATCCATGCCTTCTGTGCAGCCTTTAACTGGCCGCGGCGCTGTTGGGGCAGTTGGGACGCCAGCTGCTGATAGATACGATTGAGCTCGGCGTCGGCAGCCTCGTAGCGTTGGTTGGCGCAGGTCAGCATCTCGGCCGACGACACGGCCTGCGTGCAATCCTGGTTCGCGGCCCAAGCGTTCTCCTGAATTCCGAGCCAACAGATGGCGATCAGCGCCACCATCGGCGCAAGCGCGTTGCCATTTATTCCTATCATGCTAAATCCCTAAATTTAGTTGCCCATTGGCATGCCGTCGGATTACGATCACGCGTCGGTGGCTTCGCTGATGCCGAACCGAGAGCGGACAAAAAGCAGAGCGATCGAGCGCAGCTGCCAGAATAATATAGACCACTTCTGCACTGACGTTCAATAATTGTCCGCCGCAGCGCAATCGCTTGCGCAATTTCTATTGGGGCACTAGAGGCCACACCCCAATTGCCAAAACAATAACCGTACGCCAGCCTTCCGCAATTATTTTGGATATTGATAGCGAGCACTGCCGACAAGTTCTTGTCGGTGTCGAAGCACGGATGTTCGGGTATCGACACAGGCGTATCGAAATTCGATTGCCCACTCCAGCGCTCACTGTTTTAATCACCGCAGGCAGAAATAAAGCATACTTCACGTACTCTGCGTGATTTCAGACGGGCACCTAGCGCTATCGGGCAGCAAGCTCCCCGGACGCGCAGCGGGGTTTATGGTAGTGGCATCAGAGGACCTGCTGCATATCGATAGTCCAGAGTCGCGGTCGGTTTGGCTGCCACGGTTTGGAAAGGCGGTACAATTTCCAGCAGTCGCGGGCCTGGTTCATCATAAGAGTCGGGTGGCGGCTTGCTTGTTTTGTGATTGCATTTTCGGGAAGAGCGGCGGAGCGCAAGGGAGCTTGTGCAGCGTCTACTTCGTCACTGACTGGAACTGGCTGCAGGCGGTACGCTTCGCTCAAAGGCGAGCAGCAAGGGAGGCCGGTCGACTGGGATCACGAAGATGGCTTCGCTCGCCACAAGATCCGCAGTGCCGCCTTACTTTCCAGCGAGGAATCGGAACCGAAAGGAAGGGTAAACGCCATGCGACGAATCATCGTTCATCTCGACGGGAGCCGGGCAAATCCCAGCAAGCTGCTGGCACACGACGACGGTGGCCAACTCCACAAGCCGTTCACGGTAGGCAAGACCTAGCACGCTGTCTTTCCTCGCGCTGACGAAACGCAAATCGCAGCAATAGATCATGGAGCTCGAGACATGTTCAGACTAGAAGTACTCCCCGCTCGCTATGGCGACTGCATCTGGATCGAGTACGGCACAGATCCGGTCCGGCGCATCCTGATCGACGGCGGCGCGCCGGGTGTCTACAAACGCACCCTGAAGCCCCGCCTCAAGCGCCTCCCCGACGAGGAGCGCAGCTTCGAGCTGCTGGTCGTCACCCACGTCGACCATGACCACATCTGCGGCATCATCGAGCTGGCGCTGGATGAGCGGCTTCCCTTCAAGGCGAAGGACGTCTGGTTCAACGGCTTCCGGCACATCCCCGACAAGCCACTGGACGTCCTTGCCGGCAAGCACGGCGAGCAGCTCACCGAACTCATCCTAAGAAATGGTCGCAGCTGGAACGTCCACGGATTCGGCAAGCAGGCTGTGGTGGTTCCCAGGGAGGGACCGCTCCCGCGCATCGAATTCGAAGGGGGTCTCAGGCTAACCCTGATGAGCCCCACCATCCCGCTGCTCGCGGACCTGCGCAAGGACTGGGAACACTCTTGCGAGGACATCAACATCACGCCGGAGGAATTGGAGGAGGCACGCAAGGAAGGTCGTTTCGAGACGCTCGCCGCCGCCAGTCCTGGCGTGGCTCCGGGGCCGCAGCGGCCCGACGTCGAGCAGCTCCTGCGCGAAAGCTTCGAGGAGGACAACTCGGCGGCGAACGGGAGCAGCATCGCCTTTCTCCTGGAGTACGGATCCCTTCGTATCCTGCTGGCTGGCGACGCCCACCCGAGCACGCTGGTAGAGTCCATCAGACGCCTCGGCGACGACAAACTCACGCTCGATGCCTGCAAGCTGCCCCATCACGGCAGCCGCGGAAGTGTGAGTGCCGATCTGATCAAGCACCTCGACTGCGATGCCTACATCTTCTCCTCGAACGGCGACCAATTCAGCCATCCCCACCCGGAGGCTGTGGCCCGCGTAATCAAACACGGCGGCGACAGTCCGCAGCTGATTTTCAACTACCGCACCGCGGAGACCACCATCTGGGACGATGACCGACTGCGCGACGCCTACGGATACAGGACTTCGTATCCCGACGATAACGAGAAAGGGGTCGTCCTCGAGTGGAGCTTGCAAGGATGAAGTCATGAAGTCGACACTGGTGGAGTTCGCCCGCTTCGAAAACCTGGAAGAAGGCTTCCTGCGGGCAGGAGACAGATATCTCCAGATGGTGGCCAACCTTTGCGTGAGAACGCGTCACGCGCCCATCGGTCAGCGGGATTTCTACGCGCTTATGAGAAAGCTCCGCTACGGCACGGCTTCCGAACAGGAGCGGCAGGAGGCTTTGACGAAGCTGCCCGAGCTGATCACGAAATTCTTCCTGGGGCTGGAATCGGAAGAAGAAAACCAGAAGCCGAGCTTGCTCTCCATTCTCGCTGAAGGTAGTACCGATCTGCAGCAACTCGACCTGGTGGCGAATGCGGCGGAATTGTCCGCGCTGCCCTTCGAGGCGGCCCTGGCGAAAGACGGCACTCCCCTGTTCCTGAGTGGCGGCGGCGTAGTCCTGACCCGCCGGGTCAGGGGGCGCTTCACGGAACAAAGGCCGAGCTGGCCGACACGACCGCGCGTCTTGTTCGCGTGGTCCGCCGCAGGGGGAAAAGTTCCGCAGGACGAGCACCGCAAGGCACTGCTCGCGGCGCTGGAGCCCTGGTTGCCCGCAGCGAACCGCGCGTCTGTGTTCGTAGAGCTCGGGAACGCGCGGTTGCGCGATCTCGAGGCCGTGATTCAGGACGCCAGCGAGGCCGGCAAGGGCTTCTCGCACGTGCACCTGCTGGCACACGGCCATCCCGTGCGCGAGGCAAATGACGACCGATTCGGGGTTGCCTTCACTCACCCGGTGGAAGGAATGGACATCGTGGCGCCGGAGCAGCTCGCCAAGGCGCTCGCCGGGATCCGCGCCAGTGCGGTCGTCGTGACTCTAGCCGCTTGCGATGCGGGTAACCAGACCGACACCATCACGCCCGAGAAGAGCGTCGCCCACGAACTCCACGTCTCCGGCCTGCCGGTGGTCGTCGCGTCGCAGCTTCCGCTGACCATCTCCGGCTCGAATATCCTGGTCCGCCGCTTTTACCACGACCTGTTGGAGGGATGCGATGTGCGCAGCGCACTGCATCGCGCCCGGGTCGAGCTCTATGAGAGACGCGAAGAGGCCGGGCACGATTGGCTGAGCGTCGTCGGCTACGTGGAACTGCGGGAAGGATACGCGGACTTCCTGCAGGAAATCAGGCTGAAGTCCCAACTCGCGTCACTCGAGAATCTCAGGGACAGGGCGGAGATGGCGGCCAAGGAAGGCGCCGACAGCGAAGTGCTCGCGGCAATCCGCACTGCGCTGAAGCGACGGATTGAGCGTCTCGAAAACCTGCTTTCGGAGACCCGAGGCGGGGCTGCGCTGGACGAGAATCGTGGACTGCTGGGCAGCGCCGAGAAGCGCCTGGCCGAACTCTGCTTCCATCACTTCAAGGACGAGGCCGGCCAACGTGAGTCGCAGGAAGCTCTGCAGCGGGCGCGCGATTCTTACCGCCTCGCCTTCGAGGCGAACCCGTCGCACCACTGGAGCGGGGTCCAGTACCTGGCGCTCCATGCGGCCTTGACCGGAGAGGTGAACCCCGAGCACTGGAAGACCGCCTATCGGGCGGCAGAGGTCGATCGCCAGCGACCGAACGAGTTCTGGGCGCAGGGGTCCCTGGCAGAGCTCGCTCTGCTGGACCGGATTCTCGGCCAAGGGACGGACCTGTCAGCCACTGGCTATCTGGTCGAGATGAAGGACCGGGTCGCAGCCCTTAAAGAGGCGCCTTCTCACAACCCCTTCGGCTCGACGGCGCTGCAGCTGCAGCGCTACCTTGACTGGTGGCGTCAGGATCTCGGCTTCTTTCCGGGGACGCCGGATCTTGCCAGCGCAGCCGGAGATCTCGGCAAGCTCATCCAGCCCATGGACTGAGCGATGCGCGGGAGGACAGCGACTAGGTAGGTACAGAAGCAGGGCCAATAGGGGTCCGACCCCCATGGCACACCACCTTTCCGACGCCAAGCCAGCGCGGCGACAAAGGGCGGATCGTTGGCACTCAAGGTATCGACGTCCGAGGAGACCAGCTTCGACGGCGGCCAGAGCAAGGCGCTGAGCAACTGGTCGCCGCCGCGCTCCTCCTCACTCCTGCAAACGATTCGTGCGACCGTGGCAATCGCGCTGGACTGTCGATTTTTTTTACACTCGCCTATGAAAGCGATGCTTTCGCTCTCTTAACGCCCTGTTTTTTCTAGAAGACACAAACATGGCACAGGTGTTGCTTGTAACTGGCCAAGCCCGCTGCAAGACTGGGCCAGTAAGTAGGAACTGACCGTTCCGATACGAATAACGGGCAGCGCTTGTTTTTGATTTTTGCTAACCATAGAGGAATAAATGATGATGAAAAAAACCCTGATTGCCGCCGGACTCCTCGCTTTTGGTGTCATGGCTGCAGCACCGGCTTCGGCCGGCCAACTGGTTACCCCGACGCAGCACCAAGCGTTCTCGCTTCCCGACCTGGATGAAACCTTCGAGCTGTTTTTCGATGGCTTCGACTCAAGTCTGGGCAAGCTGATGAGCGTTCACTGGACGTTCGAGGGCACGGCTACTTTGAACAACGCCGTGTTCAACATTGGTACGGCGCCGGCAACGATTGGAGACCCAAATCCCCTTTCGGCCATCTGGAATATCACCTTCTCGTCGCCGGTAGGACTGAGTGACAGCGAGCTTCTGGTGACGCCAGGCTTTTCCGGCCTTGTTCCCGCTGGCGGTCCGACCCAGGTCGGAACTACCGGACTGGTCGGAATTTCTGGCATGGCCTGGATCGATAACAGCGATCCAGTGACCCTGGCCGACTACATCGGCGCCGCGGCCTCGGTGCTCATGACCGTCAGCGGCGAGGGTACACAGGGCGGCTCGGTGCCACAGACCGTGTTTTCCGGCAACAACGGTACGGCAGAGGGAATCGTGTCTCTCTACTATGACTACGATCCCGCCACCGTTCCCGAGCCGCTTTCGCTCGCTCTGTTCGGCCTGGGTCTCGCAGGTCTGGCAGCGTCGCGTCGCCGCAAGCAGGCCTAATCGCTTTATAGGTCAAGATCGGCTTGCCGGGTTTCCGGTAGCCTGATCGCTGGGGCAGCTCCTGATCCAATCGCCGGCAAGATATTGCCAGGCAAGCGGAACAGGAGCTGCCCCAGTCTTTTTTCCAGTTCGCGAATCGCAGGACAGCCTCCCGGCACCGCTTTACCCTGACGACGGCACGTGGCAAAGTGCTAATCATCGCGAATGACGCCAGATCGGCGCCGCTGGCGACGAAGAATCTTCGTCCGCAGACTGCAAGCTGCGCACCACGCTTGACCGACTTCTGCCGACTTGCCCGTTCAACCGTTTTCGTTTCGCTTACCGCGCTTGCCGCCGGCGAATCCCCTGCCCGTGCAAAGGCAGCGAGATCAGCTCTTTGCTTTTGTGTTCGCGATGTTGCCTTTGGCAAGAGACCGGATATCGTGCGATGAATCGGGCGATGGAAGGCTTTGGCGACGCGGCGAGCTCATCAAGCGCCGCGGCCAAGCGCTGAAGCACAGTTTTCCAGCAGGATTTCCGACCATGGCCGACCTTGAGATCGAAGACATTCAGTGGTTCCATCAGCTCACGCTGAAGGACGGGCGGGTCACGCAAGGCTTGGTGGACATGGCTCGACACGAGCATCTCTACCTGTTCGACCGCCTCGAACTGCAGGGCAAGTCGCTGCTCGACATTGGCTGCTGGGACGGTTACTTCAGCTTCATGGCCGAGCAGCGGGGAGCGCGACGGGTGGTGAGTCTCGACAACCCGGATTTCCGCTGGGGCGGTCTCGACGGCTACAACTTCCTGCACCGGCACTTCGAGAGCCGGGCGGAATGGCGCAGGGGTTCGATTTACGATCTGCCCGACGAGCGTTTCGACATTGTCCTGTGCTATGGCGTGCTCTACCACCTCAACGACCCGCTCTCGGCGATGATCAACAGCTTCCATGCGGCCCTCGAAGAGGTCGTCTTCGAGGGCCTGATCTATGAGGATCGGCAGCCAACCCTGTTCCTGCTGGCGCCCAAGGAACTGGACGGTGATCCCACGAATTTGTATACGATGAGCACGGCCTACGTCGAAAAAGTTGCCGCGATGTGCGGTTTTGAGCTTGTCGACAGCCAGATGCGGCACTACGCCTCGACCGCGCTGCGCCGCTCCCTGCGGAAATCGCAGCCGCGAACGGACCGCGCGGCAATGCGCTTTCGGCGGGTCGCCGAGCTCACGCCCGCTTACAAGGAAAGCTGTTTCTCCGTCGCCCCGAAAGGGCTGCTCAAGGCGAGAGGCCAATGAACACGGCAGGCAGCGGGGTACATACAGCCTTTCTTTTTTTCCTCCACGAGCCGAGCTTGGGCAGCCGCTGGACATCGCCCGATGAAGCGGGCGATGGCGGCCTGTTTTTCTGGGTGAGCCCTGCCCATCGTTTTCTTGAATGCTATCTGGAGTCGCTTTGTTTAAGCTAATTGGTATCGTTGCGGGGTTCTACTTTTTCGGCTTCTTCGGAGCGCTACTCGGTCTCTTGCTGGGGTCGGTCATCGATCGCGCGCGAGCCTATGGTGCGGGCGGCATCAACCCGCTGCAGAATGCGCTTCGTCAAAGCGTGTTCCTGGCCACGATGTTCATCTCGATGGGCAAACTGGCCAAGGCCGATGGCCAGGTCACGCAAGCCGAGATCGAGCATGTCGAGCTGTTGATGCAGAAACTGGGCATGACCCCGGAGCATCGCGTTCAGGCAATTGCCTTGTTCAAGCGAGGTGCCGACCCGGCGTTCACCATCGATTCAACCTACGCCAAGTTCATGTCGGTTTGTGGCCACACCCGGCATCTCAAGCAGGTGTTGCTGGTCTATCTGATCTCGATGGCGACGGCTGACGGAGCGATCAATTCGGCCGAGGAGAAGGTGCTCGCCGACATCGGCGCCCGTCTTGGCTTTGACCAAGCCACCTTCAAGCAATTGATCGACATGGTGCTCAATCAATCCCACTTCGCCGCCGGGCAGCCCAGTACGGCAGCGGCACTGGATGACGCCTACAAGGCTCTGGGCGTGACGAAAGACCATAGCGACCAGGAAATCAAGCGCGCCTATCGCAGGCTGATCAGCCAGTACCATCCGGACAAGTTGATCGGACAGGGCCTACCGGAAGACATGATCGCGCTGGCCAGCGAAAAAGCCAAGGAGATCCAGCTGGCGCACGATCTGATCGAGCGGCACCGGAAAATATGAATCGCAGAAGAAATTGAGCGCGGCCCCATTTCGCGGGCCATCTTGCGCGCTGACCTGTCCACGCGCACTGAGACGAACGCCAGCGCTTTTCAATGGCTAGTCGCCGCGCACGCAGCGACTGCCAAAGACTCCCTTAGCGGTCATGGCCGCCGAGACACCCCAGCGGATGAAAGCCATGACCGTATCCCTCGTCCACTGACCCTTCTCCCGCAAGGGGAGACGGGACTTTCGCGAGTCGCTTGCGCGACTTTCACATTAGCGTATGAAGCGGTGCAGCGGCAGGATCTTCAGGTTGCCGGGAAGCGCGCCGATGTACGCTGAAAGCTCCTCGATGTCCTGCGCCGAGAGGCCTTCGGCCTGGCCGTTCATCAGCGCATTCTTGCGCACGCCGGATTTGTAATCGGTCATCGCGCGCGCCAGATAGTCTGGATACTGGCCAGCGAGGCGCGGGATATCTTCCGAAATCGGGGTGTTGAAATCGGCGCCATGGCAGGCCGCGCAAACCTCGGCCTTTTGTGCCGCTGCGCCGCCAGAACCGGCTTGGGCCGACGAACTGACGAAGGCCAACAGCGCGATGAGTAAGCTCGCTTTCATGGTCGATCCTTTATTTCTGTACGCTGGAATAGAAGGCCGCGAGGTCCGCCATGTCCTGCTCGGACAGTCCATCGGCGATGGCTTGCATCGTCGGATGGCTGCGCGCCCCCGACTTGTATGCCTGCAAGGCATTGGCGAGGTACAGCGCCTGCTGCCCCCCGAGCTTCGGCACACGATACACGTGCGGAGAAGCCGTCCGGTAACCCGGAACGGCGTGACAGCCTTCGCACATCGAGGTCTTGGCCTTGGCCGCCTCTGCGTTGCCCGTCGGCGTCTGCGCTAGCGCTGCGCCGGCCAGCGCACACGCCATCAAACCGAGAATCGTTTTCATCGTTATCTCTCTTAAAAAAATGGCGGTCTGAACACCTGCCCCGCGAGCCGTCCAAGGCCAGGAAATTCAGCCAAGCAGTATATGAGCCTCCATCAAGCGCCGTCAATCGTACATTTTCCCCCAGCCAGATGCGCCCTCGTGGGCGTGCGAGACCTCCGCACGCGACAAGCAGCGCGAACTACCCACCCCCAAGCTGATCCGGCCAGGACCGGTGCTGATGCAGCGGCTGACGGGGCCGCGATCTCCGCGATCCCCCATGAAGGAGACTCAGAGCTCGATCGCGCCCCCTCCGGCCTGCGCAGCGGCGTCGCTCCATACGGCGAACTCGTTGCCACTCGGTTCGCGAAAATGGAAACGCCGCCCACCCGGAAATGGAAGAATGGCCTTCACGATGCGCCCCCCGGCCTTCTCGACCTTGGCCTGAGTATCCTCCAGGCGGTCGCTGTAGAAGACTAGAAGTGCGCTGCCACGTGCCGCGCTTGCCGCAAGCTCCGACTTGAAAAAGCCACCATCCGGCCCCTGGTTTAACGGTCATGACAGCCGAGACGCCCCAGATGATGAAAGTCATGACCGTTTCCCCTCTGCCCCAACCCTTCTCCCACGAGGGGAGCGTCGTGAATCGATCGTGCGACTTTCACATTACAACGGCGGCGTAGTCGCGGCCGTAGTCGACAAACGTCCATCCGCAGGCGGCATGAAGGAATGACTTGCTTGCTGCCAAATCCCTGGCTGGAAACTCGACATAGTTGATTTTTTCGTGCGCTGGCATTTCTTCCTCCGGGGTTGTGACATGGGCTCAAGCGTGACAGGACGCGCGCCGGACAAGCTGCTCGAAGTCGTCGACCGGTAGCGGGCGACTGCGCAGGTAGCCCTGATACGCCACGCAGCCAATACTGGCCAGAAACACTCGTTGCTCGTCGCTTTCCACCCCCTCGGCGATCACTCCCAGCCCCAGGCTCTGGCCGAGGGCGACGATCGTTCTGGCGATCACGGCGTCGCTGGAATTGGCGACGATATGGCGCACGAACGACTGGTCGATCTTCAGTTCGTCGAGCGGCAAGCGCCTGAGGTAGGAGAGCGATGAGTAGCCCGTGCCAAAATCGTCCAGCGAGAAACACACCCCCCGGGCCTTCAGGGCCGACATCTTGCTGGCCGCATCGGCGACGTTGTCGAGCAGCAGGCTCTCGGTCAACTCCAGCTTCAGTCGCTCGGGTTTGGCGCCGGTGCGTTGAATCACCTGCAGCAGTTGATCAACAATGTCGTGCTCGTGAAATTGCCGGGCGCTGACGTTCACGGCAATGGTGAGCCGTGCCATCTCGGGCTGGCTCGCCCACACCGCCAGTTGGCGGCAGGCGGCCTCGAAAACCCAAAGGCCGAGCGGTAGAATCAAGCCGGTTTCCTCGCTCAGCCGAATGAACTCCCCGGGCAGGACCAGACCGCGCCGAGGACTCTGCCAGCGTAACAGGGCTTCGGCGCCGCATAGCCGGCCATTGCTGCCGACCTGCGCCTGATAGTAGAGCAGAAACTGCCCATCGGCCAAAGCGCGGCGGAGATCCCGCTCCAGTACGACGCGCTCCTTCATCGCCAACTCGAGGGTGGGATCGAAGAAGCTGATCCGATTGCCGCCGGCGTCCTTGGAACGGTACATGGCCAGATCGGCCTGCTTCATCAACTCCTCGGCGCTCACCTGCTTCCCATCGAACAAGGTCACGCCAACGCTTGCCGTACTCCGCTGAACGGTATTGCCGAGATGATAAATGTCGTTCAGCGACGACAGAATCTTGTGCGCAACCGCCTCGGCGCCCACCGCAGCCTCTTTGGCGCTGCCATTCAAGCCGGCCAGAATGACGACGAACTCGTCACCGCCGAGGCGAGCGACGGTGTCTTCCTCGCGTACACAATGCGTCAGTCGTCGCGCGACCTGCTGCAGGAGAATGTCGCCGGTATCATGCCCCAGGGTGTCGTTGAGCGACTTGAAGTGATCCAGATCGATGAACAGCAGAGCGCCATGGCTGGCATTGCGCAAACAGGTGACAAGGCCCTGCTTCAGCCGATCGAGCAGGAGTGTGCGATTGGGAAGAGAAGTCAGCTGATCAAAGAAGGCCAATTCCCGAATTCTTTCTTCCGCCTGCCGACGCTCGGTGACATCCTCCGCGGAAGAAAGCGTCCCCACTGGGGCACCCGCTTCGCTGCGCAGCAGGGTATTGTTCCAGGCCGTCACCCGCTTCACGCCGGAGCGAGTGAGAATGACGTTTTCGTAGCGCTCGAGTAGCCGCGTCTCGCCGGCCATCAGGCGGGCGAAGACCTGGCGAATCGCTGCCTTCTCGCCGGCCGGCAGGAAGTTGTCGAACCAGTCCATGCCGATCAGGGCGCTTTCCGATTCGCCGAGCAGCTCCGCCCCCTTCTTGTTGACCATCAAGATGCGGCCCTGCTCGTCGAGGGCCATGAGCATCACCCCGGCGATGTCAAGATACCGCTGCGCGCTGTCACGTTCGCGCGCCAGTTCGGCCGTCCGTCTCGCGACCCGCTGCTCAAGATGCTGATACTGGGCATCGATGGTCCGACGCTGCTGACGCTCCTCCAGGATCACCGCCAGCATGAAAGCGAAATTGCGCAGATGGTCGGCGTAGGGCGCGAAGGCCGTAGCGTCACTGACCGAGAAGAGCAGCTCGCCATGGTCGCGGGCGCTGCAGGCCAGACGAAAGCGCAGTGTGGCATCCTTGTCGTCAGCCGACGACGGCGCGAGAAACTGCACTCCCATGACCCCGGGAACGTCCGCCAGCCCCTGCACGACAAAGGGCAGGATCGAGTTATCCGGCAGGGAAGTGACGACACTCTGCATGAGCAGAAGCTGTCCGAGCACTCGCACATCGGGCAAGGCGGCAACAGGCATCGAGCGTCCCCGCAACTCAGCAGTGACGGGCCAGAAAGTCCTCGGGTGGGACATAGAAAGGGTTATGCACGACCGCGTCGCGGATCACCATCAGCGGATGAACTTTGAGAATCTGCATGATGGTGGCCCCGTCAAAGGCAGTCGCGTCGTACTGACAAACGGCGGTGATCGGATGCTCGCGGAGCAGCAGGCTGACGCGTGCTTCGTACTCCAGAAGACGGGCAAGGCCCGCCAGACGCAGCACGTCGGCCATCATTTCGCCGATGACGCGAGCCGCCGGAAAGCCGTCGGCGAGTGCATCCTGGTGGAAGGTCCGTAGCAAGCCAAGCAAGCGCTCAGGGTCGAAACGGCCGTCTGCGAAGTAGACCGCGCTGGCGCTCGTTTTCGAGAAAGCCCCGCTGGCGGCGTGCTCGGCAAGTAACAAGGAATGCTCGGCAAGGTAGCTGGCCAGTCGAGTATCGTCCAGATCGTCGGTAAAGCAGGCAACCCGTTCACCGCCTTCGAGACCGCTGCGCAAGAACTTCAGAACGGCGTCCAGGCGTTCTTCGTCCTTGCTGAAGATCTGGCAGACATGCACACCAGCGGGGAAACCCTGCCGGGTGAAGCCAAGTGAAACCTGGTGCGGTTCGATAGACACGGTTTCTGCTCCGTACGAAGGATCGAGGCACATTCGCGACAAGCAGGGCCGCTTTGCCGCCCCCGGTGGGGCGACGACGCGTACCCGATGATTGAACCACCCCCATGATTTCCCGGAACAGCGGATCGCACCGGCAGGATCACCCATTCACCGACCTTCGTCAACGGCAAGGGCTTTGCCTCACCCCAGGCGTGATGCCTGGGCAAACCAGGAGCAAGAACGCATGCTTTTTCCTTTACTATTCTTCTGGCACCGGACAAGACCAGATACCCTTATTCGCCAATCCGGTTGCTGTTCCGTGGGGCGACGCGCACGCTCCCGCACTCCAGTAACTGACAGTTGACCATGGCCGCCCGGTGAGTATCAACCGACTGACGCAGTTTCACGAAGACCCGGCAGTCATCGCCTGGTGGCAAGCAAGGCTGGGCACCGTGCTGACCTGGTGCACGCCAGGCAGGCGGCGTGCGGCGCTGGCCATTGCCGCAGTGCTAGCGGGCGTCATCAGACCACTGCGCGACATGGCCCGAGCGGACGACTTGCCGGTGCCGTCGGACTGGCCGGGGCTGGCTTCCCTGGTGCTCGCCCTGTTCGCCATCCTGTGGCTGGTCTACCAGGCTGCCGTCCATTTCCGATCCTTGCCGGCAATCGTTCGCCGCCATCCGCAGATCAGTATCCATCTGCTCTACTGGGGCAGCCTGGCCGTGCTCTGGCTGAGCGCCCCGACGGGTGGCGCCTGGCGGGAGCTGCTGTTCGGCCTGGCGATCATCTTTCCGTATCTCATCTGGCGCTGCGGCTACCTGCTGCTCTCCGGACAATATGGCCGCGCCGCGTCGACGCGCTTCGTCGACCAGATCATCCCGCTGTGGCCCGCGTACGGCGGAACCAACACACCGTACGGCAAGGGTCTGGACTACCTGTCGAAATGCGAAGCCAAGAACGAGGAAGAGCTCGCGCGATCGCAGCTCGCGGGGATCAAGCTTTTCGTTCTTGGCCTGATCTGGAATGCCGCGATGACGCTGATGGAACGGACCTTTTACGGGCCGGAGACCGTCATCCCGCGGCTGAACCAACTGGTCGTGCAAGGGGCGCAGGCGCCATTCCTGGCATCCTGGGCAAGCGTCTATTGCGAGCTTGTCTGGCAGGTCCTTCGCCACGCGGCCGATGGACACATGATCATCGGCACCCTGCGCCTGTTCGGATTCAATGTCTTTCGCAATACCTACAAGCCACTGCTGTCGGAATCCATCCTGGAGTTCTGGAATCGCTATTACTACTACTTCAAGGAGTTGATGGCGAACTTCTTCTTTCTGCCGACTTTCACGCAACTGGGCAGCAGATTGCGCAACTGGCCACGCCTGCGCCTGCTGGCGGCGGTGTTCGCCGCCGCCTTCGTCGGCAATATGTATTATCACCTGCTGAACCTGGAGACCCTCGTGGCGCAAGGAGACGTCTTCGCGGCCGTGTATACTCTCAGGTCGCGATTTTTCTACTGTTTCCTCCTGGCCATCGGCATTTATATCTCGATGCGACGACAGCAAGGCCGCGGCGGCAAGCCGCTTGCCGCCGGGCATCTGGCACGGATCGGCAGGATTTTCGGCGTGTGGACCTTTTTTGCCCTGATCTTTATCTGGAATGTGAAAAGCGGGGCACCATTTCTTGCCAGGGTGGAGTTCTTCCTTGGCCTCTTCGGCTTCGCCTAACGGTCATGACACGAGGGGACACCCCAAAAACTTATGAGAGTCATGATCGTTCCGCCTCTTCCCCAAGCCTTCTCCCGCGAGGGGCGAAGGGAGCCTCGTGAGTCGCTTGCGCGACTTTCACAATAAGCCACTTCACGGAGAAAACTGCGTAAATGTTACTCGACCTGAAAGTTGGAAATCTCACCGAGCCGGTGAGCGGCCGCAACTGGGATAGCGCCGAGATTGGTCACCAGGTGGCGCGCCGCATCGCACGCTTCAAGCGTCATCGGCTGGCGCCTGGTGACCGGGTCTTCCTCCCCTTCGGCAATCGACTCGAGTTTTTCGTCGAGCTGCTGGCCATCTGGCGCCTCGGCGCCTGCGCGGTGCCCATCGACGCACGCCTGACGCCGTTCGAAATCGATACCCTGGTGACTGCGGCCCTGCCACGGCTGGCGGTGGTCGATGACGCCACGGATGCGGCGGTGGTCGAAGCGCTTGTCGCGGCCAATGTTGGCGTCGTCGATACTGTCGACACCGGCGATGAGGAAGCGCTTGCCGGTCTCAGCCGTCTCGACGACGACGCACTGATCCTGTTCACCTCCGGCTCGACCGGCGCGCCGAAGGGCGTCGTTCACACCCATCGTTCACTGCGCGCCCGCTGGGTATCGCTGCGCGAGCAGCTTGGCGTCGCCGCTTTCGAGCGCACGCTGTGCCTGCTGCCGACGCATTTCGGGCACGGGCTGATCTGCAACTGCCTGTTCCCCTGGCTTTCCGGTCAGCACCTGTTCATTACGCCGCCGTTCAAGCCAGAGATCATCATGCGCCTCGGTGCGCTGCTCGACGAGCACCGCATCACTTTCATGTCTTCGGTTCCTTCGATCTGGCGTCTGGCCCTCAAGCTGGCGCGCCCGCCGAGCGGCGGCAGCGCCCGCCGAGCGGCGGCAGCCTGCAGCGCGTGCATTGCGGCTCGGCGCCGCTGTCGGCGCACGTCTGGGAAGAGATTCGCCGTTGGACCGGCACGCGCCAGGTCTGTAACGCCTACGGCATCACCGAGACGGGCAGCTGGGTGGCCGGCTTGAGCAAGGCCGATTGTGCGGCCGAGGATGGCCTGATCGGCGAGGGCTGGGGAGCGGTGGTCAAGGTTCTGCGCGCCGCCGATACCGCCGCGCCGCTCGACGCCGAGGGCGAGTGCCAGACCGGCGAGCTGGGCTTCGTCTGGCTCAACACGCCGGCGCTGATGAAGGGCTATTTCCAGCGTGACGACCTGACCGAGAAAGCGGTCATCGACGGCTGGTTCCTGACCGGCGACATCGGTTTCATCGATGCGCAGGGACGGCTGGTCCTGCGTGGCCGCGAACGCGACGAAATCAACAAGGGCGGCATGAAGATCTACCCGGCGGACATCGACGCCGTCGTCGAGCGTTTCGAACATACCGCAGACGTGTGCACCTTCGCGCTCGACGACGCCATCTATGGGCAGACGGTGGGCATCGCCGTCGTCCTGAACAAGGGCGACGACGCGACCATCCGCGCGCTGCACCAATGGATGACGGCGCACCTTGCCGAACACAAGCTGCCCAGCCGCTGGTGGATCGTCGACGAAATACCACGCACCTCGCGCGGCAAGATCAATCGTGACGCGGTGAACGCCGCCTGTATCGGCCTGCCGTCGCTCGACCTACCGAAGATTCTGGCCGGAGGGGAGCAGGCGTGAGCGACGAAAGGCAGCAGCAACTGCAGCACCTGATCGAATTCCTGCGTACCGTCCAGAAGCCGAACAAGCCAATCGAACAGATTGGCCCGGATGAAAACCTGGTCACCTCAGGACTGATCGATTCGCTGGCCCTGGTCGAGATCGTCGTTTATCTCGAGAACACCTACGGCATCGATTTCGGAGCGCACGGTTTCGAGCCGGAACGCCTTTCGTCGATGAGCTCGATCCTTGAATTCATTGAGCAGGCACGCACATGAGCATGCAACATAATCAAGGCCCCGTGTCGGCAGGCGAGCGCCTCAGGGAGTCGATGGGCAAGGCCGACCTGGTGTCGTTCATCGGCGTTTATGACGTCTTTTCGGCGACCGTTGCGGCGCGCCATTTCGACAGCCTTTTCGTTAGCGGCTTCGGCTTCGCCGCCAGCCATTATGGACTGCCTGACGTCGGCTTCATCACCTGGACCGATATCGTCGCCTTCGTGCAGCGCCTGCGTACCGTACTGCCGACACACCATCTGCTGGTCGATATCGATGATGGCTACTGCGACCCGGAAGTCGCCTGCCACGTGGTTTCGGTACTGGAATCTGCCGGCGCGTCGGCGGTCGTTCTCGAGGACCAGAGACGACCTCGGCGCTGCGGTCACTTCGAAGGCAAGCAGATCATGGAGATCGAGGAGTATCTTGCCAAGCTCAAGGCGGTGCTCGCAGTTCGCCGCGACATGCTGGTCATCGCCCGCACCGATTCGTCGGATCTCGACGATATCGCGCGGCGCGTATCGGCGTTTGCCGATGCCGGCGCCGACGCCGTCCTGGTTGATGGTCTGAAGAGCCTGGACACGGTGCGGGATTTGTCGAAGCGCATCGATCGCCCCTTCTGCTTCAACCAGATCGCTGGCGGCAAGTCCCCGGCGTGCACGCAAAGCGAGTTGCGCGACGCTGGCGTCGCGCTGGTCATTTACAGCACCCCCTGCCTCTTTGCAGCGCAGGCGGCTATCGACGACGCCATGGCGACACTCAAAGACAAGGATGGCACGCTCGCCGGTAGCCGAATCGGCGTCAGTGAGTGTACCCGCGTGCTGAACGACAACCTGGCCCGAAGAGACCGGCGTAGCAGCTAGTGCGTGCACACCATGGCGCGCATCGCAGGCACGCCATGGTCAAGGAGAAGACACTCGCAGTCGTCCCCCGGCAAGCGCTTGCACAGGGCTTGTTCACAGGGAACAATTTGTTGATTGAAGTACAGGTGCTGGACGCCGTGATTCGGCTTCCAGCACCCCACGGCTGCTGCCCCGCTGCACGCGCCCCCCAGGAAGACCACCGCAATGACTGTAGCGACAACATTATCCGACACCCAGCGCACCGACTGGCGCGGCCTCGCTTGGGCCTATCTTTTCTTCTGGTATTTCTCCGGCCTGACCCATGTATTGCTGCAACTGAGCGGCACCACCGGTTCCTACGGCCTGCGCCAGGCGACCATCGCCAGCCTCCTGTGGCTGATCCCGCTACTGCTATTCCCGCAACGTACGCGGCAGATCGCCGCCGGCATCGGTGTCGTGCTGTGGGCCTTCTCGCTGGCCAGCCTCGGCTACTATTGCGTCTACGGGCAGGAGTTCTCGCAGAGCGTGATCTTCATCATGTTCGAATCGAACCCGGCCGAAGCGAGCGAGTACTTCGCGCAATATTTCGTCTGGTGGATGGTGCCGGCGTTGCTGATCTACAGTAGCGTGGCCTGGCTGTTGTGGCGTCAGGTTCGCCCCGTTCACCTCTCGCGCCGCGCGGTATGGATCACCGTGACATTGATCGCCTTCTCGCTGTTTGCCTTTCCGCAGCTCAAGAACCTTCGCCGCGGCATGCTCTCCGGCGCGATGGCCGCCGAAATGATTCAGAAGCGCATGGAACCGGCAGTGCCCTGGCAGATGGTGGTCGGCTACATCGAGTACCAAAAACAGCTTTCGGGCATGCAGGCACTGCTCGAGCAGAACAAGAAACTGCCGCCAATCGAGAACCTCGTCGACAGCAACAATCACCAAGCGACGAGCTTCGTCCTGGTTATCGGCGAATCGACCAACCGCCAGCACATGAGCCTCTACGGCTATGCGCGCAAGACGACGCCGAAGCTGGACGCACTGCGCGAGCAACTAACCGTCTTCAACCAGGTCATCGGCCCGCGTCCCTACACCATTGAGGTCCTGCAGCAGGTACTGACCTTTGCCGACCAGGAAAATCCCGACCTCTACCTGAGCACGCCATCACTGATGAACATCATGAAACAGGCCGGCTACAAGACCTTCTGGATCACCAACCAGCAGACGATGACCAAGCGCAATACCATGCTGACAAATTTCTCGCAGCAGATGGACGAGCAGATCTACCTGAACCACAGTCGCGACCAGAACTCGCGCGCTTACGACGAGAACGTTCTCGAACCTTTCCAGCAGGTCCTCGCCGACCCGGCCGAGAAGAAGTTCATCGTCGTACACCTGCTCGGCACGCACATGAAATACGAGTACCGCTACCCGCCGGAATTTGCCCAGTTCAACGATCGTTCCGACCTCGCCGAATGGCCGACGGAAGATCAGGTAGCGGTGATCAACAACTACGACAACTCCGTGCTCTATAACGACCACGTGGTCGCCAGACTGATCGACTTGTTTGCAGCGGCAAAGCCGAACGGCCTGCTGGTGTACTTCTCCGACCACGGGGAAGATGTCTTCGACTCACCCGGCCACAAGATCCTGGGCCGCAACGAGGGCCGGCCGACCGAGCCGATGTACGCCGTACCCTTCTTGATCTGGCAATCCGAAAGCTGGAAAAAGGCGCACCCACGCGACCTCAGCGCCTTCGTCGACCGCCCCTACCAGACTTCGCATTTCATCCACACCTGGGCTGACCTGATCGGTTTGCGCTTCACAGGTTTCGAGCCGAGCAAGAGCCTGGTCAACGTGGCATTCCAGGAGCACCCATTGCTGGTTGGCGACCCGGCATCACCGAAAACGCTGGTCGACCTGCGAACCCTGCTGCCAAAGCAGCAATAGGCGCACCACACCGGCCGCCTTTTTGCGGGGAAGCAGCAGGCGCCCTTCCAGGACTCGCGGGGACGGCTACGGCCACGCAGTCGATTCGCCTACCTCGACGGATCGCCGCGCTGCCTTCGCTCCCGGGCGGCAAGCTCGCGGGCGAGCCCCTCCTCGACGACGCGTTGCACCGTGGAAAAACCCTGTGCTCCGACGATCAGGCCGTTTGGCGTCAGCACGGAGAGGGTGGTGGAAGTACCGGCAAGCGCGGCAAGGCGCTTTTCCACCCGGCCCACATCGGCCGGCTGCAACACCCTGGCGCTGACCACTTCCGCGCGCACCTCCCACCCGTCGCCATGTTTCGCCGCATCAATGCTATTGACAAAGGTGTTGGCGACCTTCTCCAACTCGGTTTTCCCCCGTGTTTCCAGTTCCTTCTGAACGGCCCGCTCGGCGGCGGCCATCGGTGCGAACTGTGCCTCACCAAGCAGCACGCGTCCCTTCGACGTGATGTCGCTGGTGATCGTGGCGCGCACCAGCAGGGTGGCCGTCATATCGTCGAGCCGCTTGCGGATGGCTTCTTCGGCAAACTTGACCTGTGAGGGAGCCGGCGGGCGAGCGCCGGACAGCGCTGCGACAATCACCGGACCTGACGGCAAGTGGAGAAGCTGAACGTCGCGCAAGTCAAACTCCTGGCCATGGCTTGCCAGTTCCCGGAGGATCTGCTCGGCGACTTCCGTCATCCTGACATTCGGCGTCACCTTGGCGGCAATGAACCGACCGTCGAGATCAACCGCCGGCAAGAGGTTCGCCGAACCGGCCGCCGCCACGTCCTGCGTGATGGCACACCTGACAAAGAGGTGAATGTCCCGATTGACGCGATCGGAAATGGCCTGTTGTAAGAACTTGACCTGCTGCGGCGAAAATGATCTTGGCGTATTGACCGTCGCCAGCACATTGAGCGAGCCGTCCGCGAGCCGATCATAGATGACCCTCGCCAGCCTGGCACCAGGATAGTCCGCTATCGAGTGCTCGATGGTGGTGACGACCGAATGATTGAGACGCCAGTCGTCGATGGTGACCACGAGTTGCCGGCTGAGGATGGCGGCGACGGCGAGCAGCCCGATACCGGCCGCGGCAAAGCGCTTGAGGAAGTCCGCTCGCGTGCCAAGCTCGGCGCGGGTGACGAACCCGGCCAGAATGAAAATGGCCGCGGCGACGGCAAGTATCGTAAGGACGTTGGCAAAGAACAGCAGGAAGGCACCCCAGGCGCCCTCGAAGCCGCCAAACGCCAAAGACAGGCCACAGGTGGCGAGCGGCGGCGTCAGCGAAGTGGCGATCGCCACCCCTGGCAGCGCCGGGCTCGTCCGTTCATCGACCATCGCCAGGCCCCCGGCAAGGCCGGCCAGGGCGGCAACGAACACATCAAGCAGCGTTGGCTTGGTGCGTGCCAGCATTTCTGGCGTCACTTCCAGGGCAAACGGCAACAGACCCAAGATCAGGGCGAAACCGACGATCAGCAGTACGCCGCCGAACTCGGCGACGAGCGCATTGCGCAACAAACGCAGATCGCCACGACAAAGCGCCAGGGCAATGCCGAAGATCGGTGCCATCAAGGGCGAGACCAGCATGGCGCCGATGACCACGGCGGCGCTGTTGGCAAGCAGACCGAAGGCGGCGATACCCCCGGACGCAAGCAGTAGCACGTAGTAAAGTGGCCGCGGTATGGAATCGGTCGCCGTATCCTCGATCACCTGTGCCTTGCGTTGCGGCGATACCGACCACAAGGCAAACAACGGCACGTCCAGATTGGCTCGCGCTGACTCCGCATTGGGACGGAGCGGGTCCGACGCCGCGCCTCTGCTGTTCATGACGACCGCAGCCGATCCCTAGTAGGGGTTGAAAATCGACGGAGCGACCGTAGGCTTGGAGTCTGCCGAAGACGGCGCTGGCAAGGCCGCCTGCCGCGGTGGCGACTCTGCTGCTTCGACTGCTTGCAGCCTGGGCGACTCCGGCGCTTCGGCTGCCGGTGGCGACGGCGACTCCGCTGCGAGCTGGCTGCCGGCTGCGCGAGTTTCCTCAGGAGAAGTAGGCTTTGGCCGGCGCCAGGTGAGCTTTGCGTTTTCCACCCATCCCGTTTCGCCGCTTGCGTCGACGCGCACCTGGGCAAAACCTCTATCCAGCTGCTCTCGATACACTTTCGTGTACTGTGGCAGGCGCGTGACGATGACACCGCCTGGGCTCCGGAGCAGCGGCAGATCTGGCGAGCCGGTGTAATAGACGCCTTCCGTGGCCGTCGACTCGCGACTCCCGGACGCCGCGCCTATCCCCGGGATGTGCTTTTCCAGCGTCGAACAGCCGCCCAAGGCAGCGACAAGCGCAGCGGAGAACAACAGGGAAGCGACGTGCTTTTCGATTTGGATCATCCTGGCAGCCCCCGAGAAACCACGACATGCGCAACATTTAATGGGAAAGTCGCGCAAGCGACTCACGATGCTCTCCCTTTCTCCGCTCGCGGGGTGAGGCGGGGAATTCAGGGAGCAAGCTCCCTACCCGGCGAACGATTCCGGCGTGCAAGCCGGAATCCCCACTGCAAGAGAAAGGAAAACGGTCATGAGTTCATCATCTGGTGCGTCGCGACTGTCATGACCGTCAGAGGCGCCAAGAGCTGACGAACGCCTTGCACGAGTAGCATCATGCAGCGCTTCACAGGAAGCCGCAAGTGGGCCATCCCGGTCTGGCGCCCGGCGAGTGAAGCCCTCTCGACAACCGATTTCTTCCTGCCGAGCAGGGCGCTAGCGACGCGCCGACCCCGGCTCGCCGATCTGCACGAGGAAGGCAAGCGCGGACCCGGCCACGAGCCGCGGAATTGCCAATTGACGGCCCCTGTGAGGCCGCCGATACTCTCGGCCGTGACGGCGGCTCGATTCCTCGCCACCGTAGCAAGAACATGGGATTCTGCCCCCCTGCGCCGGCACAAGCTGCGTCTAAGGCGACCCGCTCCCGTACCCCTCAGCACTAGCGGAGACGCCACGTGATTGGTCATCTCAAGCGTTCGACGAAGCGCCTGTTCGCCCTGATTCTCAGCATTCCCCTGGTGATCCTGGTGGGAGGAGTGCTTTACATGTTCGGCATGACCTATGTGGAAGGGGCCCCGCGCGATTTCTGGACCAGCCTGGAGTGGGCCGCCGAAACGCTGACCACTGTCGGCTACGGCAGCGAGTCGCACTGGACCCATCCGGCGATGACGCTGTTCGTGATCTTTTTTGAGCTCGTCGGCATGTCGTTTTATGTGCTGATCTTCCCGGTGTTTTTTCTGCCCTATTTTGAGGAACGCTTCGAGCAGCGCCTGCCCGGAAGCCTGCCCGAAATGGCCGGGCGCGTGCTCATCCATCGCTATGGCCCGGCGGTGGATTCGCTGGTCGAGGAGCTGCGCCATGTCGGTACTGCCTTCGTCATTCTGGAACAGGATGAACGCCAGGCCCGCCGTCTTCGCGATCGTGGCTATGAGGTGGTCTTCGGCTCCCTCGACGAGCAGCCCGAAATGCTGGCCGGGGTGGAAACGGCGCAGGCCTTGATCACCAATTCCGACGACCACGCCGACGCGACCTTCATCATGATGGCGCGGGAACGCGGCTATACGGGAACGATCCTGGCCCTCGCCGAAGAGCCCCTGCACCGCCCGGCGATGGAGAAAATCGGAGCCACCGCGGTGTTCACGCCTTCGCACGTGCTGGGTGCAGCGCTGGCGGCGCGCGCCAGCGCGCGTATCAGTCCCAAGGTGGAAGGATTGGCACTGCTCGGCGAAAGGGTCGGCATCGCCGACTTCCGAGTCCAGACCGGCAGCCCACTGGCGGGGCAGCGTCTCGGCACACTGCGCATGCGCGCGCGCTACGGAGTAACCGTGATCGGTCAGTGGAACGGCGGCCGCTTCGCCCCCGCCGAAGGCCCGGAGACGCGTATCGAGGCCCGTGCGATCCTGGTTGTGGCCGGTGCGCACGCCAATCTGGCGAGGGTCGAACGTATGGCCACGCCGCTGCGCCGCCACGGCCCGATCGTCGTAGCGGGTTACGGCGCGGTCGGCCGCAAGGTGGTGGAGATGCTCCGCGACGCGGGCGAGTCCACAATCGTCATCGACGAAGTCGCCGACCCTGCCGCCAATGTCATCGGCAACGTGCTGGACCACGCCACCCTCGAACGTGCCGAAGTACGCAAGGCCAGTGCGGTCGTGCTGGCGCTGAGCAACGACAGCGCCGGGGTTTTTGCGACTGCAGTGGTCCGCGATTATGCTCCGGAGGTGCGCCTGATCGCGCGCGTGAATCTGGCGCCCAATGTCGCCCGCCTCTACCAGGCAGGGGCGGATTTCGCACTCTCGGTAGGCCAGGTGGCTGGCCAGATCCTCGCCCACCACCTCCTGGGCGAGGACGCGGTGAGGGTGGAACAACGGCTGAAGCTCGCCCGCGTCGCGCCGGGTACGCTGGTCGACGGACACCCCTGGCAGGCCGGTATCCGCGAGAAAACCGCGACTGCGGTGGTGGCGGTAGAACGAGGCACCGAAGTGCTGGTGGAGTTCGACCAGGCATTCAAGGTGCGCGCGGACGACGTGCTCTTCGTCTGCGGCACGACCGACAGTCTCGACAAATACATGCGCGAGTATCGCGCCACACCGGCAGAGCGGCCGGCAACGCCCAGACCCCCTGGCCAGCAGGCGTAAGCACTGACAAAACGGGACGAATCAACGAACGCCAGGCCAGCCCCGCAGAGCAGACAGATTGTCTTCATCAAGTAACCGCCCCGCAACCACCGTCGCCACCAAGTCGAAGCGCAGACAAGCCGCGAACTTCAATTCACTGCGCTCCGCAAGTCGCACGCCAAACGCGGCGATGGCGGAACGATCGGCCGGCTGCTGAATCAGGCTAGCCACCGGGACGCCAGCGTCTGTTTCCACCCACAGATCGTCCACCCGCGTGCTTCCACTCTCACCTAGCCTTAGAGCCAATGCCCTATTGACCGCAGCGCCGGCGAAGGTCCACCACCGCTGCCGGCCAGACGGCAGGTGTTCAAGCAGGAGCGATCCCTGGCGCTCGGGCGCGGTGATCAGATCGCGAACTTCGTCGAGTTGCTGAATGCCCCGCTTCGACAGCCCCAACGCCGCGCCGCCTTCCTTCAGCAACACCCGTCGCATGGCCTGACAAACCTCGAAACCCAAGCAGCGAGACGTTCCCAGCCAGCGCGACTTGCCCTTCTCGTCCGTCGGCTCCAGCCACACGGTACGCTTGGACCACTCAACTGAAATCACTTTCCAGCTTCGGCCGCCAAGCAGGAGGACTGTCGGGCCATCCTTTTGCTGCTGAACCGCCATCGGATCGACATGACCCAGCTCGGTGGAGCCGTGCCGCGCCGCCAGTGCCATCGGGCTCGCAAACGCCGACAGCAGGTCAAGGAAATGAGCACGCCCGAACAGCTTCTCGCCTTCAGGTCCCATTGACGCAAGGCCGCTACTGACGAACAGGATGCCCTTGGCCTCCATGGAAGCGAACACCGTCGCCACCGTCTCCGGATCGAGATCGGGGAACTGTGTTCGAGCCACGCCCACGACCTCGTGCCTCGGTAGACCAGGGTGCTCCAGTACGAGCGCCATCATCTGCTGTGCCACCATGTGCCACGGCAGCGGCGGTGGCGTGATGTGCTCGACATACTTCTCGCGCCACAGTGTGGTGATCGCACAGGCCAGCAGGAAAGCTTCGTCGGTCGTCGTCAGGAACAGGTAGTTGCGGCGGCTGCCGGTGCGCCGGCCGGCGCGCCCCATGCGCTGCAGGAATGAAGACACCGTGCTCGGCGAGTCGATCTGGATCACGTAATCCAGGTCTCCGACATCGATCCCCAACTCCAGCGTGCTGGTGGCAACGATCACGCAGCCCTGCTCTTCGGCGAATGCACTCTCGGCAAGCCTTCGCTCGGAGGCACTCAAGGACGAATGCGACACGAAGGTCCGGGTGTGCAAGCTGCGCAGCGCGACCCCCAGCTCTTCCACCTTGGAGCGGCTATCGCAGAAAACCAGGCGTTTCGAGCCACGGTGCAGCCGTGAGATGACCGTCGCGGCATTGCTCATCGAGCCAACATGATCGATCGTGACATCGGCGTCGGTGCTGACCGACGACGAACCGACGACTTGTCGCTCACCCGAGCCGGCAAACCAAGCCAGCAGTTCATCCGGATTGCCCACCGTCGCCGACAAGCCAAGCCTCTGAATCGGCTGCCTGGCGTAAGCCTCAATGCGCTTTATCACGGCGCGCAGGTGCCACCCACGGTCGTCACCGGCAAATGCATGCAGTTCATCAGCGATGATGACGCGGACGCTGCCGAACCACGACGCTCGATCGACCTTCGTCGAAATGAGCATCCCTTCGAGAGATTCAGGCGTCGTCAGCAGGATGTCCGGTGCCGAGCGCCTGGCCCGCGCCTTGGCTCCCTGCCCGACATCACCGTGCCACACCTGCACGGTCCTGCCGACGAAGCCGGCATAGCGCGACAGCCTCGACTCAAGGTTGTTGAGCAGCGCCTTGATCGGGCACACATAGAGAACGCTCGGCCCTGGCCACTCCTCCGTCGCCATGCGCGACAGCACCGGGATGAATGCCGCCTCGGTCTTGCCACCGGCCGTCGGCGCCAGGATCAGGCAATGTTTGCCGTCAAGGATCGGGACTACCGCATCCGCCTGCGTCGAGCGCAGACCAGTCCAGCCCAGCGAATTGACGATGTGATACTGCAAGGCCCCGTGCAGGCGCTCAAAGGCCTCCAGACTCACGAACAGCCGCCCAGAGGACCCAGCCGCTTACAGCTCGATGTCATCGACCGAGCTCACGCCCACGGACGCACGTTCCTGCGCGGTCATCTCGCTCTCCGCAATCGTCAGCGCATAGTGCTGACGAGGGTCGAAGTCCGCGAACTGATCGACGCGATCCATCACGTCGGCAACCAGCTTCTTCAGGAACAAGCGGGGTGACACGCCGACCGTGCCGCCCAGCTTGCCAGTCACCGCCCTGGCCAGGAATTCGATGTAGGAGTCGTCGACCAAGGCGCGAACCCGGTCGCCGGCAACGGCACCCTCGGCATAGATGTCCCGCAGCTTGCGCCCTACTTCGAGCAACGAATCGTGTCCGAAGGCTGGCAGGCGTACCTGCACCGCCCGCGGATTGTCGAATCGCGAGTCGGTGGCGAAATCAACGTGCAATCGTTGCGCCAACGGTGCAAGACGTTGAACGCCCTGGGCACCTTCGTAAAAAGCCTGGGTGCCGGTGATCAGGAGATAAAGCCCCGGAAAGTGGCCGGCGTCGATTTCGTCGATCCACTGGCGCAGCGCGTTCAGGCCCCGCTCGCGGGTATCGGCACGCATGCGTTGCAGGGTCTCGACTTCATCCAGGACCAGTAGCAGACCGCCATAGCCCGAGTCGCGCAGCATGGTCAGCAGCCCGGAGAGAAAGTTGCTCGCGCCGAAGTGGTCGATGTTGCCCTTCACGCCAGCCGAGCGCCGAATCGATGCCGCAACATTGGGCTGGCCGCTGAGCCAGGCCATCAGCCCATCGGCCGTGGCCTTATCGCCGGCCTGCAGCGCGCGGCGGTAGGCGCGAAGCGTCGCTGAAAAAGCCGGCGCTACCTTGGTCACGCCAGCCAACCTCGCCTCCATCAGTGCTTCGGTCTTGGCAAGCAAGCTCACTTCATCCGTCGGGTCCAGGCTGCGGTCCTCCAGCACGTCGCGCTCCAGCGCGTAAAACCAGCCATCGACGATGCCACGGAAGGCGCCCTCGCCGCTATCCGCCGTGGCGATGCGCTCGACCAATCGGCGATACACCGTTTCGAGGCGATGCAGCGGTGTCTCGGTTTCGGAGATCTGTACCTCGCTGGTCGCCAGTCCGCGCGCCCGGGCTCGTTCCTGCAGCCACCGGCCAAAGAAGGTCTTTCCCGAGCCGTATTCACCGCGAATGGCCTTGAATCCGCCGCGACCGGAGGCCACGGCATTCAACTCGTCGTCGAGCGTTCCTTGCAGCCGACCATAGCCCACGGCCAGCGCATCCAGGCCGGCCTTGGGCACCGTGCCGCGTCTCAAGGCCTCGATGACCTCGGCTCGGCGCTGCGGACTGATCACTTGTGAACCCTCCTTGCGTATTCCACCCGGAACCGACTCGCCGAAACAACAAAAAGCCGCTGCCAATAACGATGCAAACTCGACCGGGGCTCTGACGACCACGGCTGAACTGCTGTCATCTTGGCGTGTGAACAAGCGCTGCCGACCCCTATGCGGACACTGCCGTTGGCTTGCCAAGTGTCTCTTTCACATATTTCAAGCCGAATAGATGCTTGCTACCCTATATAATCTTGAAGATAAACTTAATTTTCTGTAACAGGTTGGCGTGCGCTTTTCGCCCTTCGCTAATTTCTTGCGATGCCCACCAAAAATATTTATCAACCCCAGAGATATAGTTTTCCCACAGCTCCCCGTCAGAGTAGACAGACGCTATGCTCTGATACTGACCATCATTGAATTGATTGATCCAAAGTATCCGTATCACATCGCCATACTGTTGTGTTGAATAATGATACGGAGCGTTATACGCAGCCCCGGCTACATCGCGCAATTTTGACTGAATGCTTTTTATGCTTTTGTACGTATCCGCGTAGCGCCTCTCGTTAACCTCTAGAACGCTAACACTGAAAAACCTACCCGGCGTGGCTTTCATCTCGCCCAACATCGATGCCAGTGTTTTCTTTGAGCTCGTCGCATCGTTTTTTGGAATAATTCCAAAGGGTTGCTCAATGCCGGATTGGATGTTGTTGGCTAACAACGGTTCTTGAGTGCTGGAAGCATTTGGAATCAATTCATCATCAATTTGCGGTGATGCCCACCACAGATATCCCTCGGTGAGTTCACCGAACTCTTTCCATAGATTAATCCATCCATCGGCTCCACCTTCTCCCTGCGAATCTGCAAGTGCATACAAGTCATTGAAGTAGGGATAATCAAAGTAATTTATCCATAGAATTCTTTTTATGTTTCCGTAATCTTGCACGGTAAAGTGAAACGTATCCTTGTACATGCCATTCATCATCAAGGCCATTACTGCCTGCTGGTGCTCGATATTGTCCACAGCCTTTTCGTAGTTCGCACTCAATACATCAACAACGTTAATGCTGAAAAGTGGGATAGTCGATTTTGTGAATTCAGTCCTGAAGTACGTGTCTTGCTGAATAGCCTCTTCCCCATCCATCCTTTGCAAGCTACTTATTGGGGGTAACGCAGTGCTTGCGATCGAGATCGTTTGGCGACTTTGAGTTATGTTCAGAATGGCATAACCAACAACTAAAACAATACCAAGGCCAAATATTAATCTCGATACAATTCTCAAAACCCTCTTCATTACTTCCCCTAATTTCTTATTTGGGCAGTGACACAAGCGCCCAACCACCGGCAATTTTCAACAACCACATATCGCTGTAAGCAGACGCCGACAAATCCTCAAGCAATGTCCGCTTCTGGCCGAGAACAGCTGTCAGAAATGACAAGAATGCGCTAAACCGAGCTTGCCTCGACAAACCACGGTAGTCTGGATGCCTTCACATCGAAAGTTGCCGTCGTAGTGCACCCCATCCTCCGATTCCTGGCGCCGATCAAGCAATCCGAGAACCCAGCGGGGTGGTCTTTCCAGACGAAAATCGCCTGCTCAACGGCAGCCTCATCTTCCAACTCGAAATCCATGGAGTCCAGCAAGCCGGAAACAACCCCCTGGATCTGGGGCTTGGAAAAGCCATACCGACTGCGCAACACCCATTCCATTTCCTGGAGAACGAGCTGGCTCACGAAAACGCGGCGGCTCGCCAGCACTTCTCGTTCAACAATCTTCTGCACGATCTCGAACTGCTGGGCGTCGTCTCGAACGAGGAAGCGCACAAGAACGTTGGTGTCGATCCCGAGCATCAGATCGATAACTGCTCGATGGGAACAGCCGCCCGACCTTCCTGGTACAACATCCCCGCCAGGTCGTTAAAGCGCTTGCTCTTCACCCTCATCACCACGGTGCCGTCCGGCATGAGCGTAAAGGTCATGCGATCTCCCGCTTTCATCCGAAGGCTGTCCCGGATCTCCTTGGGAATGGTCGTTTGCCCCTTGCTGGTCAAAGTGGCTTCTGTAGTCATGGCCGGCTCCTCGTTGAATTCCTTACTGTTGCAAGTATGGTAAGGAACAAACAAAAAAGCAACTTGCTGTCGCAGCAAGGTGAAGAGTCAGGGAGCCTGCGCTTCGTCACAACCCGCCCCTCGTCGCCCCGTTACCCGAAACTGCCGCCCCAACAATTCCCGGTTCAGCTCCACCGTACCCGCCGTCTCGTCGAGCACCAGTACCGCGGCTTGATCAACGTTGAGCACGCGCTTGACGGCATTGACAAAGCCGCTGATGCGCATTGCGGGCATGCCAAGGCGCTGCGCGAGGGCGGCTTTGGAAAGCTTCCCGCCACGGGCCGCCAATGCCTCCAACAGGGAGCGCACCTCGGCATCGGCCGGTGCCACCCGCGCTGCCAGCGCCTTCTGCGCCGTGTAGGCGGGCGACGCCTGAAGAGCGTCGATCCAGTTCACTGCGGGCGCGGGTGCCGCGACGGGTAGCGTCCCACCGAACAGATCGATCTGTGGTGTGGGCGAAGCCAGCGGTTTCGCTTTCGGCGGCTTCTTGGGGAGCGCCGGCGTTTCCGTACCTCCTGCCGGCAATGGCGCCTCCAGCGGCGCCCACCAATCCGGTTGTGGCACAGCCGCGACCTGCCAGCCCTTCAGCACCGTGTTGCGTGGCGTAAACACGCTCAGCGGCACGACGACTTCCTGTGCCGATGCCCCGCCGTGATAGCCGTTCTTCCTGGCTCCGTGGCGGACGCCTTCCGACCAGATGCAGAGTACCGCGTTGCCGGATGGCGTCTTCACGCGACCACCCTCGAAGAGCAGCTCGCCTGCGTCTGGCGTACCCGATGGCAACCGCCAGCGATCGCCTTCCCCCTGGCCACGCTGCACCGTGCCATCGTCGATCACATGTCCATGGTCGGCGGTGACCACGACCACCCGCCGCGCTCGACGTGCTTCGCTCAACAAGGGCCCAAGCAGCCGCAGATCGTCGATCGTCCAGCGCACCCGGATCTGGTTCGAGCCGCTCAGGTGGTCGTCGACGGCGTTGTAGACGACCGCCACCACCTGCTGCTGCGGCGAGGCGATCGCATCGCGAACCGTCGACGACAAACCTTCGGCGTCTGCGAGGTCGCCCTTGTGGAACACCACCGGCCTGGTCCCGGCGCGCGACGCGCCGACGAGGGCAGGATGCGTTGCGAACGCGCTCTTCTCCTGCGCTGCTGCGCCGACCACCAGGCGGCCCGACAACAGGCTGCTGCGGCTCACTTCGGTAATCGTCGGTAGCGCGGCGATGCCGACCGCCAGTGTCGTCGGCGAAGTCGTGACCTGCTCGTCCCATCCCAGGGCCTCCAGGCCCTCGAAAAGCTCCCGAAAGATGGGGTAACTCAGTCCGTCCGCCACCAGCAACAGCACCGGGGTTTGCTTTGCCAGTGGGGCAAGCAAGCGTTCGACAATCGCTTCCACCGGCATGCATGCGGGTTCTGCCCGGGGCTCACGGTTCCAGACCTGCAGGGCTTGCGCAAAGCGTTGATTGAATGCCTCGGCCTTTGTGCGTGCCGCTTCGCGCAAGGCAACGAAGGCTGAAGAAAGGCCCGGCAGGTCGTCGCCGCCGAGCAGTTTGAAACGTGCCCAATCGACGAAAGCGCCTTCGCGGGCATACCGTTGCGCGAGGTCAGCGAACCCGCTTGCCCGACCTTCGCTCGAATCCTTGCTGTCTGGCCGCTCGGCGATCAGCCATCGACACAGGCGAACGGCCATCTTCACCCGCAGCATCCGTGTGCTTGCCGGATCGGCATGGGCATGGCGCGCTACCGAATCGGCCGCGCCTTCGATGGCCTGAAGTTGTGCCGTCGCTGGCCCGGCGATGAAGGTCTTGAGCGCATCCGCGAGTAGTGCCAGCCGCTGCTCCAGGCCGAGCGGAAGCACATCGCTCAGACGCGCGCAGGTATCAACATGAAGCTCGCGCAACAGCAACTCGGC
>JEMX01000025.1:109769-110579 GCA_000585055.1 Candidatus Accumulibacter appositus
CCCTCGGCGGTGCCGATGCGCTTGCCGCCGATGAAGCGTTCGAGACGTATCGCGGCGGCGGCAAGCTCATGCACGCCTTCGCCCTGTGCCGACAGCACCACGCCGCACACCAGTCCGAGCGGGACGGCATCCCGCGTGTTGCCGGCCATTACGCAACACATGACCAGCGCGCCTACCGCTCCGGCTGAATCGCCGAGCCAGGCGGTGACCTGCGGTTTGGCCTGATCGGGCAGATCGTTGAAATACCCGGCCGCGTCGGAACCCAGAGACCAGTTCAACAGCATTGCCGCATCCGGCGTCGAGGCATCCAGACTCAGGCACCGGCCAAGGACGTGACGCCACGCCGTGTCCATATCGAGGAAGCCGTTGGGCACGGGNNACGTTGGGCACGGGCGGATACGCACCGACGCCGGACCGCTCGACAAGCAGTTGCGCCATCCACCGGAAACGGCCGAGTCGCGCGTCGATCTCGCGCGCCTTGAAGAGCTGCTGCACCATTCCCCAGGCGTCGGGCTGAAAAACCTGAGCGCGGGCCAGTCGCGCGACAACGTCACCGCCCAGGTCTCGCGTGCGGACAGCGGCGTCAGCAGGATGAGCCCTGGCCCGGCCTGCTCGTCAGCGCCCTCTTCCAGCGCGGACAGCGCCTCGCGGACCATCAACGGGCTGTCGCACCAGCGCAGCCGGAACGGCCGGCCCGACAGATTGATGGCATCCGGCCACGCCGCCTGCGTCCTGGTCCGGATAGCGATGACCTTGGCGTCGCTCGCGCGCTCCAGCACGGCGAGCGCCTGCGCCTCGAGCTGCGGCAAG
>JEMX01000025.1:110642-113035 GCA_000585055.1 Candidatus Accumulibacter appositus
ACGAGCCGCCACGAGATCGACAACCGCAGATCCGCGTCCTTGTCGAGTTTGGCGTGCAGATCGTCGAGCAGCTCCAGCGCCTGCATGCGGTCAAGGTCAGCCGCGGCGGATTCCTGCACGATTACCCGTGGCCTGGGTGCCGGCGCAGGTTTTTCCGGCGGCAGCGGCGGCGACACCGGACCGGGAGGCGCTGGCGGCGGTGCCACGGTCAGCAATCGCACGGCCCTGCCGCGCTGGTCGTCGAGCGCCGCCTTCAGCCCGATCGCATGCTCGTCGGCGGCCAGTGTCTCGCACACCCTGGCGACGATCGCCCGCGCGGCGGTTTGCCGCTCGTCGTTCAGCGCCTTCATCGCCTCGAAGATGTCCCACGCTCCGGTGCGAACCGCTTCATCCAGTTCACGTGCCCTGGCCAGGGTCTGGCGCATGGCGACCTCGGAGGTTTCTATCGTTGCCCCGGCAAGGGTCGTGACCACCGCCGCGCTTTCGGCACTCAGCAGCCCGGCGAGCAAGGCCAGCGCCGAACGTGCCGTCTGCAGGCGACGGTTGTCGCTCGCCGCCGGGAACAAGGCCGACTTCTCGTTCAGCGTCCTGAGCAGGCTGCTGATCGGCTCGCGGGCCTCACGCGCCCTGGCCTGAACTTCCTCGACCAGCCTGGCGACGTTGCCGGCGTTGCGCGATGTCGGGATCGTCAGACCGAACAGCGCGGCGGCACGCTTGCAGGCGGCCTCCCAGTCGCCGGGTTCGGGCAGGATCTGCTCGCGCAGCTCCAGTTCGTCCGGCATCTGGTCGATGCTCGCCACGTAGAGGACATGGCCGCGCACGAAACGGCGATTCGTATGCCCGGCGAAGGCCAGGATGATCAGGTTCTGCACCTCGGCCGGCAGCCCCATCGCCAGTGGCTGGTCGATCCACTTGCGCAGATCGGCGACGGTGATCGCGGCGCCCGCTTTGGCCTGCTCGCGGAGAAAGTGCGAGCGCCAATGTTCAAGCAGCACAAAATGGCTCTCGCCCGTCTTGCCCAAATGCACCGGGTCGGCGATCGAGCGGATCAGTTGCCGCAGCACGCGATCGCCGACCGGCGCGCGTCCGTCGGCGCTGCCGATCGCCCGCTCCAGCTCCGGCCACACCTTTTTCACCACCGCTGGCCTCACCTCGGCATCGAAGACCGGATGCGCCGGGTATTGGTGCCTGAAGAGCTGGTCGAGCAGCGCCTCGAACGCCGACTTCAGGTTCGCCCCGACCGGCGGCAGCGGCGTCAGCGTGTGGTCCAGCGAGCGGAACTGCTCTTCGGGCGCCATCGGGTTCACCACCGCGTCGCGCGAGTCGCCGGCGATGCCGTAGGCCACCTCCAGGTATTGCCGCACCCGCTGCTGCAACTGGTCGCGCTGGTTGCGCAGCAGCGCCTGCGCCGGCCCGCGATCAACCAGCGCCAGGTGGGCGGCCAGCTCGGTGAAGCGCTCCCCGGTGAGGATGTAGTCCAGCACCACCAGCCGGCCCAGATCATGCTGCGCCCTGGCGCTGAAGAACGACGGCAGCCACACCAGGGTCTGCGTATCGTCGCCGCGATAGTCGGCCAAACGGGCCAGATCGTCGGCCGGGGTGAACTGCGGGTCGTCGAACGGGAAGTCGATGACCACGCTCCAGGTGCCCGCGCGCCCACGCAGCTTCTCGTCCGACATCTCGCGGACGTTCTCGAACAGCACCTCGACCTCGCGCCTGGTCCCGCGCCACAGCACCGTGTAGGTGGCGAAGAGGTCGTTGGTGTCGGTCACGCCGAGTTGCTCGAACAGCATCTCTTTCACGCGCCGCCGGCGGTTGCCCGGGTTGTCGCTGGAGGCCGCCGGCCCGCGCACGATGGGCTCGATGTCGACGCCGGTGACCTGGATCGAGATCAGCGAGTTGGTATCGTCGGTGACCTTGATCTCGCCGATGTCGGCCGCCCACTCCTTGCACTTGCGCAGCACGTCCTGGGTTTCGCGGCCGGGGATCGGCGAGCGGATCGTGCCGTGGTTCAGCGCGGCCAGGCGTTGCGCCGTCAGGGCCTTCAAGGAATCGACTTCCGGCACCAGCGCGCTCAGCAGCAGCGTCTTGATCAGCCGCGCATCGTTGCGCAGCGCTCGCGCCCTGGCCGGGTCGGCGTCGCCGATGCGGATGTTTTCCCAGGTCACGCCGTGCTGGCGTTCCAGATGCGGCAGCAGCTTCCGCCGATACAGCCGTTTGGCGTTGTCGAAGTGGATGCGCATCGCTTCCGAAAACGGTTCGTCGCCATCGGCGATCACGTCGAAGAGGTCGCCGACCGGGATGATCTGGCCCAGTTCCAGGTCGTCGCGCCGATCGACCAGCAGTTGCAGCATCAGCTTCAAGGCCGTGCGCTCGCGCTGCAAGGCCGCCGA
>JEMX01000025.1:113120-114551 GCA_000585055.1 Candidatus Accumulibacter appositus
GCGGTCTCGGTCAGCAGCGTGTTCCAGACCTCGGGCCTGACCTTCTGGAATTCATCGAAGGCGTTGCCAAGAGTCTGCCGGGCCGCTTCGGACAAGGGTCTGAGCACGCGCTTCTCGGCGATCGCCGGCAGGTTGCGGTCTTCGAGCGTGATGCGGTGGAAGCGCGCTTCCCAGTGGCGCAGCACGTCGCTGAACTGCAATTGCAGCGAGCCGGCGAGGTTTTCGCCGACCAGTTCGCGCAGGTCGCGTTGCCGGGCGACGAAGCTGACCAGCGGAATCGGCCGGTCAGCGTTGCCGGCCTCGACCAGCTTGACAAGCTTGGTGCCCTCGCTGCTGACGAAGCTGACATCGGCCGCCCGGCTGGCCAGCCACAGGATCAGCTCGTCGAGGAACAGGATCACCGCGTCGTAGCCGAGCGCGTGAGCGTGGCGGCTGATGATGCTCAGGCCGTCGTCGAGCGGCACGAAGGCCTCGCCGCGGCTCTCGGCGACATCGGCGATGGCCGTGAAGTAGCGGCTGATCAGGTCGCCGACCAGGCGCACGCGGTCGTCCCCGCTCGGCGGCTCGAGCATCGCGGCTTCGAAGCTCGTCGCATCCCAGCCGCCGCTCAGCTCACCCCAGCCGCTGTCAGCGCCGCCGCCGTTGTCGTCGGCATCAGACCCCGCGTTCAGATCCCGGAAGAAAGCCTCGTCGCCGAGGCGATCGCGCATGCGCACCGCGTCTTCAAAAAGGCGCTCCGACAGGTAGAAGCCCGGGATCGGCGCCTCCGGATGGCGCTTGCGCACGAACTCGGCGTAGCCGCCGAGGATCGCCGACTCCATGCTGCGCGCGCCGATCATGTGATACGGCACGAGCAGGAACCTGCGCTCCTGCGTCCAGCCGTTGTGCTGAGCGACGACGTTGGCCAGCTCGGGCATCGAGCGCGCCGACACGTTGTTGTCGAGCAGCAGGTTGAGCACGGCCATGAAGTGGCTCTTGCCCGAGCCGAAACTGCCGTGCAGGTACGCGGCCTTGCTGGTGCCGCCCTGGACCGACTGCTTGATGAAGTTCAGCGCATCGTTGAAGCAGGCGTTGAGCTGCGGTGTCACCACGTAGTCGCTCAGCGTCGCTTCAGCATGTGCCACGCCCTCGGCCAGCTTGAGGACGAAGTCGCCCTGGTGCACGCGCTCCGGGATGGCGATCAGGTCTTTCAGCAGCGGCATCGAATGCTTCCTTTCCGGCGGCCCGCCCCTTGGGGCCGACATGTTGTCCAAACGAACATGTGGCGACAACGTGTTAAAAATACGATCATGTTTTTAACATATCGTGT
Organism: Candidatus Accumulibacter appositus; assembly: GCA_000585055.1. Lineage (GTDB taxonomy): Bacteria > Pseudomonadota > Gammaproteobacteria > Burkholderiales > Rhodocyclaceae > Accumulibacter > Accumulibacter appositus. The sequence continues at coordinate 114,430 of JEMX01000025.1, forward strand.
CGTGCGGTCGGCCGACTTGCTCATCGCGTCAGCAGGGCGAACAGCGCCTGGTTGATGAAATACACCTCACGGCCGATCTTCTGGCCGTGCAGCACGCCCAGGCGCTCCAGTTCGCGCAGGTA
>JEMX01000025.1:114611-114736 GCA_000585055.1 Candidatus Accumulibacter appositus
AACTGGATCTTGCAGTAGGGCTGCCGGAAGATCTGCTCGATCAGGTCCTTGCTGTAGACGCCGGGCGCCTCGCGTTGCACGCGTTCGCGCACCGCTTCCATCAGCGCCAGGATGTCGGTGATCTG
>JEMX01000025.1:114987-115202 GCA_000585055.1 Candidatus Accumulibacter appositus
GCCTCGAACTGGTAGTGCACCAGCGCCATCTTCACCAGCACGTCCAGCCCGCTTCCCGGCCCACTTACCGGCCCGTCCTCGGCGTGCATGAAGTTCTCAAGGTGACGCAGCTTGTCGCGAATGACCGCTTCGCCTTCGGGCGGCGTGTAGATCGTCTCACCCCGGCTGTTGGCGATGCGTGTGCCGGGCGTACGACGCACGCTGAAGTCGGTCTG
>JEMX01000025.1:115372-115497 GCA_000585055.1 Candidatus Accumulibacter appositus
GAACAGCTCGTCGTTCGTCGTCAGGATGTTCTCGATCTCCGACGACGCGCGCGCTTCCTGCAACACCAGGCTGTCGATCAACATGCCCTGGTCGGGCATGCGCTCGGCCATACCCTTCAACTCGG
>JEMX01000026.1:0-1089 GCA_000585055.1 Candidatus Accumulibacter appositus
CGCATGAACACTCCTTGTGGTTGAAGCCCCCCGCCATGCAAACGGTGGAGCAAGGTGGAAAACCGAGCATTATAACGGCCTGGCGGCGTTCTCGGAAAACTGTTTTCGCCTTGTGCTGGCTACGGGCAAGCCATCCTTCGCGCTTCGGACCATCACGCGAACGAGCAGACGCCCGGCAGGCGGTCGCCCGGAATCGGTGCTCGAGGCAAGCGCACAAGTAACGACATCCGCTTAACGGTCATCACCGTCCCCTCTCATCACTTGCAGTGTGCATACTGGCGTGCAAGCCGGTGTCGTTCGACGGACACCGGTCATCCCTGAACGTCCTGCCTCACCGCCGAGCCCGCGAGGGCAGAAGGCAGGGTCGTGAGTCGCCTGCGCAACTTGCACATGAACAGGAGAAACGCCCAACGCGGCACGCAGAGGTATGCCGGGAGCACGGGCGCGGAGGAAGCTGAAGTACTTGCCGGCGCCTTTCCGCGCCCGACGAGAAACGATATTTGTCTGACTTAACGAAGACTTTCCTGGCATTCTGCCGAACGCTTTCCTATACTGCTAGGATAATAAAAAACTTTGAACGTTGCCATAGGAGACATGTAATGGAGAGTGGTCTTTCCCCGTTTCTGCCAGAGGCTCTGTTGGTCGATTTGCCAGAAGTCGACGCCCAGCATGAGGAGGTATTCATGCGTATCGAGTCGCTCAAGGCCGGCTGCTTTGAAAACGATTACGTGGATATCGCCGAGTTCCAAGGTTTGCTTGACTGCTTCGCGCTGCATTTCGCCACGGAAGAGCATCTGGCCGAGGAAGCCGGAATCGATTTTACTGCCCATGCCAAGATCCACCGCGACACGCTTGGCTTGCTACACAAAGCGCTGAGCGATCTCCGCAACGGCGGAGACGACGCGCATTCCTTCCTGCGCTATGCCGAATTCTGGTTCGAACGGCATATCAGGGAAAACGACAAGCTGTTCGTCGCCACCTTGAAGCAATCGCAACACTTGAAGCTTCCGAGCGGCTACTGGGCAGCCGGCAATCACTATTCTTCCGCCCGAGTCTGACTTCATGCCGCGCCTGCCGCCACTAAGTGGC
>JEMX01000026.1:1105-63752 GCA_000585055.1 Candidatus Accumulibacter appositus
CCGCCACTAAGTGGCGGCAGGCGCGTCCATCGTCCGACCCGTAGCTATCGACCCTAGCGCCCCAGCGTAATCAGGCGAGGTCCTTGCCCTCCTCCCTCCCAGGCCCAGAGTTTTCCATCTTCCGCCAGTGCAAGCGTTGTGCCATTACCGGCGGCTACGGTGACAATACGCTCGGCAATTCTGGTCGGCTCGACCGCGAAACCGCTACCCCAGGCCCACAGTGAGCCATCCTCGCGAATGGCCACAGAATGCGATGCACCGGTGGCGATTCCCTTAGCACCCACGAAGATGCGCCCCCAACTGGCCGCCTTGTCACCCAGCCCATAGGTTGACAGCGGCCCCTTGACGTTCCCCCCCGTTCCGAACACTTCGCCGCTCTTGTCCAAGTACAGCGCATGACCGGTCTGTGCCTTGACAGCTACCACCTTTTCAGCCGTCTTGACAAAGTCACTGCTGGCCGCCAACCGGCCATCACCGTACTGACCACGATGAGCCAAACCCCGCACGTAGAGTTCTCCGGCCAGAGTCACGTAGTAGTCGGCGCCGTCGCCAACGGCCGCCGCCAGCACCCTCTCGGCGATCTTGCGTGGCGGCTCGCGAGCGGCTCCCGTTCCATGCCAGAGTGTCCATGTACGATTGATCGCCAACCATCCCGAGCTGCCGGCAGCGAAGCCCACCACATCGCGCATTAACACCGCGGCGTTGGCCGGCGACCCCGACCAGGTCAACAGGGTGCCATCTTTGCGCAGCGCATAATAGGCGTCCCTTCCTACCCCAACTTGAACAACTTCAGCGACCATCGCCGTCGGCCGTTCCTTACCGGTCCAGCCGTAGGCAATGCCACCGCTGATCGCCATATGCCGATCGTAATACGAGGCCAACTGCACACCGGAGCTGTCAGCGCCGGCCGGAAAGCTCAAGCAAAAGGTCGCCATCAGGGCAAGCAGTGGCGCCATCGACGCGCGCCCGGAAAACCGCGCCAAAATCGAAAAGCTGCTCATGCTCATCGTGCCCTCCTCTTCTCGCCTGCTTCTTGGCCGCGGCTTCTCGGCCGCCCGGTGCCGCCCCGCAACGCAGATTGCCCTCGCCGCGCCCACCTATACGCTTGCACACCACTGGCGAGCAGCACTTGCCGAGTGCGGAAAAGGAATCCGCTCCATCAGATAGCATAGGCAGTCCTGCCGCACTACGCGCGCATCAAGCGTCAACATGGCCGGGGTCGATGTTCGCCGCAGACTGATCGTGCCGTCGCGGCAGGTGAAATACTCTTCGCTCACATCACGCCGGCCCTCGTCGCGGACATCGAGCGGGCAGGCCACCCGTGTACGCCCGAACGCCGTACCGGGTTCCAGTTGCCGAAAGTTCATGTGATCGAGCCGCGGATCGAAATCGACGTCGGCGAGCGCGTCGCCGAAACCGAAGGACACCGCGGCCGGCACCCGCACCGTCGCCACCGTGTGATAGAGATCGATGTCGTGCTCGTGAACGTCGTGCGACGGGAACTGCGCCAGATGGAGACAGCCATCAATGAAGCTCGCCGCGTGTGCCTCGTTCGCTTCCTTGCCGGGCTTGCCACATTCCAGGGTCAGTGAGGGGCAAAATGGGGAAAAAGCCGTCGTCTGCGAGCCGGCCAGGCCACGGAACCAGACCACGGTACGCGAAAACAGCAAGGCCAGATGCAGAACTGCCTGATCGAGACTATTCACCACGCAGTAGAGCGGATTGAGGCCGGTATTATTATGGACGTCGACGCTGGCGAAGACGCCGCGCTCGCGCATGATGCGATGCGCCTCACTCATCGCTGCATGCTCGGGCGCGGCCGCATACAGATCAGTCCCCGGCCAGACGCGGTTGTAATCAGGTTGATGATCGAGGCGACGCAGGCCTTCTCGCGCTGCGGCGACATTGCCGACCAGGATCGACAGCGCCCGCGGCAGTTGCCGAGCGGCGTAGGCGCGCAAGACGCTTTGCAGCGCGACGACGCCGCTATCTTCGTTGCCGTGCAGCAGTACCGAAACGAACAGTGGCGCCTCGCGTCGTCCGGGCAGATGGATCAAGGTCGGACCAGGCAACAGACGATGCAGTTCACGGGCCGGAGTTTCGAGGAAACCGTCGGGCAGGGAGTCAAGTACAGTCAGCATGAAGTGGTACTCATATCGGCCACTCGTGACTCATATCGGCCACTCGTGCACCGGCACGAGACGGCGTTGATGCTCAAGATAATCGGCGGTAAGCCGAAAGAAATCCTGGTACTTCGCATAATGGGCAAGTTGCCAGGCGGCGCCGTTTTGGCGGCTACGCAGGCGCGCGCTGATGACGTCGAGGTAGCGAGTGATGTCGGCGGCGGCAAGATCGAGTTCGGCCAGTCCTTCGCGAGCCAGCGGCAGCAGTTCACGCAAGAGAAGTTCGGCCACGTTTTCACGGCGTCCGTCGAGCCAGACGACCTGCGCCTCGAGACCGTAACGTGCGGCACGGTAGAAGTTGTCGCGCGCAACTGCAAACGGCAGCCGGGCCTCAGGGGCCTCGGCCAGTCGCGCCAAACAGCGTACCGCCCCATAGTACAGGGCCGCGTTGGCGATCATGTCGATCAAACTCGGCCCGGCGGGCATGACGCGCTGCTCGATGCGCATGTGCGGCATTTGGTCTTTCTCGAAGCCGATCAGCAGCCGATTCCAGCGCCAGATGGTCCCGTTGTGGAGACGCAGGTGGGCATACGACTCCACTGGCTCCTCCTCTTCATACGGCAGGAGTACCGGATATGATGACAGGTTGTCGGCGAAACACGTCGTCGGGTCGCTGCCGAGATAGACCGAACCGAAGGTCACCCGTCCATGCTCGGGATGGCCCGGTTGGCAGCAATCGACTGCCTGCTCGAACAAGGGAATTCGTGTTTCGTGCCACAGCGCTCGCCCGAACAGGAAAGGCGAATTGGCGGCCAGCGCGACCAATGGAGCCGCGAGAAGCTGTGACGCGTTATACGTGCGCGCGACCTCGCTGACCGGCGTCTGCAGATGCACCTGAAAGGAGGTGGTTGCCGCCTCCAGCATCACGTCGGAGTGGGTCGCGGTGAGCGTGTCGATGCCCGCGATATCGAGCGTCAAGGGCCGCCCGCCGCGCAGCCGCAGCACCTGCTCGTTGAGAGCCGCGTAGCGCTTGAAAGGCGACATGCTGCTCAACGACAAGTCCCGCTCGCGCAATGTCGGCAAGGTGCCGATGGCGATCAGTGCCGCCCCCTCTTCGGCGGCCACCTCTTGGCATCGCTGCCAGGTTGCGGTTAGCTCCCGTTCAAGCTGGGACAGCGCGGTGGTCCGCAAAGTCTGCGGCGTCCCGTTAATCTCGACATTGAACAGCGAAAGCTCGGGTACCACCAGCGGGCTCGCCATGCGCTGCAGAAAAGAGACGTTGCGCGGTACCGGAAAGAAATGCTCATCGATCAGCCATGCCTCAAGCTCGAAACCCGCAACCAATCCTTCATTAGCGAAACCTCCGGCCATGTACGCATCGTGGGCATGCGCAGTCTCTTGTTCGAGGCGTCGCCCGAAGCGCGCAAAGTCGTCCTCCGTGAAACCGTCGCTGCCAATTTCTTTCCCCATCGCCCCCCCTCGAAGTGTGCGACACCACACTCTCTTTTTGACAGCGGAGTGTATGCGCTGGCACTCATGATCGCTTGCCGTAGATCAAGTTGTTGTCACAGGAACACAGCAACGCCGCGTGCGCGTTACGTTGTCGCCACTCGCATAGTGCGCCCCAAGGGCCACTGTCGCACACACCGAGATCACAAAAACCAGGTTCCTCGCGCCCACCGACTCAGCCAGCACAAGTATCGCAGCCGAGCTTAACAAAGCGCCGGCGCCGCAGGCAAGGAACAAACGCCGGAACTGGTCGATTCGCCTTGGCGGCAGCTGTGGTGCTTCGCCCTATTGCCAAGCTTCAGGCGCAGAAACTTCGCCACCAGGCATACTGACCCAGAAGCGGACCTTGCCGGCAGCGCATTCTACGCCGGCGGTTCCGCCATGCCGCTCCGCGACCGTGCGCACGAAAAACAGCCCAAGGCCGGTGCGCGCCGCGCGCGTCGCCCCGTGTCCGCCACGACTGAAGCGCTTGAAGAGTTTGTCCTTCTCGTCCGCAGGCAAGGTCGGACCATCGTTCTCGACCCAGAACCTGACTTCTTCCTCCCGCGGCTGATCGAGCCCGATGCTGATCAGCGTCAAAGCCGGCGCATGACGCAGCGCATTGTCCAGCAGGTTGATTGCGCAGCGCTCGAGCAACTCAAAGTCCCCCTTGACCCAGAGCGGCTGCTCGGGCAGCTGTCGGACGATTCGCCGCTGCCCCTGCCTGGCCAGCGCGAACATCTCGTCGGCCGCCTGGTGGAGCACGGCACCGAGCTCAAGCTCCTTCAGCTGACCCGGATCGAAGGACTCGGCGCGCGCCAGCGACAGAAAGGCCTGCGCCATGCTCAGCGCGCGCCGGAGCGGTGGCAGGAGAAGTTGTGGATCGCTCAGTGTTGCGTTTTCGAGTTCAGCGACCGCCCCCGCCAATGGTGCGCGCAGGTCGTGGGAGATGAAGGCCAGGGCCTCCTTGCGCCCAGCGTCGAGTTCGGCCATCGTCCGCTGCGCGGCTTGTACCCATGCGATGCGCTGCTCGAATCCGAGGCGCCGAATCTCGGCGGGTAAGGTGGTCGCCGTCGAACTCTCCGGCAAGGTGGCCCGCAACTGGCGAAGCTCCTGGTCAAGGTGGGCGCGCGCCGCCTCCAGCCGTCGCCAACTCCACAACGGAAAGGCGAACAGGCCAGCGAGCAGTGCGCCGGCGGGCGCAAACACAGCTGCCAGAGCACCGGCAGCAAGGCGCAGGCAGCGCCCAGCATGAGCACCCACAAGCTGCTGCAGAGCAGGCCGGGCAGCGCCATCAGACGCGGCAACCAGAGCAGTGGCACGCAGGCTGTTAGGGCCGCCAGGAGCAGCGTCGGCAGCGGCGCCAAGTCGCTGATCAGACGTCCGTCGCGAAGCGAGAGCAGAACGTTGGCCTGAACTTCAACCCCGGGCATCGGTTGACCGAGCGCAGAAACCGGCGTCGGCAAGAAATCTCCGAGACCAACTGCCGTCGCGCCGATGAGAACGATCTTACCGGCAAAGACCTCGGGTGCGATCAGGCCATCCAGAACACGGGCATACGACACGCGTTGCACGCTGCCCGGTGGGCCGACGAATTCGACGCGACGCGCGTTCTCACGCAGCAGCTGATGGCGCTCTTCCGGACTGCCCGTGGCACCCGGTTCGGGAAGAAGCTCAGAGGGTAGTTGCTGGCCGACACGCAACACTTCCTCCGCCAACAGCGGCCAGACGGAGCAGCACGCTGGCGTCGTCAAGCGTCTCAAGCGCGCGGCCTGACGCCAGGCGTTGGCCGCTGGCCGCTGGCTGCCATTCGCTGCCTGCAGCGCGCCAGCGCACCACGCCAGTGACGGTCGCAATGATCGCCTCGGCGGGAGCCCGGCGCAGCATCGCCGCCGGAATGCGCAACACCATCCCCGGCAGCATCCGGTGGGGATCATCGACCTTGTTGTCCCGCTGGATCCGCGGCCACTGCCAAGCCTGGATCAGGTAGCGCTCGGCGATGCCAATCAAGGTGTCACCCGGCCGCACCGTATAACGCCAGACCGGCATCTCCTAGCGTGCATCGGCTGCCAGGGCGCCAGCCGCGAACGAGACGACAAGCATGACGACAACCGGCAGTTTCAGCCAAATCGCTGACTTCACGAGGAATTCCTTTCTCTCTCCAGGCGGTAACCGTGACCGTAGATGGAAACCAGCCGCCAACCGGACTCCGGCGTGAGTTCCAGCTTCCGACGCAGATTGCTGACGTGAACATCGACCGTCCGCGTATTGATGTCGGGCATCAGCGACCACACTACCTGGATCAGGCGCTCGCGGCTCAAGGCCCGACCGATATTCTGGAAGAGATACAGGGCGAGATCGGTTTCGCGCTCCGTCAAGGCGATCAAGCGACCGTCAAGCGCCAGCTGCCGCCGGCCGTGATCGACCGTCAACCGACCAAAATCCTGTCGCAGTGAGGCGCCAGCCACGCCCTTCTGCCGGCGCGTCACCGCCTGCAGACGAGCCAGCAGCATAGGCCGCGAAAGGGGCTTGACGAGGTAGTCGTCAGCCCCTGCGGTAAGCACACCAACCACATCCTCTTCGCTATCGCGCCCGGTGCTGAAGACCACCGGCGGCATCGCATGGCGCAGCTTTATCTGCAGGCGAGCCAACACTTCCAGTCCAGATAGGTCGGGCACCATCCAGTCCAGCAAGCAGACGTCGAAGCGACGGCTCTCGACGGCGCGCGCGCATTCAACGCCACTGCTGAAGGACTCGACTTGGTAGCCAGCCTCGCGCAGCCACCTGCAGACGGTCGCAGCCACATCGGGCTCGTCTTCCAGGAAAGCGACTCTCATGGCAGGACGTCATGCCAAAGCGCGGTGCGGCGAGCAAGCTCCTGCGCCAACGGCGAACACAACTGTACCGTGCGAAGTCCCTGGAGCTGCCTCTTCCCGGAGCCGCAACTTGCGAAGGGGAACGTCGGCGACAGGGGCAACGGCGCATCGTGCGCACGAGCATAGAAGGCACAAGCGGGAAGCAACTGTGCAAGCGCGAACACGTATCGCCGCAAGTGGCTAACGGACCTCTCCCCCTTTGCGAGTCGAATTTTGCATACAACCCTTCCCTCTCCCGCGAGTGATATTACCTTGCGCATCCGGCATGTGCAATTTCCAGTCAAATGGCATTCGCAGCGATTCGCCCTGGCGCTGCGACAAGCGGATTTCGGAGCAGCCATCCAGCGGAAACAACCGGGATGGCAAGCCCCGTTCAGGATCGCTGGCCTGCCCAGCAGTGACCCTGCCCCCCTAAGCGCCCCCCCCCCAACATTACGAAAATGACACCTGAAACGCCGTTCTTCGCGGTATATTGCTCGCTCCGATCCACACGCTGTGTGCGGCGCTGCAGGCACGCGTAAGTCGTTCCAAAAGTCACTATTGCGAAAGCTCATGATGTCCGCTGCCCGCCCCGAACACGCTGCAATCCCACTTCCTGCCCCCTTCCCTACGCCTTTGACCAGCGACCTCGTCGAAGACCATTTTGGACTCTCGCTAGTGTTGAGCGTCGGTAACGCGCGTCAGACTTTCCGCTGGATCGAAGCGGGCGAGTTTCTCATGGGGTCGACAACCGACGAGGCCGAGCGTGGGCTCTCGGAAAAACTTCACGAAGTAAGGCTCAGCCGTGGCTTCTGGCTCGCTAACACGGCCTGCACACAAGCCTTCTGGCTGGCCGTGTGGCCGGTCAACCCGAGCTGTTTTCAGCAGCAGGCCGACAATCCGGTCGAAAACATCAGCTGGCACGACGCGCAAGGTTTCATCGCCGAACTCAACCGGCGACTGCCAACGTTGCAGGCGCGCCTGCCAAGCGAAGCGGAATGGGAATACGCCTGCCGCGCCGGCACAGCGACGCCCTTCGCTTTCGGGCAGCAGATCACCCCTGAACAAGTCAACTACCACGGCGGCTACCCCTACGCGGACGGCCAACCGGGGCCCTATCGCGAGCAAACGGTTCCCGCCGCTTCTTTGCCGGCAAACCCGTGGGGATTGTTCGAGATGCATGGCAACGTATGGGAATGGTGCGCCGACTGGTACGCCGAATACCCGGGCGAACGGCAGGTGGACCCGGTCGGCGCAAAATACGGCAAGCAACGGGTACTACGCGGCGGCACCTGGAGCGACCCCGGCCGCTACGCACGTTCGGCCAACCGTAGCCGCATCGAACCTGCCTATCGGCCGCGCAGCAGCGGTTTCAGGATCGCCCTTACGCAGGCCTGAGCGGGGTTTTTGAGGGCCGACGCGCTGCGGTGTCAGCTGCCGGGGCGGCGCAGCGTGCCGCGTGAGTCGTCAGCCGGTACTGTCGTAGATGTTTCGCCGCTGTTGTTCTCCATCGGCACTGGCCTCAGAGAGCAAGCGGTGTTCTAGGCTCTCGATCAAGCCATCGGCAGCATCCTCGACCATGTCCAGGACCAGATCGAAGCCGTGGCCAAGACCGTAGTAGGGGTCCGGCACTTCGTCGTCATCGAAGTTCTTCGAATAACTCATGAATAGCCCCAGACGATCGTGCTTTTCCGGCGGGCAGATGCGTTGCAGAACCGAGAGGTTATTGTGATCCATGGCCAGAATCAAATCGAAGTAATCGAGGTCCTGTGCCGCCACCTTGCGCGCGCGCATGTCGGATAGGTCGTAGTGGCGACAGGCAGCGGCCCGCTGTGTTCTTTGATCCGGCGCCTCGCCGACGTGATAACCATGGGTTCCGGCCGAATCCACCTCGACTCGGCCGTCCAGCTCCTTGCGACGCAGCATCTGCCGAACGACGCCCTCGGCCGTGGGCGAGCGGCAGATGTTCCCCATGCAAACAAATAGAACCTTGATCACCTTGCATCTTCCAGATACGTTTGTTTCTCAGCCAAGTTCAAGCCCCCACGGTGGGCGCCAAACAGGCGTGTCAGGCAATCCATCCCACCCTGCCAGGGCATCTGCCTTCGCGCCTCACTACCCAGAAAGCACTCACGCGTCGGCTTGACGCCGCGCGCGCAGCCTGCTGGCGCACGATATGCACGCAACGCCTCACCGGCACCATCATCCGTCGAAAAGCCCGTCAGTGCAACCAGAGCGCGGCGATTGTACGGATTTAGCGACAAAAAGCCGCAGCCACCCCGCACGCAGCGTAGTCCCCGGAGAATCGCGACAACGCACATGCTGTCGGACGGCAATTCACCGACAGCCATCGGCTTGCCCGCGGCGAGCGGCGCTCAGGGAGCGCCTGCTCGCCTCTTCGACTTGTTGGCGGCGAATGCTTCCTTGCGCGCGACCCCGGCCCTGGCCGGACTTCGCGCGGCAGCAATTGGCTTGGGCTTGGCTACATCCGCGCGCTGCCGGCGCCCCTCGTCGGGCGCCTTCTTGTCCGCAAATGGGTTACTGGAGACGTTGAACTGGATGCGCAAGGGCGTCCCCTGCAACTTGAACACCTCGCGAAAGAGGTGCTCGAGATAGCGGCGATAGGATTCCGGAAGCTTGTCGAGGGCATTGCCATGAATCACGATCAGCGGCGGATTGCGACCACCCTGATGCGCGTAGCGCAGCTTCGGTCGGAACAGGCCACTACGCGGCGGCGCTTGCCTGGCCACTGCGCCGATCAGCGCCCGCGTCAATTGCGGCGTCGGCAAGTCGGCCGTGGCCGCCTTGTAGGCCGCATTCACCGAGCGGAAAAGCGCTTCGAGCCCCTGCCCCTGCAACGCCGATACGTAATGGAAACGGGCGAAATCAATAAACGCCAACTGGCTTTCCAAAGACCCCTTGATCTGTTCGCGAACGTAGGAATCCAGCCCGTCCCACTTGTTTACGGCCACAACCAGCGCACGACCGGATTCGCGGATGAAAGCGGCGATGTGGGCGTCCTGGTCGCCGACCTCCTGGCGCGCGTCGACCACCAGGACCACCACCTCCGCGTCCTCGATCGCTTGCAGGGTCTTGATCACCGAGAACTTCTCGATGGTCTCAAAAACCTTGCCGCGGCGCCGCAGGCCCGCAGTATCGATCAGGGTATACTTTCTGCCGGCACGCTCGAAATCCACCCGAATCGCATCGCGCGTGGTTCCCGGCTGGTCGAAGGCTATGACCCGGTCTTCACCGAGCAGCGCGTTGATCATCGTGCTCTTGCCAACGTTGGGGCGGCCGACGATAGCTACCCGCATGATGTCACTTTCAGCTTCTTCGTCGGCTGGCTCGGGAAAAGGCTCCAGCGCGAGGTCGATCAGCGCCCGCACCCCCTCGCCGTGTGTCGCCGAAATGGCGACCGGCTCGCCAAGACCGAGTTCATGGAAGTCGGCGAGCACGACACCGTGCTGCATTCCTTCGGACTTATTGACCGCCACGAAAACCGGACGCCCAGACTGGCGCAGCCGCCTGGAGATCTCCTTGTCCAGCGGCGCGATGCCGGTGCGCGCGTCGACGACCAGGATCACCACGTCGGCTTCATCGATCGCCTGCTCGGTCTGGCGCGCCATCTGCCGCATGATACCGTCCTTGGCGAGCGGCTCGAAACCGCCGGTATCGATGACCAGATAGGGTTTGCTGCCCAGTCTTCCGTGACCGTAGTGGCGGTCCCTGGTAAGGCCTGGGATATCGGCAACCAACGCGTCACGCGTTCTCGTCAGCCGGTTGAAAAGCGTGGACTTGCCGACATTCGGACGCCCGACCAGGACAATGCTCGGCTTCATCGACACCGGCCTTCGTCTGGAAGCACGCGTAGCGAGGCCCGCGCTGCTGATCGTCTGTCAATCATTGGACGCCGATCGCGTAGATGCCACCGCCGCTGGTCTGCAACAGCAGCTCATTAGCAAGTTTTTGCAAGGGGGCCCGCACCGGGCTGCCATCGGTGCTCAAACGCGCAGCGAAAGAACCGTCGTCGCGACTGAGCAGGTGCACCACGCCTTGAACGTCGGCAACGGCGACCAGACCGTCACTGGCCAGCGGCGCGGTCAACTGGCGCAGGAAGAGCTGGTCCTGCTTCCAGATGCTAGACCCGGTCGCCTTGTCGAGGGCGTGAACGGCCCCCTGATCATCGGAAACGTACACGTAGCGACTATCGATCGACAAGCCCGCGGAGCTCGAAATGTCGCGCCCCCACATCAAATTCCCGGTGCCAAGGTCGAAACAGGAAATGCGCCCCTGAAAAGCCACCGCACAGATCATACGTCCATCTATGACCGGCAGGCTGCTGATGTCGGCGATGCGATCGAGTTCGGTCGCGCCTTTTGGCAGGGCAACCGTCCCCTCCCACAGCGGCGCACCATTGTCGGCGTTGACGGCAATCAGTTTGCCACCGGGAAAACCGACAAAGACATACTTCTCGACCACCACCGGAGCTGCCATCACGCGTACCGAGAGCGGTGGCGTCGGACGCTGGTAGATCCACTTGCGGGTGCCGTCGGCCACGTCGTAGGCAGTCAGGCGATGGTCGCCACTGCGTACGATTACCAGCCCGCCAGCGACCGCTGGCGGCGCCAATACCTCGCTGCTGGCCTTGGCCGCCCACAGCAGTTTGCCATCGGCGGCGTCAAAAGCCAGAACCTCACCCTTTGCGGTACCCACTGCCAGCAGCCGTTGATCCGCGCCGACACCACCCGAGAGCGCTTTCTCGGCCTTGATCCGCCACACGGGCCGGCCGTCGTCGAAGCGAACGATCGTGCCGTCGCGAGCTGCCGCGTAGACGGTGGACCCGACCACCGCCGGAATGAAGGCATACGGCTCGCCCTTGCCGACATTCTCCTGCCACACTACACGCGCCTGAGCAGTCGCCTGGATAGGCTGCAATTCGGCCATTTTCGGTCCGCTACTGGCAAACGGATTCAGCGCATCGAGGCTCGAACAGCCGGCCAACAAGAATGGCATCAGCGCCGCCAGCGCGGCCGCGACAAGAAAGCGCCTCATCAGCGGCTCTCCGCGAGCGCGTCGAGCTTCAACTGCAGCACTTCCCGGAAAGCGGCATTGGCCTGCGACGCCTGCAGGGAGTTTCGTCCCTGGCCGCCAGGTTCGCCTTGATCGAGCCGTGCCAAGGCGCCCTGGTAGGCTTCACGTGCCTCTGCTTTCCTCCCCGCAGCGCTGAACACGTCGCCGCGCATGTTCAGGTACAAGGTCGAGAAGCCGGCACCAGCACCTCCTTCAAGCTGCCGCAGAGCTTCGTCGTAGGCTTTCTCGTCTAGTAGCACCGCCGCCAGCCGCAAGCGCGCGAGATCGCGCAGTTCATGCTCGCCGTTATCGACCACCCACAGCAACTGCAACTTGGCTGTCTTCGTATCCCCGGCGTTAACCATTACCCTGGCCGCCGACAGCGCAGCCAGCGGCGCATAAGCCGTGCCACCGAATTTCTCCAACAGTTCGCCGCTCGCCGTCTTGACGCGCTGCGCATCGTCTTCAGCGACTGCCTTCTGCAACGCAGCGTAGACCATCGACGCCGTGGCCGCCTGACCGCGTTGGTACCAGTTCCAGCCTTGCCAGGCAATGACGCCGATCGAAACTGCGGTGACAATGCCCACCACCAGATTGCCATACTGCTTCCACCAGGCCTTGATCTCGGCGATCTGTTCCTGTTCTTCGAGGTCGTAGGTAGCCATTACGATTCATCCCAATCCAAAATAGAGCTCATGATTTCGTCGGCGACAGCATCAATGCTGACCCGCTTCTGTTGGTTCGGCTGTTCTCCGGTCGCGCGTAGCGGCTTGAGCGTCACTTCGCCAGCGCCGGCTTCGTCATCGCCGATGATCACCGCAAAGCTGGCTCCCGAGGCGTCGGCCTTCTTCATCTGCGACTTGAAACTGCCGCCGCCGCAATGGAAGAGTACGTCGATCGCTCGGTCACGCAGGCCCTCGGCGACCCGCGCAGCCAGACGCGAGGCCGCTGTACCCTGGTGCACGAGATAGACATCGACTGCCGCCGCCTTGGTGTCTCCTCCCGCCTCGCGAATCAGCGAGATCAGCCGCTCGACGCCCATCGCGAAACCGCAAGCCGGCGCCGGCCTGCCGCCCAGCTGCTGCACCAGGCCATCGTATCGACCGCCGGCGCAAACCGTTCCCTGCGCGCCCAGGCGATCGGTCACCCATTCGAAAACGGTCAGATTGTAGTAGTCGAGGCCGCGCACCAGACGCGGGTTGATCTCGAAGGGCTGTCCGGCATCGCGCAATACCTGCTGCACGCCTTCAAAATGAGCCATCGACTCGCTACCGAGATGATCAATCAGTTTCGGCGCAGCGAGTATCAGTTCCTGTAATGCCGGATTCTTGCTGTCGAGGATGCGCAAGGGGTTGCTGTGCAAACGCCTCCTCGCGTCGTCGTCGAGCAGATCGCTGTGCTGCTCCAGGTAGACGATCAGTTCGGCACGGTGGCTGGCCCGTTCCGCTGCCTGTCCCAGGGTATTGAGTTGCAGGCTGATGCCGTCGAGCCCGAGGTCGTCCCACAGGCGGGCGCCCATCAGGATATGTTCGGCATCGATGTCCGGCCCCGGGAAGCCCAGCGCTTCGACGCCGACCTGATGGAACTGGCGGTAGCGGCCTTTCTGTGGTCTTTCATGACGAAACATCTGGCCCATGTAGTAGAGCCGCTGCGGCTGCTGGGCAATCAGATTGTGCTGAATGACGGCGCGCACGCAGCCGGCGGTTCCCTCCGGACGCAGCGTCAGCGGTTCGCCATTGAGGCTATCGACAAACGAATACATCTCCTTCTCGACGATGTCGGTGACCTCGCCGATGGCGCGCTTAAAGAGCGGCGTCGGCTCGACGATCGGCAGGCGCAGCGGTCGGTAGGCATAGCTCTTCAGCCACGAACGAATGGTCTCGTCGAACAGGTCCCAGAATTCGGCCTCGTCCGGCAGGATGTCGTTCATGCCGCGCACGGACTGAATCTTCTGACTGATCATTTGGCGGCACATTTCCTTTGATAGCTGCGTGCCACGTAAGCATCGACAATGGCGGTGAATTCTGCGGCAATATGCTCACCGCGCAGGGTAACCGTCTTGGCACCGTCCTCGAATACCGGCGCTGCTGGCGTCTCGCCAGTACCGGGCAGGCTGATGCCGATGTTCGCATGCTTGCTCTCGCCCGGCCCGTTGACCACGCAGCCCATGACCGCCAAGGTCATGTTCTCGACGCCGTCATACTCGCTACGCCAGAGCGGCATGCGCTGGCGAACGTGCTCCTGAATCGACTGCGCCAGTTCCTGGAAGAAAGTGCTGGTCGTACGGCCGCAGCCGGGACAGGCGACGACCATCGGTGAGAAGGCCCGCAAACCCATGGTCTGCAGCATTTCCTGGGCGACAATCACTTCCTGCGTGCGCTTGCCGCCCGGCTCCGGCGTCAGCGAAACGCGGATGGTATCGCCAATGCCTTCCTGCAGCAGCACCGCCATCGCCGCGGTAGAAGCGACGATGCCTTTGGAACCCATGCCCGCCTCGGTCAGGCCAAGATGCAAGGGGTAGTCGCAGCGCCGCGACAGCTCGCGATAAATGGCGATCAGGTCCTGCACGCCGGACACCTTGCACGAGAGGATGATGCGCTCACCCGGCAGACCGATTTCTTCAGCTCGGGCGGCCGATTCCAGCGCCGAGGCGACCATGGCCTCCCGCATCACCTCGATGGCGTCGTGCGGCTCGGCGCGGCGAGCATTCTGGTCCATGATCCGGGCCAGCAGATCCTGATCGAGACTGCCCCAGTTCACACCGATACGCACCGGCTTGTCGTAACGGCAGGCCATCTCGATCATCTGCGCGAACTGTTCGTCGCGTTTTCTGCCGTGACCGACATTGCCCGGGTTGATCCGATATTTGGCCAGCAGCCGAGCGCAGTCCGGCTGCTCGGCGAGCAAGCGGTGACCGTTATAGTGAAAGTCGCCGATCAGCGGCACATTGACGCCCATCCGCTCGAGCTGCGCGTGAATCGCCGGCACCGCCGCCGCAGCCTCGGGCGTATTGACGGTAATGCGCACCAGCTCCGAACCGGCACCCGCCAGTTCGGCGCACTGGATCGCCGTGCGCACGACGTCTACGGTGTCGGTGTTGGTCATCGACTGGACGACCACCGGCGCGTCGCCGCCGATGGTGACCTGGCCAACGCGGACAGCACGGGTCCGCCGCCGCGCTGTGCCGGGCAGTGCATTGCTCATGGCGCGTCGTCCACTACTTGCCAGCTCCTCATTTGATCGACAGCCGCGCAACGCCTTTGCTGGTATGCGGCCCCAGATCTACGGGCTTTCCTTGGTACTCCACCGCCACGTACTTGGCGTTGCCAAGCACCAGCGAAAACGGTGGTTGCCCCTTGAGTTCCTGCTGACTACCGGCAGGCTTGACGCCGAACGCGATGACCTCGCCGCGTGCGTCGCGCACCTCTATCCACGCCGCCTGGGTGAAACTGAGCTTGAGGACGTCAGCTGGCGCACTTTCCGGCGTGACTTCCGGCTTGACGTCCGCGGCCGACTCCGCCTTGGCGGCTGCTGTGGTCTCGGCCCTGGCATCCGGTTTGGTGCCCGATTTGGCGTCGGCCTTGGCCATCGGCTCGGATACGACCGGGGACTGCCCGCCAGACCCCATGGTCGCGCTCGGCACGCCGGCTGCGCCCAGCTTTTCTGCAGCACTCGACGCCGGAGTGACGGTGCCAAGCACCGTCAGCGGAGCAGCTGCGGTCTCGACAGGCTGGCTCACATTTGCCGGTGTCTCACCAGCAGTCTGCGAGGTCTCACTATCGGTCAGCGCCGCTAATTGCTCCGCCCAGAAGTCCTGCGGAACATAAAAATAAGCCAGCAGTGCCAGCACGAGCAGCACCAGACCACCCACCACGGCCAGGTAGTCGCGCCTTTCAGCCTGATCGCCAGCCTGTGGAAGATGCGAGCTGGTCCCGGCTGAAGCCTCGAGCTGAAGGGTCCGCTGCATGCGTGTCGCATCAAGCCCGCGCATCAGGGCATCAGCGTCCAGATTGAGCACCCGAGCGTAGTTGCGAACGAAGCCGCGAATCATCGTATTACCGGGCAACGCTCCCCAGTCCTCGCTCTCGATTGCCGCCACCTGCCTGGGCGCGAGCTTCAACGACTGTGCCGCCTCGGCCAAGGTAAGGTTCTTGGCTTCGCGCGCAGACCGTAGCTGTTGCCCGACGCCTCGGGCATCGGGCAGGCCCTCTATCGAGGTATTGCCGCCGTGCAAACTCGGCTCGCTATTATTTGAAAACACAGATTGTTCACTCATTCGAAGTTGCCTTTCAGCAGTTCTTGAGCCTCGGGTGAAAGCGGGAATTTTCGCTTCAACTGGGCGCTATAGCGAGCTTCAGCTAGGCGATCGCCCAGCTTCCGCTCCACCCGCACGACCAACCAGAGCGCCTCAGCATTTGGCTCGGTCTTGCGCAGCAGATCCGAAAGTTGCTGACTGGCAAGCTCTAACTGGCCGCGGCGGTAATTGATCTCCGCACGCTGCAGCAGCGCCTGCGGATTGTTCGGCCGGATAAGCAGGCTGTGCTCAACAAAACCCTCGGCCGCATCCAGATCGCCGAGCTTCACGTAACAAGCGCCCGCGTTCAGATACGCCCGCTCCGGGGTTTCGTACAAGGCGTTCTTCATGGCCCGCTGCAAGTGCGGGATGGCTTCCTTCTCTCTGCCCACCTGACAGAGAAACCAGCCGTAGTTATTGTTGAGCTCGGGATCATTCGGGTCCAGATTCAGGGCCTGTTGAAAGTCCCGGTCAGCGAGTGCCGGCTCTCGGATATGGAAGAGCACCAGACCACGTGCCCCATAGGCTGGCGCGTAGTCCGGATCAATGACGATGGCCATGGTCAGCTCTTCCAGAGCCACCGAGAGGTTCTGGCTTTGCAAATAGAGCGAGCCCAATTCGGTATGCAGCTTGGCACGCGTGCGATTGTCGCGCGGTGGCGTCGGCCGTCGCGAGTCTGGCTCTTCCTCGGCTGGTATTTTTTGCGGCGAGCTCGGCGACGACGAGAAGAGTCCCGACGAGCAGGCACTGACGCTCAGCAAGGCAATGATCCCGAGGACAGCTCGCCTCATCCGCAAACCTCATGACCGTTCTGGTGCAGCACAAAGCTTCGCCGGGTCGTACGCTGCGTGCGGTCGAGAACCTGTCCGGCGAGCTGACCGCAGGCGGCATCAATATCATCACCGCGCGTCTTGCGGGTCGTGGTCACCACTCCGGCAGCCATCAGAAGCTCGGCGAAACGCCGAATCCGCGGCGCTGGCGAGCGGCGATACGGCGAGCCCGGAAAGGGGTTGAAGGGAATCAGGTTGAACTTGCAGGGGACATCCTCGGTCAGCGCCAGCAGCTCGCGGGCGTGCGCTTCGGAATCGTTGACGGTGTCCAGCATCACATACTCGAAAGTCACAAAATCACGCGGCGCTTTTTCCAGGTAGCGTAGACAGGCCGGCATCAGCTCACGCAAAGGGTATTTGCGGTTAATTGGCACCAACTCATCGCGCAAGCGATCATTCGGCGCGTGCAGGGAAACCGCCAAGGCCACCGGGCATTCGTCACGCAAACGGTCCATCGCCGGAACCAGACCCGAGGTGGAAACCGTGACCCGACGCCGTGACAAGCCATAAGCATTGTCGTCAAGCATCAGACGCAAGGCCAGCACCGTATTGTCAAGATTGGCCAGCGGCTCACCCATGCCCATCAATACGACATTACTGACCGCCCGCTCGGCGGAGTTTGCCGCCGGCTGGTAGGCACCAAGCGCATGCCGTGCCTGCCACAACTGCCCGATGATCTCGGCCACCGTCAGGTTGCGATTGAAACCCTGCTTGCCGGTAGAACAGAAGGAGCAATCGAGCGCGCAGCCAGCCTGGGTCGAGATACACAGCGTGCCGCGGTCGTCCTCGGGAATGAACACCGCCTCGACGGCGTTACCGCCGCCGACATCGAACAGAAACTTGCGCGTGCCGTCGCCGGAAAGGCGGTCGGACACGACTGTCGGCGGCCCTACCACGGCCAGCTCCTTGAGCTTCTCGCGCAGGCTTCGCGCAATGTCGGTCATGGCGTCAAAATCAGCCTGCCCGAAACGATGCATCCAGCGCAACACCTGCCTCGCGCGAAATGGCTTCTCGCCTTGGCTGGCGAAAAACGCGGCCAGCCTGGCGGCATCGAGATCGAGCAGGTTGACCATCGGACGAGCAGAAGCCAGCAGCCTAGCGGCCCGAATAGACGGACATGGCCGGGAAGAAGAAGGCGATTTCAGTCTTCGCCGTCTCTTCGCCATCGGAACCATGCACCGCATTGGCGTCAATCGATTCGGCGAAATCCGCGCGGATCGTTCCCGGCTCCGCCTTCTTGGGGTCGGTCGCGCCCATCAGCTCACGGTTCTTGGCAATGGCACTCTCGCCCTCGAGCACCTGGATCATCACCGGCCCGGAGATCATGAACGAGACCAGATCCTTGAAGAATGGACGCTCCTGGTGCACCGCGTAGAAGGCGCCCGCTTCCTGCGGCGACAGCCAAGCCAACTTAGCGGCGATCACCTTCAAGCCGTTGGTTTCAAAGCGGGAGTAAATCTTGCCGATGACGTTCTTGGCGACAGCGTCGGGCTTGATGATGGAAAGAGTACGTTCGATGGCCATGAATGATTCTCCAAACGGAAAGCAGTCAATAAAAACAACAGCAAATCATATCGCTAGAAACACAACCTCGTATTATACCGCCACCCGCGTGCAAATCCGAAATTGCCGGAGCATGAAAAACAAGCTCTACGGGGAGCGGGCCGCGCCACGCCGTCATCACCGTGGCGCGCTCCTGAACGCCCTCGTGACGACATCTGCGGCGCCTGTTGGCAATAGCGCGCCGGCCAGCTGAGGAGTGCCGACGAGCCAGGATCCGAGTCGCTCCGACGCTTGCTCTAGAGCGCCCCCGGATCGAAACCGGTTTCGCTGTACACCGACTGCAGGAGATCCTCGCCGATACGTGGCGCCATTTCCTGGTGCACCGGGATGAGCGCCTTCTTGAACGCCCGGCGCTGCTCCGGCGTCGGCACATGGATACGGGTCTTGCCGCTCCGGCGCACCGATTCGAGATCTTGATCGTTCTGTTGCTTGGCGATCTGGTTGGTGTAGTCAGTCGCATCCTTCATCGCCAGATCGAGTTGGCCGCGAACGTCCGCCGGCAAAGCCTCCCAGAACTTCTTGTCAACGATCACCACGTAACCCAGGTAACCGTGCTCGGTCATCGTCAGGTGTGACTGAACCTCGAACATCTTCTGTGTGTAGAGGTTGGAAATCGGGTTCTCCGTGCCATCGACAACGCCGATCTTCAACGCTTGATAGACCTCTGAAAACGCCATCACACGCGGAATGGCGTCGAGTGCCAGCATTTGCGCTTCGAGTACCTTCGATGGCTGAATGCGCATCTTCTTGCCTTTCAGGTCCGCGGGCACGAAGATCGGTGCATTGGCTGAAAACGACTTGAAACCATTGTCCCAATAGGCCAAGCCGACAATTCCTTTCGGCTCCAGCTTCCTGAAGAGACTCTTGCCGATCGGCCCCTGCGTCACCTTGTGCAGTTCGGCATAGCTGTCGAAGATGTATGGCAGATCATAAAGCTCGAACTCCCTGACTCCCAGCAGGCTAAATTTGGCCAGCGACGGTGCAACCATCTGTACCGCACCGAGTTGCAGCGCTTCAAGCTCCTCCTTGTCTTTGTATAGTGTCGAATTGGGATAGACTTCGACCTTCACCCGGCCGTTGGTCCGCTCGGCGGCACGCTTGGCAAAGAACTCCGCGCCCAGGCCCTTGGGCGTATCCGGGGCCACGACATGGCTGAACTTGATGACGATCGGGTCTTCCGCCTGGGCCGAGAGCGACATGGTGGAAATCACGAGGGCGAGCAGGGCCAAGAGCAGACTGCGGGTAGTCATAGACGCTCCTCTGTGCAAAAACTGATTGTGCAATCAAGCAATTACTGTTCTGGATGAGCGAATACTACAAGAATCGGCGCTGACGAATATTGTGGAAATCCGTGATGCGAAGCGTCCGTAGGCCGCGCAGCCGAACGCACGCGGTGAGCGCCTGCACTGCCTTGGGTAGCAAATGAAGAAGATGGCCCGCGATGAAAGACACCTATCTCCCCTACCAGAGTGAGCGCCGACGACCGCTTGCCCAAAACTGGTCGCACTGGTATCTCTCGATCCTCAAGCTGGCCGTCGGATTGCTTCTGATCCTGCTGATCGCGCTGCTCTGGCTGTTGCGCCAGAACGAGATCGATGAGCAACGTTCGACCCTGATTGCCGACGTGCTGTGGCTCGAGCAGAGCGTCCGCTTTCACTTGGAGGGCAACTCGGAACAACTGCGGCAACTCGCACTGGATCTCACCCGGACCAAGGATGACGGTACGCTGTTCACGCTGCGCGCCAGGCATTTCCTCAAGAACAACCCGGAACTCCAGCAGATGCTCTGGCTCGACGGGACCGCCACCGCGGCGCACGGAATGCCGACGCGAAACCTGCCGCGGCGCGGCGGCAAGGATGCGCGTGAGGCTCCCCTCAGCCGCGCCATCGAACTCGCGCAGCTGGGTAAACCAACCTACAGTGATGCCTACCGGGCAGAAAACGCAGCCCAGTTCGAAGTCTACGTACCGATCTTCGACGGCGATAAGTATGCCGGCACGCTGCTCGCTGTCTATTCGCTTGATGGCCTGCTCAAACAACACGTTCCCTGGTGGTTCGCCAAGAAGTATCAGGTCCGCATCCTCGACGGCAATGGCAATGTACTGGCCAGCAAGTCAAAAATCGACGCCGCGCCAACGACAATCAGTTACCCGGTCATCTTTGACCCACCGGGCTATGGCATGGTGCTCCAGGTTACCGCCTACCGTGGCGCCGACAACCTCGCACAGACTCTGATTGCTGCGCTGATCATCATTCTGGCTGGCGCGGTTTTCTGGAGTCTGTGGGCGGTGCGCGGATTGATCCAGAGGCGCCTCTACGCCGAACAGGCGCTGCGCACGGAATACGCTTTCCGCAAGGCGATGGAAGACTCGCTGATGGTCGGCATGCGCGCGCGCGACATGGAGGGGCGGGTAAGTTACGTCAACCCGGCCTTCCTGCAGATGGTCGGATTCAGCGCCGGTGAACTGATCGGCCTGGCGCCGCCAATGCCCTACTGGGCCCCGGAGGAAATGGAAAGAACGCTGCAACTGCACAACGACGTTCTTGAGGGCAAGGCCCCGCACGAGGGTTTTGAAATCCGCCTGATGCGCAAGGATGGCAGCCGCTTCGACGCGCTGGTCTACGAGGCCCCGCTGATTGATGCGGATGGCCAGCAGACTGGCTGGATGGCATCCATCATCGACGTCACCGCACGCAAGCACGCTGAGGAACTCGCCCAGCAACAGCAGGAGAAATTGCAGGTCACGGCACGCCTGGTGACCATGGGCGAGATGGCTTCGACGCTGGCACATGAACTGAATCAGCCCCTGGCAGCGATCACCAGCTATAACACCGGCTGCCTGAACAAGCTCGAGTCAGGCAACTTCAGCGCCGAACAGCTCAAGGAGGCCCTCGAAAAACTGGCGGTTCAGGCCCAACGCGCCGGCCACATCATCCGGCGCGTACACGACTTCGTGCGCAAGAGCGAACCCAAGCGAGTACCCTGCGATCTCGCCGAAGTAATCGACGACAGCGTCGGCTTCATCGACGGTGCAGCCAAAGCACGCGGCGTGCGGATCGTCCGCGAGATCCAGGGCATGCGCCCGGAACTCCTGGCCGACCCGGTAATGATCGAGCAGGTGCTGCTCAACCTGATGCGCAACGGCATTGAGGCAATGCGCCACACGCCGTCCGAGCTGCGCCGACTGACCGTCAAGCTCAGCCAGCTTGACAGACAGCAAATGGAGATCCGAGTCATCGATCGTGGTCCCGGCATTCCACCTGAAGTCGAAGAAAAGCTATTCACCCCCCTGTTCTCGACCAAGGCCGAGGGCATGGGCATGGGCCTGAACATCTGCCGCTCGATCATCGAAGTCCACCACGGCCGCCTGTGGGTTGAAGCCAACCCTGACGGCGGCTCGATTTTCATCATCACTCTTCCGATTGCCCACCAATGACTCCACACGCCTATCTCGTCGACGACGACGATGCAATCCGCGACTCACTTGGCTGGCTACTCGAGTCGCGTGGTGTGCCCTGCCTGAGCTACCCCTCGGCCGAAGACTTCCTGGCGGCCTGGAATACTTCGCTACCCGGCTGCATCCTGCTCGACATCCGCATGGACGGGATGAGTGGCCCCGAGCTTTTTGACCTCTTGTGCCAACGTGGCAGCACTTTGCCAGTGATCTTTCTGACCGGTCACGGCGACGTGCCCATGGCCGTCTCGGCCCTCAAGCAAGGTGCTTTCGACTTCGTGGAAAAGCCCTGCAACGACAACGAGCTGGTCAATCGCGTGATTGAAGCCCTGCAACTCGATGAAAATCAGCGCCTCGCCGCCGCTGATAGTGATTCGGTTAACAGCCTGACCAGCCGGCTCACGACACGCGAAAAGCAGGTCATGGATCTAGTGCTGGCCGGCACGCTGAACAAGGTCATCACCGACGAACTGCAAATCAGCATGCGTACGGTCGAAGTACATCGAGCCAATCTTTTCGAAAAAATGGGCGTTCGCACAGCTGTCGAGCTCGCACAGCTGCTGGCCGGCAAGCGCTGAGCAGCCCCGCCGCTAGCCCTCCGCCTGGCCGTTGCAGACAGCCGGCGCCCCCGGCAGCGGAAAGCCGCTGAGCCCGCGCCCAGCACTGCCTTCCCAGACCGGCTCGACGCCCTCCTCATCCGACGCACAGGCAAACGCGGCGTCAACGCCCAGTCCGGCAACCCAGATCAACCGTTCGCCGCAGCACAACAGCGGCAGGCGCGCTCGCTCCCAGGGCGGCACGGCCGCTTCCTGCAACAGTTTGCGCAACGTCCTCGCCGGTCGCCGTGAATCGGGCCGCAGGCGCTCACCGCCCTGCCGGACGCGGAGAACGACCGGAGAAGCGGCAAGCAAGCGACTGCTGATGCCCCTTCCCATCCCGCGAACGAAGGCCACCCGCCCATCGCCCCACGCCAGCGTCAGTTCGCCATTCCAGGGCACCACGAGATCCACAAGGGCCGGGCGCTGCCCAACGACATACAACCGGCCCCGATAGGCATGCACTTCGCCATCCGCGGTGGCAATGCAGGTCTGCGAACCAGCCGTCGCCGTCTTCAGCTGCCGTAGCGCTTCGTCAAGCCAGCGCGCTTCCGGCGCGCGAAAGCCGCTTGCCAGAAGTTCCGATCGCAACAGGTTGCGCGCTCGCGGCGGTGAAAGCATATTGAAAGGCGCCAGAGCAATGTGCCCGCCCTCACCGGTCAGGCTTGCGCGATCGGCCGTTGCCAGTTCATCGAGAAGCTCTCTCGCCTCCGCGAAATGGCGCGCCGCACGCGCCAGCGCCCGAGCGGCACCCGGGAATTGCACCGCGATGCGCGGCATGATTTCGCCTCGCAGGTAGTTTCGCCGATAGTGGGCATCCCTATTACTTTCGTCTTCGATCCACGCCAAGGAATGCGTTTCTGCATAGCGCACTATGAGCGACCGCGAAACATCGAGTAGCGGGCGAATCAGGCGCGGGCCGTTGGTCAGCGGCCGCTCGGCAGGCATTCCAGCGGCACCGGCAACACCCGCCCCGCGCAGCAACCGGAACAGAACCGTCTCAGCCTGATCGTCACGATGATGGGCCACTGCCAACCAGTCGGCTCGACTAGCGGCGAACGCCGCATGACGCACGCGCCGCGCCGCGCCTTCAAGACCTTCACCGCTGACACGCGGCACCTCCACCCGAGCTATGTCCAGCGGCACTTGCAGGCGTTGACAGAAGTCGCCGCAAAAACCCGCCCAGGCACCGGCATTGCCGCTCAGTCCGTGATCAACGTGTATCGCCGAGAGCTTGACCTGTAGCCCCGAGCGACGCAGGCCGTCGAGCGCGTGCAGCAACACCACCGAGTCGACGCCACCAGATAGCCCAACGCACAAACGAGCTCCGGGCAGCAACCGCGTCTCGAGAAACGCCGTCAGCGTCCCCAGAATCGGGGCTGCAGCGTCCGCCGCCGAGCCTGCCTTACTGTGAAAGTCGCGCCAACGACTCAAGAAGCTCCCTCTCTCCCTTCGCGAGAGAAGGCCTGCGGGTGAGATCGGGAATTTGGGGCGCATGCGCCCTGCCCGGCGAATGATTCCGGCTTGCAAGCCGGAATGCGCACTGCAAGTGGAGGGGAAACGGTCATGACTCTCATCATCTGGGGCGTCTCGATCGTCATAACCGTCATGACCGTCATGACCCCTAGCGGCGTGCCTGCTCTTTGACCCGGCCATAGGCCATCAGACGCTCAAGGCGGGTCGTGAGCAAGTCGCGGGTCGGCACCGGTGCCAGTTTCTGCAAAGCCTCCTGCAAAGCCGCCTTGAGGTTTCTCGCCATCGCCTGATGTGCACGATGCGCACCACCAGTCGGTTCTTCGACGATGCTGTCGATCAAGCCCAGCGCCAGTAAGCGCGGCGCGGTAATACCCATGATTTCTGCCGCGGTGCTTGCTTTTTCCGCGCTCTTCCAGAGAATGGTCGCGCAACCCTCAGGCGAAATCACCGAGTAGGTCGAGTACTCCAGCATCTGAACCACATCGCCAACGCCGATGGCCAACGCGCCGCCCGAGCCACCTTCACCGATGACTGTGACGATGATCGGCACTTTCAGCTCAGCCATTACGTAGAGATTGCGACCAATCGCCTCGGACTGCCCACGCTCCTCTGCGTCGATGCCCGGGTATGCTCCTGGAGTATCGATGAAGGTAAAAACCGGAATACGGAACTTCTCGGCCAGTCGCATCAGGCGCAAAGCCTTGCGATAGCCCTCCGGACGCGGCATACCGAAGTTGCGGAAAATCTTTTCCTTGGTGTCGCGACCCTTCTGGTGACCAATCACCATCACCGGCTGACCGTTGAAGCGTGCCAAGCCGCCGACAATTGCATGGTCGTCGGCAAAGGCACGATCACCGTGCAATTCCTCGAAGTCGGTGAAGATCAGCGACAGGTAATCGAGCGTGTAAGGGCGCTGCGGATGGCGCGCCACCTGCGACACCTGCCAGGCCGAAAGCTTGGCATAGGTGTCCTTGGTGAGAGTCTGGCTTTTCTTCTCGAGGCGGCTGATTTCGTCGGAAATATCGACCGCAGAATCGTCCTGAGCAAAGCGCAGCGCTTCAATCTTGCCTTCGAGATCGGCGATCGGTTGTTCAAAGTCGAGGAAACTGGTTTTCATCAGGCCCAACCGTATTGGTAAACATGCGGGTTCAGAATAGCCCGGCATTCTACCGCGAAACAGCGCGCTGGGCTTTGCTGCAAAAAGCGAACCCGGCGAAGTCCGTACGCGAAGAAGAAGCGGGTCGAGGCTGCGCCAACGCTAGCAGGCCGCCCGCAGTCACCACGAGCGCCGGCGTTTTGGCTTGCTTCACGAAAAAAAGGGGCAGAGGACGCAAGCTGCGCTCGGCACGGCATTAGTACATGGCTATCGCCAGTTGCAGACCGCTATCGTCAAGCGGGAAGAAACTGCGGCCCAGCCGAGCAGGGCCGCGATGATCACAAAAAAAGCCGCCGCAGTCCTCCAGGAGGTCAGCGGCGGAAGAATGCTGCGTTCGGGCAGAAGGGGCAGTCGTGGGGCCGTGAAGCTGAAACTATGTGACTCCGTGACTCTGCCCAGGGATGCTTCTGCTAGCTGCCTACTTGATTACCAGTTCCGGCCCCATCAGAGCGTAAGGCAAGGCGGTGGAGATCCACGGCACATAGGTGACGATGACCAGGAAGATCATCAACACGCCGACAAAAGGCATCGCCGCTTTCACCACCGTCGCCAGACTCATGTTGGTAATCCCGGAGGTCACGAACAGGTTCAGACCGATCGGCGGCGTAATCATGCCGATCTCCATGTTCACCACCATGATGATACCCAGATGGATCGGGTCAACACCCAGCTCCATGGCGATCGGAAAGACCACCGGCGCGACGATGACCAGCAGACCGGAAGGCTCCATGAACTGGCCACCGAGAAGCAACAGGATGTTCACCGCAATCAGGAAGGTGAACCAGGTGAAGCCCGCTTCCAACATCCATGCGGTAATGTCCTGTGGAATACGTTCCGCCGCCAGGGTGTGGGCAAACAGCAGTGCGTTGGCAATGATGAACATCAGCATTACCGTGGTACGGGTAGCGTGCAGTATGGTCGCCCGCGACTCGGTGCCAAACAATGCCGGGAAGAAGTTCTTGGCCAGCAAGACCAGGTTCCGACGCCAGATGCCCAGACCACCCATCAGGCACTTCGCTATCGATCCATGCTCACGGCCAACCTTGACCAGATAGCCGATGAAGATGGCGGCCGACATCAGCAAGCCCCAGAACGCCCGTATCTTGCCGGTCGCTTCCATGCCGTCGGTGGCGAAAAACGACAGGATCATCCAGACCATGAAGAACGACACCGCGTAGACGCCGGCGTTGAAACCGACACGGGCCGACTGGTGGTCGGAGGCCTCAACCCAGGGTGCCTCCTTCAAAGGCCCCATGTCGCGATAGACGAACAACGCTACCAGAATGGAGTAGACCGCGGCGACAACGGCGGCTTCCGTAGGCGTGAACACACCGCCATAGATGCCGCCCATGATGATCACCACCAGAAACAGACCCCAGCCGGCTTCCTTGGCACCATCCATGATCGCGCCGAAACCCCGCCACTCTTCTTTCGGCAGCCCCTTGATTCGGGCAACGATATAGATGGCCCCCATCAGCATCAGACCGGCCAACAACCCCGGAACAACACCGGCCAGGAACATCCGTCCAACCGAAACGTCAGTTGCAGCCGCGTAGACCACCATCACGATCGACGGTGGAATCAGGATACCGAGGGTACCGGCGTTGCAGATGATGCCCGCCGCGAACTCCTTTGAATAACCGACCTGCCGCATGCCGGCAATGGCGATGGTACCGATCGCGACCACGGTCGCTGGCGAAGAACCCGACAAGGCTGCAAACATCATGCAGGCCAGCACCGAGGCCATGGCCAAGCCACCCTGGAAGTGGCCAACACTGGCGATCGCGAAATTGATCAGTCGCTTCGCCACCCCCCCTGTCGACATGAATGCCGAGGCCAGGATGAAGAACGGAATAGCCAGCAGCGTGTAATTCTGTCCTGCGCCAAACAGCTGAATGGCCACCGACGACAAGGAGTCGTGGGAAAAGAAGGTGACGAAAAGTATCGACGACAAGCCGAGAGCAACGCCGACCGGAACACCGATAAACAGCAGGCCAAGCACCATCGCAAAAAGAAAGAGAGAGTTCATCCTTGGTTCCTTAGTCGTTTAGTCTTTCAAGATGTGCTTGTTCTCTTCGACCATGTCTTCTGCTTCATGGCCGCTGATGAGGAGCTTGCGATGGCCGGTTGCGATATCGACGAAAGCCTGCAAGGAACGGAACGCCATCAGCGCCAAACCAAGCGGCAAGATCAGCAATAGCAGCCAGCGGTGAATACGGGACTGAATACCAAAGGCATCCTGCACGAATCCGGGGTAGTGCAATTCCTCCGAACCAATGCCGATCTTGTACATCTTCAGCCAGTAGTCGATGGCTCCACCCCTGGTATCGACGCCGAACAGGGCCACCCAGGATGAATCGAGCAGTACGAGACCGTAGAGCAAACAGCAGGCCGCGCCAACCAAGGACAGTGTTTTAGTGACCGGTGAGGGAACGGCCTTGATGACGATGTCAACACCCAGGTGCAGGCTGGTGCGCAGACCGTAACCCATACCCAGAATGATCAACCAGGAAAAGGCCGTGGTGTTGTATTCGAGGGCCCCCGACCAGCCGGTATTGAAGCCGTAGCGGGCGACCACCTGGAAAAAGGCCACCGCCATGATAGAGGTGATCACCAGCACGAGAAGCGATTCCTCGGCGTGCGCCATGGCCTTCGGGAATTTCTTTTCGAGAGCCCAGAGAATTACTATGAAAATCAGAAGGTAAATGTGAAACCAGTAAGCTCCCATGGCATACACCTTTAGTCATGTTCTTGAAAGAATGCGATCGCGCCAACGACGCGAGCTCGCAACGGACGACACCGCCGAGAGCAAGGCCGAGGACACTCGGGCGATCCGATTCATGATGCTTCCGCTTGCGGGCCCAAGGAAAAGGGCCAGAACAAGCCTGGCCCTTTTTCTATCTGGTCAGTTACGAACCAGCCGCAGCCTTGATGGTGTCTGCGCCGATTTCCTTCTCGAATTTCTTCCACACCGGCGTCATGGCATCCACCCACTTCTTGCGTTGCTCCGGAGTCAGCTTGTTGACCTTGCCGCCGGCCTTGATGATGTTCTCACGGTTCTTCGCTTCGTCCGCTTTGACTGCCTCGTTGGTTTCGTTGGAAACCTCATCGACGATTTTCAGGAACTGATCGCGAACAGCCGGCTTGAGGCTGTTGAGCCACTCTGCCGAGGTCATCAATAGATACGCCAGCAACTGATGGTTGGTCTCCGTCGTGCTGTTCTGAACTTCGAAGAACTTCTGGGTATAGATGTTCGACCAGGTGTTTTCCTGCCCATCGACAACGCCGGTCTGCAGCGCGCCATA
Source organism: Candidatus Accumulibacter appositus (assembly GCA_000585055.1). Lineage (GTDB taxonomy): Bacteria > Pseudomonadota > Gammaproteobacteria > Burkholderiales > Rhodocyclaceae > Accumulibacter > Accumulibacter appositus. The sequence continues at coordinate 29,319 of JEMX01000026.1, forward strand.
GACTTCAGCGAAGGCCATTGGCTGCGGCGAGGCGCCCATCGCGTCAATCATCGCCTTGGCCACATCGGAGGTCTGCACGCGGAACTTCAAGCCTTTGGCGTCGGCGGGCACGATCAGCGGCTTGTTGGCCGAAAAGTACTTCATGCCCGACATCCAGTAACCTAGCCCGACAAAGCCGACGCCTTCCATCGACTTGAGAAGCTTCTTACCCTCGGGCGAGTTGGTGAAGCGGATCGCCTGATCAATATCGACGAAGATGAACGGCAGATCAAAGACGCCAAGCTTGGGCGTATAGGAGCCAAACTTGGAGAGCGATGGAGCCAGCAACTGCACGTCACCGACGAGCAGCGCCTCAAGTTCCTTACTGTCGCCGAACAAGGTGCTGTTGGGATAAACCTCGATGCACATCTTGCCGTTCATATCCTTGTTGACGCGTTCGGCCAGACGATTCGACGCGACCACCTTCGGGTGCGTCGAGCCACCGGTCACATGGCTGAGCTTGGCGACCACTTCACCCTTGTCACATTGCGCCGACGCCGCCGTGGCGCTTACCGCCATGGCAATCGCTGTCAGGGTCATGCTGATCTTCTTCATGTGCTTCATGCGATCTCCTCCTTAAGGAAAGTTACTACGTGTGAATATTTTGTCTTCTCGGTCTGGCAAACAGGGTGCCTGCGGCGCAAAGAATAATCATTCTAGCCCCGCAAACGCAAGCGTCAGCCATCGTCGCGAACTCCATCGACGGCCCTTCTGACCATCACCGGTGCGAAAGATCCTGCACTCCGCGGCTCACCGACAGAGCGCAGAGGCCGAACGTTGCGAGGACACTGGCAAGCGCGTTCTTCTGGGCGCAGGACGCGGCAGCACATCGGCTTCGCGAAGAAAAGTTGTTCGTCAGCAAGCATTTGTGTGATCGACACCCCTCCGGTTCGACGCCGATTCTGACCGATCACCTGCTCAAGGGCCATTGTGGATTTCCGCAAGAGAGACGCTTCGCCAAGCGATCGAAGCGCGGCTCGGTCTGGTGGCGAGTTGCATGTGTCGCAGGAATTCGGGCCACCTGATCGGGTCAAGCTCTCGGGTTCGAAAACATCGCAAAACATGCTTTCGTCACTAGGTGGAGCAGGCTCGTTTCACGAACCTTGGGCTGGTAGCCAGAAGCAGGCCGGCAAGCACCTGATTCGACGTTCACACACCAGTCGGCAAACCGCCGCCGAACGGCGCGCTGCCGTTTCCGCTTGCCATCGTGCAACTCGCGCCGACATCACAGCGCCGTTAAGGCAGCTACCTGGCCGCCGGCTGAAAGCCGAGCTTGCTGGCAAAGCGGAGAAGCCTGGAGCAACGGGCAACGAACGGCGGATGGCCGCGCTGTGCCGCGATCGAGGATCGTCAAGCTAAAGTTCCAAACTTCGCCAGCCGCTTGCCGATTGACGGCAGCGGCGACCGCTACCTATACTGCCGCCCGATCCTCTGCATGCCCCATGCCCCAGCGACGATTTGCGCGCACCGGCGGCAGCAGCCCGGAATCCAGACCGAATCTCGCAGTCATTGAGGAAATCCTGATGCGCCGAACGAAGATTGTAGCCACCATCGGGCCCGCCACCGCGACACCGAGCACCCTGCGACGGCTCCTGGCGGCGGGTGTTGACGTCGTGCGACTCAACGCGGCGCACTCGGATATGAAGACGCACAGCAATAATGCGCGCCTGGTACGTGAACTGGCCAGCGAGCTTGGACGCAGCGTCGGCATTCTCGTTGACATGCCCGGCCCGAAGATCCGGACAGGCCTCGTCGAGGGCGACGAAGTGGAACTGGAGAACGGCCAGGAGTTCGTGCTGACCACGGCTAGCGACGACAGCATCGGCAACGCACAGCACGTATCGACGACCGTGCCCGATCTTGCGCAATGGGCTTGCCCGGGCGACGAGGTCTACCTCGCCGACGGGGCGATCGTGCTGCGCATACTCGAATCGGTGGGCCGGGACGTGCGCACCGAAGTTGTCCGCGGAGGCACCCTGCGCTCGCGAAAGGGCATGCATTTGCCGCGTGCCGAGGCACACGTTGAACCCTTCACCGCCCGCGACGCCCTGGCTCTGGAAATGGCCATCGCCGCCAAAGTTGACTTCCTCGGGTTATCGTTCGTGCGCCGTGCCGACGACGTCGAGCGCGTGCGCGCCATGCTCCCCAAGCGCGGCATGCGCCCGGCGCTGGTACCCAAGATCGAGACCGCCGCCGCGGTGGACAACCTCGCTGGAATCATCGAAGCCGCCGACGCAGTGATGGTCGCCCGCGGCGACCTCGGCATCCAAATGCCGGCGCGACGCGTGCCATTGCTCCAGAAGGAAATCATTCGTGCCTGCAATATGGCGGGGAAGCCGGTGATCACCGCCACCCAGATGCTCGAGTCGATGACCCGCTCGCCCCTGCCGACCCGCGCCGAGGTCAATGACGTGGCCAATGCCGTGCTCGATGGCACTGATGCCCTGATGCTCTCGGAAGAAACCGCCGTCGGACTGTTCCCCTACGAAACCGTGCGCATGATGGGCGAAGTTGCCGAGTCGGCCGAGGACTCGCCACACGAGCACGTTCATCCCGCCGCGATCTCCGCCGCTGCCGCCGACCGCGTCGCCTGGGCCGTGGCGCACGCCGCAGTGCAAGCGGCCGAGGACCTCAGCGTCGCCGCGATTCTCTGCCCAACACGCAGCGGCCTGACCGCGCATCGTGTCGCAGCCTTCCGTCCGAGGATGCCGATCGCCGGCATCTCGACCGCCCCGCAAGTCCTCGGCGGCCTCAGCCTGGTGTGGGGCGTACAACCACTACTGGTTCCCGACAATTCCGACGGCGATCAACTGCGCCTGGCCATCGCCGCAGCTCGCAGTGCGGGACTCGCTCGTGATGGTGACCTGGTAGCGGTCGTTTTCGGTTCCACCGGGCCCCGTGCCGGCAGCACCGACAGCGTGCGCATCGTCCGCGTCTGAGCCACATGCGACCGGGGCACGGCCGACCCGGGCAAGCAGGCAGGCAGACGGACGAACCGGGCAGCGCGTAGTCCTCGAGTCGACCGGTCTGGAAGATGCCGCGGCCAGCAAGCCCCACGCACCGCACAGATCTGCCGCCGCGCCGATCTACCCCCTTGGCCTGTCGCTGCCACTGGGTTACGCTCCGCCTGTCGCCACCTCTGCACGGAACCAGACCATGTACGCTTCGTCCGCTTCGCACCCCGCCATAGCCATCAAGATCGCCTGCCTCGGCATCGCTGCCCTGCTGCTGGCTGCCTGCGGCAAGGAACCGGAAGTGGCCGCGCCGCCGCCAGCGGTTGCCGCCGCTCCCGGCGCCACCGACGCCGAGAAGGTGCTCAACGTCTACAACTGGTCGGACTACATCGACCCGGAAACCGTCAAGGAATTCGAAACCAAGTACGGGATCAAGGTCAATTACGACGTCTTCGATTCCAACGAAGTGGTCGAGACCAAGCTCCTGGCGGGCAATACCGGTTACGACCTGGTGATGCCCTCGGCCCAGTTCATGGAGCGTCAAATCAAGGCCGGCGTCTTCCGGAAGCTGGACAAGGCGCTGTTGACGAATCTCGGCAACATGGATCCGTCGATCATGCAGCGCGTCGCCTTGCACGATCCGGACAACGCGCATTCCATTCCCTATATGTGGGGAACAGACGGCATTGGCTATAACGTCGACCAGATCAAGCAGATCATGCCCGACGCGCCACTGGACTCCTGGGCACTGGTGCTCGATCCGAAGGTCGCCGCCAAATTCAAGGATTGCGGAATCTCGATCCTCGATGCCGCCTCCGATATCCGCAGCATCGTCCTGATCTACCTCGGCAAGGATCCCAACAGCCAGGATCCCGAGGATCTGAAACTGGTCGAAGAGCAACTGATGAAAATCCGCCCCTATGTGCGCAAGATCAATTCATCGCAATACATCGAGGATCTGGCCAACGGCGAGCTGTGCATTGCGGTCGGTTACAGTGGCGACATACTGCAAGCCCGCGATCGCGCCAGGGAGGCCGGCAAGGGTGTGAATGTGGTCTACTCCGTGCCAAAGGAAGGGACGATCATCTGGTTCGACATGATGGCCATTCCCGCCGATGCCAAGCATCCGCACAATGCGCACCTGTTCATCGACTACCTGATGCAGCCACAAGTAGCCGCCAACAATTCCAATGCCGTGCACTATCCGAACGGCAATCTCGCTTCGGAGCAATTCATCAATCCCGAGGTCAAAAGCGATCCCAGCGTCTTCCCCAGCGCCGAGGTGAAAGCCAAGCTGTCACCCGAGCTGGCGGTTGGCGACGACTACAACCGTTTGTTGACCCGCAGCTGGACGCGCTTCCAGACAGGACAATGATGGCCAGAGATGGCCGCCGCCGAGCACGCGCCTTGCCGACCGCTGGCCTCCTGCGAATGGCTGGCCTCGTTCCTGGTCGCGTTGCCGGGATATTGCAAGCTGGCACCTGAATGGCTTCGTCGGCACCGGCCCCCACCCGCCCGAGTCATCCGTGGAACGATCCCGCCCTCGAGCCTTACATCCGTATCGAGCGGGTCAGCAAGAGCTTCTCCGGCTTTGTCGCCGTCGATGATGTCTCGCTGAACATCTATCGCAGCGAACTGTTTTGCCTGCTCGGTGGCTCGGGTTGCGGCAAGACCACGCTGCTGCGCATGCTCGCCGGCTTCGAAGAACCGAGCAGCGGCAAGATCCATATCGATGGCCTGGACATGAGCGGCATCCCGCCGTACGAGCGTCCGGTCAACATGATGTTCCAGTCCTACGCTCTTTTCCCGCACATGACCGTCGACCAGAACGTCGGCTTTGGTCTGAAGATGGAACATCGTCCCCGCTCCGAGATTGCCGACCGCGTCGCCCAGATGCTCAAACTGGTACGCCTTTCGGAGTTTGCCAAGCGCAAGCCGGAGCAGCTCTCGGGCGGGCAACGACAACGGGTCGCGCTGGCGCGAGCCTTGATCAAGCAACCCAAACTGCTGTTGCTCGACGAACCCCTTGGCGCCCTCGACAAAAAGCTGCGCGAGCACACCCAATTCGAGCTGGTCAATCTGCAGGAAGAGCTGGGGGTGACCTTCGTGGTCGTCACCCACGACCAGGAAGAGGCAATGACCCTCTCCTCACGCATCGGGGTCATGGACCACGGCAAGATCGTGCAGGTGGGAACACCGCAGGAGATTTACGAATCGCCGAGCAATCGCTTCGTGGCCGAGTTCGTCGGCTCGGTCAACGTCTTCGAAGGCCAGGTGACAGCCAGCGAGGCGGGTCGCATGCGCATCCGCTGTGCGGAACTCGAACAAGCGCTCGACGTGCTCAGCAACGCCGTTGCGGCGCCCCAGGCACGACTCTGGGTGGCGATTCGCCCCGAGAAAATCCAGCTCGCCTTGCAGCCGCCACAGGCCGCAAGCAACTGGACGCGCGGGCTGGTGAAGGAAATCGCCTATCTCGGCGACCTGTCGGTATTGCTGATCCGCCTTGAGTCCGGCAAGACCGTCCGCGTCACCCGCCCCAATGTCTGGCGTCACGAAGAAGAGAGCATCACCTGGGAACAGGAGGTCTATTTGCACTGGCACGACAGTAGCCCGATGATCGTCCGCGAATGAAACCAGACGCCCAGTCGCCTAAGGCCGCTGCGCCTGCGGCAGAACGATTAGCGGGTGGCAGCCGTCGCGCGCTCGACACCATCGGCCGGCTGCCGCCCTGCCGCTGGACGCAAGCGCTCCTGACGCGTTGGGGAATCAGCGCTCGCACCGCCGTCATAGCCGTGCCTTACCTGTGGCTGTTGTTGTTCTTCGCCGCCCCCTTCGTGATCGTGCTGAAAATTTCCTTTTCGGAAACGCAGATCGCGATGCCGCCGTATCAGCCCTTGCTGGAATGGGCCGGCGAGCGGCTCACGGACATCCGACTGGACGTCAATCCCGGCAATTTCCTGTACCTGATCGAGGACAGCCTGTATCTGCGCGCCTTCGCCAATTCGCTGCAGGTGGCGGCCGTGTCCACCCTGCTGGCATTGTTGATCGGCTACCCCCTGGCCTACGCCATCGCCCGCAGCGATCCGCGCTGGCGTGGAATTCTGCTGATGCTGGTGATTCTGCCTTTCTGGACCTCCTTCCTGCTGCGCGTCTATGCCTGGATCGGCATCCTGAAAAACAACGGTCTGCTCAACAACCTACTGATCTGGCTGGGCATTATCGATCAGCCGATCGTCATGCTGCAGACCGATTTCGCGACCTATCTGGGCATCGTGTACTGCTACCTGCCGTTCATGGTCATGCCGCTGTATGCCAATCTAGAAAAAATGGATCTCACCCTGCTCGAAGCCGCAGAAGACCTTGGTTGCCGCCCGCTGCGCGCCTTTGCCAGCATTACCCTGCCCTTGTCGCTACCCGGAATCGTTGCCGGCTGCATGCTGGTCTTCATACCGGCCGTCGGCGAGTACGTCATTCCCGCCCTGCTCGGACCAGCGGACTCCCTGATGATCGGCAAGGTGTTGTGGACCGAGTTCTTCAACAACCGCGACTGGCCCGTAGCGAGCGCGGTGGCCGTCGTCCTGCTGCTCCTACTGGTCGCGCCAATCATGTATTTCCAGCGCGTGCAGGGGCGGGAAAGCGGCGGGCGGCCATGAAAGACAAGGCCTCTCCCGTCAGGCTCTCGTTCCTGGTATTCGGCTTTGCCTTTCTGTACATCCCGATCCTGTCGCTGGTCTTCTACTCCTTCAACAGGTCGCGCCTGGTGACCGTCTGGGGAGGGTTTTCGACCGAGTGGTACGGCCGGCTGTTCGAAAACACGCAGATTCTCGATGCCGCCTGGCTTTCGCTGCGCGTCGCGGCCATGAATGCCACCGGCGCCACCATCCTGGGCACCCTCGCCGGCCTGGCCCTGGCGCGCTTTAGCCGCTTCCGTGGACGCACCTTGTTCACCGGCATGATCACCGCGCCGCTGGTCATGCCCGAAGTGATCACCGGCCTGTCGCTACTGCTGCTGTTCGTTGCCACTGAACAGGCTTTCGGCTGGCCCGAAGGCCGCGGCGTCAGCACCATCACCATCGCCCACATGACGCTGACCCTGTCCTACGTGGCGGTAATCGTGCAATCGCGGCTGTCGTCGCTGGACATCTCTCTCGAAGAAGCGGCCATGGATCTGGGCGCCCGACCGGCCAAAGTGTTTCTGCTGATCACGCTGCCGATCATCTCGCCGGCCCTGGTCTCGGGCTGGCTGCTGGCGTTCACCATCTCGCTCGACGACCTGGTGATCGCCAGCTTCGTCTCCGGTCCAGGCTCCAGCACTCTGCCGATGGTGATCTTCTCGAAAGTACGCCTGGGCGTCAGCCCCGACATCAACGCCCTGGCGACGATCATGGTTTCGCTGGTCACACTCGGCGTGATCATCGCCGGCGTCGTGATGCTGCGCAGGGAGCGTGCTCGGCAGCGCGATTTGCGCATGGCGTCAGCCTCGGACGCTTCGTGATCTGGCCGGTCGACGCTGGAAGCAAACTGCTGCCTTCCTTTCCGGGGTGCACCGCGTCACTTGCTACGGTCTCACACGAAAGCTGCGATTGCTTTTGCCGTCAGTCCGGACAGCAACGGGCGGGCAATGCTCATCTTCGCAGTTGCTCACCGCCGGCGTGGTGATCGCCGGCTTGGTGACGCTTACGCAGCGACCGTAACCGCCGAAACGCTCACAGCGCCTGATACCTTGACGGATCGGACATTTTCTTGAGGACCGCGTCCAGTTGTGGGATGGTCATCAATTCATCATAGACACCCGCACTCACCTGAATGCCACTGGCAAACGAAATATCCGCCGCCAGCGCATAGGAGATTTTCCGGGAGAGCGCGCCTGCCCCTGGCTTCGACCACGCGTACTCGACCCAGCCGCCATGGGCTTGGTTGCCCGCCTTGCAGAGTTCCTTGAAGATGTACTTGCCCGAGTTATCTGTAATCTGCATGATCGGCTTGCCGACCAGATCCGGCCGCATCGGGTGGGCAATCATCCGGTCCTGCCGACAGTCGTAGACGAAGACATAACTATCCTTCCACACCCAGTTGCTGTCCCTGTTGTTGAAGTCGGCATACCCTGAAGTGCCCTTGTTATGCAGAAAGCTCGCCGCTGCCCGCACTTTGCTGATCACTTCTTCCGGCGTAGCGGTTTCCGCAGCCATCGCAACGCGGCCAAGGCCGCAGGCGACCAGGACGGCGATCCATGCAATTCTTTTCCCAACTTTCATAGCCTCTTGCTCCCTCATCAGTCTTGCTCGGTTTCTCAGCTTTCGTCCGGCCGATGCAGCGTGGCGGACGCGTGCCGCACGGTGCGGCGGACGCGTGCCGCACGGTGCTTCAGTTAATCCAGGGCTTGCCGACGGGAAGGATATCCCGGCCAAAGACATCCGCATAAATGATATGGGCCATGATGTACCAAGCCATCGCTGCCGTGGCCATCAGCTCATAACCGGCAATAACGGTCAGGGCTGGATAGCCGAAGTGTGCGAGATCGAGCAGAATGAAGCCGATCAACAGCAGCGTAAAAGTCAACGCCAAGGCACCGTGTATGCGCATCGACCCGACCCACAGAATTGCCGTAAACGCCGTCCAGGCCACGAGAAACCAACCGATATCGGTCTTGCTCGAAGTGTAGATGTCATAGTGGTTGCCGATCAGGAGCAGGGTCAGGGCAAGCCAGAAACAACCGTAGGCTGTGAACGCGCAATAGCCGAAATTATTCCCGGTTTTCATCTCCTGCAGCCCAGCGATCATTTGCGCCAGACCGCCGAAAATGAGTCCTAACCAGATCACCGGGCCCAGGCCCATCCAGCCAACATTGTGAAACTGCAAAATCATTGTCGTCAATCCGAACCCAGCCAGACCGACAACCGCTGGGTTACCCAGCTTCTGCTCCGCCATACCTTACCCCCCTGAAAATACATAAAAAAGACGATCTGGGCAGCCACCCAACCGCTCGATACAACAAGCTTTGTCCTGCCATGTGCATTGGAAATGACCTGTCCCGGCACGGCAGCGGAGCCGGATTATATACGCTCGCCATGAACACACAAGCGCCCTCAGACCGACCTACGGTGATGCTTTCTGCATTGCAAATGCAGCCATTTCAAGAATGAGGGATTCCCTTCCAAACTACAGCGCCGCAGACAGTGCTTCCCGCATGGCATACTGCTCAATGGATCCGTTCTCGCAGAAAATCAACGACAAGGCAAAGGACACGCAAGCGTTCGAAGTGCTGGGAAAGTGAAGGTATCGGGTACTGGTCGAAGACCCATACCAGTCACCAGCGAAGTACTGAAGTACTCGCCCTGAAAGGCACGAGGACGGCCGCGGCCAGACTCCCGGCGTCTACCGGGCAGCCGCGCCAGCCCTACGATTTCAGCCGAATCGGCGCCAACTCGTCAGCAGCCGCCAAAACCCGACCGATACACACCGCCCTTGCGTAGCCCAGCGACCGCAAAGCGGCAATGCAGGCCGTCGCCTTCTCTGCCGGCACGCTGGCCAGCAACCCGCCGGCGGTTTGCGGATCGAAGAGCAAGGCATAGTTGGGATGACTGCGTGCCTGCTCCGGGTCACGCAGGGCGCGGCGCAGACGCACGTTCGCCGGCTGCAGCGAACTGAGAATGCCCGCTGCGCTGGTTTCGGCGGCCCCTTCGAGAACCGGCAACGCGGCCAGGTCGATCTCCGCATCGACTCCGGACGCACGCGTCATCTCGACCAGGTGGCCGAGCAAACCGAAGCCGGTGAGATCGGTGCACGCGGTCGCGCCGAACCTGCGCAGACAGCTGGCGGCCAAGCGGTTGGACTGCTCCATCGAGGCCAGCGCGTCGTCGATCCAGCGGCCACGCGCCCGCAGGCGCGCATGCGCGGCGAACAGGGTGCCGGTGCCGATCGGCTTGCCGAGGATCAGCTGATCACCGGGGCGCATGCCGCCTTTGCACATTACGCCTGCCAGGCCTTCGTCGATCAAGCCGTTGATGGCGAAACCGAGCGCCAGTTCGCTGCCCTCGCCGCTGTGCCCGCCGACCAGCGCGCAGCCGGCTTCATTCAGTACTTCAACGGCCCCCGACATCATCTGGAAGAGCGTCTCTTCGAGCTTGCTTTCGAGGCCCGGCGGGACGGTGGCAATCGCCGTCGCCGACTGTGCTTCCGCGCCCATGGCAAAGATGTCGCCAAGCGCGTGGTTGGCGGCGATGCGGCCGAATTGCCAGGGATCATCGATGAAGGCCCGGAAGAAATCGACGCTATGGACCATCGCTTTCCCCGCCGGCACGCGTACGACTGCCGCGTCGTCGGGAGCGCGCAAACCGATCAGCACGTCGTCGCGTTCGATCGGCTGCACCGCCGCCAGCGCGCGCGAGAGCACCGTCGCACCGACCTTGGCACCGCAACCACCGCAACGCATGGCAATCGCCGAGATGGCTTGCGCCGATTCGGCCTGATCGAGCGGGACGGCGCTTCCGCCGCGCGGCGGCTTGTCGATCGCCATATCCTTCGCCGGCAGTTCGTTGAAGCGGGCCATGAAGCGGCGATCGATCCAGTCCTTCCAGCGCCAGACCCAGGCGCCTGCGGCGTGCAGCGCGCCACGCGAGGCGATGGCATAGCGGTCGCCGGTGCTGATCAAGGCCAGCCAGCGCGCTTGCGGGCGGTAAGGGCGCAGCGGCTGCTCGAGTACCGAGCGCCGCAGGTTGTCGGCCAGCGGTCGCCCCTGGCGGACGGCAAACACGCCGGCCTTCTCCAGTGGCCACTCGACCATCGCCGCGCAATCGCCGGCCGCGAAGATAAGCGGGTCGCTCACCGTCTGCAGACTGTCGCGCACCTGGACAAAGCCGCTGTCGTCGAGCGCCAGGCCGGTATCGCGCAACCAGTCCGCACCGCCGGCCTGCGTCACCCAGACGATCTCATCCGCCGCCAGTGTTTCGCCGCCGGCGGTGCACAGCTGGCCGCTGGCCACTGCGCTCACTTTGGCATTGCGGTGGATGACCACCGCGCGCTTGACGAGTACCTGCTCGAAAGCGCGTCGCACCCGGGCGTTGTGCGTCGGCAGGATCTCGCGCTCGGCGGAAAAAAGGTGGAAGCGCAGTTCATCAGGCTTGCGCCCGAGCAACTGCAGTTCGTGACGCAGTCGATACTGCATCGCCAGGATCAGCTCAACGCCACCGGCGCCGGCGCCAACAACAGCGATGGTCGTCGCTCCATGGTGCCGACGGACGCGCTCCAGCAAGGCCAGCCAGCGTTCGTTGAAGCGACGGATCGGCTTCACCGCAATGGCGTGCTCGGCCGCACCTTCGACCTGACTCACCGCCGGCATCGAGCCAATCCGCCGGCATCGAGCCAATATTGATCGACAGGCGGTCGTAAGCGACCGGCGGGCGCTGCGCGCAGAGCAGCCTGCGCTGCTCCCGGTCGAGGCCAACCACCTGCTCACGAAAATAGCGTGCGCCGGCGAACGCGGCCAGGCGGCGCAGATCAATATGTACTTCGTCGTAAGCGTAGTGCCCGGCGATGTAGCCCGGCAGCATTCCCGAATAGGGAGTATGGGTGTCGGTGCAGATCACCGTCAGACGAACGCCGGGTAGCGGCTGCATGGCAAAACGTCTGAGCACTACGACGTGGCTGTGCCCGCCGCCGACGAGGACGATATCTCTGAGCACTGTCGACTTGGCAGCATGCATCCCGCGGGCTCCGTTCTATGCTGCGGCAGGTGGATGGCTGATCGGCTCGGCGAGCAGCTCGGCGACCAGGCGCCGCACGGCTGCGCGTTCGGCCGCGGGCGCAAACAGCGCCGCGCGCTGCCGGCACTGCGCGGCGAGCCGCGCCAGCAGGCCATCGCCCTGCCCCTGGCTGGCCCGGCACTGAACGAGCAGTCCAGCCAGGCCATTAGCGTCGCCACAGGCGTAATAACCCGCGTAATCGCTACCAAGCATGCCGATATTGCCATCGATCGCCGAAGCGATCACCGGCGTGCCACTGCACACCGCTTCCATCACCACGTGCGCCCCGCCTTCCATACGGCTGGCGTGAATCAGCAGGTCGGCGCGCTGAATGCGTCGCCGCGTGTCCGCGTGTGACAAACCGCCCAGCCAGCGATAGCTCGCCGAAGCCGCCATCGTCGCCATTGCCGCTTCACCGAGCAGCGGATCGAGCGCCTGACCGACATGGTCGATGCGAATATCGTCGCGCTCGGCGAGCAGCCGGGCGACCGCAAAGAGCGTCTCTGGATCCTTCTCTTGCCGCAGGTGCCCCACCATCAGCGCACGCAAGCGCCCTGCACTCTTCGGCAAAGTCTTCCGGCTGCTGGTCGACTGAAAGATCACCCTGGTCTTGTCGCGCAATTCGGCGCACAAGGCCAGCGGACCGCGCTCCTGCAACACCACCAGCGCATCGGCGAGTCGCAGCGATCGCTGCGCGCTGGCGTCGCTTTCGATGTCACGGTAAAGATCGGTGCCAGTGAGGATCACCGCCAGTCCGCGCGCACACCGCGCCTCCCTCCAGGCGACGATCGACAGTGACGAGCGACGGGCGTGCAAGGCCAGCATGACGCGATCCTGCACAGCCAACTCGTCCGGCCAGAGCCTAATGATCCGCGTCGGAAAGGGCAGGAATTGCTGCCAGCGACGCGCTGTCTGCCAGTTGCCGTTGTTGGCATCGGCAAGCGCCGGGCTCACAATCACCACTTGGGGAACTTGCAGCGACCGGTCTTCTTTCATAGAGGGGAACCGAGACCATGAAAACAGCCATGCAATGGGCAGCGGCGGAGGCCGCTCGGGAAGGCGGCCGGCAGGTGCTGATTGCGGCTTTGCAGGCAGCACGTCAGCGCACCCTGGCTCTGCTCGCCGCCTATGAACAGGCACTCGGCCCGGCGCTGCCGGTGCCGTTTTCGACGCAGCTGAATCCGCCGCTGTGGGAAATCGGCCATATTGGCTGGTTTCAGGATTTCTGGATCGCGCGCAATCCGCAGCGTGCGCTGGGCGATGGCGCCGATCCGGATGCGCCCCGCCCAGCCGGGCGCCTGCCGGCGGCGGACGCGCTCTACAACTCCAGCGTCGTCGCGCAGCCGACGCGCTGGCAGCTGCCGCTGCCCGATCTGATGGCCACCCGTGCCTATCTTGAGGAAGGTCTGAGCGAAACCCTGGCACTGTTGGCGCAAGCCGGCGAAACGCCGGCCGAGCTCTATTTCTTCCGCCTGGTCCTGTTCCACGAACAGATGCACGCCGAGGCCGCGACCTACATGGCGCAGGCACTCGACATCGCCCTGCCGACGGCCCTGCAAAGCTGGCGCCAGCCCAAGTCGCCAGCGCGTGCGCCTGCCCCCACTAGGCGCGGAACGAAGCTCGCCATCCTGAAGCTGCCCGGCAGCGATTGGCTGCTGGGCTACGATCGGCCAGGATTCGCCTTCGACAACGAGCTGAGTGCGCACAGGGTCACCTTGCCGGCGTTCGAGATCGATGCCACTGCGGTCACCTGGGAACGCTACCTGCCCTTCGTCGCCGCCGACGGCTACCACACGGCACGCTACTGGTTGGCCGCCGGCTGGCGCTGGCGCGAGAGCGAGCGCATCGACGCGCCGCGCTATCTGCGACGGGTCGACGGTCAATGGCAAGAGCTTCGTTTCGGGCAATGGCAAGCGCTGCAGGTCGCTTCGCCGGCCACGCAGCTCAGCTGGTTCGAGGCCGACGCCTGGTGTCGCTGGGCAGGGCGCCGGCTGCCAAGCGAAGCAGAGTGGGAGTACGCCGCGCTCGCCGCGGTCGCCGCACTCGCAGCGCCGAGCGACGGAGGCCGGCGATGCTACCAGTGGGGCCAGATCTGGGAATGGACAGCCAGCCACTTCCTGCCCTACCCGGGTTTTCGGGCCCACCCCTACCGCGACTATTCGGCGCCGTGGTTCGCCAGCCGCTACGTGCTGCGCGGCGCCAGCCCGGCGACGGCGCCGGAAATGATCCACCCGCGCTACCGCAACTACTTCACGCCCGAACGCAACGACATCTTCAGCGGCTTTCGTAGCTGCGCGATTGCCGGCTGAGGGCTTTCGGCAATCGACAATCACCACTGTTCCTTAGGCCTGCGCCAGGAAAACCGCAAACCAGGCTCGCTCATCGGTCCAGCGCCGAATTCGCGAAAATCCCGCAGCGCTCAGCAAAGCCGCAAAATCCTCGGCGCGCCACTTGTACGAGTTTTCCGTATGGATGCGCTCACCCGTGGCAAACGCCCGCTCGCCTCCAGGCCAAAGCACTTTAAGCGATCGTCGTGCTTCGAGATGCATCTCGATCCGTGACTGCGCGCGGTCGAAGAACGCCACATGCTGCCAATCGGCCAGCACGAAATCACTGCCGATCAACTGGTTGAGGTGCCGCAGCAGGTTGCGATTGAAGGCGGCCGTGACTCCCAGTGGATCGTCATAGGCGGCTTCGAGTACCGCAACCGGCTTGAGCAGATCGACGCCTATCAACAAGCCGCCTCCCTGCGTCGCCTGGCGTAACTGGTGCAGAAAATCGAGGGCCTGCGCCGGCGTGAAGTTGCCAATACTCGAACCCGGGTAGAACAGCAGACGCTGTCCGTCGCCGATCTCAAGGGGCAAGCGCAGCCGCTGCGAGAAGTCGGTGCCGACACCTAGCATTGGCAGGTCTGGGTGCTGCAGCTGCAGACGGGTCAGCGAATCGCCCAGGAAGTCCACCGAGATGTCGACGGCCACATAGCTGCCTACCGCGAACGGCGCCAGGAGGCGCGCCGCTTTTTCGCAGTCGCCTGCACCAATGTCTATCAGCGTCAAGCCAGTCGGGAGCTGCGTGGCGATTTCATCGACGTGGCGCGCGAAAATCGCCGCCTCGGTGCGCGTCGGGTAGTACTCGGGCAAGCGGGTGATCGCGGCAAACAGACTTGAGCCCAGCGCATCGTAGAAGTACTTCGGCGAGACGAGCGCCGGGGACGCAGTCAGGTCACGCAACAAGTCCGCATGCCGCCCCGCCGGTCCTTGCTGATCGATCTCAATCAGTCGCGGGGAGCGCATTCTCGCATTCTCGCATTGTCAGCGACTTGGCAGCGAGGGCAGGCGGCGATCGCCTGCCGCAAGACCATGCTCCCCTGATTGTAAAAGCGTGCTCACGGTTCTTGGCTGGCGTCGTCGCCGCTCCCTATGATGAGATTCAATCACAACTCACCCAGGGATCCGCTCCCCGGATGCATTCAAGATACGGCCTGATCGCGAGAATTCTTACGCAGTCGCGAGCACCATCACTCCCCCCGCGACCGCTTCGCCCGGCTATGGCACCCAGGTCGGAACCCTGGCACCCAACCAATACCGGGACTTCCAGTCGCCCTACCCGTGGGCAAGCGCTGCCATCAAGAGGCGCTTCGCCGACAAGCTCGAGACTCTCCTCGCACGCGCCTTGTCACTCTCCCTGCTGGCGCTGCTTCTCCTGGCCAGCAGGGCTGACGCAGAACCCGGCCAGCCGGAAATGGTCACTATTGGCTTCCCCGCCACCAGCGAACAGACGATTTCCCTGACCTCACTGCGCGCCGTTTTCGGCATGATCCAGCGCGAGTGGCCGGCCAACACCGCGGTCAAGGTGTTTGTTCTGTCGGATGACACAGCCGAACATACCAATTTCAGCAAGAGCGTGCTACAGCTTTTTCCTCAGCAGTTGCGAAGCGCCTGGGAACGAGGCGTTTTTTCCGGGCACGGCAGCTACCCCGAACAACTGGCGTCATCACAGGAAATGCTGCGCCGTGTCGCTGCGACGCCAGGAGCGATTGGCTACCTCAAAGCAAGCGAAGTCGATGCCACAGTACGGGTGATCAGCGTCGAATGCCTGCCGGCTTTTTCGGTTCCGGCGCAGGCTTGAGCAGAAACTCCACGAGTTTCCGACAACGAGGCATCGACAGGCACGCGCGGCAAGCCAGGTCGGGATTACGCCATCGAATCGGCAACGCCCGACACAAGCGGCAACGCCGAGCTGGCTACCGCCCCAGGATCAGCCGAGCCAGACCGCTTCCCGAAAAATACAAGAGGCCGTGCCGCCGCAAGGCGACAGCGAAGCGGCCGATACGCGCCACGTGATTGACCAGGTTCAATGCCTGCTCGCCGCAAGGGTCGCGGCGTCCCCGGGCTGCCCGCCGTCATCCGAAGTCGCACACTCGGCAGTACCAACCCCCGGATAGCTCCCGGTCTCGTCCGTCAACTCGCCGACCCGCTGCGCCCGCTCGTTGCGGCACGGCTGGCGCACCAAGCGCATCCGCTCGACCTGTCCGCCGTTTGCAAGATAGCCGGCATCGTGAAGCACATCACATGAAAATGTAAAAGCTGTGTAACGCTTCTAGCGCGGCTGGCGGTTGCCACCTACCATGAGCACCGTCAAGCGCCTTCCTGATGACTACCCTCCGAGGTTTCACATGAGCACATTACGTTTTCCTGCACCTCGCAAGCAGAAGGCTTGGCACACCCTCGACAACCTGATGTGTGGTATGCCGAGGAAACACGGTCGCCAGCGACCGTTCGCGGACGTTCCGCGTCTCAGGCTACTGTTTGCCGGCCTCAGTCGAGGCACTCCAGGATACGCAGTTTGCCAGCAGCAGCCCGAGCCTCCGGACGATCCACTCTTCGACGCCAACAAACAAAGGTCTGATGGTTCATGGTGGCATACCGGCTTTCCCGACTGGTCGACGTTCTAAGGCCTGTGGCATACTCTTTGATAGAGTTCCTGTCAGCGGCGCACCTCCGTCGCCGTGGACGAACGCCAGCATGGCGACCAGCCCAGGCCGCCAGGAATCAAGGAGACACCCCATGCGCAACGACAGCCGGCCCAACCCTCACCATACGGCAGCGGTTCCGTCACTGGGCGTGGCTGATCGCCGGTCGGTGCCTGATCGGCGTGTCTGCAGCGATCGACGCCACAACGCCGATCGCCGCAAGCCAGCCGACAGCGAAGCTCTGCTCGCCGAACTCGAAAAGCGCGTCGCAGCCGCCATTCGCCAGCAGGGCAGCAATATTGAAGGAAATGGTTCAGGTTGGGACAAATTGATCATTCCCTTCACCTGAACGGCCGCGGGCTGCGTGAGCCAGGGCCAGGGCAGACCGCGGTTCGGAGTGCGCTCAGGCGAAGCGCGCCGACAAACCGCCATCGACAAGCAGCTCGGTGGCAGTAATGTACTTGGCCTCGTCGGAAGCGAGAAACAGGGTCGCATAGGCGGTGTCCCAGGCGTCACCCATGTGGCCCATCGGACATTGCGCGTCACGCGTACGGATCAGGTTCGGAATATCGCCTTCCTCACCGTACACCCGCGTCAGCGCGGCATGTACCAGCGGCGTGTTCATCAGCCCCGGCAATACGCAGTTGGCGCGGATGCCGTCGGGCGCATGCCGAATGGCCATGGTTCGGGTCATGGCCACCATCGCACCTTTGCTCGCCGCGTAGAAGCCATAGTTGACGCCGGCCCAGCCGCGTACGGCGACCGAGGCATTGTTGACGATCGCCCCCGACTTCTGGCGCATCATTACCGGCAGCACGTGATGGCAGGTGAGGTAGGCGCTCTTGATATTCACCGCCATCAGCCGGTCCCAACTCGCCTCGTCGAGTTCGGCCGGACCGCCAACGACGGCCATGCCGACGTTGTTCACCAGGATATCGATGCGTCCATACGCATCCAGGGCCTCCGCCACCAGCTTCTCGACATCGGCGGCAAGGGTCACATCGGCGACCACGGCGATGCTTTCGCCGCCTTCTTCACGGATGATCGCTTGCGTCGCCGCGGCAGCCTCGGCGTCGATATCGGCACCGACGACCTTGGCACCCTGGCGCGCAAAAAGCACCGAAATCGCTTTGCCATTACCCCACCCGGGCCCCACCGAGCCGCTGCCGGCAACGATCGCCACCTTGTCCTGCAAACGTCCGCCCATCTTCAGATCTCCCCTTGATCAGCCCAGTGACGCCAGTGACTCCGCAGTTCCGTCTTCAGCACCTTGCCGTAGTTGTTCTTCGGTAAAGCAGCGACGAAGAAGTAGTTCCTCGGCCGCTTGAAGCGGGCAATCGATTGCAGACACAGCTGATCAAGTTCCGCGGGGGGCGCCGCCAGCCCCGCTCGGCAGACGACGAAGGCAAGCACTTCCTCGCCCCACTCGGAACTCGGCCACCCGACAACCGACACCTCGGCGACGGCCGGGTGCTGCAGCAGCACTTCCTCGACCTCGCGCGGATAAATGTTGGCGCCGCCGCTGATGATCACGTCCTTGGAGCGGTCCTTGAGCGTCAGAAATCCGTCGTCATCGAGAACACCAATGTCACCGGTATGCAACCAGCCGTCGCGCAGCGTCTCTGCGGTCGCCTCGGGGTTGCGCCAGTAGCCCTGCATCACGGTTTCGCCGCGCACCAGCACCTCGCCGGCGACACCGGCAGGCAGCGACTGGCCGTCCGCATCTGCAACAACGACTTCGACGATGCTGTGCGCGACGCCGACCGAAACAATGCGCTCCAGATAGCGCGGATGTGCGCGATCGGCCAGGTGCTGCCGTGCCAGCGCAGTGATCGTCATCGGACTCTCGCCCTGGCCGTAGATCTGCACCAAGCGATCGCCGAGCACCTCGAGCGCCCGTCGGATGTCCTCGAGATACATCGGGCCGCCGCCATAGACGAGGGTCTTGATGCCGCTGCAGTCAGCGCCGTGCGCAGCCACGTGCTCGACCAGACGGTGCACCATCGTCGGCGCGGCGAACAGCGAGGTGTGTCCGAAATGCCGCGACAAGGCCAGGACCTCGCCAACGTCAAAGCCGCCCGACTCGGGAACGACGTGCCGCGCGCCGACCAGCACGTGCGCGAAGTTGTACATGCCGGCGCCGTGCGACATCGGTGCGGCGTAGAGGATGCTGTCGGCCCGCGTCGCCTGGTCCACGTCGGTGAAGTAGCAGAGGGTCATCGCCAACAGGTTACGCTGCGACAACATCACGCCCTTGGGTTGACCGGTGGTTCCCGAGGTATAGAACAGCCAGGCCAGGTCGTCGGGCGCGCGCGGCACGACGGCGATCGTTTCGCCGTCGGTGAGGCGCCGGTATTCCGGCGTGTCGATCGAAACAATGCGCAGACCGGGCGCACTGCCGGTCACGGCGCCCCAACCACCGTCCAGCTCACCTGGCCCAGCCAGCTCTTCGGCGACAAACAGCAGCGACGCCGCCGAATTCTGGCAAATGAAAGCGACTTCACGCGCATGCAGCTTGTTGTTGATCGGCACCGCCACCAGGCCGGCGTGCCAGATGCCATAGAGCAGTTCCAGGTACTGCGGGCAGTTGGCCAGGAACAGGGCAACGCGGTCGCCCGCCCGCAGACCATGAACACCGCGCAAGTTGCCGGCAATCGCCGCCGCGCGACGGAACAACTCGGCGTAGGGCCAGAGCTCGTGTGCGCCGTGCGCGACCGCATTCCGCTGTGGAAAAACGCGGGCCGTGCGGGCCAGCAGGTGGGCGAGGTTCATTGCCTTGCAACGGCGCATGGCGAGCACCTCGTGCCGCCGCAGCTCAAGAACTTCATCGGTACGGCCGCCCTTCCCCTATCCCGACGTACTCAGCCGCGATCGGCGAGCAGAAAGTCCTGGACAGCACGCACCTGCGGCTCATCGAGGAACATCGGCGCATGACCGACATCCGGCACTTCGACGAGCTTCGCCTTGGGCCCGCGCAGCGTCATCTCGACGGCCGTGTCATGCAGCAGGATGTCCGATTGGGCGCCGCGCAGCACCAGCGTCGGGCAACGAATGGCGTCATACATCGGCCACAGGCTGATTTCCTTGGCTTCAAGGAAGGCCTTCTGGTACGGCTGCGCCAGCGCACGATCATAGTTCATCTCGAAGCCACCCTCGGCTTTCGGGCGCGTCCCAACGACTGTCATGTAACGCCATTGCGCATCCGTGAGCCTGCCGAAGGGCGCACAGACCGTACGCACATAGGCTTCCGCCTCGTCGAGGTCGGCAAAGTCGGGGGCCTTGCCGAGATACTCGCCGATTCGTTGCAGCGCATCCAGGGCAATCAGCGGCCCGACGTCGTTGAGCACCATGCGCGTGATCGGCGAGCCCGGCAGGCTCGACAGGAACATGCCGATCAGCCCGCCCATCGAAGTCCCCAGCCAGTGCACCGAATCGACACCGAGGCGGGCAATCAGGGTAATGATGTCGTTGGCGTAGGTGGGCAGCGCGTAGTCGTCGGGAAAGAAGAGGCGATCGCTACGCCCGCGGCCGACAATGTCCGGGCAGATCACCCGGTAATCGCTGGCCAGGGCATTGGCCAGCACGTCAAAATCCCGGCCGTTGCGGGTCAGGCCGTGCACGCAGAGCAGCACCTGCGGATTTTCCGCATCACCCCACTCCGTATAGGCCATCGTGTGCAGCCCGTGTGGGCCAAGGCAACGCACCGTGCTCTCGCGCATGTTGTTCACCCGCACGCCGCCAGCCTGGCCGGGTCGCGAAGTGACGACCAGTTCGTCGAATTCCTTGAGTATCACCATGATTGATCCCCGATTTCCTTGTTTGCTTGGTTGTATGAAACACATGACGTGGCCAACACCCGGCAACACGCCGAGCAGCCGCCAGGCGAACGGTCCGCTTGCCCGGGAGTCCGTGCTTTAAAAGCTTGTCTCGGGCGCCCGGGAGGCCCCTGAGAACAATGCGCCACTCGTCGTCGTTCGTCGCAAATTGTGCCACGCGCTCGATCCACCATGGCCGCTGAAACGAGGATCTCGGTCGCGCGTCAGGCCGAAAGGCGGGCGACAAGGCTACCCTGTGGAGTATCCCCGCAAGCCGCAGGGGAAGTCAAATCGTGCCTGGCAACAGGAGGCAAGGCTTTGACTGCCGGGCTTTGGCCATTGCTGCCGCGCCGAGTGGCGAAGCTATCGCTTCCCCGGTAAGCCGCTGGCGGCTTGAGCGGCTCACGCACCCGGCTGCAAGACCACGGCCACCTCGATCTTGCGTCCTTCCCGTAGGACTTCCAGCCTCACCGCGTCACCCACCTGGTGATCGTCGAGACGCCCGAGGAGCTTGGCGACCGAATCCACCTTCTGGCCCCCGACCGCGGTGATGATGTCACCGGGAACAATTGCCCCGTCCGGTGAAATCGTCGCTCCCCTCAACCCGGCCGCTTCTGCGCCAGACCCTGGCGCGATGCGCAGGATCACCACCCCCTCGATACGCAATACCCGTTGCAGGCGCGTGTTCAGACTTTCGTCGGCTTCGATACCCAGCGCTGGCCGAATGTACCTGCCCACGGCAAGCAGCTGCGGCACGACGCGATTGACGGTATCGACCGGCACCGCGAAACCAATACCGGCACTGGTGCCGCTCGGGCTGTAGATGGCGGTATTGATGCCAATCAGTCGCCCCGCGGAATCGAGCAGTGGCCCGCCCGAATTGCCCGGATTGATCGCCGCATCGGTCTGGATCAGATGCTCGATGGTCACCCCCTTACCGCCACCGAGCGAGCGATCGAGCGCCGAAACGATGCCCGTAGTCAGCGTCCAGTCGAGGCCAAACGGATTGCCGATGGCAAAGACCTTCTGACCGACCCGGAGATCGGCGCTGCTCCCCAGCGGTACCGCCGGTGGCCGATTGAAGCCGACGCCGATCTTCAGCACGGCGATATCATGCGCCGGCGACACGCCGACCAGTGCCGCTTGGTAGCTGCGCCCATCGGCGAGCTTCACCGACGCGGCGCTGGCGTTCTCGATGACATGGTAGTTGGTGATCACATGGCCCGCATGATCCCAGATGAAACCGGAGCCCGTGCCACGCGGAACCGTGAAGACGTTACGCGTCCAGAAGTCGCGCACCTGCCCGCGGGTGGTAATGAACACGACCGAATCCCGGGATTTCTCGAACAGTTCGATGGTTGCCTTTTCATCCGCAGCCAGGTCGCCGCGCGCGCTCACCGTCCGCGGAACCGCATCGCGCGCGGCAAGCCAGCCTTCGACGATCGGCACGCCGCGCCAGAAAATGATCAGCAGCGCACTGGCCAGCGTCAGCCAGAGCAGGCGAGAGAGAAAACGATCGGCGGTGGCCATCGGCACTCCTTGCAGTGGTGGTGGTGCGAATACAGGCGAGCCTCCTGGTGCCTGAAACGGCAGCAAAACGGCGCCTGGCCCGCCCGCGAATCGGCCCGCCAGCGACGTCCGTGCTGAGTACGTTCAGTACCAGTAGCCTCCCGGATACCAGCGTGGCCGCCGACGCGGTGGCGAAACGTCGGGCCGGTAGGCGAGCTTTTCGCGGCCGATCGCTTCATCGCGCGTGTCGCCGGCCAGCGACAGCAAGCGGGAAACGCGCTCCTCGGTTGCCGGATGAGTACGCAGCCACGACGGTTCGGGATTCCCCCAACCGGGCAGCAGCCAGCCTCGCCAGGAGCGCGTGACGCGCTCGATCTTGGCCAGCGCACTGGCCAGGCCAGCCGGGTCGCCGGTAAGGCGTGCTGCTTCGAGGTCGGCGTCAAACTCGCGGACACGCGACAATCCCAGTTGAGCGAGCAGCGCCAAATGCGGTGAGACCGCCAGAAGCAGCAGCGCCAGCAGGTCGATCTCGATGCTGCCGGCGAGGACCAGTGGCAGCGCCAGCAGCAATAGAACCTGGCCAACGACGGCAAAAAGCGCCGTCAGCCGGCTGACGTAATCGGCCAGGCTCATCACCCGCAGATCACCGTTGGCGATATGGGCAATCTCGTGCGCCAGGACTCCGGCAATCTCGCGCATGCTGAGTGTGCGCAGCAAACCATCACTGAGCGCGATCGCCGATTGCTGCCGCTGACCGACGGCGAAGGCGTTTACCAGCGGGCTGGGAGCGTAGTAGAGGAGCGGAGCCGCGGGCAGATCAGCTCGTTCGGCGAG
This sequence comes from Candidatus Accumulibacter appositus, assembly GCA_000585055.1. Taxonomy (GTDB): domain Bacteria; phylum Pseudomonadota; class Gammaproteobacteria; order Burkholderiales; family Rhodocyclaceae; genus Accumulibacter; species Accumulibacter appositus. The sequence continues at coordinate 52,183 of JEMX01000026.1, forward strand.
CCGCCTGGCGACCCTCCACAAGTCGGGCGCCTGGTGCACGGAAATCGGCTGCGCCTGATACAGAGCCAGCGTCAGTCTCGCGCCCGCCGCAGGCTGGATCACCAAGGCAATCAGACTCGCCAGAAGCGCCATCCACATGCCGTCCTCTCCGAACAGCAAGCGCCCGGCCAGCGCACTGATGCCCAGCAAGGCAAGCAGCAGCAACAGCGTTTGCAGCCGATTGCGCCAGGCGTGTCGCCGCCAGCTCACCTCTGATCGGTACTGCCCACGCGTTCGCGCAGCTCGTCGAGCTCCTCGAGCAGGTCGGCGACCAGCGCCGCCAACTCGGGAACGGCATCAAAGTCGCGTTCAAGTTGCCGCATGCGCCGGGCGCGCACGATACTGGTGCTCGAGAAACACCACACGCCGGCGACGCTCTCGGCCTGCGGAATCAGGCCGTCGTCGATATGGCGCTGCAGCCATGCCGGTTCGACGGTACACGCGGCGGCCAGCTGTTCGAGGGTCACCCAGCTGTCTTCCATCGGGCTGCCGGTCAGGATCTCATCGTCACGCATCGCTCATGCCCTCCCCTGCGAACGGGGACCGGAAGCCCCCGCATCAACGGCCCGCGGATCGAAGCTCATTTCCCGCGCCATGGTTTCGTACAGTTCCCGCGCCTTTGCCGTATTGGCCGGCGGCAACACCACCTTGATGTCGAGCAGCAGGTCCCCCGGCGAAGCACCGGGAATCCCCTTGCCGCGCACCCGCATTTGCCGCCCGCTCTGCGTCCCTTCCGGGATGCGCACGTTGACCCCGCCTTGCGGCAGATCGACCTGCACCACTGCACCAAGCGCCGCTTCCCAGGGGGCGACGGGGAGCGTCAGATGCAGGTCGCGGGCCTGCGCGCGAAAACGCGGATGCGGTCTGAACTGGACCTCGAGCAGCAGATCACCGGCCGGCGCACCACCGGAGCCCGGTGCGCCCTGGCCCGCCAGGCGAATGATCTGGCCGGCGTGCACACCCTGCGGGATCCTGACGTTCAGGGTGCGCGTTTCGAGCGTCACGTGACCCCGCGCGTCGGTCCTCGGCGCACGCAGGGAAATCTGCCGCGTCGCACCGCTGAAAGCGTCTTCGATGTCCAGCAGGACCTTGGCCTGGTGATCTTCGCCGCGCGCCTGGAACTGCGTCCGCTGGCCACCACTGAAGCCACGCGCGCCGCCCATGCGGCCAAACATCTCGGCAAAGAAGTCGGAAAAGTCGGCCGTTTCACCCGGCGACGCACCGCGTCCCGAAAACTCGAAACCGGCATCCCAGTTTGGCGGCGGGCGGAACTCCTGACCCGGTCGGTAGCCGCGCCCCAACTGATCGTAGGCGACACGCTTTTCCGGGTCCGAGAGCACCGCATTCGCTTCGTTGACTTCCTGCATGCGCGCTTCGGCATTCGCTTCCTTGGAAACGTCCGGGTGATATTTGCGCGCCAGTTTCCGGTAAGCCTTCTTTATCTCGTCGGCCGTCGCGTCGCGCGACACCCCCAGAGTCTGGTAGTAGTCCTTGAATTCCATTCCCGATCCCCAATCTGCAACGGCAGTCCATTAACGATAGCAAATGGCGACGACCAACACCGAAATCAAGATATTGAAGTGCGCGCAAAAAGCCCCAGTTAGGTAGGGAAGCGCCGATCCCGGCGCCCCTGAGGCAATCGTATGGAGGATTGAAGATGATGTACCGCTCTCTGTTTCCCCGCGACGTGTTATCGGAACTGGATCGGCTGCAACGTGAGATGCAGCAGGGTCTGCACCTTTCCCCGAGCATTCGCGGCATAGCCCGTGGCGGCTTCCCGGCGATGAACGTCGGCGGCACCGCCAAGTCCGTCGAAATCTACGCTTTCGCGCCAGGCGTCGACCCGGCGACGCTCGACGTGCAAATCGAGAAAGGCGTGCTCACTGTCGCCGGCGAGCGCAAGCTCGACCCCCCCGGAGAAAAGGCCACCGTGCATATCGACGAGCGCTTTGCTGGCCGTTTCCGCCGCGTCGTCACCCTGCCCGACGACATCGACGCCAATGCTGTCGAAGCCAAGTATCGCGACGGCGTGCTGCGCATCAGCATCGGCCGCAAGGAAGATGCCCAAGCACGCCGCATCACCATTCAGTAAGGAGGAACGCAAATGTCTGAAAACACTGCTGTCAGCAAACCCGACGCCCGTGACGATGCGGCCCTGCAGCCACCGGTCGACGTCATCGAGGATACCTCGGGCATCACCCTCTATGCCGACCTGGCCGGCGTTCCCAAGGACAAGCTGCATCTGCACGTCGAAGGTGACGCCCTGACCATCGAAGGCGAAATCGATCTCGAAATGCCCGAAGGCATGGAGAGCAGCCACGCCGAAGTCGGCCTGGCCCGCTACCGGCGGGTGTTCACCCTGTCCAAGGAACTCGACGCCAGCAAGGTCGCTGCCGAGTTCAAGAATGGCGTGCTCAAGCTCAGTATCCCCAAGGCCGAGCACGCGCAACCGCGCAAGGTGCAGGTCAAGGTCATGTAAGCATCGCCAGGGCGGGGCTCGCCCCTGCCCTGGCAATGAGCGACACTGCTCAAACGGTGAGCGAACCGTCTCAAGAAAGTGGACCAATCGACTTTCGGCTACGCCCGGGCGCTTGTACCGACCGCTGTCGAAATTTTTTACATCTCTTCCAGCAGCTTGTCTCAAAAATACGATAATCAATTGTTCTTTAACGCCTTCGCTCTTCCGGCTCGGATCTTGCTGTAGGGACTACGTGCAACCAGTAGAGGTCACCGCCAATGGAAGCCGAAGTCCCATTTGCCACCCGCATGGTGGCGCAGGTGCAGCACATCAAGCACTATCGCCAGGAAGTGCTGCGCGTCGAAGGACGGGTACTCGACGACGATAGCGCGGCGCTGGAGTGGATCGAACGCTACGCCGCGAGCTTTCCGCCGGTCGAGGCCTACAGCAGTCACTGAGCGCGAACGCTCGCCGACTCTGCGGCTTGTCGGCTCACCGCCACGGCGGTTTCCGTAAACCCCCCTGCAAATCCTTCCCTGTGAAACCCTCGTGCCTGTGCGCGACCACATGGAATCTCCACAGAAAAAAACCCGCTGAATGGCGGCCGGCGCTTTGGCATCCCGCCACTGAAAGCGCGCCGGTCTACACCGGCGTTCGGCGTACGGCGTATCCTTTGCACCTGCCCTACCGCCATAGTCCCCTGAGGAGAGCCCACATGCACGATCACAAGACCGTCCACGCCGCGATCAGCGAGTGGGGCGAAGCCTTCTGCAACAAGCAGCTGGACCGCTTGCTGGCACTCTATGCCCCCGACGCGGTGGTATTTGACGCCATCCCGCCCTTCTCCAGCGGCATCCAGGCCATGCGCGACAAGGTCGCGGCCTGCTTTCCGCATTTCCCAGACGGCTGTGCCATCGAAACGCGCGATCTCACGGTCAACATCGGTGCGGAAATGGCCGTCGCCCATTTCCTCTGGCACTTCGTCGGCCTGCCAGCAAACCACCCCGCCGGGCGGCACTGGCTGCGCAGTTCGATCGTCTGGCGAGCGCACGCCAACGGCGGCTGGCTGATCGTTCACGACCATTGCTCGGCGCCTTTCGATCCATACACTGAAAAGGTCGTTCTCCAGCCGGAAACTGCTGACGTCGCGCCTGCAGCCAGCAACTGCAGCGGACAGAACTCGGGCGGGTAGGTCCGAGCAGCTGTGCGGCGAAGGATCGGGCGGCGACATGCGGGGAATCGCGCGACATGATCGACCTGCCACCGTCGACCGAGCAGTAGTCAGAGCCCTTCCAGGATGAACATCGTCCTGTTCGCCGACTGCAGTCCGATCGTCAGAACCTCCTGGTATTCGTCGGAGTGATAGAAGGTTTCAGCGTTGGCGGCTGACGGAAAGCGGATCAGCACCATCCGGGTCGGCGTCCACAGTTTGCTCTCCTTGACGGTCCGTGCTGTGGAACCGGCACCGCCCATCGATAGGATGCTCGGCGGAGCGGGCAGCGAGCCACGCCTTGAGCGATTTCTCGATGGCTTGCTGGGCATGAAAACCAAAAATCTCGTCGGCGAAAAGCGGATTGCCGAGCATGCCACGTAAGGCATCGAAATCCTTGCCCGCCAGGAGCAGCAAGTCCTGCGCATGATCAGGCACGTGCATGTAGCACCCTGCCTTCACGTTGGGCGCGACCGACGATATGGTATTCAGATTCCTTTAGCCGCTCGAATTCATCGCGGCTGTAGAGCAACAAATCCTTGGGCATCGCCAACTTGCGCAGGGCCAGGTACAAGCGCGCCGTTTCCTGGCGGCGACTGCGCTGTGGGCTGAAAGGCTCGGACTCGACGATCAGGAGATCAACATCGGAATCGGGCCGGGCGTCACCCCGCGCACGCGAACCAAACAGGATCACGGTGTCAGGATTGGCTTCGCGAATGATCGTATCGACCATCTCGCGGATCAGGCTGTCATCTTCGCTTTGCATCCCGAACACCTTCCTTATCCAGCGCCGCACCGATCCGTCCAAGCAGCGTTGAGAGAATTGTCATTCTCATCAGTAGTAGGTGCATGCCGATGCTGATTCGTCGACTTCGAAAATACCGCAAATACTCCCTCGCCCCCTCCTGCCGCCGGCGTTTCACGGCACCCGCCCGCTCCCCCTGGCTGGTGCGTCCTCCCGCAGCAAGTTGATCCCGATCAATTCTGCCAGCAGTTCTGGACGGCACGACGGCATACGGTTCAAGCATACCGGACTCAGGTGCCACGGTCCCGACTGATGAAATGCAACAGCTTGTCCGTTCTCTTGGTCGCGGTCCCCACGAGACGGCCATACAGATGGCTGCTCCGCGCGGGTAGCTGCCGTTCATCTTACGGGATACTCGCGCACCATCAATCCCCCTCGCCTGGCTTGAGTATTTGAAGGTATTCGCGCACTATTTGTACTCACTGACCGAAGCCTCTCTGCCCTCGACTCATGCCAATGCGCGCCGTGCCTGCAAGATTCCTCGTCGCATTCTCGCTCGCGGGCGAACAGCGCGAGCTGGTGCGAGCTATCGCCGAGGCGGTGGAGAATCAGCTTGGGCGCCGTAGCGTGTTCTTCGATGAGTGGTTCGAGCACTACATCGCTGGTGACGATGCGGACCTGAAACTCCAGGAGATTTACGGTCGACGGTGCGAGCTGGCGGTCGTGTGCGTCTCGGAACGTTATGGATCCAAGCCCTGGACGCAAGCCGAGCACCGGGCGATTCGCGCCCGAAACATGAAATGCAGCACAGCCGCGGAGAAACGCGAGCGCGACGCCATTCTGCCGATCCGCGTCGGCGATGGCGAGGTCGAAGGCATCCTCTTCAACGCGATCGTACCCGACGTGCGCGGCCGCAGTGCCGCCGCAAGCGCTGATTTGATCATTGCGCGCGTGCACCTCCTCAGGCCCGACTTGGCGGCCGTCGCAGCGGGCGCGCCGCCCGGACCGGCATGGCCGGCGACGCCGCCACCCCTCTCATGGCCAATGGCAAACCATAGCGGCGCGCGGGAAGCCTTTGCTCAGCTCCTGACATCCGACGTGCTTTGGCGCCTTCTGCGGATCAGGGGGGGGAGCGAGACCGGCAAGAGCCACATCACCCGGCAGATGCTGGCCAATGTGCTTCCCATTGCGGGCATCGCGTGCGGACGCTTCGATTTCAAGGGAAGCACGGACATGGACCGCGAGGTCCGTGCCTTCGTCCAGAACCTGGGCGTGACAGCGCCGCCATCGACAGCGCGGCTGCACGAGCGCTTCGACCAGATCCTCGATGCGCTCCGGCAACGAGCCCAACCCACCTTGTTGGTTTTCGATACCTACGAAATGGCGGGCGAAGCGCAGGAGTGGGTGGAGAAATCCCTGCTCCAAAGCATGATTCGCGAGACCTGGCTGCGCGTGGTCATCGCCGGCCAACAGGTGCCGGACGCCACTGGTTCAGTCTGGGCCGCTGTAGCCTGTCCTAGCGTCCAGCTGGAGCCTCCACCGCCCGCCGACTGGTATGACTACGGGAAGCGGCACCGCCCGAACCTGGAATTGGCGCAGGTCGAGACCGCGTGCTATCTGGCCAGAGGGAAGGCCAGTCTGTTGGCCCAAATGCTCGGGCCTGCGACCTGACATGGAATTCGCCGAGCAACTTGTTTTACTCCAGGCGGCCGATGGCGATCCGGCGAAGCTCACGCTGGCCACGGCGGATCTTGCCTTTCCCGCACTGCCACATGAGGAGCGCATGGCGTTGAGGGAAGCCCTGGCGGCGGCGGCGATACCGCATTGGTTCGATGCCGGCATCCTCGCGCTCTTGCTGCACATCACAGCGGAGGAAGGCCGCGTGCTTCACGGGCGCTTGTGCCAGCTTTCCGTGGTCGAGCCATTTCCGGCACGAGGCGAGACGGCCGTGAACGTCCACGAAGCCGCCCGACTGGCGTTGCGCAAGTCTCTGGCAGCCGACCGGACGGACTGGTTCAGGACCTTGAGCGAGCGGTCCGCCGCACATTTCGCGAATGATCCCGCGCCGGCCGCACGCATCGAGTGGATTTACCACCGCCTTTGCTGCGCGCCGGACGAAGCCGCTAGCGAGCTTGAGCAACTCGACCGTGATTGGTCTGATTCCGCACACCCCGAAGACCGTGAGGCACTGGCGGTGGCGATGCGGGAGTTGGCTGGAACGGGCCTGATCCACGGTCGCGCCCTCGTATGGGCGTCGCTCTGCATCGCGTGGGTACGCGAGTATCGGGGTGAAACGGCGCAACTCGGTGATGAAGCGTTCGGCATTCGCAAACTCGCGCGCGACGTGGGCGACGCGCGGGCGGAATCGAATGCCGAAGGCCTCCTCGGCGACGTGCTGCAGGCGCAGGGCAAGCTGGGTGAGGCGCAGGCGGCCTTTGCCGAATACCTCGCGATCAGCCGCCGGCTGGCGGAGCAGGACCCGAGCAACGCCGGCTGGCAGCGAGACCTCGGGGTGGCGCACGGCCGGGTGGGCGACGTGCTGCAGGCGCAGGGCGAGATGGGCGAGGCGCAGGCGGCCTTTGTGGAATACCTCACGATCATCCGCAAGCTGGCGGAGCAGGACCCGAGCAACGTCGGCTGGCAGCGAGACTTGGCCGTCGCGCATTGCTGGGTGGGCGACGTGCTGCAGGCGCAGGGCAAGCTGGGTGAGGCGCAGGCGGCCTTTGCGGAATGCATCACGATCATCCGCAGGCTGGCGGAGCGGGACCCGAGCAACGCCGGCTGCCAGCGGGAGCTGGCGGTGGCGCACAGCTACGTGGGCGGGGTGCTCCAGGCACAGGACAAGCTGGGCGAGGCGCAGGCGGCCTTTGGGGAATACCTCGCGATCAGCCGCGGGCTGGCGGCGCAGGACCCGAGCAACGCCGGCTGGCAGCGGGACCTGGCGGTGGCGCACAACCGGGCGGGCGGGCTGCTGCAAGCGCAGGGCAAGCTGGGCGAGGCGCAGGAGGTCTTTGCGGAATACCTCGCGATCATCCGCCGGCTGGCGGAGCAGGACCCGAGCAACGCCGGCTGGCAGCGGGACTTGGCGGCGGCGCACAGCCGGGTGGGCGCGGTGCTGCAGGCGCAGGGCAAGCTTGGTGAGGCGCAGGCGGCCTTTGCCGAGAATCTCGCGATCAGCCGCCGGTTGGCGGCGCAGGACCCGAGCAACGCCGGCTGGCAGCTGGATCTGGCGGCGGCGCAAAACTGCGTAGGCGCAGTGCTGCAGGCACAGGGCAAGCTGGACGAGGCGCAGGCGGCCTTTGCCGAAGCTCTCGCGATCAGCCGCCGGCTGGCCGAGCAAGACCCGAGCAACGCCGGCTGAGAGCGTTGAGGCCCATGACAAGGAAGCACTCTACTCTGGCGGTAAGATGCGTTCCGTTCGCGGATTTCGGTGAAGGAGGAATTGCTCGACCGCCTGATCACGGAAGCGTGCGCGCAAGGAAGGCAATGAGGTCCATCACTTCCGTCATCTGACCGGGGCATCAAGGTCGCCAGCCAGCTCGGCAATGCTTGCGCAAGCGGCAGCTCCCGAAAGAAATCAAGCTCGACTTGACCCGGTTTTCCGTCCACGTCCGTTTCACTCTCACGCCCCCGCATTCAACGCCAAAAGCGCGCATGCGGGAAAGCGTCAAGAGATCGCGCCTCGACGCGCACCGAAACTTGGACCCGGAAACAGGAGCCTGATCATGAAACATCGCACCCCATCCCGCCTGCTCGCCATCCTGCTGGCTGGCTTGCTCGCCGCCTGCGCACCGACGCAACAGGACGGCACGCCCGCCAAGACACAGCCACGCAGCGACCAGGCTGCCCCTGGACGGGTGGCCGAGAGCGAAACTCGCCCGACGGCGCAAGCCGTCGCAGCCGCCGCAGGCACCTTGCCCACTCTGAGCGCCACAACCGCCCCACTCGCATCAACCGCTCAGCCGGCACCCCCAGCGCTGGCCAAGCCGGCGCCACAACTTGCCGAGACGATGGCGGCAAACGTCGCTCGCGGCAAAGCGCTCGAAAAAAAGGAGGCGAGACAGGAAGCCGGTGGCAGGATGGCCGCCGACCGGATGTCCGTCGCCGTGCAGCCGCAGCCAGCGCCCTATGCGCTAGCCCCGATGCCGCCCGAGGCGCGCGAGCGTTACAGCCCGCTCGCCGACAACCCAGTCAAGCAGGTCGCCGAGGCGCCGGTGTCCACCTTCAGCATCGATGTCGATACCGGCAGCTACAGCAATGTGCGCCGCCTGCTCAACGCCGGCCAATTGCCGCCCGCCGACGCCGTGCGCGTCGAGGAATTGATCAACTACTTCCCCTATGACTACCCACTGCCGACAGATGATCGTCCGTTTGCCGTGCATAGCGAAATGGCCCCCGCCCCTTGGAACGCCGAGCGCGTGCTGCTGCGCGTCGGCATCAAGGGGCAGGACGTCGCCAAGCAGGCCCTGCCGCCGGCCAACGTGGTTTTTCTGGTCGACGTCTCCGGCTCGATGAACAGTGCCGACAAGCTGCCGCTGCTCAAGTCCGCGCTCAAGTTGCTGGTCACCCAGATGCGCGCCGAGGATCGCATCTCGCTGGTGACCTACGCCTCGGGAACACGGGTGATCCTGCCGCCGACGCCAGGCACTGAAAAAGCCGGCATCAGCGCCGCCATCGATGCCCTGCAGGCCGGCGGCAGCACGGCCGGCGCCTCCGGTATTCAACTCGCTTACGCGGCTGCACAGCAGAGTTTCATCAAGGGAGGCATCAACCGCATCCTGCTGGCCACCGATGGCGATTTCAATGTCGGCATCGCCGACACGCGGCAACTGAAAAGCCTGATCGAGGAGAAGCGCAAATCCGGCATCTCGCTATCGACCCTCGGCTTTGGCACCGGCAACTACAATGAAGCGATGATGGAACAGATTGCCGATGTCGGCGACGGTGCCTACTCCTACATCGACAGCCTGATGGAAGGCCACAAGGTACTGGTCAATGAGCTGACGTCCACCCTGGCCACCATCGCCCGTGACGTGAAAGTGCAGATCGAATTCAATCCGGCGGTGGTCCGGGAGTATCGCCTGATCGGCTACGAGAACCGCCAACTGGCGCGCGAGGATTTCAACAACGATCAGGTCGACGCCGGCGATATTGGCGCCGGCCATACCGTCACCGCGCTCTACGAGCTGACCCTGGCCGGCAGCAAGAGCAGCGTGGACCCGCTGCGCTATGCCCCGCAAGCCAGCGCCGAAGGCCCGCTGGGCAATGAACTCGGCCACCTCAAGCTGCGCTACAAACAGCCCGGAGCCAGCACCAGCCAACTCATCGACTTCACGCTGCAACGCCAGGCGATCAAGGCGCTCGACGCCGCCAGCAGCGAGTTTCGCTTCGCCAGCGCCGTGGCCGCCTATGGTCAGCTTCTGCGCGGCGGCAAATACACCGGCAACTGGAGCTATGCCGAGGTGCGCCAGCTGGCGCTGGCCAATACCGGCAGCGACCCCTACGGCTACCGCGGCGAGTTCCTGCGCCTGATCGATCTGGCGGCAGCCCTGGGGAGCAAGCCCGGGAGCTGATGCAGCGGCCGCTCGCCCCGGTCCTTGCCCTGCTTTGCCTCCACCACTCCGCGGCCAGGCGAGCGCCGGGGCAGCTGGCGGCAGGCGCGCCCGGGCAAGGCGGCCGGTCTATACTGCGCGCCATGGACACCGCCGCCGAACTCGCCACGCTGCCCGACGAAGACCTGATGCTGCTGGTCGCCAACGGCCTGGTCGAAAAACCAGCCACCGAGCTCTTCCGCCGCCACAACCGCGCGCTGTTCAACTTCATCGCCTGGCAGTGCCAGGGCAATGTCGCTCAGGCCGAAGACATCACCCAGCGCACCTGGGAGAAGCTCATGACGCGCTGCGCGGATTACAAACCACAAGCGGCTTTTCGGACCTTCCTGTTCCAGATTGCCCGCAACCTGTGGCTCGACCTGCGCCGCTCTGCGGCCGAAAGCCAGCGCGCAGAAGTCGACGACAGCCACCCCGAAGCGCCCACCGAGGATCTTGCTCCGGAAGCCGAACTGGCCCTGCGCCAGAATCTCGACCGGGTACACCAGGCCCTGCTCGCCCTGCCCGCCAAGCAGCGCGAAGTGGTGGTGCTGCGTTTTTTCAGCGAAATGACCCTGGAGGAAATCGCGCACACCGTCGGCGAAGGTTTCGAAACGGTCAAGAGCCGCCTACGCTACGCCTTCACCCGCCTGCGCCGCGAACTGGAGGCACAGGCATGAGCCAGACAAGCCAGGCCTTCGAAAAATTCCTCCAGGGCGAAGACCGCCTGGCCCGCCTGCTGTGCGACCTGCCCGCCTATGTGCCATCGGCGGCGGCCGAATTCGAGGCGGCTTTTGCGCGCGCGGCACGGGCAGCACAGGCCCAACAGGACGCCATGCGGACTGAAACTGCCGCCGGGCAAGCCGCCGCGTCCGGAACTGCAAGGCTGGAAAGCACGCGTCTCGACGCCATTCCGTCGGCTTTCGAACCGCCCGCCAGTCTGCAAGCCTCCTTCCTGAAAATGGCCGCCAGCATTGAATCTGCCCAGGCCCCCCGGCGCGAGGCAGTCCTGCGCGGCATCGCCAAGGGAGACAGCGCGCAGGCCATGCTCGGCGCGGCGATTGCGCCGAGCAGCGAAGAATGGCTGCGCGCCCAAGCACCTGCCGCCCCGCCTGCGCCGTCATCGCCCCCGGCCCGAAAACGCGCCTTCCTCGGTTTCCGCTGGTTCGACCTGCGTCTCGCCGCGCTGGCCTGCGTGGTCGCCGCCATCGGCACGCAACTCGTGCTCATGTCCCACCCCGACCCGCAGCAAGTTGCCATGCAGGCGGTTTTCGAGAAGGCACTGGCGCGGCGCGAGGCGTCGAACGAAGCGGACCTGGCGAAAGAGACCAAGGGTCCTCTCGCTGACGCGCAACTTGCCCTGGAGCAGACAAGTGCGGGCATGTTGCAAGGCCGGCAGGACAGGGCCAGGCTCGCCGCAGCGGAGCAAGAGGCGGCACCCACCCTGCGCAAGAGGAGCGCGGCGGACGCCGCGGCGCCGCAGGCGCGCCTTGCGGACCTCGCCGACGGCCCGCCCGCGAACCCCTCGCC
>JEMX01000027.1:0-55313 GCA_000585055.1 Candidatus Accumulibacter appositus
GTTGCCAATCAAACTGCCTGCCTGATCTGCACAAGGGTAGGTGGGTGCGCTGCACGCTTACGATTGACCGTTTCTCCGATGTGATGCATCAGGCGAATCGAGAAGATGCAGTCCACGCTTTGGTCGGGCAGCGAAATGTCAAAGGCGGAACACTGTAGCAGACGAAACCGACTGACCAGCGCCGGCTCACGAACCTGAGCCGCGACATCGAGCATCGCCGCACTGAAGTCAGCCGCCAGCAGTTCGCGCTTGGGGTCGGCCGCCAGCATCGACCAGAAACGACCCGTGCCGCACGGCAGATCGAGCACCGACGCCGGCGTGCCGGCGAGTCGCAGGGCGCGCTCTGCCATGCGCTGCTCTAGCCGATCGGAGAGTTTCTTGTGATGGTGCTTGTCGAAGTACTGGCGCGAATGCTCGGCGGTGTACTTGTCCGAAAAGGGCAGGTGGACGGGCGCTGTCTGCAGATTACTCATGAAGTCTTTCCGGATCGATGGCCCTTGCCGGTCGGGCAGGCGAGAGGCCGCAACGTCGCATGGCGCTGCCGCCATCGCTCAGGCGCCAGCGCGATGACGGCTGCTGTTTGCCGCTCGGCTTGTCGAGCGAAACCGGGATTCTGCCGGGCGAAACTTAGCCCAGCCTTAGCTGCTGCATGCGTGCTAGAAGCGGGCCCCCTGGCGTTCGTCGCTCGCCATGGCCAGCTGCACGCTTGATCACGGTGATCGGGCGAGACCACTGATGATCTGCGTGAATCAGCGCATGTACCAAGGCCTCGTGCAGTGCTTCGTGGACGGGTGTCTCATCAACCCGCATCGCGCGCTCGTCGAGTTTGAAAGGCACTGCCAGTTCGTCCCCCAGTCTTGGATAAACACGGCAATAGAAGTCGAAGAGAGTCGGCGCCCACTTGCCGTCCTCGCTCAGCCGCAAGCTCCAGCGCCGTTCCGAGTCGAGATCCGCAAGGCTGAAACCATCAACGACGCCCGAAACCTGTGGCTCATCGCTTGCATCGCGCAACATCTGCCGCACTTCGGCGTCAGTGCAGCGGTACTCTCCTGCAAGCTTGCGCGGCAGCACTCGGTCGGCGCTGCTCGTGGAAGGAAATGCGGCCGCGCACTTCGCGCAGCGTGAGCATCAAGCTGACGTCGCCGCGGGGAGCCGGCTTTACGCGCACACATGGAGCAAGTGCTCGGCAAGGCAGCAGGACGATCGGTGCGGTGCACGGTCCCGAATGAGGCTGTGCAGCTTGCTCGTCGACCAAGGCCTGGATCGCCGGCGTACGGGGCCCTCAGGCTCGTCTTGCCGTACTTGCCAACGACCTGTTGTGCGCCCGCAACAATCAAGATGCGTTTTTTTGACCGCGATCTAGCAATAGACGATCCAATGCAGCAATATTTGTTTGCTGCGACGCACCATTGCGGCGTCAACGAAGGCCCACGTGGAACGTTAAGCTTCAGAAATTGGCGTTAAGCCGCGAGCAACGACAGGCAGGCCATGCGGGCAGTCGTTGAACGCCGCACTGCCAAAGGCCGCCCAATGGAGGGCGTCAAGGCGTGCGCACCGTTCAGCCGCCAGACCCCCACAAGCAAACAAACGAAGGAATCATGTGACGAAACCGAGCAATCACCCGCAGCGCTTCGCGCTCAACTATGAGCTGCATGCCCGTCCTCCGGAAGCGCTGAGCATCCCTGAGCAGGCCTCGTATCTGGCGCTGGCCACCGACCCGGCGAACAGGCAAGCCGAGTACGAAAGCATCGTCGAGCTATGCACGCGTTACGGTGTCACTGCGCCGGCTCCGGAGGTCAATCACTTCAAGGTCGACCTCGGCACTTTCAGACTCAAGTGGGAGCGACGCGCCGAGTGCAGCAGCTATACCTTCTTCCGTCACGGGGACTTCAGCGATCCCTTTACCCAGCCGGTAATCGCCAGCATCCCGCAGGCCTGGCTCGACCAACTGCCCGGGCAGGTGCTGGTGGCAGCACACGTGGTGCTGCGCAAGGCACCGGCGGAAACGCCGGACAGCGAGGACCTGGCCAGCCTCTTCGAAGGCAACCCGCTCGTCGGCGGCCGCGTCGGCGACGGCGTCGCCAGCGTGCGCGCCGACTTCCGCATCCACGCAGACGGCTTCAGCCGCTTCCTGATCGACGACATCAGCCTGACACCGCGCCAGGCGGGACGAATGGTGCAGCGCTTGCTGGAAGTAGAAACCTACCTGATGCGTGCGCTGCTCACCCTGCCGGTGGCCAGGGCCACCTTGCCGGTGCTGGCCGATGCTGACCGCCAACTCTCGGCGCTGCTCAACGAGATGGTTGAAGTCCGAAGCGAGGACGAACCCGCCCTCCTTGACCGACTGACGCGGCTTGCCGCGGTCGTCGAGGGCACCATCTCGTCGACCCTGGGCCGGATTTGCGCGGCACGCGCCTACCAGGACCTGGTGGAACGTCGCCTTGCCGAACTGCGGGAAGTGCGGGTGGAAGGCGTGCAACCCATCTGCGAGTTTGTCGAACGCCGCCTGCGGCCGGCGATGAGCACCTGCGAAACCGTGGCCAGGCTCCAGGACAGCCTCTCGGAACGGATCAGTCGCGCCAGCGAGATGTTGCGCACGCGCGTCGACATCGCCTACGCGCGTCGACATCGCCTTGCAGCGGCAGAACCAGTCGCTGCTCAGCACCGCCGCCCGACGGGCGAAGCTGCAGCTGCGTCTGCAGGAGACGGTGGAAGGCTTGTCGGTGGCCGCGGTCAGCTACTACGTGGTCGGCCTTGTCGGTTATGCGGCCAAGGCCATCAAGGCGCTGGGCGCGCCGGTCAATCCGGAGATCGTCATTGGCCTCGCGATTCCGATCGTCGTCGTCATTGCCGCGCTCGGCGTGCGCCATATCCGCCAGCTGGTGCAGCGCGCGGTCACCTGACGGATGCGCAAAGGCTGAAACATGCCGAGGAGGCGTCCGTCTTCGCTTTCGCCGCGAGCAGCGTTTCGGCGATGGGGCGGCCCAACACCATTCAAGTAGTTTCCGGCGATCTTCTTAGAGTGACTGCCCCGGCTTGCGCAAGGGCTTGTCCTTCAGTGGCGATCGCGTTTTCGGGCTCATACGGTCTCTGCGGCTTCGCCATTCAAATCGCCGGCAATCAAACGAAACTGCTCCAGCGCTGCTTCGAGGTCGTCGACGATCTCCTGCACGATCACTCCGGGCGGGGGCAGTTTGTCGCTGTCGGCGAGGCTGTCGTCCTTGAGCCAGAAGATGTCCCCTTGAGCCAGAAGATGTCCAGGCTGGCCTTGTCGCGGGCGATCAGTTCGTCGTAGGCGTACGCGCGCCAGCGGCCGTCGGGACCGCTACCGCTGGCGCAATCCACCTCTTCGCTCCAGGTGGCTGCGCGGTCGTGGCGGTTGGCCGGGCGATCGACCGGCTCGCCCGTGCGTCGCCCCTGAACTACCGCGGCGCGGCCATGCGACTTGAGCAGCGTCTTGATGTGCTGCACCAAGTTGAGCTGCTTGTTCGAGGTCGTCGCCCAGAAGTCGTCGCGCTCGATCACCTCCTCCTCGGTGCTGCGCCGGCCGTCGGCGCCTTCGATCTGCGTGCCGCTCTTCTTGCCGAAGGGCGGATTGGCGAGCACCACGTCGAAGCGCTCGCCGGGGTCGGCGGCGAGCGCTTCGGCCACCTGGATTGGCACGACGCGTGGCGAGGACATCACGAGGAAATCGTCATCTCGACCTCGGCCGAGTCCTCATCGATCTGCATGTCCTCACCTTCCTCCGCAAGATCACCGGCATACGCAGACTTGCCGGTCGCTTGCTCGATCAGGCGCAAGAGGCGCTTCTGCCGATCGGCCATGAAACTATCGAACCGGTCGCTTCGCAAGGTGTCGGGGTCGATGAGGTGCGAGCGCAGAAAGGCGTCGACCTTGGTCGACTCGATGGCAGGCGTCTTGCCGTCGCCCTTCTCGAGCTTCGCCAGGTACTCGGAGGGCGCCACACCGCCGATGAGCCGGTTCGTGCGGAACGACAGCGGCGTCTTGTTGATGATCGAGTCGTACACCGCCGGCTGGATCCCCTGCTTCTTGCACCAGTCCTGTGGAAAGACGTGGTGGATGTCGACGTTCTCGCCGAAGAACACGGTGTGGTCGAACTTCTGGCCGGAGCGAAAGTCCTGCGCGCCCTCCTTCATCAGCAGGGCATTGACGCCCTTGTAGGCCGCGGACAGGCGCATGCGCATCGTCTTCAGGCGGTCGGCGCGGAAGATGGTCTCGCTCACGGTCGAAGGCTCCGGGCCGCCATTCAACCAGGCCGGCACCTCCATAAAATCGCGCGCAATGCGCGACTCCACCGCCGAGCCGTAGAGCTCGCCGAACACGCCGTTCCAGTACCAGCGGACGAGCTTGCTGCGGTGCGACTCGTGCTCCCAGGCATCGCCGATGTCGGCAATGATCGCCGCGAGAGGTACGATCTGCGACTGATAGGGCAGGTCGAAAATCCGGTAGATGTGCAACATGTGCAGGAACTTCGCTGCCTGTACGAAGCCGCGCTCGACCTTCTGCTCATAGTGCGTGTAGGCAGCGAGCGGCAGGTTCAGCAGCGCCTGCCGATTGCCGGTGACGGCAGGCAGCTCCTTGCCCTGCCTGCCCGCCCGCTCCGCGTCGCGCCGCCGCTCGCGTGTGTAGAAGAGCGAGATCGCCTGCAGGAAATCGGTGTTGCCGACGCCGGCGATGATCCCCGCCTCCGAGTCGGCCGGCCGGAGGGTGTCCACGAAACGGCGGCGCCGCCCTTTCGTGGCCTCGTCGCCGTACCAGTCCTTGCGCAGTTCGTACCCATCGGCCGCATACATGGCCGTCACCAGTTCGAAGGCGTCGAGCGGCTTGCCACCGGTATTGACCTTCTCGAAAACCACACAGACTGCCTCCTTGGAGGTGGAGTCATCGAGCGAGATCACCGGTACGCCGTAACTCTTGAAATTCTCGAGCACCTGTTTCTTAAAGGCACGAAACGTCTTGCGCATCGCCTCGTGTTCGTCGCCCCGCCAGTGCTCGTCAAAGCCGTCCTGCCACTCGTCCCAGTCGAACACCTGCGATACGGGGTACATCAGGGCGGCGTACTCCCTCTCCGACGACGAGAGGTCCATCACCACCTCGCGCCCGAAGTCCGTGCGGATCACCCGGTCCTCGGGCACGCCGACGATGGCCTCCTCGCGGTCGACGGACTCGTCCAAGGCATTACGGATGTCGACGTAGAACCACCGCTTTACCTTCTTGTTCTTGGGCGTGACCGTTTCGACCACCTTGCCTCGAAGCGTGACCTGGTAGAGCGAGGTCATGCGCTGCTGCCCGTCGAGCAACAGCGACTTCGGCGTGGCCTGCCTGGCCTCCATCGGCGCGCCCTCGACCGGACGCGGCTTGAAGTTGACCTGCCCGCCGCTTTCCAGTGTCATCAGGGCGCCGACCGGGAACGCCCGCGACACGGAGGCGATCAGGCTCTTGATGCGGTCCTCGTCCCACACCCAGCTACGCTGGAAGTCGGGCAACTGCAGCGCGCCGCGATGACAGCCCTCCAGCAGCTCGTGCAGGTTGTAGGCGTTGGTCTTGAAGGTCGTGCCGGCCATACAGTGCTCCCTCTTGTTTGTTTAGCGAGTGTTTTCCGATGCCGTCGTGCGGGAACCCGTGTCGTCGCACCATCCAGGGACGCACCCGAGAAGGCGCAAGCAAGGAAGGGGAGGGGTGCGAAATCGGCGTGCGGGGCAGTTGCGCCGCCGCCGGTGGCGAAGACCGGCGTTTGTGGCAGCGCCTTGAGCCATTCGAGCAGCGTTTCTGGTCGATGGAAAGCGAAGACGTTGCGGGCGCGTGGCTCGGGGTCGAGGCCGTTGCGCGCAGCACTCGCGTCGGCGCGGGTAGACGGGCGCTGGCGGCAGCAGGAACATCGCGTCAACCTCCCCCTTCCGGTTGTCTTATCGTTTCGCGTCGCGCACAGAGCTGCGTCGAGCGTGCCGGTGGCGATGAAGGTGACATCTTGCCACAGCGATGCGGGGAAGGCGCGACGGACGCGGCGTTCGGATTTCCGAAGCTACGAATCCACAACGCGGCGACTGCGTCGCCGTGCCCCCTCTCCCCCAGCCCCTCTCCCACAAGGGTAGAGGGGAGCAGGCGGCGGGGGGAGCGCGGGCTTTCGATTTGGGCCGACATGGGGAGCAGTGCTTGCAAATGGCTTAGAATCTGCTGCTTGCGAATCTGACCATGCGAGGCTGCACGCTGGCGCTGCGAGGCTGCACGCTGGCGACGGCCATCGTCCCTCGGCCGATGGCCGTCGCCAACTTCGCCGGTGAATGTATTGCTTATGGAAGCCACCCGCATCTGCTTCGTCCGCCATGGCGAAACGTCCTGGAATGCGGAGAAACGCATTCAGGGAAACATCGACGTTGGCCTCAATGAGGAGGGGCTGGCGCAGGCGGAAGCGGCTGCGCAGTGGCTGTCGCCGCTGCCGATCGAGGCGCTGTACAGCAGCGACCTGCAGCGCGCTCGGCAGACGGCCCAACGCCTTGCGAGCGCCTTGCAGCTGGCGCCGATCCTACGCCCGGAATTTCGCGAACGACGCTACGGGCTGTTTGAAGGGCTGACCTACGAGCAGTCGCGAAGCCGATATCCCGACGTGTATCAGCTGTTCGAAGAGCGGGTGCCGGATTTCGTCATCCCGTATGGCGGTGAGAGCCTGCGGCAGCTGCATCTGCGGGTCAGTGCCGGCTTGCGGCGCCTGGTCGACGAGCATCCGGGCCAGACCATCGCGGTGGTGACGCACGGCGGCGTCCTGGACATCGTCAACCGTCTGGTGCGCGGCACTTCCCTGCACCAACCGCGCGATTTCCTGATCCCCAACGCCGGCATCAACTGGGTCAGCGCCACCGCCGACTGCTGGCACATGGAAGCCTGGGGCGTGACCGATCATCTGGCAATGGTCGGGCTCGACGAACTGCCGTAACAACGCAGACAGCGCAGACGACCAAGAGGGCGCCGACCGCGGGCAGGCGCTTCGGCTTTCAGGCTTTCGGCTGTACCGTGCCGCGGCGCGTCGACTCGCCCATCAGTTCCAGCAGAGACGCGATCCCCTGGCGCAGGTTGCCGAGCACGGGCTGTGGCATTTTTCCCAGAGCGCCGCGCAGCCGGCCCTGCATCGGGCCAGGAATGTCCTTGACCAGTTCGAGCCCTTCATCGGTAAGGTGCAGGCGGACGACGCGGTTGTCGGCGTCACGTCGTTCGCGGCGCACCAACTGGCGCAGTTCGAGCTTGTCGAGCAGGTTGCTGGCGGTGGACGGCTTGATATGCAGCGCACTGGCCAGCTGCGAGACACGCACACCAGGGCGGGCCGAAATCTGCCACAGGGCCCAGAGCTGCGAACCACTCAGGCCATGCCGGTCGTCGATGTTCTGCATGCCGTTCTGAACCGAGCGCACCAATTGCAGCAGCTTGCCGAAGGCGTCGTCCGCCCCCTCTCTGATCGTAGCGCCGCCGTCCAACGGCTGCCTATCGGCTGCCTGCTCTCGCGAACCATCCTTGCTTATGTGAGTCATTGTGCGAACCCTTGCGTTGCCCGAAAAATATTTTCATGCAATACTATTTTGCTTGAACTCTTTGCACAAGCAAAATATTTGCCTAACGCTTATCAACCTGGGGGTACATGGACAAAGAAATCTTCGATCAAATTCTTTCCGTCGGCCAGCAACTCTCACCGACGATCGCTTCGACCTTGCGCATCAGCCTGATCCTCGTGCTCGCCTGGCTGGCGATGGCCTTCGCACACAAGCTGATCCGCACTTTCCGTATCTACATCAGCAGCAGCATGAACGATGGTGAAGAGGTGCAGCGGGCGGAGACCCTTGGCCGCGTCTTCCGCTACGCCGCATCGGTCATCATTTCACTGGTCGCTGGCGTTCTGGTGCTGGCCGAAGTAGGCGTTTCCGTGGCCCCGATCCTCGGCGCCGCCGGTGTGGTCGGCGTCGCCGTTGGCTTTGGCGCGCAGAGTCTGGTCAAGGATTACTTCTCGGGCTTCTTCCTGCTGCTCGAGAACCAGATCCGCCTGGGCGATGTCGTCGAAGCAGGCGGCAAGAGCGGTCTGGTCGAGGAAATCACTCTGCGCTACGTGCGCATGCGCAACTACGATGGCCACGTGCACTTTGTTCCGAATGGCAGCATCACCACCGTCACCAGCATGACCCGCGGCTTCGCACAGGCAGTGGTCGACGTCGGCGTTGCCTATCGCGAGAGCGTCGAGCAAGCGCTCGCGGTGATGCGCAGCGTCGGCGCCGAGCTGCGCGCCGACCCCGCTTTCGCGGCCAAGATCCTGGACGACGTCGAGATCGTCGGCGTCGAGTCCTGGGGCGATTCGGCGGTGGTCCTGCGCTGCCGCTTCAAAGTCGTGGCCATCGAACAATGGACCGTTCGCCGCGAGTATCTGCGCCGCCTCAAAGACGCTTTCGATGCTGCCGCCATCGAGATTCCCTATCCGCATCTCACTGTCTATCCAGGACAGGCCAAGGACGGCTCAAGCCCGCCCTTGCATCTGGCCATGGACGGCACCACGCAGCACCCCGGAGGTACGCAATGAAAGTCACAAAACCCGTCGTTGCACACAGCCTGTTCAGCGATCAGGACATCTACCTCTTTCGCGAGGGCAACCACACCCGGCTCTACGACCGTTTCGGCGCACACGCCACGGAAAAAGGGGGGCAGCGCGGTTTCCAGTTCAGCGTCTGGGCGCCCAATGCCGAACAAGTTTCGGTAGTCGGCGACTTCAACAATTTTCAGGCCGGAAGTCATCTCCTCCTTAGCCGCCCCGATCACTCGGGCATCTGGGAAGGCTTCATCGCCGGACCCGCGCTAGGCGACAGCTACAAGTTTCAGATCAGCAGCCGGCACGGTACGCAGGAGAAAGCCGATCCCTTTGCCCGCCAGTCCGAGGAGCCGCCGCGCAGCGCGTCGCGCCTGTGCACCCTCGACTACCGCTGGAGCGACGACGAGTGGATGGCCAAGCGCCGGGCGATCAATGCCCTCGATGCGCCGCTGTCGATCTACGAAGTGCACCTCGGTTCCTGGCGCCGCATTCCGGAAGACGGCAACCGCTCGCTGAGCTACCGCGAAATGGCTCACCAATTGACCGCCTACGTGCAGGAAATGGGCTTCACACACGTCGAGCTGATGCCGGTGATGGAGCATCCCTTCTACGGCTCCTGGGGCTATCAGACAACGGGCTATTTCGCGCCGACGGCCCGCTACGGGACACCCGAAGATCTGATGTTCCTGATCGATACCCTGCATCAGGCCGGGATCGGCGTCATCCTTGACTGGGTGCCCTCGCATTTTCCCGCCGATGGCCATGGGCTGGCCAACTTCGACGGCACCTGCCTCTACGAGCACGAAGACCCGCGGCAGGGCTTTCACCCTGACTGGAAGAGCTCGATCTTCAACCTTGGGCGCAACGAAGTGCGCGGCTTCCTGATGTCCAGTGCGCTGTTCTGGCTCGACAAATACCATGTCGACGGCCTGCGCGTCGACGCCGTCGCCTCGATGCTCTACCTCGACTACGGGCGCGCGGAAGGCGAATGGATCCCCAATGAACACGGTGGCCGCGAAAACCTCGAATCGATGAGTTTCCTGCGCAGCCTCAACGAAGCGGTCTATCGCGACCATCCGGACGTGCAGACGATGGCTGAAGAGTCGACCGCCTGGCCAATGGTTTCGCGCCCGACCTACATGGGTGGCCTGGGTTTCGGCATGAAGTGGAACATGGGCTGGATGAACGACACCCTGAAGTATTTCCAGTTGCAGCCGCTATTCCGCAAATACCAGCATGACAAGCTGACTTTCACCATCTGGTACGCGTTCACCGAAAACTTCGTCCTTCCCCTGTCGCATGACGAAGTGGTGCATGGCAAGGGTGCGCTGGTCGGAAAGATGCCGGGCGACGACTGGCAGCAGTTCGCCAACCTGCGCCTACTCTATGGCCTGATGTGGGCCCATCCCGGCAAGAAGCTGCTGTTCATGGGCGGCGAACTCGGCCAGCGACGCGAATGGCAGCACGACGAGAGTCTCGAATGGCACGTCCTGCAATACCCGCTGCACCATGGCGTGCAGTCCTGGGTGAAAGACCTCAATCGGGTCTACCGTCAGGAGAAGGCCCTGCATGAGCGAGACTTCAACGGCGACGGCTTCGCCTGGATCGACGCCCAGAACTGGGAGGAAAGCGTCATCAGCTTCCTGCGCTACGGCAAACACCGCGACGACACCGTGCTGGTGGTCTGCAACTTTACGCCGGTACCGCGCCACGACTACATCGTCGGCGCGCCGCGCGGCGGCCAGTGGCAGGAAGTGCTGAACAGCGACGCCCCGCTCTATGGCGGCAGCGGCATGGGCAATCTAGGTCAGGTGGAGGCCTCGCCGCAGGCGGCGCATGGCCTTTCCCACTCACTGTCGCTGACCGTACCGCCGCTGGCGGTGCTGGTCTTCAAGCCGATCGCCGAGAGCACAGCCCGTTCTTGAGCGATGGCCTTCTTGCCCTGCGTGCCCAAGGGGGAAGCCCGGTCGCAGCCGCGGCCGCGCATCGCCCTTGCATGCTCTCGACAATCCCGTCATGCTTGCCTACTTCATGGTTTGATCACCGATGACGCCTGCCCACCATCATCCGCCCGGACCTACAAAACGCTCGGGCCGACCGGATAAAAACAGCCCCTGGCCGTACCAGCTTGCCGCCGCTACGCCCTGCCAGGCGGTCGACACAATTGCTGACAACCCCTTTCTCGTTGCGACGAGACACCCAACTTCGACGACTTCCCCTGAGTGGAGGAAATGATGCAAAAGGCCAACGAATTGATAGAAAAAGCTGCCGCTGCGGCTGAGCTGACCTGGGAAAACGACCCCCTTTGGTACAAGGACGCAATCATTTACGAATTGCACGTCAAGGCCTTCAAGGACAGTGGCGACGACGGCATCGGCGATTTCAAGGGCCTGACCGAGAAGCTCGATTACATTCAGGATCTGGGCGTCAACACGCTCTGGCTGCTGCCCTTCTATCCCTCGCCGATGCGTGATGACGGCTACGATATTTCCGATTATCACAACGTCAGCCCGGACTACGGCAACCGCAACGACGCGCGCGTCTTCATCCGCGAAGCGCATCGCCGCGGACTGCGGGTGATCACCGAATTGGTCATCAACCACACCTCCGACCAGCACCCCTGGTTTCAGGCGGCAAGGCGGGCTCCGGCCGGCTCCAAGAAGCGCGACTTCTACGTCTGGTCCGATACCGACAAGAAGTTTCCCGAAACGCGCATCATCTTCACCGACACCGAGAAGTCGAACTGGGCCTGGGACGACGTCGCCAAGGCCTACTACTGGCACCGCTTCTTCTCGCACCAACCGGACCTCAACCACAATAATCCGGACGTCGTCAAGGCGGTGATCCGGATCATGCGCTTCTGGCTGGACATGGGTGTCGACGGCCTGCGCCTCGACGCCATTCCCTACCTCTGCGTACGCGAGGGCACGAACAACGAAAACGTGCCCGAGACACACGAGGTCATCAAGCAAATCCGTGCAGTCATCGATTCGCGCTACCAGAACCGCATGCTGCTCGCCGAGGCCAATATGTGGCCGGAAGATGTGCGCGAGTACTTCGGCGACGGCGACGAGTGTCACATGGCCTACAACTTCCCGGTGATGCCGCGCATTTTCATGGCCGTGGCCCAGGAAGAACGCCATCCGATCATCGAGATCATGAATCAGACGCCGGAAATCCCCGAGAACTGCCAGTGGGCGATCTTCCTGCGCAACCATGACGAACTGACCCTGGAAATGGTCACCGAGAGCGAACGCGCCTTCATGTACAAGGCCTATGCTTCCGACCCGCGGATGCGCGTCAACGTCGGCATTCGCCGTCGTCTGGCGCCATTGATGGATAACAACCGCCACAAGATCGAGCTGGTGAAATTCCTCATCCTGACCCTGCCCGGCTCCCCTGTCCTCTACTACGGCGACGAGATCGGCATGGGCGACAACATCTATCTCGGCGACCGCAACGGCGTGCGCACGCCGATGCAGTGGAGCCCCGACCGTAACGCCGGCTTTTCCCGGGCCGACCCGCAGCGACTCTACCTGCCGCCGAACATGGACCCGATCTATGGCTACGAGGCGATCAACGTCGAAGCACAGGCGCGCAATCCCTCGTCACTGCTGCACTGGACCAAGCGCCTGATCGCCGTACGCAAGAACTATAAGGCATTCGGCCGCGGCAGCATCAGCTTCCTCGAACCGGGCAACCGCAAGATCCTCGCCTATGTCCGCGAATACGAGGACGAGACCCTGCTCTGCGTGGTCAACCTGTCGCGCAACGCGCAACCGGTGGAACTCGATCTCGCGCCCTTCAAGGGGCGTGTGCCGGTCGAGCTGCTCGGCCGCTCGGCCTTCCCGCCTATCGGCGACCTGCCCTACCTGCTGACCCTGGCCGGCCACGGCACCTACTGCTTCCGCCTGACGACCGATGCCGAAGTGCCCTACTGGCACGAAGAGCGCCTGGCTCGCGCCGAGCTGCCCGTACTGGTACTCACCGAGGGCTGGCTGACCTTCTCCGGGGGCAAGACCACCGCCACCACCGTGCGCCGGGCAATTGCCGCCACCACCCGCAACCAGCTGCAGCACAAGGTGCTGGCGCCCTACCTGCTCACCAAGCGCTGGTTTGCCGGCAAGGGGCACGCCATCGAGAGCATCAAGATCATCGAGCAGGCGCCATGGGATACCGAGAAGGGTAGCTGGCTGCTGACCATCATCGAAGTGCAGTGCGCCGGCATCGAGCCGCAGGTCTACTTCCTGCCGCTGGCGATCTGCTGGGACGACCAGACGAGCGAAGAGGAGCGTGCCCTGCTGGCCTCTTGGGCATTGGCACGCGTTCGCCAGCAGGACCGCACCGGCCTGCTTTACGGCGCCTTCGGCTCGGACGGCTTCTGCCGCGATCTGGCCGAGGGAATCGGCAAGAACGTGGCCATCCCCTTTGCCCGCGGCCGCCTCGAGTTCCACGCCTCGCCGGCATTTGCCAAGCTCGCCGCCGGCCTCGACGCGCCGGTCCGCCATCCGTCGCTGGAACAGAGCAATACCGCGGTGTACTTCGGCGACAAGTTGTTCCTTAAGGGCTATCGTCGCCTGCAGACGGGCACCAACCCCGAAGTCGAGGTCGGCCGCTTCCTGACCGATACCTCGCCTTACGAGCACATTGCGCCGGTCGCCGGCTCGGTCGAAATCCGTCGTGGCGACGGCCAGACGATGACTCTGGCGCTGCTTCAGGGCTACACCAAGAACCAGGGGGATAGCTGGAACTTCACGCTCGACTACCTTGAGCGCTACCTCTCCGAAGTCGCGGTAACGACCGACGAGCTTGACGGCAACCCGCACGCCTACTTCCTGACCCTGATCGAGGTGCTCGGCCGCCGTACCGGCGAGCTGCACCAGGCTTTCGGTCGTTCGACCGGCGACTCGGCCTTCGAACGCGAGCCGATCACCGAGCAGGACATGAGCAACTGGTCGAACGCGCTGAAAGCCGAAGCGGTGGCCACACTCGACGAAGTCGAACGGCGCAGCGAGGACTTCCCGGAGGAGGTACGCGAAGGCTGCGATCGTCTGTCCGCCTTGCGGCCGGTGCTCCTGGACCGCATTTCACCGCAGGCACTGGCCGGCATCAGCGCCGCCAAGATGCGCTATCACGGCGACTACCACCTCGGCCAGGTGCTGCGGGTGGACGAGGATTTCGTGATCATCGACTTCGAGGGCGAACCCGCACGTTCGATGGACGAGCGTCGCCAGAAGCATTCGCCGCTACGCGACGTTGCCGGCATGCTGCGCTCGTTCAGCTATGCGGCAGCGGTGGCCACCAACCGCCTGACCAACGAAGACCCGGTCGACCGCCATCGTGCCGGGCCACTGGTCGAGAGCTGGGAGGAGCAGGTCAGGGACGCCTTCATGAGCGGCTACCGCGGCGCCGTGCAAGGCTGCCCGGCATGGCCGGAGGAGCCTGGTGCCGCTGAACGACTGATCGAATTCTTCGTGATCGAGAAAGCGCTCTACGAGTTGCGCTACGAGATGGGCAACCGACCAGACTGGATTTCGGTACCCCTCTTCAGCCTGCTCAGAAACCTTGAAGATCAAGAACCAAGCTGATTTTTACCCGTTAAGGAGAAACACCATGAAAGTACTTGCGATGGTCCTGGCCGGCGGCCAGGGTTCCCGGCTGCATCCTCTGACCGCAGAACGCTCCAAGCCGGCGGTGCCCTTCGGCGGCCGCTACCGGATTGCCGACTTCGTACTCAGTAACATGGTGAACTCCGAGATCCGTGGCATCTACATGATGGTTCAGTACAAGTCGCAGTCGCTGATCGAGCACGTCGCCAAGGCCTGGGGGAATTCAAATGCCTACACCGGCCAGTTCGTCACCGTCGTGCCGCCACAAATGCGCGGCGGTGGTACGGAGTGGTTCCAGGGCACCTCCGACGCCGTCTTCCAGAACATCAACCTCATCGAGCGCCACTCGCCGGACCTGGTCGCCGTCTTCGGGGCGGATCACATCTACCGCATGGACGTGCGTCAGATGATCGACTTCCACCGCGGAAATTCCGCCCACGTGTCGGTGGCAGCGATTCCGGTGCCCTTGGCCGAGGCCTCGGCCTTCGGCATCATCGACGCTGACAAGCGACACCGCATCCGCAGCTTCCTTGAAAAACCAGCCAATCCGCCGGCGATGCTCACCGACCCGACGCGTGCCTACGGCTCGATGGGCAACTACCTGTTCAATACCGATGTGCTGCTCAAGGCCCTGCGCGAGGCAAACGACAACGATGAGCACGATTTCGGCCACCACATCCTGCCGCGCCTGATCAAGACACACCAGGTGCTGGCCTACAACTTCGCCGACAACCACGTCCCCGGCGTTGCTGACTACGAGGAACAGTCCTACTGGCGAGATGTCGGCAACATCGACGCCTACTACGCCGCCCACTACGACGTACTCGGCGCCAGGCCGCGCTTTAACCTCTTCAATCCGAAGTGGTTCATCAACTCCAGCTCTTACCAGGGCCCCTCGCCAATGATCACTGGCGAGATCAGCAACAGCACCATCGCCGCGGGCTCGCGAGTCAGCGGCGCACGCATCAAGAACTCGATGCTGCGTCGCGAAGTCATCGTCGAGGAAGACGTCGAAATTGAGGACAGCCTGATCATGGACTACACGGTCATCCGCCGTGGCTCACGTCTCAAGCGGGTCATCGTCGACCGCTACAACGTGATCGAAGCAAACTCGCGCATCGGCTTCGACGCCGCCGCCGACCGCGCCCGCTATACCGTCAGCGATGGCGGCATCGTCGTCCTCGCCAAAGGCGAGGACATAGCCGGGGTCACCCGTTACCAAATCTAGGAGATATCCCGCATGAACCTTCCCGTTACCGCCGTCTGGCCCGGCTCACCTACACCACGTGGCGCTACCTGGGACGGCGAGGGCGTCAACTTCGCCCTCTTTTCCGAACACGCCGAACGCGTCGAACTTTGCCTGTTCGATCCCAGGGGACGCCGCGAGGTGCAGCGTATCGAACTGCGTGAGCAGACCAATCTGGTCTGGCACTGCTACCTGCCCGAGGCGCGCCCGGGCCTGCTCTACGGCTACCGCGTCTACGGCCCCTACGACCCGGCGCGCGGCCACCGCTTCAACGGCAACAAGCTGCTCATCGAGCCTTACGCCAAGGATATCGTCGGCGAGGTGCGCTGGAGCGACGCGCATTTCGGCTACAAGATCGGTCACCGTAACGGGGATCTGTCCTTCGACCGTCGTGACAACGCCGCCGGCATGCCCAAGTGCCGGGTCATCGACCCGGCCTTCACCTGGGGCGACGACAAGGCACCGAACATCCCCTGGACGGACATGGTGATCTACGAGACGCATGTGCGCGGCTTCACGATGCAGCATCCGGAAGTACCGCCGTCCTTGCGCGGCACCTACGCCGGAATGGCAACGGCACCGGTGATCGATCACCTCAAGCGCCTGGGCGTCACTTCGGTCGAGCTGATGCCGGTGCACGCCTTCCTCAACGACCGCCATCTGATCGAACGTGGCCTGACCAACTACTGGGGCTACAACACGCTCGGCTTCTTCGCGCCCGACCACCGCTTTAGCTCCAGTGGCTCGGTCAGCGAGTTCAAGACAATGGTCAAGACGCTGCACTCGCACGGCATCGAAGTCATTCTCGACGTGGTGTACAACCACACCGCAGAAGGCAACCAGAACGGCCCCACGCTCTCTCTACGCGGAGTCGATAACGCCGCGTACTACCGGCTGGTCGCCGACAATCCACGCTACTACATGGACTACACCGGCTGCGGCAACACCCTCGACCTGCAACAGCCACGCATGCTGCAGCTGATCATGGACTCGCTGCGCTACTGGGTGCTGGAAATGCACGTCGACGGCTTCCGTTTCGATCTGGCATCGGCACTGGCACGCGAACTGCATGCGGTCGACAAGCTGGGCGCTTTCTTCGACATCCTGCTGCAGGATCCGGTGCTGTCGCAGGTCAAGCTGATCGCCGAACCCTGGGACCTCGGCGAAGGCGGTTATCAGGTCGGTAACTTCCCGGCCGGCTGGGGCGAGTGGAACGACCACTACCGCGACACCATGCGCGCGCACTGGAAAGGCGACTGCGGCCTGATCGGCGACTTCGCCAGCCGCCTGACCGGCTCCAGCGACTTCTACCAGCACAGCGGCCGCAAGCCCTGGGCAAGCGTCAACTTCATCACCGCCCACGACGGCTTCACGTTGCATGATCTGGTCAGCTACAACGACAAGCACAACGCCGCCAACTGCGAAGACAACCGCGACGGTAACGACAACAACCGTTCCTGGAACTGCGGTGCCGAGGGGCCGACCGACGACGCCGGGATCAACGAACTGCGCGCGCGGCAGAAACGCAACATGCTGGCGACCCTGTTCTTCTCGCAAGGCGTGCCGATGCTGCTCGCCGGCGACGAAATGGGGCGTACCCAGGGCGGCAACAACAACGCCTACTGCCAGGACAACGAGATCAGCTGGGTCAATTGGGATCTATCGCCAGCCGATCGCGACTTCCTGGCTTTCGTGCAACGGGTCATTGCCCTGCGTCGCGAGCATCCGGTTTTCCGGCGCCGCAACTTCTTCCACGGTAGCGCCCCCGAGGGTTCGCTGCTCAAGGACATCCACTGGCTGAAACCCGATGGCAGCGAGATGAACGACGAGGAATGGTCGCACAGCTACGCGCAATGTCTGGGTGTCTATCTCAGCGGCGAAGCAATGCAGGAGCGCGACCGACGCGGCCGCCCGGTACATGACGACAACTTCCTGCTGCTTTTCAACAGCTACCACGAAAATCTCGACTTTCGCCTGCCGGTACTGCCCGAAGCTTGCGAGTGGCTGAGCGTCCTGGATACGCACATCGCCAATGGCCTGCAGCCTGACGGCGTCTTCCAGAGCGGCGACACCTACCCCCTAGAGAGCCGTTCGCTGGCTCTCCTGCAGCAAAGGAAGAAATCATGAAACGCCAGCACAACATGCCTTTCGGCGCCGAAGTCCTCGACGAAGGCGGTGTCCGCTTTCGCCTCTGGGCGCCCGGCGTAGACACCGTCGGTCTGCAACTTGACGGCGCCGCCGAGCGGCCGATGATCGCCGCCGCGGGCGGCTGGTTCGAACTCACCGTCGCCGAAGCACAAGCCGGCAACCGCTACCTGTTCAAGCTGCCGGACGGCTTGCTGGTCCCCGATCCGGCCTCGCGCTTCAACCCGGACGACGTGCATGGCGCCTCCGAGGTCGTTGCCCCCGCCGACTTCGACTGGCCCGACGGCGAGTGGCGTGGTCGGCCGTGGGAGGAAGCGGTTATCTACGAGCTGCATATCGGCAGCTTCACCAAGGCTGGCGACTTCACCGGAGCCATCGAGCGCCTCGACTATCTCGTCGAACTCGGCGTTACGGCTCTCGAAATCATGCCCGTCTCGGACTTCCCGGGGCAGCGCAACTGGGGCTACGACGGCGTCCTGCCCTTCGCGCCGGATGCCGCCTACGGCCGCCCGGAAGACTTCAAGCGCCTGGTCGCCGCCGCGCACGAACGCGGCCTGATGGTTCTGCTCGACGTGGTGTACAACCACTTCGGCCCGGAAGGCAATTATCTACACGCCTACGCGCCCGACTTCTTCAACCCGCGTCATGAAACCCCCTGGGGCGCGGCGATCAACTTCGATGGCGAAGGCAGTCGCGCGGTACGTGACTTCTTCGTACACAACGTCCTCTACTGGCTGGAGGAGTTCCATCTCGACGGCCTGCGCCTGGACGCCATCCATGCCATCTGCGACGACAGCTCGCCGGACATCATCGAAGACCTCGCCGCTGCCTTCAAGGCGGTGCCGGGACGCGCGCGGCACGTCCACATGGTGCTCGAGAACGAACACAATCAGGCGCGCTACCTCACTCGCGACGAGTCCGGCCGCCTGGTGCACGGAACGGCGCAGTGGAACGACGACATCCATCACTGCTTTCATGTTCTGGCCACCGGCGAAACCGACGGCTACTACGCCGACTATGCCGCCGAGCCGGCACGCCTGCTCGGCCGCTGCCTGACCGAAGGCTTCGCCTATCAGGGTGAGGCATCGACTTTTGCGCACGGCAAACTGCGCGGCGAAGCGAGTGCCCACCTGCCGCCGGCCGCGTTCATCAACTTCCTGCAGAACCACGACCAGATCGGCAATCGCGCTTTTGGCGAGCGTCTCAGCCACCTCGCTTCGCCGCTAACGATGGAGGCCGTGACCAGCGTCCTGCTGCTCGCGCCGCAACCACCGCTGTTGTTCATGGGTGAGGAATTTGCGACCACGCAGCCCTTCCAGTTCTTCTGTGACTTCGGCCCCGAGCTCGCGCGTCTGGTGACCGAAGGGCGCCGCCGCGAGTTCGGGCGCTTTGCGCGCTTTTCCGATCCGGAAGTGCGTGCCAGCATCCCCGATCCGAACGCGCTGGCGACCTTCGAAGCCGGCGTTCTCGACTGGAGCGCGATCGAGCGGGCGCCCCACCGGGCCACCCTCGAACTGCACCGGCAGCTGCTGACGCTGCGTCAGCAGTGGATTGCGCCGCGTCTGGCCGGCATGGGCAATGGTGATCCGCAGCTGAAACTGTTGTCGCCACGTTGCCTGTCGATCAACTGGACGCTTGGCGACCGCAGCCTGCTGACCCTGCTCGCCAATCTCGGCGAGGATGCCCTCGCCGTCACGCCGCCTGATGGCCGCCTGCTCTTCGCAACCGCCAATCTTGACGCCAAGGCACTCGCCAGCGGCCAACTGCCGGCGTGGTCGGTGGCCTGGCATCTGCACCTCGGAGACCGTCCATGAGCGCCGCCGACGAGAAGCGCCACGACGGGCTGGCGCAACTTGCCGAGCACTGCGGCATCAGCGCCGGCTATGAGGATGTCTGGGGCAAAGCGCACGCGACCTCGGAAAAGACCCAGCGCACCCTGCTGGCGGCGATGCACTTTCCCGCCGATGCCGATCCGGCAACGCTGTTGCAATGCCTGCAAGACGACGAATGGCGACGGCCACTACCGCCGGTCAAGGTGGTCGCACTCGGCGAGACGCCAACGCTTGCCGTCACGCTGCCGGTGGCGCGCGCCAGCCAGCCGCACCGCTGGATCCTGAGCGCCGAGAACGGAGCCTCGAGCAGCGGCGAGTTCGAGCCCGCCAAGCTGCCACGGCTCGCCGAGCAGCGCGTTGACGGCGTCGACTTCCTGCGCGGCGAACTCGTCCTGCCGCCGCCGAGCGAAGCCGGTTACTACCGCCTGGAAGTCGAACAACCCGGCAGCGGCGGCCTGGCGCAGGTGGCGATGACTTTGGTGGTCGCCCCTGAGAGCTGTTTCTTGCCCGACGCCGTGCAGGGAGACGGTCGCGTCTGGGGGCCGACGGTGCAACTCTACGGAGTCCGCTCGCGGCGCAACTGGGGCATCGGCGACTTCGGCGACCTGCGCACCCTGATCGATCTGTCGGCAGACGCTGGCGGCGGGGTGATCGGCGTCAATCCGCTGCATGCCCTGTTCCCGGAAGACCCGGCGCGGATCAGCCCCTACAGCCCATCCAGCCGCTGCTTCGTCAACGTGCTGTACATCGATGTCGAAGCCGTCCCCGAGTTCAGCGAGTGCGAGGCCGCCCGCAACCTGGTCGCCTCCGAGCGTTTCCAGGCGCGGCTGCGACGCCTGCGCGTCGCTGACGAAGTCGACTACCCGGAAGTCTCGGCCGCCAAGCGCGAAGTTCTGGCCGCGCTTTACCGACACTTCCGTGACCAGCATCTGGCCCATGACACCGCCCGCGCGCGCGCCTTCCGCCTGTTCCGCTCGGAAAGCGGCCTGACGCTCGAATTGCATGCCCGTTTCGAGGCCTTGCAAGCCCATTTCCAGCAGGAAAACCCCGCCGTCTGGGGCTGGCCGGCGTGGCCCGAGGAATACCGCGACCCGCAGGCGCCGGCGGTGGCCACCTTCGCCAGCGAACATGCCGAAGCCGTCGAATACGCGGCCTGGCTGCAGTGGCTCGCCGACGAACAACTCACCGCCCTTGGCCAGCAGTCGTGGCGTCGCGGCGTCGGCGTCGGCCTCTATCAGGATCTGGCGGTCGGCGTCAATCCCGGCGGCTCGGAGGCCTGGGCGTGGCAAAGCGCCTTTGCCGGCGCCGCCTACGTCGGTGCCCCCCCCGACGAGTTCAACCCGGTCGGTCAGGACTGGGGGCTGCCGCCACTGGTCCCGCACCGCCTGCGCGAAGCGGCCTACGCACCATTCATCGCCATGCTGCGCGCCAACATGCGCCACTGCGGGGCACTGCGCATCGACCATGTGATGGGCCTGGCACGTCTGTTCTGGGTTCCCGTTGGCCGACCAGCGACTGAAGGCGCCTACGTCAACTATCCGCTCGCAGACCTGCTGGCCATCGTCGCACTGGAAAGCCAGCGCAATCGCTGCATGGTCATCGGCGAAGACCTGGGCACCGTCCCCGACGGTTTCCGACCGCGTCTGGCAACCGCCGGCGTGCTCTCCTACCGGCCCTTCCTTTTCGAGCGCAGCGAGGACGGTAACTTCAAGCCACCCGCCGAATATCCGCGGCAGGCCCTGGTCGCCGTCAGCACCCACGATCTGCCAACCCTGAAGGGCTTCTGGAAGGGCCACGACATCGACACCCGCGCGGCGCTGCAGCTGTTCCCCGATGAAGCGCTGTTCGACCACATGGTTGTCGAGCGTGCCCAGGATCGCGCCCGCTTCCTGATGGCACTCAAACACGCCGACCTGCTCCCCGAGGGCGCCAGCGTGCACCCCTTCTCGGTTCCCGAGATCACCCCGGACTTCGTGGTCGCCATCCACGCTTTTCTGGCGAGAACCCCGGCCCAGCTGCTGGTCGTCCAGCCCGAAGACATCCTCGGCGCCGTCGAGCAGGCCAATCTGCCCGGCAGCCGCGATGACCAGCATCCTAACTGGCGCCGCCGCCTGCCGCTGGATCTCGAAGACTGGCCGGAGGACGGACGCTTCGGCGCCGTTGGCGAACAACTGATCAACGAGCGCGGCACGGCGGTCGTACCGCCTGAGGAAATAGCCATGCCTTCGCCGCGGGCAACGATCATTCCGCGCGCAACTTACCGGATGCAGTTCAATCGCGATTTCACCTTTGCCCAGGCCGGGGCGCTGTCGTTCTATCTGGCGGCGCTGGGGATCAGCCACTGCTATGCCTCGCCCTATCTGCGGGCGCGACCGGGCAGCACGCACGGTTACGACATCGTCGGCCACGCCGAACTCAATCCGGAAATCGGCACCACCCAGGAATTCGAGGACTTTGCCGCCGCCCTCAAAGAACACGGCCTGTCGCAGGTCATCGACGTGGTCCCCAATCACATGGGGATCATGGGCTCGGACAACGCCTGGTGGCTTGACGTCCTGGAAAACGGTCCGGCCTCGGCCTGGGGCGCGTTTTTCGACATCGACTGGGATCCGCTCAACCGCCAGCTCAAAGGCAAGGTGCTGCTACCGCTGCTCGGGGCCCACTACGGGCAGGTGCTCAACGCCGGCGAACTGCGCCTCGACTACGACGCCGTTCGTGGCGAGTTCAGCATCTTCTACTACCAGCACCGGCTGCCGGTGGACCCGTCGAGCTACCCGCGCATCATCGGCCATCGCCGCGAACGCCTAGCGGCCACGCTCGGCGAGAACCACGAGCGCTATGGAGAACTCGAAACCCTGCTCACCGCCTTTGGACACCTGCCGGCGCGGACCAATACCAAGCCGCCGAAAATGGCCGAGCGGCAGCGCGACAAGGAAGTGCACAAGCGTCACCTGGCGGCACTCACCGAAGCTCGCGCCGATATTGCCCACCACATCGCCGACAATCTCGCCGAGTTCAACGGCCGCCCCGGCCATCCGGCCAGCTTCGATCTGCTGCACGAGCTGATCCAGCTGCAGGGCTATCGCCTGGCCTACTGGCGGGTCGCCTGCGACGAGATCAACTATCGGCGCTTCTTTGACATCAACGACCTTGCCGCGCTGCGCATGGAAGACCCGGCCGTGTTCGACGCCACCCACCATCTGATACTCGATCTCGTTGCCCAGGGCAAGGTCGAGGGGCTGCGCATCGACCATCCGGACGGCATGTTCGACCCCGGTGCATACTTCCACCAGCTGCAACAGGCGGCGGGCGGCAAGCCCCCATGCCCAGGCGACCCTCTGCCGATCTATCTGGTCATCGAGAAGATCCTTGCCGAGCACGAACGCCTGCCCGACGACTGGCCGATCCATGGCGCCACCGGCTACCGCTTCGCCAATCTGGTCAACAACCTCTTTGTTGACACCGCCTCCGAGCGGCGCATGACGCGCATCTACCGCGACTTCACGGGCGTCGACAGCGACTTCGAAGAACTCGCCTACGATGCCAAGAAGTTGATCATGCACACCGCGCTGGCGAGCGAGTTCAGCGTCCTCGCCAACCGCCTGGCACGCATCGCCACGGCCGACCGGGACACCTGCGACTTCACCCTCAACGGCTTGCGCGACGCGCTGGTCGAAGTGGTCGCTTGCTTCCCCGTCTATCGCAGCTACGTTGCCCACGGCAAACTGTCGGGCGACGACCGCCGCCACATCACCTGGGCAGTGGCGGTGGCCAAGAAGCGCAGCCCACTGTTCGATACCGGCATCTACGATTTCATCGAGGGCGTGCTGACCACCGATCTCGGCCGCGGTCGCAGCGCCTCCTACCGCGAGCCGCTGGAAGCCTTCGCCATGAAGTTCCAGCAGGTGTCGTCGCCGGTGATGGCCAAGGGTGTCGAGGACACCGCCTTCTACCGCTATCATCGCCTGACCTCGCTCAACGACGTCGGCGGCGAGCCGCGCCGCTTCGGTATTTCGGTGGCCGCATTTCATGCCGCCACACGCGCCCGCGCCGTCCGTTGGCCGCACAACATGCTCGCCACCTCAACGCACGACAGCAAGCGTTCCGAGGACGCGCGCGCACGCATCAACGTGCTCTCCGAGATACCGGCCGCATGGAAGCTGATGCTTAAGCGCTGGCGCCGCCTGAATCGCGGCCGCAAGCATCTGGTCGACGGCGTCGATGCCCCGTCGCGCAACGACGAGTACCTGCTCTACCAGACGCTGGTCGGAACCTGGCCGCTGACCCCGCCGAACGACGAGGAACTGGCCGACTACCGGACGCGTATCGATGCCTACATGATCAAGGCCCTGCGTGAAGGCAAGGAGCACAGCAGCTGGGTGCAGGTCAACAGCGAGTACGAAGGCGCGGTCAGCGACTTTGTCCACGCCCTGCTGGCACCCGGCGACAAGAACCTGTTCCTGGCCGACTTCGTGCCCATGGTCCAGACCATCAGCCACCACGGCTTGATCAATGCCCTGGCGCAGGCGCTGATCAAGGTCACCTCGCCGGGCGTGCCGGACATCTACCAGGGCTGCGAGCTATGGCAGTTCAATCTGGTCGACCCGGACAACCGCCGGCCGGTCGACTTCGCGCTACGCCGCGAGCTGCTGGCGCAGGTGCAAGCCCTGGTCGATGCACCACCGGAACAGTGGCGCGAACGTCTGCAGCCGCTGGTCGCCGACATGAGCGACGGGCGCATCAAGCTGTACACGCTGTGGCAAAGTCTGTCCCTGCGCGCGCGCTGGCCGGAGCTTCTCGAGCAGGGTGACTATCTGCCGCTGAAAGTCAGCGGCGAGCACGCGGCGCACGTCTGCGCCTACGCGCGCCGCCACGGCGAACGCGCCATCGTCGTCGTCGTGCCACTGCTGCCGGTGCGTCTGCTCGGTGACAACCGGGTGCTGCCGCTGGGCAACGAGGTCTGGGCCGACACGATGCTCGAACTGCCCGACGCTCTGGCCAGCGCTGGCTGGCGCAATCTGCTCAGTGGCGAAAGCCATGCGGCAGGAGGACAGTTGGCGCTCGGCCAGGTCCTGGCCAGCTTCCCGGTCGCTCTGCTGGCCAGCGGAGGCGAGGCATGAGCGCACGGCGGATGCTGTGAGGAGACTGAAAAGTTGACTGCGCGGCGAGGGCACATCACCCTCGCCGCAAGCAACTCATCCAATTCATTCCCGGCAAGGCGCTCGCTTCACCAGCGTCGGCCGCGCGCGGCGTTGAGAAATTCGTCGAGTATCGGCGTACTGTCCAGCAGGTCAGGGCTTCCCGGCGGGTGAAACTCGGGATGCCACTGCAGACCCAGCACATAGGGCTTGCCTTGCAGGCGTACCGCTTCGATCACGCCGTCACTCTCGCTGCGTGCCTCAATCCTCAGGCCGCGGCCAAGCGCCTTGATCGACTGGTGATGAATCGAGATCACCTTGCCGCCACCGGCACCGGGATAGAGCTTGGCCAGGCCCGCATCCTCCTCCCACGCAATCGCATGGCTGTGGCGGTCATAATCGTCATGGACGTGCGTTCCCGCCGCGTCGATCTGCGTCGCGATGTCCTGATAGAGCGTTCCGCCGAGGGCCACGTTGATT
This sequence comes from Candidatus Accumulibacter appositus, assembly GCA_000585055.1. GTDB lineage: Bacteria > Pseudomonadota > Gammaproteobacteria > Burkholderiales > Rhodocyclaceae > Accumulibacter > Accumulibacter appositus. Next base: position 25,032 of record JEMX01000027.1, read on the forward strand.
ACCTGCGCGCCCCGACAAATCCCCAGAACGGCCTTGCCGGCCTCGATGAATTCATGCAGCAGTTCCATTTCGTAGGCGTCGCGAACGATATCTCCCGCCCAATCCGGATGCAGCGCCTCTTCGCCATAGCTTTGCGGGCTGACGTCGGCGCCACCTTGCAACAACAGTCCGTCGAGGTACTCCGGATAGTCCGAGAGCCGGATGCTGCTGCGATTGACGAGGCCGTCACCACTCACCGCCGGAATCATGAACACCATCACGTCGCGCGACATCACCCAATGCGCGACCGACTGCTCGAGGTAGTGCAGCGATTTCGACAGCAGGGCCGTTGCACCGGCCTGCGGATGGTAAATGCGTGCCGAAAGACCGATACGAAGTGGGCGCCAGCTCATGGGACCTCCTGATGAAGTGTCAAACTGCCACCCTCTGAGCCTAGCATACCGGCGCCCGTCCGTTGCAGCGCTAGCCCAGCCGAGCAGCTTTCGCGCACGGCTTTCGAGTCTGCTCACCCTTGCCGCGGCGGATGTTAGACTGCTCGGCTTGGGCACCGCCCGCGATGCAGGGAATCGGCGATGCTGCGGATTTTCATCCTTCACCCGAAGTTATAATTCTCCGTCGCTGCAGCCCGCCACGACGGTACTTTGTCCGCCGCCGATTGCTGCCCTGAACAGCCCAGCGCAAGTTGGCCGCCATCAACCATACCGACAGGATGCGCATGAAACACCTGAATCCTCTCCGCGGCAGACTCAGCACCTTCCGGTGGCGTACCCGGTTAACCTTGTGGGGGGCCGCGGCATGCGCCGGCCTGGCGGTGGTCGCCTTCACGCGACTCACCGACGTCGCGCTGAAGGCATTTTTCGACCTCTACAACTACCACCCCGGCTTGCCCTTCCCATGGATGCCGTTCGTCACCGCGCCGCTGGCCGGGATGGCTGCGGTCTGGCTGACGCGGCGTTTTTTCCCGGGCGGACAGGGCAGCGGCATTCCCCAGGTCATCGCAGCCACACACCTTGCGGCACGTGGAGAGTCGGTCAGCAACCTGGTATCGATGCGCATCGCCTGCGGCAAGATTGTCGTCGGATCGATGGCGCTGCTGGGCGGCTTTTCCGCCGGTCGCGAAGGACCGTCGGTGCAGGTGGCGGCGTCGATTCTGCACTTCTCGCATCGCTTCCTGCCGCACGCCCGGGCAATTTCCCCGGCGGATCTGATTCTCGCCGGCGGCGCTGCGGGTATTGCCGCAGCCTTCAACACGCCCCTGGCGGGCATCGTCTTCGCCGTCGAGGAACTGGGCAAACGCCTGGAAGCCAAGACCACCGGAATCCTGGTCGGCACGATCATCCTGTCGGGCCTGGTGGCCATTGCGCTGGAGGGTAACTACTACCACTTCGGGCGCATGAAGATTTCACAGTTCAACGAAATCGTTGGCCCGGTTCTGTTCTATGGCATGGCCTGCGGGCTGCTCGGCGGTGTTTTCAGTCGTCTGCTGCTGTGGCCACAACAGCAGCCCAACTTCATCCTCTGGCGCTGGCGCAGCGCGCGTCCGGTGCTGTTTGCCGGCGGCTGCGGCCTGATCATTGCCCTCGTCGGCTGGCTTGGCGGCGGCTTGTCTTTCGGCAGTGGCTACATGGTCAGCTCCTCGCTGATTTCCAGCGACGCCTTGTCGGCGCCCTGGCACGCCCCCATCACCCGCTTCGTGGCCACGGTAGTGACCTATTTTTCCGGCATTCCTGGCGGCATCTTCGCCCCATCGCTGGCGGTCGGTGCAGCCGTTGGTGCCAGTACCAGTGGCATTCTGGGTTTTGGCGCCGAAGCGGTGCCGATCACGGCGCTGTGCATGGCGGCCTTCCTGGCCGCGGTCACGCAATCGCCGATCACCGCCGCGATCATCGTCATGGAAATGATCGATGGCCACGAGATGGTGATCAGCCTGATGGCCGTCACACTGATCGCCAAGGCGGTCAGCGGACGCGTCAGTCCCGAGCTCTACCAGCAGCTGGCGCTGGGCTTCATGGCCCAACAGCGCGCGCAAACTGCGGCCGCAAAATCGGCAGCCGAGCTGATGCCGGTGCCAACGGCCGCGGCAAAGGCCGAGGCCCAGGCCCAGGCCAAGTCCGACTCCGACTCCGACTCCGAGCCGGAGCAGAAGCTCGATCCGGAACCGGAATCCCCTCCCCGCAAACAGTCATGACACCTGCAGGCACCCAAGACATTAAAATCATGAAAGCCATGACCCTTAGCCGCTTTCCTGCTCCTTGCTGCGGCCTGCTTGCTGCCCTGGCTCTGGTCTTGTCCGCATGCAGCTCCCTACCAGAAGAGCGCGCAGAAAGCACCGCCCCGCCCCCGGCAACGGCTCAGGAAAAGACGGCAGCAGCAGTCGACCGAAAAGTGATGGTCACCGCCAACCAGGTGGAAAACAACATCTACTTCTCTCTGGGTGGCGTGACGGTCAATCGCCAGGAAAGAGCCAAGCTGCAGCAGCACGCAAGCTATCTCAAGGAAAACCCGGAGAAGTCGGTGACCTTGATCGGCTACACCGACGACCTCGGCAGTCGCAACTACAACGTCGCCATCGCCGAACAGCGGGTTGCCGCGGTCAGGAAATTGCTGCGCAGTTACCGGGTTCCCGGCGGCCAGATTCGCCGCTACAGCGTCGGTAGTGAAAAGACACCGAAAGCCTGCAAGACGGAACAGTGCAGACAGAAAATGCGCCGCGTCGAACTGCGCTATTCGGAGTGAGAGCCAGTATGCTCCGGCGGGCCGCCAGGTGTGCAACGCGCCGCCCCCCTTGCCGGCAGACGGAGCGCTGCAGATGAGCTGGAAAGCCGCTTCGCCTTCGCCCGCGACGGAGCGTGGCTTACGCGTCGCCTTGATCTTTGCCCTCGCTGCCGAACGCCTGTCGGTCTACTACGCGCATGGTCAGTGGCTTAAGGAAGCTCAGGGCGCCAGCCTCGCGGCGGACTGGCTGGCCCGCTCACAACGTTGCCTGCCGCTCGCCGAGCGACGGCAGCTGTCCGCCTTGAGCGAGCAGCTGGCGCGGCAGATTGCCGACACCCTGTCGCGGCAAGCAGGACTGCACACCGCGCAGGAAATGCTGGAAGCGCTGGACGCAAACTACGAGTCCGAGATCGGACGCGCGCTGATGGTGGAATGCGAGCGACTGCTGGATGGCGCTGTCGCCGATCAGGCGGCATTCCAAGGGAAAGGCAATACGCTGCAAGCCCCTTAATTGGCGGTAGAATCGCTGCAGAGCGCGTGGCATTGTCGTCGCAGGACTAGCACAAGAGGTCTGACATGAAAGCTATTTTTGCTTTGCTGGCATTTTCTTTTTCGACGGCGGCATCGGCAGCCTGCTACATCATCTATTCGCAATCGAATGAGCGGATATGGCAGGGAAGCAGCCCACCTGTGGCCATGGATACCCTTTATATCGACGCCGAAGTACAGAAGAAGGTCCCCAAGGGGCATATGGTCATCTTGATCAATTCCAGGGCGCCTTGTCCCGAAATAGACTTGACGGTTCCGAGAAAAACGATGAAGGACGCGGCCGCGGAGATGAACAACCGGTAGGCTCGCGTAGCCGGCCGGCTAAGCGGCCCCGGGCCAGCACCATTCGACATTCGACGATGGAAATGCCCGTGCGGCGCCCGCCGGCACCTCGTGCCGAACGCCGCCGCACTCAGCCTATGGCTGCAGTTCGATCTCGCCCGGCCGCCAGGTCTTGTTGAACCACGGCTCAAGCGGTCCATACAGGCGCAGGATCATGAACCAGCCTTTCCCCGGGATGGTCTGTACCCAATTGCCTTCCTTGCCTGGCGGCGCTTTGGGGCCAAAGTAGACATCGACCGAGCCGTCCTGGTTGACCACCATGTCCTTGTTCTGGCTGCTGACACTGGGGAACTGCTGGTCCGTCTGGACCATCGAGCGTGTCTGGTTGTCATAGACGATGACCGACCAGAAGTCCTTTACCGGAATGTTGGGCGGCAGGTGCAGCTTGTAGTTCTTGCCGCCTTCGAACGGCTTGCCCGCCGCGTCCTGTGCAGACCATGGATACTGCGAGCCCTTGCCAACCATCTTCTCGGTCATGGCCGGGGTGACGCCAGTGGCGAAATAGTAGAAGAAGGCAGCGCCATCCAGATTGGCCACACCGGGCGAAACCTCGAACTTGTAGCCACCGAAGAAGGGCAGGCGCCAGGGACTGTTCGGATAGAAGAAGGCGTCTTTTTCACGCATTCGGAAGGCAATCGCCCGCGCCGTCACCGCACCGATATTCGCAGCGTCGGTCAGAATCTTCTTCATCCGCGCATCGGGATTGAAGGACTTGCCCTTCTCGATGCCGATGGCGGCAAACAGACCAAGCGTTGTCGGGTCACTTCCTGCGCTCGGTTCTTCCTGAACGGCCTCGTTCAGGAGGCTCCAGAAGCTGTAGTCGCCGGGAGGAACGAAGTTGGCAGGAAGGCCGGAGGCATTGACGAAGTTCATCGCTGGCGGGTTGGCGGCATCGGAGAGCTGGTAGATCCTGAGATGTTTCTTGACCGATTCAACGCCGGGTTTGCTTGATCCATCGACCAGAAAGGAGCGGAAGGGCATCCAGTTGCCATAGGTACTCGGACGCACGACGAAGTAGCCCTCGGGCACTTCACCGCTGTAGCCCGGTGGCAAAATCAGATACTTGCCGCCCTTGCCTTTGTCAGCACCCGTGATGCCGATGTCAGCCACCCACTTGTACCAGAAGTCGTCAATGAGCCCGAGAACCATGGGAGGAACCTCGACCACCAGCGGCCCCTTCTTGGTATCCAGCCAAATGAAGCTGTAAATGGTGTTGTCGTTGGCCGTGAGCTCGACGGTTTTCGAGTCAACAAGGTCTTCCCAGATCACGTTGGTCTGATTGTCCGGCCCGAACCCGCGCAGCGTGGAACGCATACTCACCTGATTGACGATCGGAATGGCCAGCAGGTAGGCCTGTAGTGCTCTCGAGGCATCGAGATTGTCATAGACCTTCTGTGTCGTCGCGTCATCGGGATAGCCGTAGTTGAGTTTCAGCGTGCCGATTGAGGTGCTGACCGTATCCGGCACCATGACCCCGGGCGCGATGGGTGTGGTCATCTTCATCTGCTGCTGCCGGCTGGTGGCCGCATAGGAGGAAGTCGCCCCGAGCAGGCACGATAGGGACACGACCAGGAGGCTTTTCGAGATTCCTAGCTGCATGCATTTCTCCATTACTGTGAAAGTCGCCCAGCCGCCAGTGAGCGTTGCCGGCTCGGCCCCAAGCAGGACGGCCGAGCCCTCGTTCGGCGGCAGAACGAAAAGAACGCAGACCGGCGTCTTCCGATGCCCGGACTGCGTCCTTCTTGCCGTCGACGCCAGGCTTAGTCGCTCTTGGCCTTTTCGATCATCGCTGCCTCAAGCTTCTTGGCTTCCTCGGGCGACAACTGCGGCCGGTCGATCTTGACCGTCAGCTTGTTGAGCTTGGCGGTCAGCGGGAAGGGCGGCTTGTAGTCGGCGTCGTTCACGCCGGTGAGCGTATCCGAACCGATGTCGAAACTCTCGTCCCACTGCAAAATCATCGGCAAGGTACGTTTCATGTCCTTGCTGTCGACCACCTTGCCGTCCACCTTGAGGGTGCCGGTACCGGGCCTACCGAGGCCGCTCATGTTGTTGAAGGCCAGCGTACCGACGCCCAGGCCGTCGTACTTGAAATCGAACTCCACCGTGTGCCGACCCGGCGTCAGGGCCTCGCTGCCTTCCCACTTGATACGCTCGAGATCGACCATGTTCCAGAGGAACACCGGCTTGCCCTTGAGCAGATAGAAGCCGTAGCCGGCAAAGCGGCCGCCCGAAGTCAGCAGCATGCCTTCGGCGCCGCCCTGCGGCACGTCGATATCGGCGCTGATGGTGTAGGACGCGTTCAGCAGGAATGGTGAGTCACCCTGCGGCAGGCCAACCATCGGCCGGGTATAGACGAACTCCGTACGTCCGGCAGTGATGTTCGGACGCGGCGCGACGATGCGCGCCGCCACCGACGCGTCCAGCGGCAAGACCTGGTATTTCTTTGCTTCGGCGAGGAATTTCTCGCGCATCTCCTTGACCTTCTGCGGATGTTGCGCGGCGATATCGTCGGCCTGCGTGAAGTCCGTGTTCAGGTTGTACAGCTGGAACACCTGGTTGTTCAGCGGGTCAGCATTAGCCACGCCGAAAGCCTGCCAGGGCGCGCGATTGACCTTGGTGCTGAGCAGCCAGCCGTCGTCGTAAAGCGCCCACTGGCCCATCATCTCGAAGTACTGGGTCTTGTGCTTCGACGCGACCTTGGCATTGGCCGCCTCGAAAGTGTAGGCAAAGCTGGTGCCTTCGATCGGCGCCTGCTTGATGCCGTCCACCATCTCGGGTGCTTTGATGCCCGCAGCTTCAAGGATGGTCGGCACGACGTCGATGACGTGGATGAACTGCTCGCGCAAGCCACCCTTGTCCTTGATCCGTGCCGGCCAGGAGACGACCATGTTCTGGTTGATGCCACCGAGCCTCGAGGCGTTCTGTTTGAACCAGTCGAACGGCGTATCGAAGGCCCACGACCAGCCGGCCGACATGTGGTTGTAGGTCAGCTCGGTACCCCACACATCGTAGAACTTCATCTGCACATCGACGGGTAGTTCGTTGAGGCCATTGAAGAATGCCACCTCGTTGGGCGTACCCAGCGGTCCACCCTCGGCGCTGGTGCCATTGTCGCCATTGATGTAGATGATCAGCGTGTTGTCGAGCCTGCCCAGGTCCTCGAAGGCCTGGATCACGCGACCGATCTCGTGATCGTTGTAGGCGGCATAGGCGGCGAAGATCTCGACCTGGCGGATGAACAGTTTCTTCTCCTCGGCGCCGAGCTGATCCCAGGGCTTCAGGACATCATTGGGCCAGGGTGTCAGTTTCGAGTCCTTGGCGATCACGCCGAGCTTCTTCTGGTTCTCGAAGATGGTTTCGCGCAGCTTGTTGTAGCCATCATCGAAAAGGTGCATCGCCCGGATCTTCTCGACCCACTCCTTGGTCGGATGATGCGGCGCGTGCGTGGCGCCCGGCGCGTACTTGATGAAGATCGGCTTGCTGGGGTCCGTCTGATGAATGCGACTAATGTAGTCGATGGCATCATCGGCCATGCCGGTGATGAGGTTCCAGCCCTGCTTGCCGTCGAAAGGATAGATTTGCGTGGTGTTGCGGAACAGATTCGGCTGCCACTGATTGGCGTCGCCGCCGACGAAGCCGTAGAAATACTCGAAGCCCATGCCGGTCGGCCACTGGTCGAAGGGGCCAACCTGACTGGCCGCAAAGGCCGGCGTGTTGTGGTTCTTGCCGAACCATGACGTGGAGTAGCCGTTATCGAGCAGGATGCGGCCGATGGTTGCCTTGTCCTTGCCGATGATGCTGTTGTAGCCGGGGAAGCCAGTGGACTGTTCGGAGATCACACCGAAGCCGGCCGAGTGGTGATTGCGCCCGGTGATCAGCGCGGCGCGCGTCGGCGAGCACAGCGCGGTCGAGAAGACGCGGTTGTAGCGCAGGCCCTCGCTGGCAATGCGATCCATCGTCGGCGTCGGAATGACGCCGCCGAAAGTACTGGGGACGCCGAAGCCGGCATCATCGGTGATGATCAGCAGCACGTTCGGCGCGCCTTTCGGCGGCACGATGCGCGGTGCCCACCACGGTGTCGACTGCAGGGCGTCGTTCTTGATGACCCCGCCGAACGCCGGATCGGGCGCCGGAAGTTGTTGGCCACTGATGCTGGTGGTGGCACTGGGTGAGCCCAGGGTGCCGGTGACCTGCTGCGCCGTCGCCGGAGCGGCGACCAACAGGGCAGTGAACAGCAGGCATAGTCTATTGGTGAAGCTGCGCATCCTGGACATGGTTTCCTCCCGATTAGTCATGCCTGTTAAATATAGCAATTTTGGGCGCTATCATGCCTTGCAATTCCGGACAGATTCTCTTTGCCGGCCCTGGTCGCAGAACTGAGGTGACCCAGGCCTCACAATGCTCATCCACTTACTACACCAAGAGATCGCCCCCATGGAAATGGACCGCCAAGCGCAAGTGCAGTCGCGGGATTTGCTGACGACCAGTGGGCAAGGGGAGATTCGCGTCGGCCCGATCCTCGCCATCCCACTGGTCCTCAGCGAACTGGGAGTCCGCCCGCTGGACGTGTTTGCCCTGGCGGGCATTGACCAGCGGCTGTTCGACAATCCCGACAACCGGATCGGAATCGAGGTTCTGGGCGGTCTTCTCGAAACCTGCGTGATGCTCACCGGCTGCCATCATTTCGGACTGCTGGTCGGTGAGCGCTTCGAGTTGCAGGGCCTCGGTCCGCTCGGCGAGATGCTGCGCAATTCCGCCACGGTCGGCGAGGCGATTCGTGCCCTGCTACGACATTTCCACATCCACGACCGAGGCGCGGCGCCGGTACTGCTTGCTCCCGACAGTTCCCACGTCGTTCTTGGGTACTCGGTTTTCCAGCACGGCCTGCCAGCACTTGTACAAATTCAGGATGCGGCGATCACCATTGGCTACCGCATCCTCGCCGAACTGTGCGGCTCTTCCTGGAAGACCAAGCGCGTACAGTTCCTGCATGCGCCGCCCGCCCGTGCTGACGCCTATCACCGACTGTTCGGCGCCAACGTCGCCTTCGAGGCCGAAGTGTCAGGAATCGTATTCGCTCCATCCTGGCTGGAAAAGGAAATCGAAGGCGCCGACGCGACTCAGCTCGAACGGGTCACCGGCGCGATCCGGGATGCGGAGGTCAAGGGAGCGATGGGATTTTCCGAGCGCGTGCAAGGCATGCTGCCGCAAATGCTGCTCAGCAACATGGCTACCGCCGGGGCCGTTGCAAACCTGCTTGCGGTCCACGAACGAACCCTGCGGCGGCGGCTGGAGGACGAAGGAACGAACCTCCAGCAGCTGATCAACCAAGCGCGCTTCGAGCTTGCGCGGCAATTCCTGCAGAATACCGCCCTGTCCGTGTCGGCGATTGCCTCTGCGCTGCGCTACGACGATCCGAACGCCTTCTCACGGGCGTTTCGTAGCTGGGCAAACTGCAGCCCCAGCCAATGGCGTGCGCAGCATTGACTGCGCCTGCCCACACCATACGCGAACCTCCCCCGACCGCCGCGGTCAGTTGGCCTAGCTGCTACTATGCGAACGCGTATCCGCACTGAATCGATATCGGGCAAACCGATGGGAGCCCCATGCGAAGGAACATCGACCTGCACCTCCTGCTTGCCGGCCTGAGCCTGCTCTGCGGCACCGCCCTGGCCGCGGACCCGCCGCCGAGCGTGATCGTTGCCCCGGCCCGCCAGGTCCAGTTCGCTGACAGCATCGAAGCGCTGGGTACCGTCGCCGCTCGGGAATCGGTCGCCTTGACAGCGACGGTCACCGACACCGTCAGTGCCCTCCATTTCGACGACGGCGACCGCGTCAGCAAGGGCCAGTTGCTCGCCGAGTTGAGCAGCCGCGAAGAACACGCCCAGCTCGAGGAAGCGCGAGCCACGGTCAAGGAAGCGCTGCGTCAGTATCAGCGTTTCCAATCGCTGGCCGCCAGGGGCACCACGGCCAAATCGCTGCTCGACGAGCGCCAACGGGACTGGCAAACGGCGCGCGCGCGACTGGCAGCCATTGAGTCACGCCTGGCCGACCGCCTGATCAAGGCGCCATTCGCCGGCGTTGTCGGCCTGCGCGACCTGAGCGTCGGCGCCCTGGTCGAGCCCGGTGACCTGATCACCACCCTCGACGACGACAGCGCCGTTAAGCTGGAATTCCCGGTTCCCGCCACTTACCTGCAGGGGCTGCGCCCCGGGCTGAAAGTGACCGCCAGCAGCCGCGCTTATCCCGGGCGCACGTTCAGCGGCACGGTCAAGGCGGTGAATAGCCGCATCGATCCGGTCACCCGCTCGATTCGCGTGCGCGCGACGCTTCCCAACCCCGCGCACCTGCTCAGGCCGGGCATGCTGATGAATGTCGTCGTGCAGCAGGAGCCGCGCACGACGCTGCTCATCCCGGAGGAATCCCTGCTGCCGCTCGGTGAGCAGCAATTCGTCCTGGTGGTGAGCAGCGACGGCAAGGCCGACAGGCGTGAATTGCAGATCGGCGGGCGTCGTCCCGGGCTGGTCGAGGTCGTCACGGGCATTGCCGCAGGCGAGCAGGTCATCACCCACGGCCACATGCAGCTGCGCCCGGGGCAGGCGGTCCGTATCATCGCCGTCGACGACGGCAGCCGCAGCCTGCCGGAACTGCTGCGCTCACTGCCCGGCGGCGCCGGAACACCATGATCCTCTCCGATGTCTCCGTCACCCGGCCGGTATTCGCCTCGGTGATGTCCTTGCTGCTCATCGCCTTCGGCCTGCTGTCCTTCGAGCGCCTGCCGCTGCGTGAATACCCGGACATCGACCCGCCGATCGTCACCGTCGATACCGGCTACCCGGGCGCCGCCGCCAACGTTGTCGAGAACCGCGTCACCAAGCTGATCGAAGAGCGCATTTCGGGGGTCGAGGGAATCCGCTTCATTGCCTCGAGCAGCGAGGATGGACGCTCGCGGATTACGCTCGAATTCGCCGTCGGTCGCGATATCGATGCCGCCGCAAACGACATCCGCGACCGCGTCTCGGCGATCGTCGACGACCTGCCCGACGAAGCCGAACCGCCGGATATCCAGAAGCAGGACAGCAACGAAGACGTGATCATGTGGCTCAACCTGGCCGGCGACGGAATGAGCATCCCGGAATTGAGCGACTACGCCCGGCGCTACCTGACGGACCGCTTTTCGGTGCTCGACGGCGTCGCCCGAGTGCGCGTCGGCGGCGGCCAGGAATACGCCATGCGTATCTGGCTGGACCGGCGCGAGCTGGCGGCGCGCCAGCTCACGGTGGCCGATGTCGAGGCCGCCTTGCGCGCCGAAAACCTGGAACTGCCGGCCGGCAGCATCGACTCCGAAAACCGTCAGTTCACGGTGCGTACCCAGCGCAGCTTCCTGAGCGCGCAGGACTTCGCGCAGCTGGTGCTGGCGCGCGGGGATGACGGCTACCTGGTGCGGCTTGCCGATGTCGCGCGCGTCGTGCGCGGCACCAGCGAGGACCGCCTGTTCTTCCGCGGCAACGGCGTGCCGATGGTCGGCATCGGTATCACCAAGCAATCGACGGCCAATACCCTCGCCGTGGCCAAGGCGGCGAAGGCGGAAATGGCGCGCATCAACAGCACCCTGCCGCCGGGCATGGCGATCAAGCAGAGCTATGACAGCTCGGTCTTCGTCGAAGGCGCCATCCACGAGGTGTACAAGACGCTGTTCATCGCCATCGCCATGGTCGTCGGCGTGATCCTGCTCTTCCTCGGCAGTCTGCGCGCCATGCTGGTGCCGGCGGTGACCGTGCCGGTCTCGCTGGTGGCCACCTTCATGGTCCTCCTGGCGCTCGACTTCTCGCTCAACATCCTCACCCTGCTGGCGCTGGTGCTGGCCATCGGCCTGGTCGTCGACGACGCCATCGTGGTCATCGAGAACATTCACCGGCGCATGCAGGAATACGGCGAGACGCGCCTCGTGGCCGCCTACCGCGGCACCCGCCAGGTGGGTTTCGCGGTCATCGCCACCACCGTCGTGCTGGTCGCGGTTTTCGTGCCGATTGCCTTTCTGCAGGGCAACATCGGCCGCCTGTTCGCCGAGTTTTCGCTGACCATGGCCGCGGCGGTGTGTTTCTCGAGCTTTGTCGCCCTGTCGCTGTCGCCGATGCTGGCCTCGAAGATTCTGCCTCAGGGTGCCGCACACTCGCGCCTGTCGGGCTTCATCGACCGCCTGTTCGGCAAGGTGCGCAGCGGCTATCACAGCCTGTTGCAGGCCTCGCTCAGGCACAGCGGGATCATTGGCCTGCTCTTTGTCGCCCTGCTTGCCGGCTCGGCGTGGCTGTACCGGAACATTCCCGACGAATACGCGCCGCGCGAAGACCGGGGGGTCTTCTACGTGATGGTCAGCGGCCCGGAAGGAAGTTCCTATCCCTACATTGCCGCCTACATGACCGAAATCGAGCAGCGCCTGATGCCGCTGGTGGAAGACGGCGAGATTTCGCGCATGCTGGTGCGTGCCCCGCGCGCCTTCGGCAATTTCGAAATCTTCAATACCGGTATCGTGATCAATGTGCTCAACGACTGGTCGCAGCGACGCTCGGCCTGGGAGATCATGGAAGACGTCCGCCTGCGTCTCAAGGATCTGCCCGGTGTGCGCGCGTTCCCGGTCATGCGCCAGGGCTTCGGCTCGCGCATCCAGAAGCCGGTGCAGTTCGTCATCGGCGGCGGCACCTATGAACAGCTCGCGCAATGGCGCGACACCCTGGTCGAGAAGATCAACGAGAAGAATCCCGGCCTGGTCGGGCTGGACTGGGACTACAAGGAGACCAAGCCACAATTGCGCGTGGTCATCGACTACGACCGTGCGGCCGAACTCGGCGTCAGTATCGGCGATATCGGCCGCACCCTGGAAACCGTGCTCGGCTCGCGGAAGGTCACCACCTATATCGACGCCGGGGAAGAGTACGACGTGATCCTGAAAGGCGAACGCAACACGCAGCGCACCCCCGCCAGTCTGGAGAACATCCACGTCCGCTCGGCGCGTACGCAGGCGCTGATCCCGCTGGGCAATCTGGTGCGCCTCGAAGAGTTTGCCGACTCGATTCAGCTCAACCGTTACAACCGGGTGCGTGCCATCACCCTCGAAGCCAACCTCGCCGAAGGAGTGGCGCTGGGCGACGCCCTGCGCAGCCTCGAGGAACTGACCCGGGAACACCTGCCCGCCGAGGTGATCATCGACTACAAAGGCCAGTCGGAGGACTTCAAGGCAACCGGCGGGGCGATCTTCTTTGCCTTCGTGCTCGGCGTCGTCGTCGTTTTCCTGGTGCTGGCCGCGCAGTTCGAGAGCTGGGTCCATCCCCTGGTGATCATGCTCACCGTGCCGCTGGCGATGGCCGGCGCACTCCTCGGCCTCTACCTCTCCGGCCAGACGCTCAACCTCTATAGCCAAATCGGCCTGATCATGCTCGTCGGCCTGGCCGCCAAGAACGGCATCCTGATCGTCGAATTCGCCAACCAGCTGCGCGATGCCGGCAAACCCTTCCGCGAAGCCCTCCTCGAAGCCTCCGCAATCCGCCTGCGGCCGATCGTCATGACCGGCATCACCACCGCCGCCGGTTCCATCCCGCTGCTACTTTCATCCGGCGCCGGTACCGAAACCCGCACCGTGATCGGCACCGTCGTCCTCTGCGGCATCCTCTCCGCCACCTTGTTCACCCTGTTCGTCGTACCCGTCGCCTACGACCTGCTGGCCAGGCACACTGGCTCGCCGAAGCGGGTACACCGGCAGCTGGAAAAAGAACTGGCGGCGAGCGGTGAGCAAGCGTTCGGAGTGGACAAAGCGGAATGAGTCGAGCAGTGATCGTCGAGCCAGAGGCAACTCGGAAAGCTGAAGAGAGGATGCAACGTCTCTAGAAAAAACTGGCTTCCCGCGGCTCCCTGCTCCCTGCTCGCTGCTCGCTTCATCACCGTCGGCGGCCGTCGGCAACAAGAACTTCTTGACTAACTTCGGCTATAGCGGTTAAGGATAATTCCGGATGCGACTGTGGAGTGCGCATTCTCGGGTCAGCATTCAACCAACGGTCAAGGGGCCATGAACATGTCAGAGGAAAACGGGTCGGCGCTTCACGACGATCATCTTTCGGAGAAACACGACGACCCATTGATAAGGGGATTGCATCGAGTCATCCGTCAAGCCATTCGCTTATTGGCCGTCCTGATGACGATGGTGATCCTGTGGTGCGTTGCCGATGTGGTGCTGGAGCTCTACAAGGCGTTGTCGAAACCGCCCGTACTGCTTCTTGACCTCAACGATATTTTTGTCGTCTTCGCGGCCTTTCTGGCCGTGCTGATCGCCATCGAAATCCTGGTCAATATCACCCTCTATCTACGCGACGACGTCATCCACGTCCAGCTGGTCGTAGCGACGGCACTGATGGCCATCGCCCGTAAGGTGATCGTGCTTGACCTGAGCACCTTGCAAGCCGAATATCTCTACGGCATGGCCGCTATTCTGCTGGCGCTCGGTGTCACCTACTGGCTGGTCTCTTCGCAGCCCAAGAAGTGAGAGAACCGGGTCAGCTGCTTGGCGACGGCTAACGGACGCTCGCTGATGGTGCCGAGTCACTGGATGCGGGCTGGCACCGCGGAGCTTTTTTTCCGGTAGCACAGGCACAGGCGCCGCTCGCCAGACCACCGCAACTTCCACGCGGTGGCGGACGGCCGAAGAACATGCCGAGCGACAGTCCCAGCCCGGACAGCACAATGACGGCCAGCGTCGCGGCCAAGATTGGCCAGAAGGTATGTGGAAAAGTCATGTTGCTCCTTTGTGGCGCCTGTGGCGCTGTTCAGCCACCGAAATCGTCGAGCAGGATGCTTTCGCGTGCGACGCCGAGATCGGTCAGCATCTTTGTCACCGCACTGTTCATCATTGGCGGACCACAAAGGTAGTACTCGCAGTCCTCCGGCGCCGGATGGTCGTTCAGGTAAGCGTCGAGCAACACCTGATGGATGAAGCCAGTGCGGCCCTGCCAATGATCCTCCGGCAGCGGATCGGACAGCGCCAGGTGCCAGGTGAAATTGCTGTTGTCGCGGCTCAATTGCTCGAATTCGTCGACGTAAAATGCTTCGCGCAGGGACCGTGCGCCATACCAGAAGGCGATTCGGCGCTTGCTCCCTCGGCGCTTCAGCAGGTCGAAGATGTGCGAGCGTAGCGGTGCCATGCCGGCACCGCCGCCGATGTAGATCATCTCGGCATCGGTCTCGCGGGCGTGGAATTCGCCGAAGGGGCCGTAGAGCGTCACCCTGTCGCCGGGTTTGCGGCCGAACACCCAGGACGACATCTGCCCCGGCGGAATGTCGTCGCTGCCGGGCGGCGGCGTCGCGATACGGATGTTGAATTTGATCAGCCCCTTCTCTTCCGGATAGTTGGCCATCGAATAGGCGCGGATCGTCGGTTCGCCTACGCGCGAAACGTAGCGCCAGAGATTCAGGCGATCCCAGTCTTCGCGGTATTCCGGGGCGACGTCGATGTCGGCGTAGCGTTGTTCGTGCGCCGGACATTCCATCTGCATGTAGCTGCCGGCGCGAAAGCTCATGGCCTCGCCAGCGGGCATGGCCAAGGTCAGTTCCTTGATGAAGGTGGCTACATTGTCGTTGGCGACCACCCGGCAGTCCCAGCGCCGAACACCGAAAACCGAATCCGGGACGCGGATGCTCATATCCTGGCGAACGGGCAACTGGCACGAGAGACGCCAGCCCTCACGTTCCTGCCGACGAGTGAAATGTCCGCGCTCGGTCGGTGTCATGTCGCCCCCACCCGCCTCGACAAGGCATTTGCACTGCGCACAGGTGCCACCACCGCCACAGGCCGACGAGAGGAAGAGATTCTGGCTGGCCAGCGTCTGCAACAGCTTGCCGCCGACCGGAACCTGCAGCGTACGCTGGCCGTTTATCTCCAGCCGCACGTCGCCGCTGGGGACCAGCCGCTGCCGAGCCAGCAGGATGACCGCCACCAGCAGCAGCACGGTGCCGGTGAAGACAGTGATGGCCAGGGTGATTTCGGCAAGCATGGCGAGTAGTCCTCAGAGCTTGATGCCGGCAAAAGACATGAAGCCCAGCGACATCAATCCGATGGTGATGAAGGTAATGCCAAGACCCGACAGACCGGCAGGCGGATCGCTGTACTTGAGTTTCTCGCGAATACCGGCGAGCAGGGCGATGGCCAGCGCCCAGGAAAACCCAGAAGCAAGTCCATAGACCGCGCTCTCGGCAAAATCGTAATCGCGCTCGACCATGAACAGCGTGCCGCCGAGGATCGCGCAATTGACGGTGATCAGCGGCAGGAAAACGCCGAGTGCGTTGTAGAGTGCCGGTACATAGCGGTCGAGCAGCATTTCCAGGATTTGCACCAATGCGGCAATGACGCCGATGTAGGTCAACAGGCCGAGGAAAGCAAGGTCGCTATCGGGCAGACCAGCCCAGGCCAGGGCGCCTTCGCGCAGCACGTGCGTGTAGATCAGGTTGTTGACCGGAACAGTGATCGTCTGCACCAGCATCACCGCGATCCCGAGTCCGATGGCGGTTTCGACCTTCTTCGAGATGGCGATGAAGGTACACATGCCGAGAAAGAAGGCCAGCGCCATGTTTTCGACGAAAACCGCGCGGACGAGGAGCGCAAGCAGATGTTCCATCTCAGCGGGCCTTGGGATTTCTGTTCGGAAGGCTCATGGTTCTTGCTCGCGCACCTGTGGTGCCATCCGGAAGGCCGGCGATTCGACCTGCTCCGGCTTCCAGCTGCGCAGAGCCCAGATGAACAGCCCGATCAGGAAAAAGGCGGAGGGTGGCAACAGCAGCAGGCCGTTCGGCAGATACCAGCCGCCGTCGGCAACGGTCGGCAGTACCCGGTAACCGATCAGCGTGCCGCTGCCGAAGAGCTCGCGGGTGATACCCAGGGCAACGAGCAGCGCGCTGTAACCCAGCCCGTTGCCGATGCCATCCAGGAACGACGGCCATGGCGGGTTCTGCATGGCAAAGGCTTCGGCGCGGCCCATGACGATGCAGTTGGTGATGATCAGACCGACGAACACGGACAGCTGCTTGGCCAACTCGAAGGCGACCGCACGCAGTACCTGATCGACGACGATGACCAGTGAGGCAATGATGACCACCTGCACGATCATGCGGATCGACGCGGGAATCTGGCGCCGGAGCAGCGAGATGAAGAGGTTCGAGAAGGCGGTCACCAGCGTCAGCGCCACGGACATGACGAGCGCCGTCTTTAGGTTTGCCGTCACCGCCAGCGCCGAACAGATACCGAGGATCTGCAGGGCGATCGGGTTGTTGTCGAAGACCGGGGCGAAAAGTACGGCCAGCGCGCGCGGCCTTGCCGAAGTGCGGGTATTCACGATTCAACTCCCTCTTGTCGCAGACGTTGCAGATAGGGGCCGTAGCCCTGCGGACCGAGCCAGAAGCGAATCATGTTGTTGACGCCATTGCTGGTCAGCGTTGCGCCAGCCAGCGCGTCGACGCGCCACCTCGCATCCTGGCCATCGCCACTGGGCTTGCCGACGCGCAGCCGCAGCTGCCCGTCGCTATCGAACAGGCGCTTGCCTGGCCAGAGCGCCTTCCAGCGCGGGTTGTCCACTTCTCCGCCCAGGCCCGGCGTTTCGGCGTGCTGATAGAAGCGCAGCCCGAGGACCGTATTGAGATCGGCGTCGACGGCGAGAAAGCCGTACAGGGTCGACCACAGGCCGTAGCCGCGCACGGGCAGGATCAGCGCTTCGACGCGCTCACCCTGCATCAGCTTATAGACCACCGCGTAGCGCTCGCGCCGCTGGATGCCGGCGATGTCCTCGCTGCGCGACAGCGCTCGTGAGAGCGCCGGATCGGTAGCGGCGCGGGCGCCCTCCCAGGTCAGTGGGTCGAAGTTGTCGTGGCCTGGTGGGGCAGCAACGTAGGCGCCGCTGTCCAGATCGACGAGGCGCGGCGTGATGCGTTCGCGAAAGCGCTCGCCGACCTCGCTGGCCGACAGGGCCCGATCGTGCAGACCGACGATCGCCAGCAGGTGACGCTCGCGGTCGACGCGGCGATTTTCCAGCTGCATCGACTTCAACCCCACCGCCGTCCCGGCGACGACCATCGAACAGACCAGGCTGACCAGTAGCGCGATGCGCAGGACGGCGAGCGGCGTTTCCCTAAGGGCAGGCATCACGTTGCTCCCGGCGACGAATGTTGGCGCGCACGACGGCGTAGTCGATCAGCGGCGCACAAAGGTTGGCGAACAGGATGGCAAGCATGATTCCCTCCGGAAAGGCGGGATTGACGACCCGTATCAGGACCGCCATCACGCCGATCAGGGCACCGAAGATCCACTTGCCGGCGTTGGTCATGGCCGCGGAAACCGGATCAGTGGCCATGAAGAACATGCCGAAAGCGAAGCCGCCAATCACCAGATGCCAGTACCAGGGCATGGCGAACATCGGGTTGTTGGACGAGCCAATCAAGTTGAGCAGCGAACTCATCGCCACCATGCCCAGGAATACGCCGAGCACGATGCGCCACGATGCGACGCCGCTGGCGACGAGCAGGCCACCGCCAACGAGAATCAGCAGCGTGCTGGTTTCGCCGATCGAACCGGGAATGACCCCGAGGAAGGCAGCCGACCAACTGTAGCCGGCTGCACTGATGCCATCGGCACCCGACTGCGCGGCGATGGCCAGCGGTGTGGCGCCCGCGTAAGCATCGATCACCGTCCACACGGCGTCGCCGGACGACTGTGCCGGGTAGGCGAAGTAAAGAAAGGCGCGGCCGGTGAGGGCCGGATTGAGGAAGTTCTTGCCGGTACCGCCGAAGACCTCTTTTCCGATGACGACGCCAAAGCTGATGCCGAGCGCCACCTGCCAGAGAGGGATCGAAGGCGGCAAGGTCAGCGCGAAGAGCACCGAGGTGACGAAGAAACCCTCGTTGACCTCGTGCCGGCGGATGCTCGCGAAGAGCAGCTCCCAGAAGCCGCCGACAATGAAAGTGACTGCGTAGACCGGGAGAAACCACGCCGCACCGTGGATCAGGTTGTCCCATGCCGACGAGGGGTCGAAGCCGGCCATCAGTCCGATCAGCGACAGCCGCCAGCCGTCTTGCGCCGCCAGCAGCGCCGGCTGTGCCGCCAGGGTCTGGTTGGCCTGGAAACCGATGTTCCACATGCCGAAGAAAAGTACCGGCAGGGTGCACGCCCAGGTCATGATCATGATGCGCTTGAGGTCGATACCGTCGCGCACGTGGGCCGTGCTGCGGGTCACCGAAGCCGGCCGGTAGAAGAAGGTATCGACGGCTTCGTAGAGCGCATACCACTTTTCGTGGCGCGCGCCGGGGGCGACATGCGGTTCGATACGGTCGAGCAGTTCGCGCAGTCGCATCCCTCAGCCCTCCTTGGCGATACGCGTCAGGACATCGCGCAGAATGGGGCCGTATTCATATTTGCCGGGGCAGACGTAGGTGCACAAGGCGAGGTCCTCTTCGTCGAGTTCCAGGCAGCCGAGATGCTGTGCCATTTCGGTATCGCCGACGATCAGCGCGCGCAGCAGTTGCGTGGGCAGGATGTCCAGCGGCATGACCGCTTCGTAGCTGCCGACCGGCACCATGGCCCGTGGACTACCCTGGGTACTGGTGGTCAAGGCCAGCGGGCGACGGCCGAACCAGCTGGAGGTGAAGACGCGCAGTGCCGAATGCTTGTTCACCCCGGCCCGCAGGTAGTGCATGAACTCGCGGTCGTCGCCCTCCGGCAGCACGCTGACCTGCAGATGCAGGCCGCCGAGGAAGGCGTTCGGCGCACTGACCGCGCGCCCGCCAAGGAGCGAACCCGAGACGATGCGCTGACGGCCGGGGCGCAGCGAGCCGGCCGTCAGCGCCAGCAGATCGGCGCCGGGCAAGGTGCGCAGCAGCCGCGGCGCAACCACCCCTGGTCCGGCCAGCGAGACGATTCGTTCGCGCCACGGGCGGCCGCTGGCGAACAGGCGGCCAATGGCAATGCAGCTCTGGTAATGCAGATGCCAGACCGTGCGCCTGGCGCTTGCCGGATCGAGAAAATGGATATGCGTTCCGGGCAGCCCTGCCGGATGTGGGCCAGCAAAGGCCGCGCAGTGCACGTTGGCGATTCCGGCCGCGGCTTCGGCGGCTGGCGAAAGCCCGTCGCGCACCGCCGGGGTGGCGACGAAAACCCTTGCCAGCCGCGACAAGACTACGATGCCGCGGCGGAAGTCGTCGGCATGCGCGGCAATGATCACCGCCGGATCGGCTGCCAGCGGGTGGGTGTCGAGCGCGGTCACGAAGATCGAACGTGGCGTCGCGTCTGCCGCCGGCAGCAGGCTGTAGGGGCGCGTCCGCAGAGCGGTCCATAGCCCCGAGCTCAAAAGCTGAGCGCGCACGACCGCCGCATCGAGTACGGCCAGTTCAGCGTCTTCGCGCACTGGTCCCAACGCCGGTCCGTCGCTTGCGCTGGCATCGGTTTCCAGCACCAAGGCCTGAAAGACACGTTGTGCGCCGCGCCGGATCTCCGCTACGGTGGCCGCGCAGGGTGCGGTGAACACCACTCCCGGGCGATCCTTGTCCGAGAATAGCAGCTGCCCGGCTTCCACCCGCTCACCCTCGCGGACTGCCAGGGCAGGTCGAAGGCCGTGGCAATCGGCAGCAAGCAGGGCCACTGCCGGCGGAAAGAAAACGGTCGCGGGCAATTGCTGCGCTGGCTCGCCCGCGACGGGTATTTCCAGTCCGCGCCGAATTGTGGTGATCGTTTGTCGCATAGTCGTGTCTATGGCCCCCCGGCGAAGCGGGCGAAAAGAACATCGTCACCACGCCGAGCGCTCGCGCATGCCGGTAGTCCCGGAAGCCCCGGCAGGCATTGCCCGATGCTCGGGTCGTGGCGTCGAAAGCGGCTCCCGATCAGCACTCCGGCCTCCTGCCAGGGAGCGCTTGAGGGAAGCGGTGACGGCGGTTGCTCTTGCCCATTTCGCCGTTCAGTCGATCAGGCTTCAGCCACCGGAGCATGCCCCGGCAGGATCGGCGACAAGTGCTTTGCCTCACGCACCTCGATGTGTGTCACCCGCTGCAGGTCAAGCCCCCAGCGACTCATGGCCTGCGATATGAGAATGGCTTCTCCCGAGTTGAGGCTGCCGTCCGCATTGACGATATCGAGGATCGCGGTCAAGGCTTTTTTCTGCAGCGCAGGCGACTGGATGTCATCCAGCAGATGGTCCACCAGATGTAGATCGAGCTCGATCTGTCCGATATTTGGCGCGCGGGCAGTTTGCATCAGGTCATTACAGAACTCATGTATGACTCGCTCGAGGGTCTCGGCGGGGAGGCCCAGATTCTCGCGAAGTTCGTGCTTTTCGAGTGCCGCGACTTCGCTGTGGTCGAGCGCGCCGTCAGCGAGCAGGGCCAGGGCGACGATCCGTGCCATGGCTTCCGTACTATCGATGGGATAATTGCGCATTGTTTTTTCCTTGTTGGAACGGTTGAAAGGTTTCTTTTCTGAGCAGGCCAAGGATTCCCTTGGCCAGAACAAAGTTCCGTTGTGCATGACGGCGGCGCGCGCCACGGCACAGGCGGTCGCTGCTGGCTGGCAGACATGGCGTCAAATGGTCATGAGAGCCTCCGGGCCATTGAGAAAAACCTCACTGGAGCTGCAACCAGATTTCGTTGCGGCGCAGGAACCACGGCATGAAAGGAGGGTTGTAGCGCGCCAGGACTGGCTCTCCGAGCCAGCTCACGTCTGCCGTACGCAAGGCGGCTTCGAGTTCGGCGAGATGCTCATCGTAATTGGCCTGGGTCCAGAAGCCCGAGTAGCGGAGCACCGCGACGGTGCTTGCTGGCACTTCGCGCAGTTGCACCCTTGCGTCGTCCGGTTCGGGCGCCAGGTCGAGCGTCACCTCGCGGGGCAATACGAACTGCACACGATAGCCCCCCGGGGCCGCGGCCTGGGTCACCGGCGCCGTCATTTCGAGTCGCACCGGCGCTGGCGCCTGGGTTACCGGTGCGGTCATGGCGAACTTCGTCGAGCCCTTGTTCTTGCCGAAGATGTAGCCGGCAAGGATCGGGAAGGCTTCACTGCCCGCTTCCTCGGCCGGGGCGTTGATGATTACCTCCGCTACCACGTACGGCGCGTAGCGCCGGACCTCGACTTCGCCGATCCGTCGCTCGACTTCATAGGAGGGTTCCTCGATGGCGTTCGACAGGCTTGGTACGGCTGCGATGGCCAAGGAAAGCAAGAACTTGCGCATGGGAGTCAGTCCAGTAGGGGCACGGACCGGGCGCCGAACGGCCAAGCCGGAACGCGCCGCGTTGATTGATGAGGGGTACCCCGCCTGGCCGTTCATCGCAGCACTCGCGCGGATCGCGACAGAGCCCTGCCGCGACGCCGGTAGGCCTTCTCGAGCTCCATCGCCAGGTAGATCGTCAGTCCGACGGCGATGATCGGCAACCAGTCGAAGGCGGCAATCGGTGCGGTGTGGAACAGGTGGTTGAACAGTGGCAGGTAGGTGAATGCGAGCTGGGCGAGCATCATGGTGCCGATGCCGGCCCAGATCCACGGGTTGCTCAGCAAGCCGAGGCGGAACATCGACCAGCGCAGCGAACGGCAGTTGAGCAGGTAGAAGGACTGCCCGACGGCAAACACGTTGACCGCGATGGTGCGCGCCTGCTCTTCACTGGCGCCGCGTAGCAGGGCCCACTCGAACAGCCCGAAGGCGCCGACCAGGAGCATCACGCCGACCATCGCGATACGCAGCGCCAGCTCGCCATTCACGATCGGCGAGCCGGGCGCGCGTGGCGGACGGTTCATGAGATTCGGTTCCTTCGGTTCGAAGGCCAGCGCCAGCCCGAGGAAGACCGCCGTGGTCATGTTGATCCACAGCGCCTGCACCGGCAGCACCGGCAGCGGTTGGGCGAGCAGTACCGCGACAACGATCACCAGTCCCTGGCCGGCGTTGGTCGCCAGGATCCAGGTGATGAACTTGGTCAGATTGTCGAAAACCCCTCGTCCCTCTTCGACGGCGGCGGCGATGGTGGCGAAGTTGTCGTCGGTGAGCACCATGTCCGAGGCTTCCTTGGCCACCTCGGTACCGGTGATGCCCATCGCCACGCCGATGTCTGCGCGACGCAGGGCGGGTGCGTCATTGACCCCGTCGCCGGTCATCGCCACCACCTCGCCACGCGCCTGCAGCGCCTGCACCAGGCGCAGCTTCTGCTCGGGAGTGACGCGTGCAAACACCGCCGTATCGTTCGCCGCGGCGGTCAATTCGCTGTCCGAAAGCGTGGCCAGTTGCGTGCCGGTCAGCGCCGCCGGAGCAGCGCCCGGACCCGCGCGCTGGTCGAGGCCGATCTGGCCGGCGATGGCGGCGGCGGTGACGGCATGGTCGCCGGTGATCATCTTCACGCGAATGCCTGCGTCGCGACACGCCGCGACCGCCCTGATCGCTTCCTCGCGTGGCGGGTCGATCATCCCCTGCAGGCCGACGAAGGTCATTTCCTCGGCCAGGTCCCGATGGCCGAGCGTCTCCTGGTCGCTGCGCGCGGGACGCTGGGCGAAAGCGAGCACGCGCAGCCCCGCCGCGGCCATTGCGTCGACCTGTGCGAGCACCCCCTCGGGATTCAGCGTCACCGTCTGCGCGGCGGCGTCCAGCGCGCCGCTGCAGCGCGCCAGCACGCTCTCCACCGAGCCCTTCATGTAGATCATTCGCGACCCGCCGGCATGCAGGCTGGCCATGTACTGATGCTGCGATTCGAAAGGCACCGCATCGAGGCGCGGCGCGCTGGCCAGGGCCTCCTGTGTATCCAGCCCGACCTTGCGCGCCGCGACCAACAGCGCACCCTCGGTGGGGTCACCCTCGACCTGCCAGCTGCCATCCTTTTCGCGCAGCAGCGAATCGTTGCAGAGCAGGCCGGCGCGCAGCAGCGCCAGCAACGCCGGATGATTGCCGGGGTCGACGGCCAGCCCGTGCTGCTGCAGGCTACCCTCGGGGCCGTAACCGACGCCCGTCAGGTCGAAGTGAGCGGCCCCCGCGAAGAGCTTCTGCACGGTCATCTCGTTGCGCGTCAGGGTGCCGGTCTTGTCCGAACAGATCACGGTCGTGCTACCCAGTGTCTCGACCGCCGGCAGGCGGCGGATGATCGCATGACGTTGCGCCATGCGCCCGACGCCGATGGCCAGGGTGATGGTCAGCACCGCCGGCAGGCCCTCCGGGATCATCGCCACGGCCAGTGCGACAGTCGCCATGAACATCGCCACCCAGGATTCGCCATGCGCAAGTCCGACCACAAAGGTCAAGGCTGCCAGGGCCAGGATGAGGTAGAGCAGGAAATGGCTGAAGCGGCCGACCTGTCGCGTCAGCGGCGTATCGAGCTGCTGCGTGCTGGCGATCAGACCCGAGATGTTGCCGATCTCGGTACCGTCGCCAATGGCGGTGACCACTCCGGTCGCCGTGCCATAGGTCACCAGGGTCGAGGTATAGGCCATGTTGCGGCGATCGGCGAGCGCCGCGTCGTGGGCCAGTTCGCCGGCCTGTTTGGCGACCGGAACCGATTCACCGGTCAGGGCGGACTCGTCGACCTGCAGGTCGCGGACCTGCAGCAGGCGCAGGTCCGCCGGAACCTTGTCGCCAGAAACCAGCATCACCAGATCGCCCGGAACGAGGTCGCGAGCGTTGATCCGCTGTTTATTCCCGGCGCGCACGACCGTTGCCTCGGTGGTCAGCGCCCGCGACAGCGCAGCAAGGGCGTTCAGGGCCTTGTTTTCCTGGGCGAAGCCAAGAACGGCGTTGAGCAGGACCACGGCGAAAATCACCGCCGCATCGACATAGCCACCCAGGGCCAGCTTGACCACGATCGCAGCCACCAGGATGTACACCAGCGCCTGGTTGAACTGCTGCAAGAAGCGCTGCAAAGGGCTCTTGCCCTGGGCGGGGGTCAGGGCGTTGGCACCGAATCGTTCCTGGCGCCCGGCGACTTCGAACTGATCGAGCCCGCCTTCGCGACGGGTATCGAGCAGGTCGATCACCTCGCTTGCCGGCAGATGGTGCCAGTGTTTTTCCAAGAGGTCTTGCACGGTCTTTGCTCCTGTGCGGTTGTTTTCTCTGTCGCGGGTAAGCGCTGAGCGGCTGGAACCACCGCCACGCCCATCGATGCGGCCATGAGTGAAACCAACTCGGGGAATGCTATTGTCTAGGACATAGAATAGACAACAAGTTCCGAAGTGTCCAGCGAAATCGGCTGGGCGATGGTCGATCACGTCAGCCTGTCGTCCTCGGTTGGACCCTCGAAGATTGACAAAACCGCCGTCGTGCCAACGGTTTTCGGCCGATCGCGAGGGGCGCCGGATGGGTGGGATGAAAGTTGCGCAGGAATGGATCGTCAGGACGGCGGATCGCGTCGAGGCCTCTCATGATGTGGACAAAGCGACGGCAAAGGGAGGCGGGCGCCGTCCACGGTGTCAGCCATTGGCCGTCCCCGGTCAGGTCTTTCTTCTTGCCTTGGAGATGGAGACGGCAGGCCGGTATGGGTATGCGGAAACGACTAGGGACCCCGCTTGAAACCTGAGCGAGCATTCGCCGTCGCGCGGGTTACGGCCACGAACCGCCGCAGGGAAAGTCCGCCCAAAGCTGTCAGTTGAGCGCTCTTGGCGTAGGCTATCGCCCTGGCTTGCCAGATGCTGAGCAGCGGTTGAGTGAGCCCGGCGCTCTTGCGGCGGCAGAGAAAGGCGCTTCGTTGGACCTGAGATCCCAGCCGTCGCCTGTCGCCCAAAGCAACCCAACCCATACCGGGAGGACACTCATGACCTTGCAGGAACTTCTTGGCGTAGAACTTCCGATCATTCAAGCCCCCATGGCAGGCGTATCGGACAGCGAACTTGCCATCGCCGTCTGCAATGCGGGCGGGCTCGGCTCGCTTCCCTGCGCGATACTCAGCCTGGATGCCATGCGCAAGGAGTTGACGCGCATTCGAGAGCACACAAGCGGTCCGTTCAACGTGAACTTCTTCTGCCATTCCGAACCAGTACCGAGCCCTGCTCGCGAGGCCGCTTGGCGGGCCAGGCTCTCACCTTTCTTTGAAGAGTTCGGCATTGGCGCCGAGGCACTGACTCCCGGTCCGGGCAGGCTCTCCTTTGGCCGCGAAGTGGCTGACGCATTGGCAGAATTCGAGCCGCCCGTGGTGAGCTTTCACTTTGGCTTACCGCCCGCCG
Organism: Candidatus Accumulibacter appositus; assembly: GCA_000585055.1. GTDB lineage: Bacteria > Pseudomonadota > Gammaproteobacteria > Burkholderiales > Rhodocyclaceae > Accumulibacter > Accumulibacter appositus. The sequence goes on from JEMX01000027.1 coordinate 50,836, forward strand.
ATGTGTTGGCGAGGGTGCGTCGTTGGGGAGCCAGGATCGTGTCGTCGGCAACGACCGTGGAGGAGGCGCTCTGGCTTGAAGCAAGAGGCGTTGACGCCATCATTGCTCAAGGGCTCGAGGCGGGCGGCCATCGCGGCATGTTTCTTTCCGATGATCTCAATACCCAGACCGGGACGTTCGCCTTGGTGCCACAGATCGTGAGGGCTGTGACCGTCCCCGTCGTAGCCGCCGGAGGGATAGCCGACGCCAACGGTGTTTCCGCGGCCCTGGCGCTCGGCGCTGCGGGCGTTCAAATCGGTACGGCCTATTTGCTTTGTCCGGAAGCCAAGACCAGCACCCTGCACCGCGCGGCCTTGAAGAGCGAGGCAGCGCGTCTCACCGCGGTCACGAATCTCTTTACCGGCCGGCCTGCACGCGCAATCGTCAATCGCCTGATGCGGGAGTTGGGGCCCATCAATACGATCGCGCCCGCCTTTCCTCTGGCAGCATCCGCCATTGCTCCGCTGCGGAGCACCGCCGAAAGCCAAGGGAACACCGCCTTTACGCCGCTCTGGGCTGGACAGAATGCGTCGGGCTGCAAAGAGCTTCCCGCAGGCTTGCTGACGAGATCATTTGTTGGTTCGTCGGATGAAGCCTGACATGAACGTTGCGTGGATGCTGTAAAGCGCCCCTTCGACCGGGCGCTCTTCCGAAAGCCTCGCGTCGCCTTTGGGGGGTGAAGGGACTGACGGATGCCATTTGTCATCAGGCAGCACCCGGCCAATTGCCGTCGTTCGATGACTCCGGCAAGCAGCCATCTGAACGGCTGCTGTACTTCGCAAGCTGCCAGAGGGCCAATGCACACAACTCGGCCAAAGCGGCCGTTGGCGGCACATGCCGCGGACGGCCGGTATTGGCCATTATGAACATCTATCCATAACAGTCAGCAGCAGCCGTTCGCATGACGGCTTCATCCGCAGGCTGACCGGCAGGTCTTGGCCGTAACCCGCCCGGCGCCGAATGCTCAGGCTGCCGTAGCCATGTGCATATTGATATGGATGTCACAAAACGGACAGCGCAAGGCGCCGGCCTCGGTGCGTTCGATCAGCCCCAATGTAACGAGTTCTGCTGCATCCTCGTGCACACGTTTCACGTCACGCCCAAGACGGCGTGCAAGTTCGCGAACCCCGACCGTGCCGCCGTCGTGCTGCAAGGCCTGCACGATGGCCCAGCGTCGTTCGGTCAACCTTCCAAAGAAGGCTGCTGGCGTTTCGAAGTTCAGGGTCTCTCCCTCATAGGTCGAGGCTGTCGCTGCCTGTCCAGCCTGGCGCAGGGCCGCTCGCCAGTCTGAACCTAGCGTGATTGCCAGTCTGCGTTTGCTCATCGCGTTCTCCGTTTATCCACTTCCCTGATGAAGTCCTCGATCAGCTGATCGATCGTAGAGAAGCGATAGGGAAACTCATTGCCGTCAAGATGGCAGTGATCGCCCTTGCCTCTCTCGTTGTCAAAGCCGACGACACGGGCTCCATCGACGACATACACGAGCCGGTACTTAAAGCCATGCGCCGTTGGCGGCACGGGTACAGGCAAGCGCCAAACAATCATCTGAATGATGCTATTGTCTTCGAAGACATCCTTGAATTCAGTAATGAGGGTCGCCTTCATGTTGGCGATCATGACATCGCCAGACGTTCGTTGTCAATCTTGACAACACGTAGGCTCGATTACACCTCAGCGTTGAGTGGTGACCATGAACGAATTACCGCTACTCAAACGTCCACGTCGGTGGACGGAAGAACGGCAGTTCATGGCCGGGAGGGTCAGTAGGCGGCCGTTGGCCTCAACAACGTTTTTGGCAACGGCAACTTTGGACCGCGACGCTCACAGGGTGGTCCCGGCCATGAGCGGTCATCGATAGCCAACGGAAAGTGCTTCTCTGAGCGGCAGGTCTCGGTTCACGAAGCCGCCCTCCGCAACCTGCAGGCGCGATTGCGGAGGGCGCTGTATGGGCACACAGTCTCTCGTCACGATCACCCGATCCGGACTGCTATGCCTGCCACCGCCGCCTGCGCCTCACCACGCAGTGCCGTCTGCCGCCTTTGCCAACCCGAGCGCACACTGCTCTATCGCACCGTGCAAACGCACCTGGCGACCTGGCTGACGCTTCGAGATGACGGGTTCGGGGGAGGCGCTCCGGCGGTAACCAAGCGGGAATTCCGGCGCTATCTCGACTGCGGCATCCTCGCCCACGGCTTTGCCGGCGCCCGTGGTACCGAGTGCGGCCACGATCTTCTCGTTGCCTACTCCGGCAAGTGCCGCGGTGTCTGCCCATCCTGCACCACCCGCTGCATGGTGGAGACCGCCGCCGATCTGGCCGCTCATGTCATCCCGCGCCTGCCGGTGCCGCCCGGGGTGCGGTCTTTCATCCGGCCGCCGCGGTTGATTCGCCAGCGATTGGAGCGGTTCAGGTGTCCGTGTGCCGACGACAGCTTCGGGCGACCAAACGGCTACGTCGGGGTACTGGCACCGAACTTGCCACTACGGGTAGCAGTCACTTCGCTGGCGCAGCCGGCCGGTGAAGGCACCCCCCCGGTTGCTGCCAATTCCACCGGGCACACCGGGCCAATCGCGCCACTCGCCGCACCGACCGACGAACCGCCGCATCACAAAGTGGCGCGCTACGCATGGGCGCTGCTGCGGGCGCGTATCTACGAGGTGTTGCCGCTGGGGTGCCCGCATTGGGCGGCTAGATGCGGATCATCGCCTTCATCGCCGAGGCGGTGGTGATCCGACAGATTCTCGATCACCTGGGCGAACCGACATCGCGGCCTCGCTTGCTACCCGCACGCGGGTCACCGCTGTGGGAGATCGCGGGCGTCGAGCCGGACTAGAGCGATCCGCAGGCGCAACCAGTTCGATCAGCGCATCGCGTGGTAGGGCAACAGACGAACAGACTCGCTCGTCGCGGGCGACTCGACTCGTACCTGAGGCCACCCGAACGACAAACTTCCGCCGCCAAGGTGACCTCAGGCACTGACAATGGACATGCAGGTGCGGGCTTTCCCTCAACGCTCACCAAAACGGACCCTTTTTTGCTCAGGAAATTGACCCACTGTTGGCGCGCGCCAACAGTGGGATTTAGTTGCCTCGGAGCGGGGTCAAGGGCGGGCTGCGCTTCTTGCAGCCCGGCGCAGCACACCCTTGACGCCGTGGAGAGGCAAATACGCTCGGGAATGGCTGTGTGTGCGGCACTTTCGCGCACACAGCCATGACGACTAGGTGGGTCCGGTTTGGCGAGCAAAAGTGGGTCAATTCCAAGGAGCGTCAAGGGGCTTTCAGGTTTCTTCAGCCTCAATTTCAAGATTGACTCCGACTGAAACGCAAGAGACACTGAAAAAGTGGCATTGGATTTCCTATCCGTTGGATGAACCCCAAGACTCGCCCGGCCAGCCCGCGCCGCGCAAGACCCGCGTCTTCCTGTCGTATTCGCGTAGCGACCGCGGCTTCGCCGAGGGCCTCCGCGATCGCTTGATCGAGGAGAACTTCGATGCCTATATCGACGTGCACGACATTGTCAAGGGCGAGCCCTGGAAGGAGCGTCTGCGCTCTCTGATCGAGTCCGCCGACGCGATGCTGTTCCTGATCAGCCCAGCCTCGGTGAGGTCGCTGGTCTGCGACTGGGAGGTCAACGAGGGCGAGCTACTCGGAAAGCGCATCCTGCCTGTGGTGGCGCTGCCGACTCCGGAGGACGTGGTGCCGAGGCGGCTGCAGCGCCTCAACTACAGCTTCCTCGAAACACCGCAGAAGGATGCCGCCGAGTTCCCGCAACTTCTGGCGGCGCTGCGCGAGGATGCGGGCTGGGTTCGCGAGCAGACGCGGCTGCTTGAACTGGCCCGTCGCTGGGACTCGGCGGCGCGCCCTGGCCGCTTGCTCCTTAATGGCAAAGACATCGATGCCGCCGAAGCTTGGCGGGACCGCCACCCGCCAAACGCGCCGCCGCTGACACTGCTGCAAGCGGCCTTTCTCGCCACCTCCCGCCGCCATTCATCGCTCGTGCTGCGCTATTGGATCGCGGGCCTCGCCACGGTGTCGATCGTCGTCGGCCTGCTCGCCGTCGAGGCGAGCCTTCAGCGCGATCAGGCGATAGAGGAGAGGCTGACGGCGGAAGCCAACGAAGGCGCACTACGGTCTGACACCTTGCGGCCCACGGCGCCCGAGATCGCACTGGCGGTCGCTGTCGCCGCCTACGACAAGAAGGCCATCCCGGCGGCGCTCAGCGCAGTGCGGCGTTCGGTGGACACGGTGATTCTGCGGCGACTCCGCAAGCCTGCACCGCCGCCGATGGAGGCGAAAGAAACGATAGAGAGCGGACATCGCAACCGATGGGCCCGGAGCCTCGATCGCAGCCGCGTTGCCATCGCCGATGGCAACGACGTCGTGCGGGTGCTCGACGGCGAAACACTGGACGATGTGGCGCGCCTCAGCCTTTCGGGGCTGAG
>JEMX01000027.1:55335-57880 GCA_000585055.1 Candidatus Accumulibacter appositus
CGAGGAGATCGCGATGAGTGCGGCGGGCCGCTACTTGGCCGCGGCCGACGGCTCGCGCCGAGTCGCCCTCTGGACTGTGGCACCGGATGCGGCCGCCATGAACGTCGAGGCACCGCACGAGGTCAAGCATCTGCAATTTGGACACGCCGAAAAAGTTCTCGCCTTGATTGGGCGCAATGCCATCGCCTTCTATTCTCTGACTCACTCGGAGCTCCTGGCGACGATTGCTCGCTCGGTCGTCAGTGGTGACTCCGTGGACTTCAGCGCGGATGACTCGCTGGCCGCGGTGGTTGGGTGGGACAACGAGGCCTGGGTAGTCGATCCAGCCAGCGGAATCGAGAAGTCGGCGTTCGACCAGCAGGCGGAGGCTAGGGCGTTGAAGCCGTCGCTCAGCGACTCCCAAGTCAGCCTGATCGACCGCCCATATTTCCTCAAAGATGGCCGGCGCGTGCTGACCATCGGCGCACACGCATACTGGTCGCTGTGGGATGCATCGACCGGCCGGCAGCTGGGTCAGGCGGAGTCCTTCATCAAAGGATCTGGAACGGCTTGGGCGCTCGTGGCGAACGCTTCCGGAACGGTTGTGACGGAGGATGGAACCAATGGCGAGATCGTCGCCTGGAACCTGAACGACGGTGCGGTCTCGACCCGATTCGGCACCGGTCACCGCAGCCTAATTGACGCGTCGGCGCTGAGCGCCGACGGTCACACCGTCGCAACCCTCGGCGGAGATCAGGACCTGATTCTGTGGAGCGTCGACGACAGCCGGCGTATCGCTGCCTGGCGCGTTTCACAGACGAGCATCGAAGATGCGGGCTTCACACCCAGCGGGCACTCGCTGCTCACGTTGACCCATAGCGGTGAAGCGGCCTTGTGGGACATGCAGGCCACCCTCGTGGCGGGCCGACTCGCCATGGCGCCCGGCACCGACAACACGCAGTTCTATGGCGCCGAGATTAGCGCCGATGGCCGGTGGGTGGTGGCAGGCGACGGGGGCCCGCTGGTCGGCATTTGGGACGTCACGCGCCGCGAGCGCGCCGCTCGGTTCATTGGCCACAAAGGCGCCATTCATCATGTCACTCTCAGCGGAGACGGAACGCGTGTCGCAACAGTCGGCAGCGATGGAACCGTTCGGCTGTGGGACGCATCGCGCGGTAGCGAACTCGCCTGCTATGCGGGACAGTTTCAACACGCGGCGTTCGACGCTAGTGCCTCGATGCTCGCGGTCAACGATTTCGACGGGCGAGTCCGGGTCATCGCGCTTGCCGATGGGCAGGTGGTCAGCGAGGCGAAGTTCGAGCAAAATCTGAGTAACGCGGTGGCTTTCTCGCTCGACGGACAGCGCTACGCGGTCACCGGCAATGACGGCACAGCGATTATTGCCAGCACGGCCACTGGGCTCGAGCAGGCGCGGCTTCGGCTTGCCGGAGTTCCATTCCGGCGAGCCCGCTTCTCCGCAGACGGAAATCGGCTGTTCACCACACACGACGACAACGTGCTGCGTGCCTGGGACATCGGCAGCGGGCAACTGACCGCGGAGATGCGCGGGCATGCTGGGCTGGTGCCACGTTTCAAGCTACTCGCCGGCGACCAACTTCTGCTGTCGCCCAGTGACGATGGCTCGCTTCGCCTGTGGAGCACCAGCGATGGTTCGTTGCTGCGGGTCTTCAGTGGCCACGCCGGCGTGGTGCGTGATGCGGTATTCGTGGACGGTTACGTGGTGTCAGTCGACGGCTCCGGGCGCGTCGTCCGTCAGCTTTGCGATGCGTGCCGCGGTGAACAGGAGGTACTGGAGCGTGCGCGGTTGAAACTGAAGGCCATGGGTGTTGGCGCCGAGGCAGCGACTTCAACCAACGCACCGGGGATCGGTCCTGACTCCTGACGGCGGTCGAAACGCACTCGTTTGCTGGTGCCGTCAACCAATGGTGGCAGTGTTAACCTCGCACGATTCGTGACAACGGCTTCTCGACGGCAGATCGACGGCCCCGGGTCGCTGCAGGTGCTCGGCGGAAGTGGCCCCGGCGCCCGCCGTTCCACGAGCTCGACCCGGGCGACAGCTCTGGCCGATGGGCCGTCCCATGACCAGCACAGTCGAGCGGCAGCTTACTGACCAGAAAGCTGCCATTGAACTTGCATTCGTCATCAGACAGCTCAGGGTCGGATCCGGGCGTAGCGAAAAGATCGAAGCAGCCGTTTGGCGCAATTTCTTCCGGTACGTCCGGTCAGGGCGCTATACCGGCCGTCCACGCCATGTACCGCCAACGGCCGCTCAGGCCGAGTTGCTGGCGTAGACTTTCCGGCAGGTTTTAGAGCCAAGCGGCCGTTCAAATGGCGGCCCCGGCGGATCGGCGACGGGCCGCAGTTGGCCGATTTTACGCATTCAGGCTCGCGCCTGAAAGGTGGCCGCACGGAACCCTCAACGAGCAACGATGCGGCTTGAACTTGGAGCGCTAAATCTCAGTTTGCTCGGAGATCTCCAGCGCTGTTAACGGCGTCGCTTTTCCGTAGAAATCTGGCGTCCACAGCCTGACGTGGTGGAGAGGCC
>JEMX01000028.1:0-48053 GCA_000585055.1 Candidatus Accumulibacter appositus
GAGCGCCGCTGCTGCTGACGGATGAGCAAAAGGCCAAGTTGTCGGAGCTGGCAGGCTCGCGTACAGCGCCGGTGCGCGAAGTAGAGCGCGCCAGAGTGCTGCTTAAGTATGCGCAGGGCACATCGATCAGCGAGATTCAGCGGCAATTGGGCGTGAGCCGGCCGATGATTTACAAATGCATCGACAAAGCCCTTGCGGCGGGCATGCAAGCGGGACTGAAAGACGCTTACCATCGGGCGCCGGAGATTACCGATGACGCCAAAGCTTGGGTGGTCAGCGTCGCCTGCACCAAGCCGAACGAACTGGGATTGGCGGCGGAGTTGTGGAGCATCGCAGCGTTGGCGCGCTATGTCGCCGCACACGCTGGGCCGGTGGGTTTTCCTCGCCTTGCCGGGGCAGGCAAGAGCACGGTCTGGCGGACTCTCGACGAAAACCAACTCAAGCCCCACAAGATCACTTACTACCTGGAGAAGCGAGACCCCAACTTCGATCGGAAGATGCACGAGGTGCTGATGGTCTACCGGGACGTTTCTCTCTACACCGAAGGCGCCGTTCATGATGCGCGACCGAACCCGATTTACACCGTCAGCGTCGATGAAAAGCCCGGTGTCCAAGCCATTGGCTTGACCGCGCCTGAGCTGCCGCCGGCGCCGGGTAAAGCGTCGACAGTGACTCGGGATTATGAGTACGTGCGCCATGGAACCGTGTCGATCCTGGCCGGTATCGATCTTCACTCGGGCCATATCTTTGCTCATGCCGAGGATCGGCATCGTAGTGCTGAGTTCATCGCTCTGCTCCAGGACATGGATGCCTACTGTCCGCCGGAGGCCATCATTCACGTCGTCCTCGACAACCACGCCGCTCATATCTCGAAGGAAACCATGGCTTAGCTGGCGACACGGCCGGGGCGTTTCGAATATGTTCATACGCCCAAGCATGGTTCCTGGCTCAACCTGATCGAATGTGCCTTCTCGAAAATGGCTCGTACCTTCCTTCGCCATATCCGTGTCGCTTCGGTCCCTGAACTCAAGACTCGCATCCTCAAAGGCATTGACGAAATGAACGCCACCCCAGTCGTCTCTCGCTGGAAGAAGTTCGACCTGAAGGTCGCGTGATACGTAATCATATTGCCGGAACGATCCGCTGGTTCGGTCATGGCTGCAGTTTCCCGACGGCTGGGCTTTCTTGAACCGGCACGCGGCTGTAACGCGCGACGTCTTTGCGGAGGGCCCAAGTGGCGCAGGAATTATCCTCCAACGGCATGTCGCATGGACGCTCGCCGTCGCCATGGTCTCTTGCGGTGCTGAACGCGCCGAAACAGCCAGCTACGTCGGTGCACCTGCCGAGGAAAAAGCCTTCAGCCGCACCTCGCTGTTAGCCAACGTTGACGTACTGCTGGCGCTCTCGATAAAGGTCGACGCCCACAGCTGCTGCTGGCAGGAAGCGATCGTCTTCCTGCAGAACTCACTCAGCCTGCGTCGTCCGCGGCGGGTTCCACTCGGGTGAGCGAGGTCCGGGGGAACCGGCCGTCTTCGCAGCTGTGCTCGAAACGCTCGATGATCTGCCGAGTGGCGGCGGACATCCTGGCGAGCAGCGCTGGATCGAGCTCAGCCAACAAGTGCAGGGCCATGGCGTCGTCGCCCGCGAGCGGGGTTCCTCTGGCGCTGGCCCAGACCACGTGGTGGCAATTGGTCTGTGACTCGTGGCTGAACAGGAATTGCAGCGAGTCGGCGACCAGGGAGGTTTCTTCGCTGAGTTCGCGGGCTGCCGCTTGCAGGCGCGATTCTTCGGGATTGATGCCGCCGCCGGGCAGGAGCAGCAGCCCGCCGCGGTTTTCGACGAGCAGGATCTTGCCGTCGATGTGGACGATCACAGTGGCCCTTTGGCGCTTCACTTGCTGACTCCGTGAGGTCTGAGTGCCTGCTAGACGACCGCCATCCCGGCGCATTCGACGGCGACCAGCGCCTTCGCCTGGTTGAGGTCACTGGCCCGGCCGCAGGCGTAGAGACAGCAGGCGAGTTGATTGGCGATCGGTAGCGGCAGCGAGGCTTCGCCGGCAAGGACGCGGTGCATCCAGGCGACTGTGGCGCCTGCATCGCAGGTCTCGGGCAGTTGCGGCAGGACCCTGAGGCTGTCGCGCTCGGCTTCGAAGAGAATGTCGCTGGCGCCGTCGTGCAGATGTTCGATCTGCGGGCGGCGTTTCGGATTGGCGAAGGGCTCGCCTTCGCTGCCGCGCAGGAGGAGTGCGTGTGCGCTGGCGGCAGTCAGCACGGCGCGCATGCTGGTGAGGTAGTCGGGGTGCGTCGCCGCGGTCAACAGCAGGGCTTCGCCGTGGAAGGGATCGAGCATCTTGACCAGACTGTGGGCGCTGTTGCGCAGCCCGAGGCGGCTGCGCAGGGAGAGTTGTCGCTCGAGGCCGGGCGAGAGCAGTGGCAGCGGGACATAGGCGAGGCCGTATTCGTCGATCGCCAGTTGTGCCTGCGCCAGGCTGCTACAGGCAGGCAGGCCAAACTCGGCGAAAATCTGCTCGCTGGTGACACGTCCGTAGTCGTCACTGAGGCCGTGCACCAATACCGGCACGCCGAAGCGCTGCACGAGCAGCGCCAGCAGCGGCGTCAGGTTGGCGCTGCGGCGGGCGCCGTTATAGGTCGGAATGACCACCGGGCGAAGCTTGCCGGCCGGCCGGCCGAGGCTCGGCAGGCGTTCGTTGGCAGCCGCGAGAAAGCCGACCATCTCGTCGATGGTTTCGGTTTTCATGCGCAGGGCGATGGCGATGGCGCCCTGTTCGAGGTCCGGCACCTGGCCATCGAGAATGGCGGCGTAAAGCGCTTGTGCTTCCGCGCAGGACAGGTCGCGGGCGCCTGCTGCGCCGCGTCCGATTTCCCGGATGACCGCCGCCAAGTCTATGACTTCCATGCCCTGCATACCGCCTCCGATTGTGTCTTCAGGCGACCGGTTCGGTAGCGGCGCGCTGGGTCTGACTGGTGACCATCTGCCGCAGTTCGGGCAGACACGATCCGCAGAAGGTACCGCATTTCCGCTTTTCCTGCAGCATGGCCAGCGTTGCACCGCTTTCGAGGTCGGCCTTGATCTGTGCTTCGCTGATGTCCGCACAGTTGCAGACGATGCGGCTGCGCTGCGGCAGCTTGCCCGGCCGCTTGCCGATGGGTGCGAGCGCCCAGCGGATCAGCGCCGGGTCGAGCGCTGCTTCGCCGCCGCCGTCGTTGCCTTCGCGTCCTTCGACCTCCGCAGCCATGACTTCCTTGAGCCACGACTGGGCCTGGGTTTCGCCGGCGAGGCGAATGCCAACCAGTTTGCTGTCCGGGGCGAGTGCGCGCTTGCTGATCTGTCGGCGCTGATCGGCGTAAACGATCGCCGCCGAGTCGTCGGCGTCAAGGCCGAACAGTGCGTCGATCTCGCGCAGGCGGGATTCGGGTAGGGCTTCGCCGTGCGCGGCGCGAAACACCACCAGTGCTTCGCTGCGACCATAGAGTCCGACGCTGGCAAAGGCGAAGTCGGGGAGCAGGCTGCGCGCCCTGGCGAGCAGGGAAAGCGCCGCCAGTTCGCCGCTTCCCGCCTTGCGCAGAATCACCAGTTGCCACGGCAGTTCGGCACGGTCGACGGCGACGGCGGCATGTTTGAGTTCGGGTTGTTGGGAGAATGGGTCGCAGGCCGAAAGGGTGAGCGCGTTGACGCCGGCGCTGTTCATGAACTGGCTGCCCCAGTGCATCGGCAGCCAGGCGCGTCCGCGTACCAGCCCGTTGTCGGCTTTGACGCGCACATGCACCTGGCCGCGGCTATTGCCGACACGTACCACATCGCCGTCGGCGAGGCCGCGCTGGCGCAGGTCGGCCGGATGCATCGAGAGCAGTGGTTCGTCGTCGAGATTGAACAGCCGGGCGACGGTGCCGGTGCGACTCATGCCGTGCCACTGATCACGCAGGCGGCCTGAGAGCAGACTGATCGGGTGCGTGCCGTCGGTGCTTTCGGCGGTTGGGCGGTGCTCGATGGCGACGAAGCGGGCGCGCCCGGAGGGGGTCGGGAAAATACCGTCGGCGTAGAGGCGCTGGCGACCGCTGCTCGCCCCGGTGGGGAATGGCCACTGCTGCGGTCCGCTGGCGTCGAGGAGCGCATAGCTCAGGCCGGTGATGTCCAGGTCACGGCCGCGTGTGCTTTCGCGATGTTCGTTGAAGATCGCCTCGGGACTGTCGTAGGAGAAGAGCGCTGCGGTCAGCGGCTGTTCGAGACGGGTGCCGAGCCGGCGTGCGAAATCGACGACTATTTCCCAGTCGGGCCGTGCTTCACCCGGGCGGGCCACGGCCGGCGTGATGTGGGTGATGCAGCGCTCGGAATTGGTGACCGTACCTTCCTTTTCTCCCCAGGTTGTCGCCGGCAGCATCAGGTCCGCAAAGGCGGCGGTGTCGGTATTGGCAAAGGCTTCCTGCAGGACGACGAAGTCGGCGGCCTGCAGTGCGGCGCGCACCTCAGTCTGATCGGGAAGCGATTGCGCCGGGTTGGTGCACGCGATCCATACCGCCTTGATCTCACCGCGCTTGAGCGCAGCAAAAAGCTCGACCGCCGCCTTGCCGGGTTGGGCGGGTACCGACGGCAGACCCCACAGGCGTGCGACTTCGGCGCGATGTTCGGGGTTGGCGAGGTCGCGGTGTGCCGAAAGAAGATTCGCCAGACCGCCGACTTCGCGGCCACCCATGGCGTTCGGCTGGCCGGTCAGAGAGAAGGGGCCGGCGCCCGGGCGACCAATCTGTCCGCTGGCCAGGTGCAGGTGGATCAATGCGGCGTTGTTGTGTGTCCCGTGCGACGACTGGTTGAGTCCCTGGCAGTACAGTGACAGCGCCGCCGCGGACCTGCCGAACCAGCGCGCGGCCTGGATGATCTCGGCCTCGGCGAGGGCGCAGATTTCAGCCACTACCGCTGGTGGAAAAGCGGCGACCGTCTGTTCGAGCGCGGCGAAGCCCTCGGTGTGCGCGGCGATGTAGTCGCGATCGACCAGTTCCTCGGCGAGCAGCACGTGCAGCAGGCCGTTGTAGAGGGCGATGTCGGTGCCTGGCTTGAGTGGCAGATGCAAGTCGGCGATGGCGGCGGTTTCACTGCGCCGCGGGTCGATGACGATGATTCGCAGATCGGGATTGGCGGCGCGTGCATCTTCGATGCGGCGAAAGACAATCGGATGCGCGACCGCCGGGTTGGCGCCGGCAATCAGCAGGCAGTCGGTGGCGGCGATGTCCTCGTAGCAGCATGGCGGTGCGTCAGCGCCGAGCGTCTGTTTGTAGCCGGCCACCGCCGACGACATGCAAAGGCGCGAGTTGGTGTCGACGTTGTTGGTGCCGATCAGGCCCTTGGCAAGCTTGTTGAAGACGTAGTAATCCTCGGTGAGCAGCTGCCCGGAAATATAGAAGGCGACGCTGTCGGGACCGTGTGCGGCGATGATCTCGGCGAAGCGCTCGGCGGCATGATCGAGCGCTTCATCCCAGGCGACGCGCTGGCGTGGTCGCTCGCGGCTGCGACGCAACTCGGGATACAGCAGGCGATAGTCTGGGCGCGCCGTGAGGTGCAGCGAAGCGCCCTTGGTGCACAGGCGGCCGGCGTTGGCCGGGTGCTCGGGATCGCCGCGCACGCCGACGATGCGCTCATTTTCGGTTTCAATCAGCAGCCCGCAGCCGACGCCGCAGTAACAACAGGTGGATTTGACTTGCTTGTGCATGGTTTTCTTGCTCCTGCTCATGCACAGCAAAAGCCGTGCCATGCTCAAAAGTCCTTGATCTGCGTAGGCTAAGCGCGCTGCGGCCAGCGCCAGAGCCCCCTTTTGGTGCGCCGTAGGCAAGCAAGCGCCTTGATGGGGGGCGGAGGGGGCTCCGGCGAGTCGCGGACGCGGCCTTTACGGTAATACGGGGAACTCGAAACAAGGTCCGCTGCCTGAGCAAACCGCTGGGCGAGAAACCCTGGGCTATACTTCTTTGCCAATTCACTCAATCCGGGAATTCATCATGCATTTCAGCTTGCTCTGCCGTGCCCTGTTTGCGGCGACCTTCACGGTTCTGCTGGTCGCCTGTACATCGACTTCGGTGATTTCTGAGTGGCGCGACCCGGCTTATCACGGCCCGGCGCTCAAGAAAATCCTGGTCTACGTTGCGGCCAACGAGGACGCGGCGCGGCGCACGGTCGAGGATCGCCTGGCATTGTCCTTTCCCAAGGGAACGCAGGGTGTGCCGAGCTACACGCTGTTCCCGGATGCGAAGGAAATCAACCAGCAGAACGAAAAAGCAATCGCCGCGCGCCTTCAGAAGGAAGGCTTCGACGGCGCGCTGACGGCCCGCTTGGCATCGGTGGATAAGGAGAATGTCTATATGCCGCCGCAGACCTATCTGGCGCCGACGATGCTCGGTCCGTACGGGTCTTTCTACGGCTATGGCCGCTATGCCTACGGTTCGGTATATACCGTTCCCGGCTATGCCTATCAGGAGACGAAGTACATGATCGAGACGATCCTTTACGAAATCCCGGGCGGGAAGATGCTGTGGACCATGACCACCGAATCGGTGAGTCCGGATTCGCGTCAGCAGCTGATCAAGGAGGTCACGGGCCTCATTGATGGCGAATTGAAGAAACAGGGATTCATCGCCGGCTGAGCGACCTCCCACCCGGGCGTCGCCGTTTCGCCCGCTCAATGGCATGCGCATTGACGCAAGACTGTTTGCTGCCGGAACGCTTGCTGGAGCCGCAAAGCGTTTGGCAGCTTGTTTTGGCCCGAATGGGCTTTTAACGGTCATTACAGTCGAGACGCCCCAGATGACGAAAGTCATGACCGTTTCCCCCTCTTTCCCAACCCTTCTCCCGCGAGGGGAGAAGAGAGCTTCTTGAGTCGCTTGCGCGACTTTCACATTAACGAAGGACTGAAAATGATATTTCGCACACTCGTTGCTACCGGTGTCGCAGCCTCATGCTTTCTTGCCACCCCGGCCGCGGCTGATCAATCCACTCTGGACAAGATCAAGGAAACGTCGACCATTAGGCTCGGCCACCGTGAGAACTCGCCACCGTTTTCCTTCGTTGGCGACGACAAGAAGGCAATCGGCTACAGCGTTGATCTGTGCCTGCGCGTGGCTGATGACATTGCCAAGCAACTGAACATTCCGGAACTGAAAGTGCAGTGGGTGGCGGTAAGTGCAGAAAGCCGCTTCGACGCCGTGAAGAATGGTGAGATCGATATCGAGTGCGGCAACACGACCCAGACACTATCGCGTCGTGCCGACTTCGACTTCAGCCTGATGACTTTTGTCGATGGCGCCAGCCTGCTCTATCTTCGCGGCGAAAATCCGAAGTCTGTAGAAGAAGTCAAGGGGCAGCGCGTCGTCGTCGTCGCCGGAACGACGACCGAGAAAGCAATGGATCAACTGGTCGCCGACGACAAGCTGGGGCTGCAGTTGATCAAGGTCAAGGACCATAAGGAAGCGTTGGCGGCGCTGAAGAGCAAGAAGGCTACGGCCTATGCCGCCGATCGTACGGTATTGATCACCACCGCCCTGCTCGGCGGTGGCGGTACCGAATATTCCCTCGGTGAAAATCAGTTCACCTACGAGCCCTACGGTCTGATGATGCGCCGCGATTCGGACATGCGCTTGGCCGTCGATAGTTCGCTGGCGCAGTTGTATCGCAGTGGCGAAATCGGACCGGTCCTCCAGAAGTGGTTCGGGCCACTCGGCGATCCGGGCGAAGTGCTGAAGGTGATGGTCCTTCTGAATGGCCTGCCGAAGTAATTGGTCGGGACCGGGCGCAAGCACTCGGCATGCGCTGGCGCCCGCCTGGCACAGCTTTCCGGCTTTTTTCCGCAGTTCTCTTCTGAACTTCCCAAGGCTGGATCAACGGCTGCGTGCGCTGCTTTCGGCGCCGGGCAAGGTGAAGCCGTCCAGCTCGACGAAGGGTGCTTCTCCGCCGATCAGATCGGCGAGTGCACGGCCGCTGGCCAGCGACAGGGTGAAGCCGAGTGCGCCGTGTCCGACGTTGAGCCACAGCTTGCGGTACGGGCTGTGGCCGAGGATCGGCCGTCCGCTCGGTGTCGCGGGGCGCAGGCCGGCCCAGCCCTGCGACTGTTCGTATCTGGCTGCGCCCGGGAAAGCGTTGCGCGCTTCGGCCAGTAGCGTCGCCAGGCGCCGCGGCGCGATGCTTAGGTCGTAGCCGCCAATGTCGGCAATGCCGGCAACGCGCAATTGCCCGTCGAGGCGGGCATAGACAATCTTGTGCTGGAAGTCGGTGACGCTCAGTGTCGGCGCGGCGTGCGGATCGCTGATCGGTGCCGTCAGACTGTAGCCCTTGAGTGGGTAAATGGGCAGCGATAGGCCCAGGGGACGCGCCAGGCGCGCGCTGTCGCAGCCGCTGGCGAGAACATAGGCATCGGCTTCCAGCAGGCCGGCGCTGGTTTCGACGCCGGTGATTTCGCCCCGGCTGACTCTTAGCCGCTCTATCGAGGTGTCGAAGAGGCATTGGTTTTCCGCTGCGGCGGCACGAATCCTGGCCAACAGGCCGACGCTGAAGCGATAGCAGTCCGCTGTGTCTTCGCTCGGTGTGTGCACGCCGCCAACGATTTGCCCGTGCAGGCCGGCGAGGGCCGGCTCGATCTTGAGGCAGGTCGCGCTGTCGAGCACCTCCTGGCGGTAGTCGCTATCGGCGACCAGGCCGTGCTGGAATTCGACCTGGCGGCGCGCGCCGTTCAGTGCCGCCGCATGGCGATAGACAACCAGCTTGCCGCTGTTGGTGTAGGCGCAGTCGAGCGTCGGTTCTTGGGCAAGCAGTTCGTGCATCAGATGGCGGCTGGCGTGCCCGAGACGCAGCAGGTGGCGGGTCGTTTCCGCGCTGCGAGTGCCGCGGCAGGCGGCGAGAAACTGCAGGCACCAGCGCCATTGCCGAGGGTCGAGCTGTGGACGAAAACGCACCGGCGAGCTTGGCGACAGCAGCCACGGAAGCAGCTTTGGCCATACCCCCGGGTCAGCCAGCGGTGCCACGTAGCTGTAGCTCAACTGGCCGCCGTTGGCGTAACTGGCTTCCAGGGCAACGCCCTGGTTGCGGTCTACCAGGGTAACGTGATGGCCGTCGCGCGCCAGATAGTAGGCGGTGGTGACGCCGACGACGCCGGCGCCGAGAACGATTACGTGCATTCTTGCTCCCAGGCTTGCGCGTGCACATTGGAAAAAGAAAAAGGGGCCATCGTCAGCCGATGGCCCCTGCTTACTGTGAAAGTCGCGCAAGCGACTCAGGAAGCTCCTTTCTCCCCTCGCGGGAGAAAGGCCGGGAAAGAGGGGGGACGGTCATGACTTTCATGATCTGGGGTATCTCGGCTGTCATGACCGTTACAGCACGCTAGCGGGCGTTTAGCCGATCTTGAACATCAGCGAATCGGAAGCCGAGTTCAGGGCCACGCTGATCGGTTGCTGATGCGTCGTCGGGCCCCAGAACTGGCGCGGACCGGGTGAGGTGAAGAGGTCACTGGCGGCCCACTCGTCGCGCCGTGAGGCAAAGAACTTCATCGCCGGCGAGTCCATCTTGACCAGCGCCTTCTCGATCACGAACTCGTCCTGACCGTGGCGGCGCTCGATGTTGAGCAGGCCGGCGAGCGGAATCGCTTGCGGCACCCCGCCGCTGGTCAGGCCGGTGATCGTCGCCATGTAGCCGCTGTGGCCGTCGAGGATCAGCGAGCCGGCGGTGAGGCCGAGGTTGTAGGTGTAAGCGGCGTCGAACAATGTCGGCGCGCCGCAACGCCCTTCGTAGCCGAGGAAGTGACTGTGTGCGGCAAACGGCACTTTGGCGTCGAGTTCCTTGACGCGCGCCTTGGTCATGTCGATCAGCAACTGCTCGGTGGGGATCAGGGAGACTTGCAGGTTGCCGTGCGAGTCGCGTTCGGCGAGCAGCATGTCGACGATGTAGTGCGGCAGGGAGGCCAGCAGCTTGCCGTTGTCGGCACTGAGCTTGCCTTCGACAAAAGCCGCTTTCTTATCGTCGGCGAGGGCGGCGAAAGCCGTGGCTTCATGCGCCAGGACATCGTTGAGTTCGGCGATCATGGCGTTCATTTCGGGGATGAACTCGATCAGGCCCTCCGGAGCCAGCAATACGCCGTAGTTCATGCCCTTGTGCGAGCGTTCGACGACGACTTTGGCGATGCTGTCGATGATGCTCGCCAGCGACATTTTTTTGGCCGACACTTCTTCGGAAATGATGGCGATCGCCGGCTTGGTCTGCAGGGCGACTTCGAGTGCGACGTGCGAGGCGGAGCGGCCCATCAGCTTGACGAAGTGCCAGTACTTCAACGAAGAACTGGTGTCCTGCAGGATATTGCCGACCATTTCGCTGTAGATCCGCGTCGCGGTATCGAAGCCGAAGGAGATCGCCAACAGATCACCGAGTTGCAGGT
Source organism: Candidatus Accumulibacter appositus (assembly GCA_000585055.1). GTDB lineage: Bacteria > Pseudomonadota > Gammaproteobacteria > Burkholderiales > Rhodocyclaceae > Accumulibacter > Accumulibacter appositus. Next base: position 10,421 of record JEMX01000028.1, read on the forward strand.
CGCCGTCGATGGTCTTCGGTACGCCGATGACCTGTACGCCGGAGCCGTCGGCCTTGACGCCGCGGTACAGCGATTCGGCGAGCACGGCGGCGTTGGTGTTCGAATCGTCACCGCCGACGACGACGATGGCGTCGAGATTGTGCTTGATGCAGGTTTCGCGAACCTGCGCGAACTGGGCGTCGCTCTTGATCTTGGTACGGTCCGAACCGAGGAAGTTAAAGCCGCCGGTGTTGAGGACGAAGTCAACGTCGGCATCACCGATCTCGAACAGCGAGCCCTCGAGCAGGCCCTTGGGGCCGGCCTTGACGCCGAGCAGGGTGTTGCCGGAGCCAAGGACCCGCTTCAGGCCGCAGACCACGTTGTGGCCGCCGGCGGCAGGGCCACCCGAGAAGAGGACGGCGACGCGCTTGCCCTTGATGTGGCTGGTCCGGCTGCCCGCCGAAGTGAGCACGACGTTGCCTGAGGCGGCGACCGTTTTCGGGAATTGCTTGGCGACGGCCTCGCTGTCCTTGGTGCTCAGGACGCGATCGGTGCTGCTGAAACTGACCGGTTGGGGTTTGTCGGACGAGCCGAAGGCGGCACAGACCGGGAGGGGGAGTTGGCGTACTGCGGATTCGAAAATCGACTTGTGCGCTTCTGTATTGACTAGCTGTTCTACCAGAGTGCTCATGCTTGGGTCCTCGCTTGACTGGAAGTGTGTTGTCGGAGTGTTGTCGTGTGGGCTTGTTGGCTTTCCGGCCTGTTCGAGTGCTGACGGTGGGCGGCGGTGCCAGTGCACAGCTGGGCTCGCCAGTGTCGCGGAGAATGTGCTCCTCGGCAGGGTTCGCCGCCGGCGCCCTTGAAGCGCACTCGACCAACACAAAAAAGGGCCAGCCCAGACAGAACCTGGGCCAGCCCGTTTGGCTATCGTCAGCGTTTGGTTAGGCCAGGGTCCCGATGTTGTTCAGGTCCTTGAAGGCCTGCGTCAGGCGGGCGCGGAAAGCGTCTTCGCCCTTGCGCAGCCAGGCACGCGGATCGTAGTACTTCTTGTTCGGCTTGCTGTCGCCTTCGGGGTTGCCGATCTGGCCTTGCAGATAGCCTTCGTTTTTCTTGTAGAAACCCATCACGCCGTCCCAGAAGGCCCACTGCAGGTCGGTATCGATGTTCATCTTGACAACGCCGTAGCCAATCGCCTCGCGGATTTCTTCCAGGGTCGAGCCCGACCCGCCATGGAAGACGAAGTCGACCGGCTGCACCTTGGTGCCGAACTTCTTCTGCACGTATTCTTGCGAATTCTTCAGGATGATCGGCTGCAGTTTCACGTTGCCGGGCTTGTAGACGCCATGCACGTTGCCGAAAGCAGCCGCGATGGTGAAACGATCGCTGACCTTGGACAGCTCTTCGTAAGCCTGCGCGACATCTTCTGGCTGGGTGTAGAGCTTGGAGCTGTCGACGTTGGTGTTATCGACGCCGTCTTCTTCACCGCCGGTGACGCCCAGCTCGATTTCGAGGGTCATGCCCATCTTGCTCATGCGTTCGAGGTAGCGCTTGCAGATGTCGATGTTTTCGCCGATCGGCTCTTCGGAGAGGTCGAGCATGTGCGAGCTGTAGAGCGGCTTGCCATTGACCTTGAAATACTGTTCGCCGGCGTCGAGCAGACCGTCGATCCACGGCAGCAGCTTCTTGGCGGCGTGGTCGGTGTGCATGATGACGGTGCAGCCGTAGAGCTCGGCGAGCTGATGGACGTGGGTGGCGGCGGAGACGCCGCCAGCGACGCAGGCGCGCTGGCCGGCATTGTCGAGGCCCTTGCCGGCATAGAACTGCGCGCCGCCATTGGATAGCTGAATGATTGCCGGAGCGTTCAGCTCGGCGGCGGTTTCCATGACCGCATTTACCGTGCTGGTGTTGATGACGTTAACCGCTGGAAGAGCGAACTGCTTTTCCTTGGCCAGTTCGAAAATCGCTTGCAATTGGTCGCCGGTAGCAACACCCGGTTTGATGTTTTTGGCATTCATGAGTTCTTATCCAGATTCGGTTGATCGAAAGGGTTCAGAAGCGAGGGGAGCACGGTCGGTGGAGTTGACCGGTTCACTAGAAGTATCTCGTTCGCACAGCAACTCGTCAAGCGCCGTCTGCCCAGGCCTTGCGGGCGCTGGTCTCCTTGCTCAGTGCGATTCACGAAGCGGCGCGGGTGGGCCCAGGCCAGCCTCGTACCAGGCCTTGCTGCGATTCACCAGATGCACCAGCCAGAGCATCACCGGGACCTCGATCAGGACACCGACGACCGTGGCCAGCGCAGCGCCAGAATCGAAGCCGTAGAGGACGATCGCCACGGCTACGGCCAGTTCGAAGAAGTTTGATGCTCCTATCATGGTCGATGGGCCGGCCACGGCATGCGCCACGCAGAATTTCCGGTTGAGCCAGTAGCCAAGGGCGGCGATCATCAAGCCCTGCAGGAGGATGGGCACGGCGAGCATGGCAATGATCAGTGGCTGTTCGCTGATCGCCTGTCCCTGGAAGGCAAAGAGCAGCACCAGGGTGGCCAACAGGGCGACGATCGAGAACGGTGCGATGCGGTTCAGCGCGCGCTGGAAAAACGCCTCGCCATGTCGGCGCAAACGCTGGCGCACGAACTGGGCGATCGCCAGCGGCAGCACGATGTACATCACCACCGACAGCGATAGCGTCTCCCAAGGCACCGGAATTGCCGATACGCCGAGCAGCAGGGCGACGATCGGCGCGAAAGCGAAGACCATCACCAGATCGTTCAAGGCCACCTGGGTGAGCGTGAAGTTGGCATCGCCACGGCACAGGTTGCTCCACACGAAAACCATCGCCGTGCATGGTGCCGCGCCAAGCAGGATCAAGCCGGCGACGTAGCTGTCGAGCTGCGCCGCGGGCAGGAACGGAGCAAAGACGTGGCGAATGAATATCCAGCCGAGCAAGGCCATCGAGAACGGCTTGACGGCCCAATTCACGAACAGCGTGATGGCGATGCCACTCTTCTGGCTGCGCAGCTGATGCAGTGCCGTGAAATCGACCTTCATCAGCATCGGGATGATCATCACCCAGATCAGCAGTCCGACCGGCAGGTTGACTTGCGCGATCTGCAACTGGCCGATGCTCTGTGCGAGTTCGGGAGCCGCGACGCCAATGAGCGTTCCGGCGACGATGCACAGGAACACCCAAAGGCTCAGCCAGCGTTCAAAGAAACTCATCGAGCTAGCCCTCGCCGATGCCGGTTTATCGGTGAAGGCCTCGCTGTCGCGGCCGGCGACGGGATGGCTGGAAGGCGCATTCGGGGGGGCCGCATTCAGGTTTCAGCATTGGCAGCTGGCTTGCAGACCTCGGGGTGGCCGCCGCAGCAGTTGTCGGTCAGGAAGCCGATCAGGGCGTCGATGCGGCTCATATCGGCGCGACAGCGGACGAATCGTCCTTCCTGTACGGTGTTCACCAGGCCGGCGTGGGTTAGCGCCTTCAGGTGGAAGGAAAGTGTCGGCGCCGGCAGGTCCAGTTGCTCGGCAATCAGCCCCACGGTCAGGCCGGCAGGAGCGTTCTGGACCAGCAGTCGAAAGACGGCGAGGCGGCTGTCTTGCGCCAGCGCGGCCAGCGCGGTGACGGCGTCAGTTTTGTTCATTCTTCCAACAATACCGAAATATTGCCGCCGTCGCAAAGCGTTTGTCTGCCGAGGCGGCCATTGTTCTCATCGCGGGGGGCGCTGACGATCGTGAAAACCCCTATGCCGAGGCATTGGCGGTAGCGCCCACGCCCAGCTGGGGGTCTGGGTTTACATGTTTCGAATATTCTAGTATTGTGAAAATGAATTGAGCGCGGCTACGGCTTGTGGGCTTGGCATTGCCGGCGCATCAGTTGCGGGTCGAGGAAGGTCAACTAAGGATGGTCAACTATCTCACCCAGCTCACTCAGCTTACCCAAATCAGCACTCGGAGGAACGAAAAATGACGGTCAAGGTTGGCATCAATGGTTTCGGTCGTATGGGTAGATTGGCATTGCGCGCGGCCTGGGATTTCCCGGAGCTGGAGTTCGTGCACATCAACGAAGCGAACGGTCCGGTCGAATCAGCGGCGCATCTGCTTGAGTTCGACTCGGTGCAGGGTCGCTGGCAGCGCGACATCGAAGTGCGTGACGGGCGGATGCTGGTTGGCGGGAAGTCGATCGGCTATAGCAGCGCCAAGGACGTTGCCGGCGGACCCTGGCGCGAAGCTGGTGTCGACATCGTCCTCGAGGCCAGCGGCAAGTGGCGCAAAGTCGATCAGCTGACGCCCTATCTCGACGCGGGTGTCAAGAAAGTGGCCGTCGCTGCGCCGGTCAAGGATGGCGGCGTGCTGAACATCGTCATGGGCATCAATGACCATCTCTACGATCCGGCTCGCGACCAGATCGTTACCGCCGCGTCGTGCACCACCAACTGCCTGGCGCCGGTGGTCAAGGTCGTTCATGAGGCGATCGGCATCACGCGCGGGATGATTACCACCATCCATAGCTCGACCAACACGCAGGTGGTGCACGATCAGATGCACAAGGACTTGCGCCGGGCCCGGGCGGCCAGCCTGTCCCTGATCCCGACGACGACCGGGTCGGCGACGGCGATCGCGCTGATCTTCCCGGAACTGAAAGGCAAGCTCGACGGGCACGCAGTGCGCGTACCCCTGCTCAACGCATCGCTGACGGACTGTGTTTTCGAGATGCAGCGGCCGACGACTGCCGCCGAGGTGAATGCCTTGTTCAAGGGGGCAGCGGCGGGCCCGCTGCAGGGAATCCTCGGTTACGAGGAGCGGCCGCTGGTATCGATGGATTACCTGGGCGACCCGCGCTCATCGATCATCGACGCCGCCCACACCCTGGTGGTCAACGAGACGATGCTCAAGATCTACGCCTGGTACGACAACGAGTGGGGTTATGCCAATCGTTACGCCGAGCTGGCGCGCAAGCTGGCGAAGTCACTCTAGGGAGCAATTGCTACCGGGTCAGCGGGACGCGCCTAGTCGCCAACGCGCCCGGCGTACGGCAGAAACTTGAAGGGAACAGGGATCATGAGCAATCCATCCGTCGGCGGAAGCGACGCCCCGCGCGCCGGCCTGCGCAACTACGTCCTGGTCACCGGCGCCTATTGGGCCGATACGGTGACCGACGGCGCGACGCGCATGCTGGTGCTGTTCTATTTCTACAACCTCGGTTACACGCCGCTGGCGGTCGCTTCTCTGTTCATTTTCTACGAAGTCTTCGGCATCCTGACCAACCTCTTCGGTGGCTACATCGGCGCCCGTTTCGGGCTCAAGACGACGCTGTTCATCGGCCTTGGTACGCAGCTGGTGGCGCTGTCGATGCTCGCCTTCGCGCCCGAGGCCTGGTTGGTCGTCGCCTGGGTGATGGTCTCGCAGGCCTTGAGCGGCATCGCCAAGGACATGACCAAGATGAGTTCCAAGAGCGCCGTCAAGCTGATCGTCCCCGAGGACTCGTCGGCAACCTTGTACCGCTGGGTAGCTATCCTGACCGGCTCGAAGAACGCGCTGAAGGGCGTCGGTTTCTTTCTCGGCGGCCTGTTGCTAAGCCTGCTTGATTTCCAGAGTGCGCTAAAGTCGCTGGTGGTGCTGGTCGCCGTCGCCCTGATCCTGGCCGCGGTGTTGATGCGTGGCGGCCTCGGGCAGGCCAACAAGAAGGCCAAGTTCGGGCAGATGTTTTCACGCAATGCCGCGGTCAACAAGCTGGCCGCGGCACGCATCTTTCTTTTCGGGGCGCGTGACGTCTGGTTTGTCGTCGGTCTGCCGGTCTTTCTGTCGAGCGTCCTCGGCTGGACTTTCTGGCAGTCGGGCGGCTTTCTGGCCATCTGGGTCATCGCTTACGGCATTGTCCAGGCAGCAACCCCGCGTCTGTTGCGTAGTCGTGTCGAGGGCCAACACGAACCGGACGGGCGTACGGCGACGATCCTGGCTTTCGTTCTCGCCGCGCTGCCCGCCGGCATTGCCATGGCGCTGAGCGCCGGGGTGGCGCCGGCGATCGTCGTCGTCGCCGGCTTGATCATCTTCGGCGCTGTATTTGCGCTCAACTCGGCGGTTCACTCCTATCTGATTCTGGCCTACACCGACAGCGATAAAGTGGCGATGAGCGTCGGCTTCTATTACATGGCCAATGCCGCCGGTCGCCTGGCCGGCACCGTTCTCTCCGGCGCGCTCTACCAGTGGGGTCTGCAAAGCGGGCCGCACAACGGTCTGGTCGCCTGCCTCTGGGCGTCGTCGGCCTTTGTTCTCGTCGCCGGCTTGGTGTCCTTGCTCTTGCCGCGTCAGGCGGGCGGACGCAGCAAACCAATCAAGCTTGGCGACCTCGGCGAATAGCGCGATGCACCGACGCCGCGAAACCGTGCCGCGGTCCTCGATACTCTGCATCGGGGTGGCGTGTTGTCGGCTCAGGATAGCCGGCTTCCCGCCGGTTTCCTGCAGTTGGCGAAGGCGGTGGATGCTTCGCTGCAGTCGATGATCGGCGCGATTTCCAACTGCAAGGAGCAGCCATCGGCTATGCTTCCGCGCATTCGAGACGCAGCGTGCATCGCCCATGACCCCCAGCCAATTCATCGCCAGATGGCGCGAGAACCCGCTGTCCGAGCGCGCCGGTTCGCAAGCCTTCTTCCTCGACCTGTGCGCCCTGCTCGGCGTCGAGGCGCCGAACGATCCTGACAACTATTGTTTCGAACGCGGCGCGACCCGCACCGGCGCCGGACATGGCTGGGCCGACGTCTGGAAGCGCGGCCACTTCGGCTGGGAAAACAAGGGGCCGGGCGGTGATCTGGGCAGTGCCCTCAAGCAACTGATGACCTACGCGCTGGCGCTCGACAACCCGCCGCTGCTGGTCGTCAGCAACCGCGCCGTGACTCAGATCCACACGCATTTCACCGGCAGGCCGTCGGAGACGCATACCATTGGCCTAGAAGAGATCGGTACGCCGGAGAACCTGCAAAAACTGTGCTGGCTGTTCACCGACCCCGAGAAGTTCCGGCCGGGTCGCACGGTGCAGGAAATCACCGCCGATGCCGCCGGCCGCTTCGCCAACATTGCCCAATCGATGACGGGCCGCGGCCACGAGCCGCAGAAGGTTGCTCACTTTCTGATTCAGTGCCTGTTCTGCATGTTCGCCGAAGACATCGAATTGTTGCCGAAACAGCTTTTCGAGCGCGTTTTGAACAAGCGCGGCGCCGACACCGTCAAGCTGAGCGCCGCGCTCGGCGAACTGTTCCGCGCCATGCAGGGCGGCGGCGACTTCCTGCTCGAAGACATCGCCTGGTTCAACGGCGGCCTCTTTGCCCGTATCGACCTGATCGAGCTGGTGCCCGGCGAGGTCGAAGCCTTGCGCGCTGCGAGCAAGATGGACTGGAGCGCCATCGAGCCCGCGATTCTCGGCACGCTGTTCGAACGTGGCCTGGATCCGAAAATCCGGGCACCGCTCGGTGCCAACTACACCGACCCGGGGACGATCATGAAGCTCGTCAATCCGGTCATCGTCGACCCGCTGGCACGGGAATGGGCGCAAGCCCGCGAGCGCATCGGCCTGCTGGTCGCCAAGTACCACGAAGGGGGCCGAGGCTCGCAGACGGCCTGGAAGGAAGCACAGGCGCTGTTCCTCGGTTACCTCGAACGCCTCAAGGGTTTTCGCGTGCTCGACCCCGCCTGCGGTTCGGGCAACTTTCTGTACCTCAGCCTGCGCGCCCTCAAGGATCTCGAACACCGCGCCAACCTCGACGCCGAAGCCCTCGGCCTGCAGCGGCAACTGGCCATCGAGACCGGCCCGGCCAACGTGCTCGGCATCGAGATCAACGCCTATGCCGCCGAACTGGCGCGGGTGACGGTGTGGGTCGGTGAAATCCAGTGGATGCTGAAGAACGGCTACGACTTCCGCCGCAATCCGATCCTGGCGACGCTCGACCACATCGAGTACCGCGACGCGCTGCTCAACGCGGACGGTAGCGAGGCCGCGTGGCCGAAAGCCGATGTGATCGTCGGCAATCCGCCGTTTCTCGGCGACAAGATGATGCGCGGCGAACTCGGTGGTGACTACGTCGAACGGCTGCGCAAGTGTTACGAAGGGCGCGTACCTGGCGGCGCCGACCTGGTGACTTACTGGTTCGAGAAGGGGCGCGCGCAAATTGAAGCCGGCTCGTGTGAACGGGCCGGGCTCGTCGCTACCAATTCCATACGCGGCGGCGCCAACCGGAAGGTGCTGGATCGGATCACCGGGACGACGCGGATCTTCGAGGCTTGGAGCGACGAGGCATGGGTCAATGAAGGTGCGGCGGTGCGCGTTTCGCTGCTTGGTTTTGGCGCTTTTTCTGGTGCGGAGCACGACGAAGCGCTCACCGTGCGCCTGGATGGACGGGCGGTGAGCATTATTCACGCAGACTTGACGACAGGGAAAGGCCTTGATCTGACGCAAGCTAAACCGTTAGCTGAAAACGTGAGTACCGCTTTCCAAGGAATAACCAAAGGCGGAGCGTTCAACATTCCCGGCGCGCATGCGCGCCAGTGGCTAAGCCTGCCCAACCCGAATGGCGGCTCTAACGCGGCCGTCGTTCGCCCTTGGCGCAACGGCATGGATGTCACACAGCGTCCGGCAGACAAATGGATTATTGATTTCGCTGAGTACACTGAAGGTGAAGCGGCTTTGTTCGAATTTCCGTTTGCCCATGTCGTGAAACAAGTCAAACCGGAGCGTGCTCTTGTCATCCGCGAGCGAAGGCGAAGGATTTGGTGGCAATTCAACGAAACTGCTCCAGGCATGCGCGCTGCAAGCAAGGGATTGCGGCGCATCATCGTAACGCCGGAAGTCGCCAAGCATCGCATTTTCATCTGGTTACCGGCGAGCGTTGTTCCGGACAAGAATCTCGTTGCCGTAGCGCGCGCGGATGACGCGACATTTGGCGTTCTGCAATCACGCTTTCACGAATTGTGGGCGCTGCGTACGGGTACGAGCCTTGAAGACCGACCCCGCTATACGTCCTCGACCACCTTTGAAACCTTCCCCTTCCCCCCCGGCCTCACGCCGCGCGACACGGCGGCAGGCGCTCCGTCCGGAGCGATTGCCGAGCGGATCGCCAGCGCCGCCCAGCGCCTCAACGAACTTCGGGAAAACTGGCTGAACCCCGCGGAATGGGTCGATTGGGTGATCACCCCCGAAGAAGAAAAAGCCGGCTTTCCCAAACGCCCCGTCGCCCGGCCCGGTCATGAAGCCGACCTGAAAAAGCGCACCCTGACCAAGCTCTACAACGCTCGTCCCGCCTGGCTCGCGCTGGCGCACCAGGAGCTAGATCACGCCGTCGCCGCTGCCTATGGCTGGAGTGATTACAGCCCGGAGATGCCCGATGAAGAAATCCTGCGCCGGCTCCTGGCGCTGAACCTGGAGCGATCGTGCAAAGACTGAGTCTCGCGTGAAAGCCTCGGTGGTCAAGGTGCCTGCGGATCGGAAAACCGCACTCCGCCGCGGATTGGCTGCTCGCCTTTACGCGTTACCGACACGAAGTTCGAGGACACCATGAGCGAATACCAGTACTACGAATTCCAGGCCATCGACCGGCCGCTCACCGCCGCCGAGATGAGCGAGCTGCGGTCGATCTCGACGCGGGCGCGCATCACGCCGACGAGTTTCGTCAACGAGTATTCGTGGGGCGACTTCAAGGGTGAGCCTGACCTGTGGATGGAGCACTACTTCGACGCCTTCCTCTACCTCGCCAACTGGGGCATGCACCTCCTGAAGCTGCGCCTGCCGCCGCGCTTGCTGAATCCGGCAACCGCGCTGGCCTACTTCGGCAGCGACAGCGCCTTCGTCAACGTGAAGTCCGGCAAGGTCATCCTCTCCTTCTCCTCCGACGACGAGGATGGCGGCGAGTGGGTCGATGGCGAAGGGCTGCTCTCGTCGCTGATCTCGGTCCGTGCCGAGCTGGCGCGCGGTGATCTGCGGGCGCTCTACCTCGGCTGGCTGTTGCGGGTGCAAGCGGGAGAGGTCGACAGCAAGGAGGCGGAGCCGCCGGTGCCGCCGGGCCTTGGCCAGCTGAGTGCCTCTCTCGACAGTCTGGCCGACTTCCTGCGTATTGACGGCGACTTGCTGCACGTCGCCGCCAAGGCAAGTTCGCCACTCGCGGACCTCGCGCTCGATCGTGACCAGTTTCTTGCCTGGCTTGGCACGCTGGCCACTGCGGAAAAAGACGAGTGGATCAGCAGACTCGTCGTCGAGTCGGATCAGGCTGCTGTCGCAGAGCTGCGGCAACGCTTCCTTCGACAGCGCGGCGCTGCCGGTGCGGGGCCGATGACGACCGACAGGACGGTCGGGCAACTGCGCGCGGCTGCGGCGGCGTACGCCCGGCAGAGAATGCACATCGAGGCCGAGAAACAGGCCGCGGAAAAGATGCGGCGCGAGCAGGAAACGGCAGTCGCCAGGGAGAAGCACCTGGACGGTCTCGTCGGGCGCGAGGCCAGACTGTGGAACGAAGTCGAAACGCTGGTCGCGACCACGCAGGCGGCGGGCTATGATCAGGCCCTGCGACACCTGGTCGACCTGCGAGACCTCGCTGAGCGCGGCAGAGGCGGCGACTTCCGGCTGCGCATCGAGTCGCTACGTCAGGCGCACGCGCGCAAGCTCGCCTTCATCAAGAGGCTCGACAAGGCGGGCCTGTAATGGGTCAGGCTGGGCAGAAAAAAAGGCATCGCCGCAGCGATGCCTTTTCCCGACTTGCGGCGCAGTCTAGAAGCCGGCGCCCTTGATCGACTTCAGACCCTTGTAGACGGCCTTGCTACCCAACTGCTCTTCGATACGCAGCAATTGGTTGTACTTGCAGATGCGGTCAGTACGCGACAGCGAACCGGTCTTGATCTGGCCGGCGCCGGTGCCGACGGCGAGGTCGGCAATGAAGGCGTCTTCGGTTTCGCCCGAGCGGTGCGAGGAGATGACCCCGTAGCCGGCCTTCTGAGCCATCTTGATGGCATCGAGCGTCTCGGTAACCGTGCCGATCTGGTTAACCTTGATCAGGATCGCATTGGCTGCCTTCATGTCGATACCCTGCTTGAGGCGCACCGGATTGGTGACGAAGAAGTCGTCGCCGACGATCTGCACTTTCTCGCCCAGTTTCTTGGTCAGCTTGACGTAGCCTTCCCAGTCGCTTTGGTCGAGACCGTCTTCGATCGACACGATCGGGTACTTCTTGCACCAGTCGCTGTACACCTCGATCATCTCGTCGTCGGTGAATAGCTTGTCCGGGTTCGACTTCCAGAACTTGTAGCCTTGGCGATCGCCTTCGTCAAAGAGCTCCGAAGAGGCGCAGTCGAGAGCGATGCCGATCTGCTTGCCGGGCTTGTAGCCGGCCGCGACGATGGCTTCCATGATCACTTCGAGGGACTGGTCGTTGGTGAGGTTGGGTGCAAAGCCGCCTTCGTCGCCGACGGCGGTCACATGACCGCCTTTCTTCAGGATGCTCTTGAGCGCGTGGAAGATCTCGGTGATCCAGCGCAGGCCTTCGGAGAAGCTCGGCGCGCCGACCGGCATGATCATGAATTCCTGGAAGTCGATCAGGTTGTCGGCGTGTTTGCCACCGTTGATGATGTTGGCCATCGGCGTCGGCAGGCAGAAGTCGCGGTTGCGGTGAATCTTGCCGATGTACTTCCAGAGCGGCATCTTGCTAACGTTGGCACCGCACAGGGTGATGGCCATCGAAGCGCCGAGAAGGGCGTTGGCGCCGAGATTGGATTTGTTGGTCGTGGCGTCGAGAGCGATCATCGCCTCGTCGAGCTCGCGCTGCTCAAGCGGGTTCTTGTCCTTGAGCAGTTTTGCGATCGGGCCGTTGACCGCGGCAACGGCTTTCAGGACGCCCTTGCCGAGGTAGGCTTTCTTGTCACCATCGCGCAGTTCGCAGGCTTCGAATTCGCCGGTCGATGCACCCGACGGGACGGCCGCCCGTGCCATATAGCCGTTGTCGAGCGTGATGTCGACTTCAACGGTCGGGTTGCCGCGCGAATCGAGGATTTGCCGACCGACAACCTTGGTGATCTTGACAAAATCAGGGCTGGCTACGGCCAGGGTTTCGCCGAGTTCGGTTTCTGAAACTTTCTTCGATTTCTTTACTTTTTCTGCTTTTGCCATAATTGGGCTCCGTGGGAGTGATTTGGTGGTAACGACAGCGTAAACTTCTCCCATTGATCATACCGAATTCAGCTCGCACGGCGCAATGCTTGGTGGCCGCAAAGCCGGGATTCAGAGCGAATTTTGGTGATTGTCGACGGCCCTAGGCTGGTCGCGCTGGAGGAAGGTCGCGATCAGCGCGTGGCGAGTGCAGAAAGTGCGCAAGATGGCCGACCGACGGCTGGTTTTCGGAGGGCCGTCGGCAGAGAGGTGTCTTGAGTCTTGCCCACAGGCAAACATGCGAAAGACATCAAACCTGTCTTCGTGGTGCCACCGCCAAGTTCCGTTCGAATGCTTATTTCCCGCCTGCCTCGTCCTGGGCGTCCTGCTCGAGCTCGATCATGATCACCCGCGTGTCGGTCTGGCCGATGTTTTCTCCGACGTGCGTTTGCACATCGGACCAAAGAAACGCTCCCGCTTTGAACTCGCGGGTAATGCGCTTTCCATCCGGCAAGGTGATCGTGCGCTTGAACGGCGCCAGCGCATAGAGAAGGAATGCCGGGTGGCGGTGCGACGGGTCTTGGCGCCGGGTCGATCGTGATAGTCGAGCACCCGAACGCGTTCGTTCTCGAGTACGACTCTGTATCTGTTTCCGTCTCGATCGCGTCTTGCGCGGTGACCGTGCCCGATAGCACGAGCCTTTCCCCATTATCTTCGCAAACCTCCGTGGGCGCCTGGCTCGGGGCCGTTGATGGGCTGCGCCCGCGCGCTGGCAGGGTAGCTACGTGCTCTGCCAGCGGTGGTCAGCGTATTTTGCCCTGGCCGTACCGAATGCCCGCACGACGGCTGCTCAGCTTCACACAAACGAAACCTTGAGCATCAACAATGTCGCTTTTAGCGGGATCATTTCGTTTGATAGGGAGCAGCCAGCGTGGCGAACGAGCAATATAAGCTAAGCAGGGAGTCATCGCGCAATGCCCTTTTGCGACGCGTGGGGCTTGCCGTCGAGCGGCTTCGCGAAGATGCAATTGCCATTGAGGATGAGCTGGACGAGCGCTTGCGCAGCGTCGCGCCGGAGCTCAGGGCGAGTGCGCGCAACCTGGCGCACTATCTGGCTATCCGACGGGTTGATATCCGCATCTTGCAGCGCGAACTGGGCCGATTGGGTTTGAGTTCGTTGGGTCGCATGGAGGCGCACGTCATGGCCTCACTCGACAATGTCGTCGCCGTGCTTCGCCTGTTGCGCAACAGCGCTGTTGCGGATCATGCGCAAGCGGTTCCGACGATTCCCTTTTGCGAGGGGGATCAAGTGCTGGCCAGGCACGCGCATGCGATCCTCGGACCGCTGCCCAAGGATCGCAAGACGCGAATCATGGTCACCATGCCCAGTGAGGCGGCGGCTGATCCGTCGTTCGTCAGCAATCTGCTGGCCCAAGGCATGGATATCATGCGCATCAACTGTGCCCACGACGACGCCGAGGTCTGGGGTCGGATGGTCGACCAGCTGCGGCAGGCGGAAAGGAAGCTTGGCCGTTCGTGCAAGGTGTGTTGCGACCTGGCCGGGCCGAAGCTGCGCACCGGTGCCGTCGAGTCGGCGGCGGGCGTCGTCAAGTGGCGGCCGCAGAGAAACGCGCTTGGCCAGACGATCGCGCCGGCCCTGGTGCGTTTCGTCAACGAAGTCCCTGACGATGCCTTTGCCGGCAAGACCGTACCGGTGCAGGGCAAGCTGCTGGCCCGGGCTCGAGAGGGCGATTTCATCGACTTGCACGATGCGCGCGGGCGGGCACGCGTGCTTGAAGTCATCGCCGTCTCGGCAGACGCCTGTCTATGCCAGGCGGTACGTACCGCGTACGTCGTCGAGGGTACCCGACTGAGCCTGCGGCGTAAGGCGAGGAGCGTAGCGAAAGCCCGCGTCGCGACCCTGCCGCCAAGGCCACAGGCCCTGTTGCTCAAGCCTGGGGACGTGCTCGACGTGGTCCGCGGCGAGGTTCTCGGCAGGCAGGCCAGCTACGATGACCACGGCGATCTCGTCGAAGCCGCGTGCATTGCCTGCTCGCTGGACGAAGCTTTCGTCAGCGTTCGTGCCGGAGAAAGGATCTTTTTCGATGACGGAAAGATTGCCGGGAAGATCCGGAAAGTGATGGCCGAGCGGTTCACCGTTGACATCACCTACGCGGCAGGGGGCGCGGCGAAGCTCCATGGCGAGAAGGGAATCAACCTGCCGGACACCGACCTCAAGCTGCGGGCGCTCGGGGCGAACGATCTTCAGGCCCTCGCCTTCGTCGCTCGGCACGCCGACATGGTGGCGATGTCTTTCGTGCAGCGGCCGCAGGATGTCGAGGAGCTGATTGCGGCACTTGAGCGGCTCGAGGCCAATCACTTGGGCATCGTCCTGAAGATCGAGACCAAGAAGGCGTTCAGCCGCCTGCCAAGCCTGTTGTTTGCCGCCATGCGCCATGCCTGCGTGGCGGTCATGGTGGCGCGCGGTGATCTCGGTGTCGAGCTCGGCTTCGAGCGCCTGTCGGAGGTACAGGAAGAGATTCTCTGGCTGTGCGAAGCGGCCCATATTCCGGTGATCTGGGCGACGCAGGTGCTCGAATCGCTGGCCAAGGGCGGCATGCCGTCGCGCGCCGAGGTCACCGACGCGGCGATGGGAACGCGCGCCGAATGCGTGATGCTCAACAAGGGCCCCTACATCATGCAGACCCTTGAGTTTCTGCGCGATGTCTTGAAGCGCATGGAAACCCATCACGAGAAGAAGACGGCGATGTTGCGCCGCCTGAGCATTTCGGACGTCGACTTGAGCGAAGCCGTTGCGCCTCTGGAGCTGCCTGCAAGTTGCCAGGGATGAGCGGCGCCGGCTTGGCCGGCTGTCGCACCAATCTGAGGCAGCAGGTAGCGGCCGCCTGGCTGCCGTGATTGTTGTGCAGATCTTGCCAATGTCGCCGACAAAGCGTTTATCCTATACGGCCTGCAGCAAGTGCTTGAGGTACGCCAACTGGTGTCGCGAGTCTCGCACCCAGCGCGTCACAATGCCAGAGTCACGCGATTCCGTTTGCCACACCCGCTCCGCTACCCGTTTATGCACAAGTCCGTTGTTTTGGCAGCGCTGCTGCTCGCCCTGCCGGTGGCCGCCGCCGTGCCACAGTTGCAGGCACCGGACGAGGTACGCCAACTGCTGACCGAATACGTGGAGCTCGGCGAAGTGGCCGACGCGCCGGAGCAGGCGGCTCTTGAGCGCCGAATGGAGCGCGAAGTGCCTGCACTGTTGGCGACCGAGGGCTATTTCTCGCCGCAGGTGGTGGTCAAGGAGAGTGACGGAAAACTGCTGGTCGAAGTCGATCCGGGGCCGCGCTCGATCGTCGCCAGTGTACACATCGAGATTCTTGGTGACGTTGGTGCGGCGCGGCGCAAGGCCTTGACCGACAGCTGGAAACTCAAGAGCGGTCAGCCGTTTCGGCAAGCCGACTGGGACGACGCCAAGCAATCGCTGCTCGCGGACTTGCTGTCTGTGGACTTTGCTGCTGCTCGCCTGGAGGACAGTGGCGCGCAAGTGGACCCGGAGGCGCGTCGGGTCGAGTTGCGCGTCGTTCTTGCGGCGGGTCCGCCCTACAGCTTTGGCGAACTGAAGATCAGCGGCCTGAAGCGTTATCCGTCGTCGCTGGTCGAGCGCTACAACCACAGCGTAGACGTCGGTGAGCCCTACCGCGAGGATCGCTTGCTGGCTTTGCAGACCGCTTTGCAGGACACCCCGTTTTTCGGGTCGGTCGTCGTCTCGCTGGATCGCGGCAAGGACGACGAGCGCTCGGCAGATGGCCCGGACGGGCGGGTCAGTGCGCCAGTGCTGGTGCATGTCCGCGAGCGTGCGCCGTACGAGGTATCGCTGGGTGCCGGCTTTAGCACCAACACCGGTGCGCGCGTTGAAGCCAACTACCGTAGCAGCGATCTCTTCGATCGTGCCTGGGAGCTGCACACCGGCGTGCGTATCGAGCAACTGCGCCAGACGGCCTACGCCGATGTCTTCTTTCCGCCTGACAAGCGGCGGCGGCGCGACGGGGTGGGGATGGCCTTCCAGAATTCGGACATCGAGAATCTGGCACTCGAGACCTTCGCGGTAGGTGCGACGCGCGTACAGCAGCGCGGTAGTGTCGAGCAGCGCCTGGGGCTCAACTGGCAAACGGAAAAGCAGACCCCGAAAGGTTCGCCAACGACCACCAACGAAGCATTGACCGCGCAGGCCGGTTGGACCTGGCGGCACGCGCCGGATCCGCTGCGTCCGTCGGAGGGGATTTCGTTGCAGTTTCAGCTGGGCGGCGCCAGCAAGCAGCTGCTCTCCGATCAGGACTTCGTGCGTACCTACCTTCGCTACGCGCAGGGGGTTCAGCTTGGCGAGCGCGATGGTCTGCTCCTGCGCGCCGAACTCGGCGCAACCTTTGCGCCCTCAAGCGACGGCATTCCACAGGATTTTCTCTTTCGCGCCGGCGGCAGTAATTCGGTACGCGGTTACGCCTATCAGAGCCTTGGTGTGCAGCAAGGTGAAGCGGTTGTCGGCGGACGTTACCTGATGACCATGAGTGCCGAATACACGCACTGGATTACCCCCGTCTGGGGTGCGGCGGCTTTCGTTGACGCGGGGGATGCCCAGGACAGTCGCGACGCTTTCGATCTGGCGGTGGGTTACGGCCTCGGCGCGCGCTGGAAGAGTCCGGTCGGTCCACTGGGCCTGGATCTCGCCTACGGCCAGCGCGAAGGCAAGCTGCGCTTTGACTTTTCACTGGCGGTACCGTTTTGAACGAAGCGAAGGAAGTGGACGAGCAAGCTGGGGCGCCCGGGCAAGAGAGCGACGTGCGTCAGGCTGTGCCGCCGCCAAGGAAGCCTCGCCGTCGCTGGCACTGGCTATGGATCAGCCCGCTTGCCGTGGGGTTGGGCTTGCTTGCTGGCCTGGCCTGGCTGCTGGCTACGGAAAGTGGTTTTCGCGTCGCCTGCCGTGCCCTTGAGGAACTCGCCAATGGCCAGTTGACGCTCGCTGAACCAAGTGGCTCGCTGCGCGGCTCGCTGAGCCTGCAGGCGGTGCATTGGCGCGACGCGACGCTCGACGTTCAGCTGCAGGATCTGCAGTTCGACTGGCGTCCTGCCGAGTTGTTGCAGGCGCGACTTTCGGTCAGCCGCCTGGCAGCGGCGCGCCTGCGCGTGGCGAGTGTTCCCAGTGACGAGCCGTCGGTGATGCCGGACAGCCTGCGCCTGCCGCTGGCGGTCGACATCGAGGAACTGCGCCTCGGCAGCATCGAGCTCGGCGAGCATGGCCATCCGGATGGCCAGGCGACGACCGTCGTCGAGGGGCTTGCATTGCGCCTGAGCAGCGACGGCGCCGAGCATCACGTGTCCGAGTTGCGCGCCACTGCCAGCGGCCTGGCGCTGACCGGAGAGCTGTCTCTGGCGGGCGACCAGCCGTATGCGCTGACGGCAGCCGCGCGCATCGAGGGCGAGGCCGCCGGGCGAGCGCTGGTTTTCGATCTGCTCGCCGATGGCTCGCTCGATGAACTGCGGCTACACGGCAGCGGCCAGCCGCTTGACGGCAAGACCGGCGAGAGTTTTGCTGGCCAGGTCGACGCCCGCCTCAAGCCTTTCCTGCCGCAGCCGATCGTCGAAGTCGTTGCCAAGGTGACGGGAGTGGATCCCGCGGCCTGGGCCAAGGGTGCGCCGCAGGCGATTCTTGACCTGGACGTCGCCTTGCAGCCGCTGGCCGATTCGGCCGCTGCGCTGAGTGGGCGTTTGACGCTGCGCAATCGGCGTTCGGGCGCCGCCGACAAGGACTTGCTGCCGGTCGAGTCGCTGCAAACCGCCTTGCGTCTGGAGGGCGACGAGCTGCAGCTGGCCGACCTCGACCTGCGCTTGTCCGGAGGTGGACGCCTGCGTGGAAGTGGTCGCCTGCGCGACAGCGAACTGACGTTGCGCCTGACGGCGGCGGCGCTCGATGCACGTGCCTTGTTCAGTTCCCTGCACTCGACGAAACTCGCCGGCCCGCTGCGCGCCAGTCTCGGTCTCAATCAGCAGTCGTTCGAGCTCGAGCTGCGCGACCCGCAGTTCAGCATCGCCAGCAAGATCGCCATCCAGCCAAGCGAGATCGTCGTCGACCAGCTGCGCCTGGAGGCCGGCGACGCCAGGCTGCTCGCCAGTGGCCAGCTCGGGCTGGTCGACGCCGGCAAGTTCGCCGTGCAGGGAAGCCTGAAGAATTTCGATCCCAGCCGCTTTGCCGATGTGCCGCCGGCACGGCTCAACGCCGACTTCGATGGCAAAGGCAGCAGCCAGCCGCAGTTGGCGCTTGGCCTGCGCTTCCAGTTACACGACAGTCGTTTCCGCGGTCAATCGCTGGCCGGGCGCGGCGACGTCGATCTGGTCGGCGAACGCCTGCGCAAGGCCGACGTCGAGCTGAACGCTGCCGGCAACCGCCTGACCGCGAAAGGTGCTTTTGGTGCTCGTGGCGATCACCTGACAGTGGCCATCAGTGCGCCGAAACTCGATCCCCTGGGTGTTGCCGGCGATGTCAGCGGTACGCTGTTGCTTGGCGGCAGTGTCAAGTCGCCAGAACTCTCGGCCGACTTGCGTTCGACGCGGCTGGCGGCGGAAGCCTTCGGCGAGATCCGCGGGCTCGATCTCACTGCCCGTCTTGGCGATGGCAAGGACGGCGCCTTGTCGGGCAAGCTGCAGCTCGCCGGACTCGATCTCCCCGATGGCAATTCCTTGTTGGGCAAAGTATTGCTGGAAGCCGAAGGCGTGCGTAGCGCGCATCGCTTGCGCGGCCAGCTTGCTCTGCCCGGCAAGCGCGAGCTGCGCCTGCTGCTCGCGGGGGGGCTGACGACTCCGGCGAGTGGCATGCAGTGGGCGGGAGCGCTCAGCGAACTGAGCGTTTCTTCACGGCTCGCCAAAGACCAGTCTTTTGTCCGCCTGGCAGGGCCACTGCCCTTGCAGGCTGCTGCCGAGCGCTTCAGTGCCGGTCCCGCGGAGTTCGTCGGCGCCGGCTGGTCGGCGCGCCTCGAGCGGGCGCTTTCCAAGGGCCAGAGTTGGCAGACCGCCGGCAGTTTGCGTGGTTTGCCGCTGCTGACGATGCTCGCCGAATTCCCGGAGTGGTTTGACGCCTCTGCCCTCGGGGCAGCCAAGGGCAGCAGCGAGGCGCTGCGACTAAATGCCGATTGGGATCTAGGCACTAGCGGAGGAAGCGCCGCGAGTGGCAAGCGCGGAGCGGCGAAGAGCGTATTGCCGGCGGGTAGTGTGCGCTTGTGGCGCGAGAGCGGCGATCTGTCGATCGGCAGCGTGGCGCTGGGCCTCGAGGAGGGGAGCGTCAGCCTGCTGGCCAAGAACGGTCGTCTCGACGCCGAGCTCAAGCTGCGTGGCAAGAAGCTTGGCGAGCTGAGCGGCACTTTGAGTGCTGCCAGTTCGGCGACGACGCTGATCAGTGAGCATGCGCCGTGGCGGGGGCAACTCAAGCTGGACGTCCCGGATCTGGCCTGGGCCGCGCGCCTGCTTGGCGAAGGCTGGCAATTGGGCGGTCGTCTGGCCGGCGAGCTCGCACTTTCCGGAACCCCGGTGAAGCCCCGGCTCAGTGGCGAATGGCGTGGTGACGGCCTGGCCATGCGGGCCTTGGACCATGGGATGCGCCTTGAGCGTGGCAAGTTGCGGCTGCAGCTGACCGGCGACGAGCCAGGCGACGTGCGTCTGGTGCTCAAGCAGCTGTTCTTCGAGAGCGATTTTCAGGCCATGCCGCGTAGCCTGGCCCTCGATCCCGGCATCGATGCCGCCAGCCTGACGGGAAAACCCGGTAGCGTCGAGGCCAGTGGCGAGTTGCATCTGGGCACGACCGACGGTGTGCTGACGCTGCGGGCCGATCGCCTGGGGGTGACGCAACTCGCGAATCAGTGGATGCTCGTTTCCGGCGAGGCCAAGCTGACCCTGGGCCAGAAATTGCTCGACGTTCTCGGCAAGTTCAAGGTCGATGCCGGCTACTGGGAGCTGGCCAAGAGCGGCACGCCGCAGCTCTCCGATGATGTGCGGATCGAGCGCAAGGGGGAGGGCAAAGCGAAAGCGCCAGCGGCGGCACGCTTGTTGTCACTGAATATCGACGCTGATCTCGGCAGCCACTTCCGTTTTCGCGGCGCTGGCGTCGAAAGCCGTCTGGCAGGCTCGCTGAAGATCGAGTCGGACGGAACGGGTCTGCCGCGAGCGACGGGCTCGATTCGCACCGTCGGCGGCCGTTTCGATGCCTATGGCCAGAAACTGGCGATCGAGCGCGGTATTCTCAACTTCCAGGGCCTGATCGACAATCCTGGTCTCAATATCCGGGCGATCCGTACCAACCTGCCGGTCGAAGCGGGGGTCGAAGTCACGGGAACGGCCCGGCGGCCGGTCGTCAAGCTGGTTTCGGACCCGGTGGTGCCGGATGCCGAGAAGCTCTCATGGCTGGTTCTCGGGCATGCTTCCGATCAGGGGAGTGGTGGCAGTGGCAGCGTGCTGATGGCCGCCGCGCAGACGCTGTTCGGTGGCCAGGACGGCGGTACGCTGGGCAAGCTGCAGCGCAGTCTGGGGATCGACGAGTTCGGTGTTAGCGGTGGTTCGATCGATGGTTCGAGCCGCTCGCAGACCAGCAGCATCGCCAGTAGCAGCTCGTTCGGTTCCAGCAATACCACCACCGGCCAGATTGTCAGCGTCGGCAAGCGCCTGTCGTCGGATGTCGTGATCAGCTATGACCAGTCGCTGACGACGGCTGAGAGCGTTGTCAAGCTGACCTACTACCTCAATCGAAGTTTCTACGTTGTCGGGCGCGCCGGTTCCGACAACGCGCTGGACTTCTTCTGGAAGTACCGTTTCGGCCGTTAGTGTGGAAGTCGCGTACGCGACTCGCGAAGCGCCCGTCTCTTGCCGGCGAAGATGTTCAGTCTGCCGGACCCGCGTGTCGACCTGCGCCGACGGCCGCTCGACGTAGGCGGTCGGCGACCGCCGCCCAGGCCGGCGTCGCTGGAACATCCTCGACGACGATCAGCTCGGCGGCCAGTTGATCGAGCGCGCGCAGCGCTGCGTAGAGCGCCCGGGCATAGCCGCGAGGATCAGCCGCCAGTTTGCGAAGCGTGTCTGTGGCCGCGATGGCGGCGGGTGGCTCGCTGTGGCACAGAATTGCACAGCGGCGTCCGGCTCGATGGAGTTGGTCGATGACTTCGGCTAGCCGTTGCGGCGCCACCAGATGCAGGGCCGTCCGCGGTGCGTAGTGTGCAGCCAGCGAGCCCGAAACCCGAGGTGAGCCGTCGTTTCCTGCCAGGCTTGGCGTTTCTGGCAGCACGCCGATCACTGCTGCGATCTGTTCGGGCGTCACGCGTCCCGGGCGCAGCAGGCGCGGCGGCTGGCTGTCGCCACGCGTCAGGTCGAGAATGGTCGATTCGATGCCGACCAGACAGCGACCGCCGTCGAGGATCAGCGGCACCGAGTCGCCCAGTTCTTCGCGCACGTGCCGCGCTTCGGTTGGACTGATGCGCCCAAAGCGGTTGGCTGACGGAGCGGCCAGCCCGCACATGCCGTCGACGCCCCCGCCGGCCTCGGCGTAGGCACGTAGCAGGGCCAGCGCTACCGGATGTGCTGGCACGCGCACGCCGATGCTGTCCTGGCCGCCCGTGACCGCGGTCGGTACGGCTGCTGCCCGCCTGAGGATCAAGGTCAAGGGTCCCGGCCAGAAGGCTTCGGCGAGTTCCCAGGCCGGCGACGGAATGTCGCGCGCCCAGCGTTCAAGGCAGCCGGCGCCGGCGAGATGGACGATCAGCGGGTGATTGGCGGGGCGACCCTTGGCCGCGAAAATCCTCGCTACCGCCAGCGGGTTGGCGGCGTCGGCAGCCAGGCCATAGACCGTCTCGGTTGGAAAGGCGACCAGCTCGCCGGCCTGCAGCAGTGCCACGGCATGATCGATTTCCGCCTGCTCAGGGAACATCGACGATGCCGATTGCAGCGCGTGCGGCGAGCGCCCGTTCGCGGGCGGTCTCCGGGTCGTCATCGACGACCGTGAAATGCCCCATCTTGCGGCCGTGTCGCGCATGGTGCTTGCCGTAGAGGTGCAGCTTGAGGCCGGGAAAGGCGTGCAATTGCGACCAGTCCGGCTCGCGGTAGCGAGGGCCGGCCGGGCCGTTTTCGTACCAGAGGTCGCCGAGCAGGTTGACCATCGCCGCCGCCGCGTGCGCGCGCGGGCCGCCGAGCGGCAGGCCGCACAGTGCGCGCACCTGCTGTTCATACTGGCTGGTCAGGCAGGCGTCGAGGGTGAAGTGACCGCTGTTGTGCGGGCGTGGTGCCATTTCATTGACCACCAGTTCGCCGCCGACCACGAAAAACTCCACCGCCAGGGTGCCGATGTAGTCCAGGCCGTCGGCAATCTTCTCGGCCAGCTCGGGGGCCCTGGCGCGCAGCTCGGACGAGGCGCGTGCCGGCACCAGCGAAATGTCGAGGATGCCCTTGCGGTGGCTGTTTTCGACGCTCGGAAAGCTCTCTATGTGGCCGTCTTCGTCCCGCGCCAGGACCACCGAGACTTCGCTGTCGAGGGGGAGCTTCTGCTCGAGGACGCAGGTCTCGCCCTTGAAGTGCTGGAAGGCGGCGATTGCCTCGTCGCGGTTGCCGACCACCGCTTGCCCCTTGCCGTCGTAGCCGAAACGGGCAACTTTGAGGATCGCCGGAAAAAGCGTCGTCGCGGCCTGGCGCAGGTCCTCTTCAGCATGCACGGCAATGAAGTCGGCAATCGGTAGGCCGTGCCGGCGCAGGAAGTTCTTCTCGGCGATGCGGTTCTGGCAGACGCTGACCGCCGCCGCCGATGGTCGCACGAGAACGAACTTGGCCAGATAGTCGAGGGTGTCGGCCGGAACGTTTTCAAACTCGGTGCTGATCGCGGTGCACGCTTGGGCCAGTTCGTCGAGCGCTGGGTAGTCGTCGTAGCCAGCAATCAGATGGCGGTCGGCGATCAGCCCGGCCGGGCTGCGCGGGTCGGGGTCGAGAATCCAGACCTTGTAGCCGAGTTCGTGTGCCGCGGCGACAAAGAAACGGCCGAGCTGGCCGCCACCGAGCATGCCGAGAGTTGCCGGGGGAAGAATCATGTTTTCATTACTCGCAGGCCGCAATCCATGGAGCGAGACGCTCCTTCAGGCAGGTGACGATCGTCCTGCGCGAAGCCGGGCGGCGGTCGTCGTCGCTGCTGTAGCTGCTCACACTTCCGGCAGTTTCATGGCCATCACCTTGGCCGCCTGCGTCTGGCGGAAGTCGGCGAGGCGTTGTGCCAGTGCCGCGTCGCCGGTGGCCAGCATGGCGACGGCGAAAAGTGCCGCATTGGCTGCCCCGGCTTCGCCGATGGCGAAAGTGGCGACCGGGATGCCTTTCGGCATCTGCACGATCGAGAGCAGCGAATCCTGGCCGGACAGCGCTTTCGATTGCACCGGCACGCCGAGGATTGGCAGGGTGCTTTTGGCGGCCAGCATGCCGGGCAGGTGCGCGGCGCCACCGGCCCCGGCGATGATTGCCTTCAGGCCACGCGTGGCAGCGGTCGACGCGTACTCGAAAAGCAGGTCCGGAGTGCGATGCGCGGAGACCACGCGCGCTTCGAAAGGCACGCCGAACTCCTTGAGCATCACCGCGGCCGCCTGCATCGTCGGCCAGTCGGAGTCGGAGCCCATGACGACACCGATCAGTGGCTCGTGGTGCTGGGCCATCAATGCGCCTCTCTTTCTGCGGCTTCGAGGGTGTTGGCCAGCAGCATGGTGATGGTCATCGGGCCGACGCCACCGGGGACCGGGGTGATCGCCGAGGCGATCTGGCTGACCGGGCCGAAGTCGACGTCGCCGCATAGTTTGCCAGTTGGCAGGCGATTGATGCCGACGTCAATGACCACCGCGCCCGGCTTGACCATCTCGGCGGTAACGAACTGGGCACGGCCGAGGGCGGCGACCAGAATGTCGGCGCGCCGGGTATGGAAGAGCAGGTCACGCGTTTGCGAATGGCAGACAGTGATCGTCGCTCCGGCTTGCATCAGCAGCATCGCCATTGGCTTGCCGACGATGTTCGAGCGCCCGATGACCACCGCTTCCTTGCCCTTCAGGTCGATGCCAGCATCGGCAAAAAACTTCATCACCCCGTACGGGGTGCAGGGGATGAAACGTGGCTTGCCCTGCATCAGGGCGCCGAAGTTCTCGGCGTGAAACCCGTCGACGTCCTTTTCGGGCGCGATCGCCTTGAGTACCGCCTCACTGTCGAAGTGCTTCGGCAGGGGCAACTGGACGAGGATGCCGTGGATCTTGGGGTCGGCATTGAGTTCGGCGATCTTCCTGAGCACTACCGCCGGCTCGACGTCGACTGGGTAGCTGAGCTTCTCGGAGTGAAACCCGGCCTGTGCGCAGGCGTTGACCTTGTTGCGTACATAGATCTGGGAAGCATGGTCTTCGCCGACCAGAACCACTGCCAGTCCGGGGCGGGTGCCGCGGGCGGCAAGGGCTTCGGCGCGGGTTTTGAAGTCGGCGCGCAGCTTGTGCGCGAGCACCGTGCCGTCGAGGATTTTTGCGGTCATAGGGGGTTCCAGGAGTGGCCGGGAGAAAGCGGGCAAAAAATTGCGGGGAATGTTGAGTAGGGACCAGTGAATAGGGAGTAGGGCGGCTGCAGGCCGTTGCGGCCTCGTTGCCTTGCGCCGGGAAAGCCGGGATTTTATCGCAAATCGGGCGCCGCTCGCTGCCGCTCGAGGCCGATAAGCTCGGTTTTCTTGTGCGCGAGACTTCGCAGAACGCCGCGGCCGGTGGCCTTGTGGAAGTCGGCCCGTTGCCGCCACGGGGGCGGTCGGCGAGCTCTGCCTCGGTGCGCTCCGACCCTGGTCGACGGAAAAAATGTCCGCAAAGGGGGCACTTGGCCAGCGCTTGGCAATTTCAGTTCGATGCGGACCAACTTCCTGGCCGTGACACGGTCAATAGGGGGTGGCAAAGCGCCCGCAAAGGCACTCTGGCGCCGCAAAAATTGCACGATGCAAAAGTGTCTTTTACAATGCGGGAAAAATGCATTGTTGCGCTGCGGTACTTTGTAGTGACGCAAGCGTTTACCCTCCGTGCTGACGTCCGCTTGGGCGTGCAGGCAAACTATTCACTTCACGATTCTGCAGACCAGGAGACAAGTTCATGGCAGCTCTGCCCGAAAACGCGCTGTCGGCCGGCATCACCGATGCCGATCCGCAAGAAACACAGGAATGGCAAGACGCATTGAGCGGTGTGATCGATCGGGAAGGCGCCGAGCGTGCCCACTTTCTGATCGATGGCCTGATTTCCCAGGCGCGTCAGGAGGGGATCGACATCCCCTACAGCGCTACCACCGAGTACATCAACACCATCCCGGTCGATCAGCAACCCAAGTATCCCGGTAATGCCGATCTGGAAATCAGGATTCACAATTTCATTCGCTGGAACGCCATGGCGATGGTTGTGCGTGCCAACAAGGACAGCAATGTCGGCGGCCATATCGCCTCGTTTGCGTCGGCGGCTGCGCTCTACGATGTCGGTTTCTCGTGGTTCTGGCACGCGCCTTCCGAGCAGCACGGCGGCGATCTGATCTTCTTCCAGGGGCACTCGGTGCCGGGCGTCTACGCGCGCGCGCATCTGCTCGGGCGCCTGACCGACGAGCAGATGGACTGCTTCCGGCAGGAAGTCGATGGCAAGGGGGTCTCGTCCTATCCGCACCCCTGGCTGATGCCTGACTTCTGGCAGTTCCCAACCGTCTCGATGGGCCTTGGTCCGATTCAGGCGATCTATCAGGCGCGTTTCATGAAATACCTCGACAGCCGCGGCTTTATCGCTGCTGGCGACCGCAAGGTCTGGGCGTTCCTTGGCGACGGCGAGACCGACGAGGTCGAATCGCTGGGCGCCATTGGCATGGCCGCACGCGAGAAGCTCGACAACCTGATCTTCGTCATCAACTGCAACCTGCAGCGCCTCGACGGGCCGGTACGCGGCAATGGCAAGATCATTCAGGAACTTGAAGGCACTTTCCGCGGCGCTGGCTGGAATGTCATCAAGCTGGTCTGGGGGACGCAATGGGACACGCTCCTGCTGCGCGACAAGAAGGGAATCCTCAAGCAGCGCATGATGGACGCCGTCGACGGCGAATACCAGACCTTCAAGGCCAAGGACGGCGCTTACGTCCGCGAGCACTTCTTCAACACGCCGGAACTCAAGGAGCTGGTCGCTGACTGGACCGACGAGCAGGTCTGGGCGCTGAACCGCGGCGGCCACGACATCTTCAAGATCTTCAGCGCCTACAAGGCGGCTGTCGAACACCAGGGCCAGCCAACGCTGATTCTGGCCAAGACCATCAAGGGTTTCGGCATGGGCCAGGCTGGTGAGGCGATGAACATCTCGCACCAGCAGAAGAAGCTCGATTACGACGCCATCAAGCGCTTCCGCGATCGCTTCAACCTGCCGGTCGCCGACGATCAGCTCAAGGAATTGCCGTACCTGAAGTTCGAGGAGGGCTCGCCCGAGCTGAGCTACATGCGGCAGCGGCGGATGGACCTCGGCGGCTACCTGCCGCAACGCCGGCGTAGTGCGGCGGCGCTGGAAATTCCCGAGCTCTCGGCCTTTGACGCCTTGCTCAAGGCTTCGGGCGAGGGGCGCGAAGTGTCCACCACCATGTCCATCGTCCGCTTCCTGAACATCCTTCTCAAGGACAAGAAGATCGGCCGCCACGTGGTCCCGATCGTCCCCGACGAATCGCGTACTTTCGGCATGGAAGGCCTCTTCCGCCAGATCGGCATCTGGAATCAGCAGGGTCAGAAATATGTTCCCGAAGACCATGACCAGCTGATGTTCTACAAGGAGTCGATCGACGGCCAGGTATTGCAGGAAGGCATCAACGAAGCTGGCGCGATGAGCGACTGGATCGCCGCGGCGACCTCGTACTCGGTGCATGGCGTGCAGATGATTCCCTTCTACATCTGTTATTCGATGTTCGGCTTTCAGCGCGTCATGGACCTTTGCTGGGCGGCTGGCGACCAGCGCGCGCGCGGTTTCCTGATCGGCGGTACGGCTGGCCGGACGACGCTGAACGGCGAAGGCCTGCAGCACGAGGACGGTCATTCGCTGATTCTCTCCGGCTTGATCCCGAACTGCATCAGCTATGACCCCACCTTCTCCTTCGAAGTCGCAGTGGTCATGCGCGAAGGCATGCGCCGGATGTACCAGGAACAGGACGACGTCTTCTATTACATCACCGTGATGAACGAGAACTACGAGCATCCGGAAATGCCGGCAGGGGCCGAGGCCGACATCCTCAAGGGCATGTATCTGTTGCGCCGCGGTGCGTCCTCGGACAGCAAACCGGCAACGCCACGCGTGCAGTTGCTGGGTTCGGGGACCATTTTCCGCGAAGTCATTGCCGCCGCCGAGCTGCTCAAGAACGACTGGGGTGTCGATGCCGACCTCTGGGGATGTCCCGGCTTTGGCGAGCTGGCGCGTGAGGGCAATGACGTGCAGCGCTGGAACATGCTCAACCCGACCGAGAAGCAGCGCCTGTCGCACGTCGAAAAATGCCTGGCCGACACCCGTGGTCCGATCGTCGCGGCGACGGACTACGTGCGTATGTACGCCGAGCAGATTCGTCCCTTCATCAACCGTCGCTACGTGACGCTGGGTACCGACGGCTTTGGCCGCTCGGACACGCGCGAGCAGCTGCGCCACTTCTTTGAAGTCGATCGCCGTTGGGTCACTGTTGCCGCGCTGAAAGCGCTTGCCGACGACGGGGCGATCGAGCGGGAGACCGTGGCCACGGCCATTGCCCGCTACGGCATTGACGTGAACAAACCCAACCCGATGACGGTTTAAGGGAGCCCTCTGATGAGTCAAATGATCGAAGTAAAAGTCCCTGATATCGGTGATTACGCCGACGTGCCGGTGATCGACGTCTGTGTCAAGGCCGGCGATGTGGTCAAGCTGGATGACGCCCTGGTGACTCTCGAATCCGACAAGGCGACGATGGACGTGCCGTCTTCGGCGGCCGGCGTGGTCAAGGAGGTACGGGTCAAGCTGGGCGACAAGATTTCCGAAGGCGCGGTGGTTGTCGTTATCGAGGCGGCCGGCGAAAGCGCCGTCGCTGCGCCGGCGGCTGCTCCGGCCGCTACGGCCGTTGCCCCCACTCCTGCTGCCGCTCTGCACCCGCCGCGGCGCAGGCAGCCGCTCCCGCGGGCGGCACGAGCGTCGAGGTCACCGTGCCCGATATCGGTGACTACAGCGATGTGCCGGTGATCGACATCTGCGTCAAGGTCGGTGACACGGTGCAGGTCGACGATGCGCTGGTGACGCTGGAGTCGGATAAGGCGACCATGGGCGTGCCGTCATCGGCGGCTGGTGTGGTCAGGGAGATCAAGGTCAAGCTGGGCGACAGGTGTGGTCAGGGAGATCAAGGTCAAGCTGGGCGACAAGATTTCGGCAGGTGTGGTGGTCGTCGTTCTCGATAGTGCTGGCGGTGCGTCCACGGCTGTCGCTGCTGCCGCCCCGGCGGCTCCTCCCGCGAGTGCACCGGCCTCCACCGCTGCCGCCGGTGCGCCGGCGCTAACAGCAGCTGCGCCGCCGGTTGCTGGTCTGGCCCTCGGCGCCAGGACGCACGCCAGCCCTTCGGTGCGCCTGCTGGCTCGCGAACTTGGCGTCGACCTGTCCAAGGTCACGCCGAGCGGTCCCAAATCGCGGATCCTCAAGGAAGACGTCACCGGCTACGTCAAGGGCGTGATGAGCGCCGGTCCGGCAGCCGCAGCCGCTGGCGCTTCGCTCGGCGGCGGGCTCGACCTGCTGCCGTGGCCGAAAGTCGACTTCGCGAAATTCGGCGCCGTCGAAGTCAAGCCCTTGTCGCGGATCGCGAAGATTTCGGCACAGAATCTGGCACGCAACTGGGTGATGATCCCGGCCGTGACCTATCACGAAGACGCCGACATCACCGACCTCGAAGCTTTCCGGGTGGCGATGAACAAGGAGAACGAGAAGTCAGGGGTCAAAATCACCATGCTCGCCTTCCTGATCAAGGCCAGCGTCATGGCGCTCAAGAAATTCCCGGCCTTCAACAGTTCGCTCGACGTCCAGAATGGCGAAATGAACCTGGTAATGAAGCAGTATTTCAATATTGCTTTCGCCGCCGACACGCCGAACGGCCTGGTCGTGCCGGTGGTCAAGAACGCCGATCAGAAATCGGTGACGCAGATCGTCGTTGAAAGCGGCGAGCTGGCGAGGAAAGCGCGCGACGGCAAGCTCGGTCCGGCCGACATGTCCGGCGCCTGCTTCACCATCTCCAGCCTTGGTGGTATCGGCGGCACCTACTTCTCGCCGATCGTCAATGCACCGGAGGTGGCCATCCTGGGGGTTAACAAGTCGGTGATGAAGCCGATCTGGAATGGTCGCGAGTTCGAACCGCGGCTGATCCTGCCCTTGTCGCTGACTGCGGACCACCGTGTCATCGACGGCGCCCTGGCCACCCGCTTCAACGTATACCTTGCCCAGTTGCTCGCCGACATGCGACGCGTGCTGCTTTGATCAGGAGACGATAATGAGCCAGATCATTGAAGCAAAAGTGCCCGACATCGGCGACTATCACGACGTGCCGGTGATCGACATCTGTGTGGCCGTCGGCGATAGCATCAAGGTCGACGACGCGCTGGTGACCCTCGAATCCGACAAGGCGACGATGGACGTGCCGAGCAGCGTCGCCGGCGTCGTCAAGGAAGTGAAGGTCAAGCTCGGCGACAAGGTCTCGGAAGGGGCGGTGGTGGTGCTGATCGAGGCCAGCGACGCTCCGGCCGCGACCGCATCGGCAGCGGCGGCAACCGCAAGTGCCGCGCCGGTGGCAAGTGCTGCTCCGGCACCGCAGGCCGCCGCGGCGATCAGCGGCAGTGCCGACATCGAGTGCGAAATGCTCGTTCTCGGTGCCGGCCCCGGCGGCTATTCAGCCGCTTTCCGTAGCGCCGACTTGGGCATGAAGACGGTTCTCGTCGAGCGTTACGCAACGCTCGGCGGCGTCTGCCTGAACGTCGGCTGCATCCCCTCGAAAGCGCTGCTGCACATCGCCGGCGTCATGGAGGAGGCGCAGCACATGGCCGACTGCGGGGTCAGCTTCGCCGCTCCCAGCGTCGACCTGGACAAGTTGCGGGCGCACAAGGACAAGGTCGTCGGCAAGCTGACCGGCGGCCTGGCGGGCATGGCCAAGGGCCGCAAGGTCGAAGTCGTGCAGGGCGTCGGGCAGTTTCTCGACCCCAATCACGTCGAAGTGACGCTGGCCGAGGGCGGCAAGAAAGTCGTCCGCTTCCAGAAAGCGATCATTGCCGCCGGTTCGCAACCGATCGCGCTGCCGTTCATGCCCAACGACGATCCGCGCGTGGTCGACTCGACCGGTGCACTTGAACTGCGCCAGATCCCGAAACGCATGCTGGTCGTCGGGGCAGGCATCATCGGCCTTGAAATGGCCACCGTTTACTCGGCCCTCGGTTCGCGAATCACCGTCGTCGAACTCGGGCCGATCGTCATGCCCGGTGCCGACCGCGATTTGGTCAAGGTCTGGGAGAAGAAGAACAGCCATCGCTTCGACCGCATCCTGCTCAACACCGGCGTCGTCGCCGCTGCGGCCAGCGCCGACGGCATCGAGGTGACCTACAGCAACGACGAGAAGGAAAGCTTCGACCTGGTGCTGGTCGCCGTCGGCCGTTCGCCGAACGGCGGCAAACTGGCGGCCGACAAGGCCGGCGTCGCGGTCAGTGATCGCGGCTTCATCGCGGTCGACGCGCAGTTGCGGACCAACGTGCCGCACGTCTTCGCCATCGGCGATCTCGTCGGCCAGCCGATGCTCGCCCACAAGGCAGTGCACGAGGCGCATGTCGCCGCCGAAGCTGCGCACGGCAGCAAG
The DNA here is from genome assembly GCA_000585055.1 of Candidatus Accumulibacter appositus. Classification (GTDB taxonomy): domain Bacteria; phylum Pseudomonadota; class Gammaproteobacteria; order Burkholderiales; family Rhodocyclaceae; genus Accumulibacter; species Accumulibacter appositus. The sequence continues at coordinate 41,435 of JEMX01000028.1, forward strand.
CGCTGTTTCGACGCCCTGCAAATTCCGTCGGTAGCCTACACCGATCCGGAAATCGCCTGGGCCGGCAAGACCGAGGAGCAGTGCCGTGCCGAAGGGATCAAATTCGGCAAGAGCGTCTTCCCCTGGGCGGCGTCGGGTCGGGCGCTGGCCAACGGTCGCGAGGAAGGCTTCACCAAGCTGATCTTCGATGAGGCGACGCATCGCGTGATCGGCGGTGGCATTGTCGGCACGCACGCTGGCGACCTGATCGGCGAAGTCTGTCTGGCGGTCGAAATGGGCTGCGACGCCGCCGATATTGGCCACACCATCCACCCGCATCCAACGCTGGGCGAGTCGGTGGGCATGGCGGCCGAAGTCTACGAAGGTGTGTGCACTGACCTGCCGGCGATGAAGAAGAAGTAACGGGGCTCCCTTCCGCTCTACAATGACACCGCCGCACGTGAAGTGCGGCGGTGTTTTCTTGTGGGGCAGTGGAATCCTTCGTGACAAAAGACATTCACCACGAGTGGCCACGATACTGGCTGCCGGTTACCGAAACCCTGACACTCGAAGCTGACGGCTTCCTGCCCGACCCCGAGGACCTTTTCGGTCGTCATTACAATCCGATGCTGCGCCAGCTTGATTCTCTGCGCGATCTACCGATCCTCGTCCTCTTGGGCGAGCCAGGATGCGGCAAATCAACCGCCCTGGAAGATGAGTATCGGCAGTTGCTCGCGGCGGGGGAGCGGGTCCATCGCGTGCGGCTTGAGGAGTGCACCGCATCCGACGTCGTATCGACCGTTTTCGAGGCGCAGGAGGTCGAGGATTGGCGCCGGGGAGACGGCCGGCTCTTTCTCCTCCTTGACAGCCTGGACGAGTGCCGCCTGACGCTGCCCATGCCCAATGTGGTCGGCATCCTGATGCGGGAACTTGGTCGCCTGCCTACGGAACGATTGTGCCTGCGTCTGAGTTGCCGAACTAGCGAGTGGCCGTGGGGTGCAGAGGACGAATTGGACCGCATTTTGGCGAGAGGCGCGGAGAGCCCGGAGCCTGTACCGTGGGAGACCGCGAGCCAAGGAGACGCTTCGGAGGCCAAGGCCGAAAGTGCTCGTGTCTGGGAATTGGTCTTCTTGAGGCGAAAAGACGTCGAACAGGCGGCACGAGATTATCACGTCGATTCTTCTGACTTCCTGACGCAAGTGCACGGTTGGGACATCGAAGGTTTCGCAGCTTTACCGAACACCTTGCGCATGCTCTTGAGCATTTACAGCAAGGACGGAAGTTTACCGGATGCCAAGGCAGAAATTTTTCGTCGCGGATGTGCCTTGCTCGCGGAAGAGATTTCTGACCGCCGTGTTCAGGCAGGCTTGCGAGGGGAGCTGAGCCCCGGTCAGCGTCTGGCAGTAGCGGGTCGCATAGCTGCCATGCTGCTGTTGGCAAGTCGACGGTCACTCTGGCTGGGAAATGAGCTGGAGATCTCTGACGTTGATCTGTCACTCAGGGAGGTCTACGGCGATAACGAACGCGCGGACGGCATGACGTTTGCCGTCGATAGCAAACTCCTTAATGAGGTGCGGAACACCTCGCTGTTCTCCGCGCGCGGCAGCCGGAGACTCGGCTTTGGGCACCAGAGCTGGGCCGAGTATCTCGCTGCTGCCTACCTCGCGGAACGTGTCAAGGACGCGGACCGATTGCTTTCCCTGCTTCGCTGGGCCGAAGATCGTCGTATCCCGCCGCGGCTGTCCGAACTGGCCGCTTGGTTGGCGAGCCTGTCATTGCCCGTTTTCGACGCCTTGGCGATTACCGAACCGGCCCTCCTCTTGAGAAGCGATCTCGCCGCACTTGATGGGGCGAGAAAAGAGAAGCTGGTGGGCGGCGTCCTGGCCGCTGTCCAGGACGAGGAACCGACTGTCTGGCGATGGGAGAGTCGGAGAAGCTTCGCCAAGCTCGAGTACGCCGGTCTTGCCGAGCAGTTGCGTCCGTGGATCGCCAATCGTGCCTTGCCGCTGGAGGTGCGTGCCACCGCGCTGCAGATCGCACTTGCATGCAAAGTAGCGCAACTCGCCGATTTGGCAACAGATCTGGCGTTGGCGGTCGACGAACCCCCCCGCATTCGGCATGCCTCGGCCCGTCTGGTAGCAAACCATGGCTCTCCAGGGCAGCTGGCGCGCTTACGGTCACTGGCCGTCGGCCCGGCCGCTACCGAAGACCTGCAGTCCATCCTTTTGACTCGCCTATGGCCCGATCACGTGAGTACGGAAGATCTATTTCAGGCAAGTTGCGTGGCACACAGTTGGCAATGCCTGGGCGGCTACCGTTATGCGCCTGACGAACTACTCGATCGTTTCAACGCGATCGATGTTGTAATTGCTCTGAATTGGCTTCAGGAGACCGTGCCGTCTCATGTCGACCTTGACAGCAATCGCCTCGCCTACGCTATTGCCGCTCGCGCCTGGGAGCTGTTGGATGATCCCAGCGTAATGCACGCTTTTTCCCATGTCGTCTGGCGATGCCTGAAGCGCTACGTGGGGATTTTCAAGCGTAGCCACGAGCGCACGGACGCTCCGCATCCTTTCACAACCGACAACGAGAAAAGAAGGCGTTTGCTTCTCGCCATCCTGCCTATGGCTGACCAACCCGAGAGTGAGCTGGTCGAGCTGGTTTTGACCAAGGACCGCCTATTGTTCGATGAAGATTTGCCGTGGTTACTGGATCAGTACGAGCATGCGGATGACGATCGGCAAAAATCGCGACTGACTCATTGCATGCGGGATCTCTTTTCTCCGGGTGTCGCTGGCCATTGGAGCGACCGTCTGGTCGATGTCGCTTGCCGCGACGCACCCAATGCATTTTCGCCATTGGCCGATTTTGTAGCTTCCTCTATGGAGCCGATCTACTTCGGTAGCGAGGCCGAAAGGCGTGCCCGTGACCTCTACCAGCGGCGGCTGAGCTTGGAAAGCTCCAGCCCTGAGGGGCTGGACCCCTCGCCTGCCGCAAGAGTGGCGGCCGATCTGGCAGATTTCGTCGACGGTGACAGCGGGGTCTGGATGCGCCTCTGGCCCGATCTCGGCCTGGCGGACGACGCGGTGGAATACCCGCACCTGTGGTGCCAGATTTCAAAGGCTCCAGGTTGGCTGCGCTCCAGTCCCGAGGACAGGCAACGAATTGTCGATTGTGCCGCCGCGTGGGCGACGAAGATCCCGATGTCCGAAATAGACTTGGGCGTACCGGGTGCTTCCGTCTCCACGCCGGACGTTGGCCTCTGGCTCGCCCTCGCTCTGCTGGCGCATCAGCGGCCCAGTGTATTGCAGGAGGCCACGGCCGAACGATGGGCGATCTGGATTCCCGCGCTTGTGTTCTTTCCATCTGATCACGATGAAGACAGCCGCGGGATGCTCCTGCAGATCGCTTGGCGCAAGTGTCCCGATGTGGCGCTGGCTGACATCGACCGCAAATTGGCCCACGAAATCGAAGCTGGACGCTCTTACTTGAGCGGACTGGATGATCTGCAAGCGATCTGGTCTGCAGATTGCGCTGTACTTGTTCGCCGGCACTTGCGGTCGCTGACCGACCCCGCTCAGCGTCGGGCTTTCCTGACGGTGCTGCTCGATCAGCACGAACCCGATGCTGTTTCGCTGGCGCTCGACGAGTTTACGGGGGCCGTGGGATGCCTGGACGACGCGCTATGGCATCACTCGCTCGAAATGGCTCTGTTGCTGATGAAGCGTGTGCCGAGCGCCGCCTGGCCCATCTTGTGGGCGCGCACGCGATCCGACCCCGTGTACGGCGTAGCGCTCTGGACGCACTTGGTTCATTCATTGAGCTGGGACGACGCTTGCTGGGCAGTGTTTCAGGAAGCCGACTTGAGCGAATTCTATGGCTGGCTGGAGGAGCATTTTCCGGCAGCGGGTGATCGGGTCCATCGTTCTGGACAGGCTTATAGGCCAACCCGTCGCGACGACCTCGCCGACTTGCGCGAGGCTTGCATCCATCGTCTGGTGGCGTTTGGTACGGTTCAGGCGATTGAGGCTATCGAGCGCCTGGCAGAGCGATTTCCCGGTCAGCCGGGTTGGCGCGAGCGACTGCACGCGGCTCGCGCGGCTCGGCGCGAAAAGGAATGGCGTCCACTTTGCCCGCGAACGCTGATCACTTTCCTTCAACAGACGGACAAGCGTTTCGTTCGCGACGCGGCAGAGTTGAGCGAGGCGGTGATTGCCTCGCTAAAACGGTTCCAGGACCTGTTGCAGGGCGATACGCCGCTGGCTCCTTTTCTCTGGAACGTGGCGAAAGATGGAGGTTCGGGTAGACCGAAGAGTGAGGATCGCTTCTCGGATTTCGTCCTGCATCATTTGCGAAGAGACCTCCCCGGCGCGGTCATCGATCGCGAAGTGCAAGTACTTAACGCCAGAGAAAGCGGCATCGGCGAACGCACGGACCTGAAGGTGGAAGCACGCACTGCGGACGGCTCGTCGATCATGCTGATCATCGAAAGCAAGGGTTGCTGGAACCCGGACTTGTTCACGGCTATGCGCACGCAGCTCAAGGATCGCTACCTGCAACGTCATGCCTCGCGGCAGGGCTTTTACCTGGTCGGTTACTTTGGCTGCGACTTCTGGTCCGGCGAAGACCGCAGAAAGCAAGCGTCGCGCAAGAACGGGGCGAGTCTGGAAGCTCTGCAGGTGAGTTTGGCTAGGCAAGCTACGGAACTGTCCGACGCAGGCTGTCAAGTCACTGCGCTGGTGCTGGATATTCGCCATCCGCGCTCAAACGGTTAGACTCCAGCCCCGCTCGGCCTCCGTCTATTTGTCGATCAGTCGGACGGCCTCAGAAGGTGTCACAATCCGGACACCCTGGTGCTCCGCGCCCAAATTGAGCAGATGCTTGTCACCGGAAACGATCAGGTCGGCGTTGGCGGCAAGTGCGCAGGCAAGGACCTCGTCATCGTCTGCGTCGCCGGGCACCACGCGTGGAACGGCAACCGGCTGTACGACGATGGCTACATCCAGGTAGCGTTCGAGCAGATCGCCCAAGCTCAGCCCGCTGCGTACGATCGGACGAGAGAGTTTCGGCGTGCTCAGGGTCGCGCTCAGTTCTGCCACCAATGCCGGGCTGGTGTAAAGCGTCACCTGGCCGAGGGCGGCGGCTTCCAGCAAGCGTCCGGGATTGCCCAGCCACAATAGTCCCGATACCACGACATTGGTGTCAGTGACCAGTCGCACCCACTGCCTTTCGCTGGGCGCGCACGGCGGCAACTTCCGCGGCGATCTCTTCTTCCGTGAGCGGGGGGACGTTCGCTGCGCGCAGACGGCCCATTGCTTGGAGCAAGCGCTTGCCAGCCTCCCGTCGCACTGCCTCCTCGATCAGGCGTCCAATGGCTTGATCGGTGAGCAGCCCCGCTCGCTCTGCCTCCAGAACCACTCGGTCCGGAAGATTCACTTTCAGCTCGAGAGTCGCCATGATGCTTTTCTCCATAGTGACCAAGGTACATGTTGCTGCTGTGGGCCAATATTACCGGACTTCTTCCGGCGCTAGGATGATCATGACGGCTCGGGCGAACGACTGGCTGGGCAGGGCTCGTCGACCAGCTTCGCAGTCAGCGTCATCTGGCCGCTGGCGACGCTTGCCATCGGCCGCAAAGCAGGGCAATCGCATGAATGCCAACGTCGTTGACCCGCCGAAATAATCGTTTACGCTCAAGGGGTTACGAAAGGGCTGTTCACAGCCCCCTGATTTGTGTAGTTTTCTGTCTTTTTGGAGTTTTCCATGAGCGCAGAAAACAGGGTTCGGCTGGTCGACGTTTGGGTTGGCGTGCGTGATCCGAGACAGGCCACCAAAGTCGAGCACGACCTGATCGAACTGCTAGTGGTGTCGGTCAGCGCGGTCCTGTCAGGTGCCGATACCTTTGTTGAAATCGAGGCCTGGGCGAAAGAGAAGCTGGCGTGGTTGCGGCAGTATCTGAAGCTCGAGCAGGGCATTCCGTCGCACGACACCATTGGCCGGGTCTTTGCGGCGATTGATCCCGACGAATTCGGCGTGGCGTTCGTGCGCTGGGTGGGCCAGGTACTGCCGGCGCTGGCGAACGGTGAAGTGGTGGCCATTGATGGCAAGACCAGTCGTCGTTCGGGACGGGTGGGCTCAACGCCACTGCACCTGGTGAGCGCCTTTGCGGCCCAAGCCGGCCTGGTGTTGGGACAGCGGGCGACGGCCGAGAAGTCGAACGAGAAGACCGCGATCCCTGAACTGCTGGCGACCCTNNNCTGCTGGCGACCCTGGCGCTGGAAGGCTGTATCGTCACCATCGATGCCATGGGCACGCAGCCGAACATTGCGCAAGCCATTCGCAACCGCGGAGCGAACTACATCCTCGCCGCCAAGGACAATCAGCCGAAGCTGGCCGAGTCGATCGACGATTTCTTCAGCGCGTTTGAGGTGGCACCAGGCAAAACGCCGCACCAGTTTCACGAAGTCGTCGAGAAGGATCATGGCCGGATCGAAGTACGTCGCTGCTATGTCTTCGACCAGCTTGACTGTCTGCACGCCCCCGAGCGTTGGCCAGACCTGCAGTCATTTGCCGTGATTACCACCGAGCGAACGATCAGGGGAAAGGCAACCTCGACCGAGCGGCGCACCTATATCAGCAG
>JEMX01000028.1:48098-63937 GCA_000585055.1 Candidatus Accumulibacter appositus
CAGAGCGTTCGCATGCACTGGCGGGTCGAGAATAGCCTCCATTGGTGCATGGATGTGGTCCTCGGCGACGACCAGATGCGGGCTTGCACCGATCACGCCGCCCACAACCTGGCGGTCTTGCGCCATTTCGCCTTGAATCTCATCCGCCTCGCCCCGGTCAAGCGCAAGGGTGGCCTCAAGGTTCAGCGACTGATCGCTGCTACTTCCGATACCTTCCGCGCTGAACTGCTGGGTCTTGTATAAGATTCATGCGATTGCCCTGGGCCGCAAAGTGAACACCCTTCGCTTGCCGCAAGCTACGGCTATAATGTCGGACTCTGCTACTTTTTTTCAGGATCGAAATGCGCCTACTCAAACTTCTCCCGTCTGCGGTGGCAATCGTTCTTGCTACCCCTCTTGCTTTTTCGGTGACGGCGGCACCGATACAAATCGACCTCTCGCATCGCCTCGATGAAGAACGTGGCGAACGGCTCGAGAAATTTGTCGCCCGCTTCAATGAGCGCCAGAAGGATTACCAGCTCAACGTCGTGCGCCGCGTCGACGGCGACGCGCCGAAACACCTCAATCTTGTTACCCGCGAAGAACAGGCAAAATTCCAGACCAGCAAGGACGACTTCAAGCCGCTGTACCTGGTGATGAAGCAGGCCAAACAGCCTTTTGACAGCCGCAAGCTGTCGCCTGAGTTGAAGGTCGGCCTCGACGATGCGAAAGGCAATTTGTTTGCCCTGCCGGTGGCCTTGTCCACGCCCGTTCTCTACATCAACAAGGAAGCTTTCCGCAAGGCCGGCCTGGACCCCGAAAATCCGCCAAAGACCTGGGCCGAGGCACAGAAAGCCGCCGACAAGCTCTTCGATTCCGGCAGCACCTGTCCCTACACTACCTCCTGGCCGGCCTGGGTGCATATCGATAACCTGAGCGCCTGGAATGGTGGCCAGGTATCGGATGCCAAGGGCAAACTGGAGTTCAATGGCCTGGTTCAGGTCAAGCACACGGCGATGCTGACGACCTGGTCGAAGGCAAAGTTCTTCGCTTATTTCGGTCGTCGCGACGAGGCTGATCGGCGCTTTGCGGCGGGTGAGTGCGGCATGCTGACCAGTACTTCGTCTCTGTACGGAACGCTACGCGATGGCCGCAAGGTTGAGACCGGTGTTTCGGCACTGCCCTATCACGACGATGTGCAGGGCTCGCCGCAGCAGACCCTGGCTGACGGCTCGTCGCTATGGGTTGGGGGTGGCAAGAAGGCCGATGAGTACAAGGGCGTGGCGCTGTTTATCAGCTTCCTGCTCGAGCCCGACCTGCAAGTCGAGCTGACGGCCCTGGAGGGCTTCCTGCCGATGACACCGGTGGCCCGGGCTGCCGCCAATAGTCAGCTCCTGCGCGCCGACGTGGCCAGTCTTGATGTCGCCTACCTGCAGTTGCAGGGCAAAGGCGCTTTGCGTCCGCTGCGTGTTTCGCAGATCGAGCCGGTGCGGATCATCGTCGAGGAAGAGCTGGAAGCGGCCTGGGATGGCCGCAAACCGGCCAAGGAGGCGCTCGACAATGCCGTCGACCGTGGCAACGAGGCTTTGCCCGCGGCGCTCAAGGCGCAGTTATTGAAGTGATTCGTCCGCGGCTCGGCTGGTCCCTGCCGCGCGTCTTCGCGCACCGCTGCGGCGGTGCGCTGGCCCCGGAGAACACCCTGGCCGGGCTGCGTATCGCGGCTCGCATGGGCGTGCGGGCAGTTGAGTTCGACGTGATGCTGTCGGCCGATGGCTCGCCGTGGCTAGTGCACGACGAGCGCCTCGAGCGCACCACTAACGGCTCCGGGTGGGTCTGCGAGACGCACGATGCGCGCTTGCGGACGCTCGAGGCGGGTGCGCATCAGCACCCGGCTTTCCTTGGCGAAGCAATTCCCACCTTCGAGTCGGCGGCCTTGCTGTGTCGCCAGCTGGGGCTTTTGGCCAACGTTGAAATCAAACCTGCAGCGGGTTTTGCCGCGCTGACCGGCGAGGTCGTTGCCCGGCAGGTACGCGAACTCTGGGCGGGCGCCGAATTGCCATTGGTTTCGTCGTTCTCGGAAGAGGCGTTGTTGGCGGCGCGCGCGGCTGCGCCCGAACTGCCGCTCGGCGTGCTCTATGAAGCTCCGCCGGAGGATTGGCTGACGCGCATCAATCGCGTCGCGGCGCTGAGCCTGCATTGTGACGCCGAGTGCCTTGACGACAGCGTGCTTAGCGGCGCACGGGCCAATGGCATACCGGTGCTCTGCTACACGGTCAATGAGCCACTTGCCGCCGAGGCGCTTTTCCGACGCGGGGTGATGGCGGTATTCAGCGATCGCATCGACCGTGTGCGCGACAGCTGAGCTAGGCTGTTCCGGCCGATTGGCAGGCATTGACCGGTCGTGGCTGCGCCTTTCACGTTAGAATCGCAGCTTTTTGAACGACCCCGTGCGGGTATGGACGACGATGAAAAGCACCATCATGAGCAGCGCCGAAATCCGCGAGAAGTTCCTCAGCTTCTTTGAGTCCAAAGGCCACCAGATCGTCGAATCGAGTTCGCTGGTGCCGCATGCCGATCCGACGCTGCTGTTCACCAACGCCGGCATGAACCAGTTCAAGGACGTTTTCCTCGGTTTCGACAAGCGTCCTTACCAGCGGGCGACCACGTCGCAGAAGTGCGTTCGCGCTGGCGGCAAGCACAACGATCTCGAAAACGTTGGCTACACCGCGCGTCACCATACTTTTTTCGAAATGCTCGGCAATTTCTCCTTTGGCGACTATTTCAAGCTGGACGCGATCCGCTACGCCTGGGAATTGCTGGTCGAGGTCTATGGCCTTCCTGCAGATCGCCTGTGGGTGACCGTCTATGCCGAGGACGAGGAAGCTTACGAAATCTGGACCAGGGAAATCGGCGTGCCCGCCGAGCGCGTCGTTCGCATCGGCGACAACAAGGGTGCGCGCTACGCCTCCGACAACTTCTGGATGATGGGCGACACCGGCCCCTGCGGTCCGTGCACCGAGATTTTCTACGATCACGGCGAAGACATCCCTGGCGGGCCACCGGGTTCGCCCGACGAAGAGGGCGATCGTTACATCGAGATCTGGAACAACGTCTTCATGCAGTTCAACCGCGATGAGGCCGGCGTCATGCACCCGCTGCCGAAGCCCTCGGTCGATACCGGCATGGGTCTCGAGCGGACCGCGGCGGTGCTGCAGCACGTGCATAGCAACTACGAGATCGACCTCTTTGTCCGCCTGATCGCCGCCGCGGCCCGTGAAACCTCGTCAGCGGATATGGACAGTCCCTCACTGCGGGTGCTCGCCGACCACATTCGCGCCTGTTCCTTCCTCCTTGCCGATGGTGTCATCCCGGGCAACGAGGGGCGCGGCTACGTCCTGCGGCGAATCATCCGGCGGGCCATCCGGCACGGCTACAAGCTCGGTGCACGCGCCGCTTTCTTCCACCGCATGTTGCCCGACCTGGTCGCTGAAATGGGCGCCGCCTATCCGGAACTGGTGAGTAGCCAGGCACGTGTCAGCGAAGTCCTGCGCCAGGAAGAGGTGCGTTTTTTCGAGACCATCGAGCACGGCATGAGTCTCCTGGAGAGCGAGCTCGCGGCCCTGGGCGGCGATGGCGTGTTCAGCGGCAGCACCGCCTTCAAGCTGCACGACACCTTTGGTTTTCCACTCGATCTGACGGCCGACGTCTGCCGTGAGCGCGGCGTCAGCGTCGACGTCGCTGCCTTCGACGCGGCGATGGCCCATCAGAAGGAGCTGGCACGCGCTGCGGGCAAGTTCAGGATGGCTGCGGCGCTCGAATACAGTGGTCCGGAGACGGCCTTCCACGGCTACGACGCGCTCGACTTCAACGGCCAGGTGCTGGCGCTGTACAGGGACGGCAGCCCGGTCGATGAACTCAAGGAAGGCGAGCTGGGCGTCGTCGTCCTCGACGAGACGCCGTTCTACGCCGAGTCGGGTGGTCAGGTCGGCGACCGCGGCGTGCTGCAGGGCGCGCAGGGCATTTTCGCCGTCGAGGATACGCAGAAAATCCAGGCGGCTGTCTTCGGTCATCAGGGCCTTGTCCGGACCGGCGCGATCGCCGTCGGCGACAAGGTACTTGCCCGTGTCGACGTCATCGCCCGCGCACGCACGGTGCGCAATCACTCGGCGACACACCTGATGCACAAGGCGCTGCGTGAGGTGCTCGGCGGGCATGTGCAGCAGAAGGGTTCCCTGGTCGACCCGGAGAAGACCCGTTTCGACTTCGCCCACAATGCGCCGATGAGTGCTGACGAGATTCGCCGCGTCGAGCGCATCGTCAATGACGAGATTCTCGCCAATGCCGCCGCCGAGGCGCGCATCATGGCCATCGACGAGGCTCGCAAATCGGGCGCGATGATGCTTTTCGGCGAGAAATACGGCGATCAGGTACGTGTGCAGACGATCGGCTCTTCGATTGAGTTCTGTGGCGGCGTGCATGTTCGCCGCACCGGCGATATCGGGCTGTTCAAGATTACCTCCGAGACCGGTGTCGCGGCCGGCGTCAGGCGTGTCGAGGCGGTCACCGGTGACCTTGCGCTGGCGCTGATACAACATCAGCAGGCGATGCTTGCAGACGCGGCTGCGGCTTTCAAGGCGCCCATCGCCGAGGTGCCGGCCAAGCTGGCGCAGGTGCTCGACAATGTTCGTTCGCTGGAAAAGGAACTGGCGCGCCTGAAGGCCAGGTTGGCGTCCGCGCAAGGCGACGAGCTGCTCGCGCAGGCGGTCGACGTCAAGGGGGTCAAGGTGCTGGCGACGCTCATGGAAGGGGCCGACGTCAACACCCTGCGCTCCGCGGTCGACAAGCTGCGCGACAAGCTCAAAAGCGCGGTCGTTGTCGTCGCCTCGACCAGCGACGGCAAGGTGACGCTGATCGCCGGGGTCACCGCCGATCTGACCGCCAAGCTCAAGGCGGGAGAGCTGGTGAATATGGTCGCTCGCCAGGTCGGCGGCAAGGGTGGTGGTCGCCCGGACATGGCACAAGCCGGCGGCAACGAACCCGAAAAATTACCGGCCGCGCTGGCTTCGGTGGCTGAATGGGTGGAACAGAGCCTGTGATTCATCCGCGGTGGGCGTTCAGCGACTGGCAGTGAAACCGGAGCGGTGATGATGACGACGATGCAGCACTTTGCCAGCGACAACTACGCCGGCATTTGCCCGGAGGCCCTGGCTGCCTTGCTGGCGGCCAACGACGGCCACGTCCGCTCCTACGGCGACGACCAGTGGACGCTGCGCGCCGCCGACCGCTTGCGCGAGGTCTTCGAGACCGAGTGCGACGTGTACTTCGTTTTCAACGGGACAGCAGCCAACTCCCTGGCGCTCGCGGCGCTCTGCCAATCCTACCACAGTGTCATCTGCCACCAGTTGGCGCACGTCGAGACTGACGAATGCGGTGCTCCCGAGTTCTTCTCGAACGGCGCCAAGCTGCTCGCCCTGGCTGGCGAACAGGGCAAGCTGACGCCGGCGGTAATCGAAGAAGCGGTGACCAAGCGTAGCGATATCCACTATCCGAAGCCGAAAGTGGTGACCCTGACCCAGGCCAGCGAAGTCGGCACCGTGTACCGTCCGGAGGAACTGTGCGCGATCAGCGCGATGGCACGTGAGCTGGGTCTGCGCGTGCATATGGATGGCGCCCGCTTTGCCAACGCCGTCGCCGGCCTTGGCGTCGCGCCGGCCGATTTGACCTGGCGCGCCGGTGTCGACGTGCTCTGCTTCGGCGGCACGAAGATGGGACTGCCGGTTGGCGAAGCAGTCGTTTTCTTCGATCGTCATCTGGCCGAGGACTTCGCCTACCGCTGCAAACAGGCCGGCCAGCTGGCGTCGAAGATGCGCTTCCTGTCTGCGCCGTGGCTCGGTATTCTCGAAAACGACAACTGGTTGCGCCACGCCGCGCACGCCAACGCCATGGCCCGGCGGCTGGCGAGCGGCCTGGCGGAGATCGCCGGTCTGCAGACGCTTTTTCCGGTCGACGCGAACGGCGTTTTCGTGCACCTGCCGAGCGACGTGGAGCGAGGCCTGCGCGCCCGCGGCTGGCTCTTCTACACCTTCATCGGCGCTGGTGGCGCACGCCTGATGTGCGGTTGGGATACGGCGCCAGAGACCGTGGACCGCTTTCTGGACGAGGTCCGCGAGTTGTGGGCATTGTCTGCAGGCTCGTGACCGACGCCTGGCAGTTCTGCCCCTGCTGTACCGCGCGCCTTGATTCCGGCGAGCAGGGAGGTCTACTGCGGCTCGCCTGCAGTGCCGGCTGCGGCTTCGTGCATTGGGACAACCCGGCGCCGGTGCTGGCGGCCCTGGTCGAGTATCAGGGCCACATCGTGCTGGCGCGTAACCGGACCTGGGCGGCAGGGGCGTTCGGCTTGATTACCGGTTTTCTCGAGCGCGGCGAAGACCCGGCAGCCGGTGTTGCGCGCGAGGTCAAGGAAGAACTCGGGCTCGACGCGTCGGCAACGACGCTGATCGGCGTCTATCCCTTCGCCCGCCAGCACGAAGTGATCATTGCCTACCATGTCGTCGGCCATGGTGACATCGTGCTCAATGAGGAACTCGCCGAGTTCCGGCTGATCGCCCCGGAAAAGCTCAAGCCCTGGAATTTCGGGACCGGCTTCGCGGTCAGCGACTGGTTGGCTCGGCACGCTGGGGTCTGAAGGTGTTCGCCAGCACGGCTCAGCCTGGAAATCGAGGCCGCGACAGCCTGTGCCTTGGCGGCTGGAACTGCGACCGTCGCTCCGGCAGCATGCCTTCTTGGCCTACAATAGCGGCTTTGCCGGCAGAGCCTTGCCCGGCAACGGCTTGTCGAGAACAGATCATGAAAGCCGGTCCGCGCCTTGCTTTGCGTTCTCGCAAACGCATCCTGAAGCGCTCGCCAGTGACCCTAGGCAGAAGATGATCGACGCCGTTCGCAAGGATCGCCCTGCCGATCGGTATCTGAACCGACTGACACCCTGACCGTGTTCAAGGAATATATCAACGACGCCTGGTTGCCCATCCTGAGGCACAACCAGCTGGATAGTTTCGAAGCCTTGTGGGAGCTGAACAAGGATGACTGGTTCGAGCCGCCGAACTATCGGCGAGGTGGCTGGAGCGGTGTCATCAGAACCCGTATCGCCCTCCCTGAGGGTGGAAAAGTCGGGGTTTTCATCAAGCGTCAGGAGAACCACTTCTTTCGTTCATGGCGGAACCTCTTCAGGCTCACTGCCACTTTCGAGCGAGAGTTCAGAAATATTCTCAACTTTCGCAAGCTTGGCGTTCCCACCTTGGAACCGATCTACTACTGCCAGAAGATGGTTGATGGAAAGCTGCGGGCAATAGTTGTTACCCGGGAGCTCGAAGGCTACCAGCCCTTTGACGCGCCGTGCTACAGGCCGATCGGCCAGCTAGGCACGAGCCGCCGCGGGCAATTGATTGCCCAAGTGGCAAAGACGCTGCGTCACATGCATGATGCACGCCTGCAACATAACTGCCTGTACCTGAAACACATATTCGTCAGGGAAGCGGTCGGCGGGGCCATCGATGTTCGCCTGATTGATCTGGAAAAAGCAAAGTGGCGGCCCATCAGGTCGATTATCAGCACCCGTGACCTGTACTCTCTGTATCGGTGTGCTGACGGGTGGTCGAGGACTGATCGTCTGAGATTCTTCCTCGCCTACCGAGGCGAAGATCATCTCAGCGTCGAGTCGAAGAAACGTCTGCGCGGTATCGTCAAGCGACTGCTTGACAAGAAACGCCGGCTATGATGCCTGCCGACCGGTGCCTGTTTCTGGCACACAGCCTTGCCTGACGTCGCTCGCGCTCAGTTCCGCCTCTCAGTCATTCGTCATCCCCGCTACTGTTTAACCAGCTCAGCGCCGCGCTCAGGCCAGTATTCAGGGTCTGGCGGTCGTAGGGGCCGGGTAGCCTGGACAACAGCTTGTCGCAGCAGGCGGCATCGTCATTGTCGAAGCACTCGAGCAGCGCCAGGATGGTTCCCAGCAGACCTTCGTGCTGACGCAGCGCGTCGCTGACTTCGCGCTCGACGGCGATCTGATCGAGAATTTCCTCGATGGGCAGGCCGAGCGCTGCTGGCATCATCGACAGGATGCCGGTGATGAATGCGAGGTCGGCCAGCTTGAGTTCTCCCGGTTTGCCGACGGCGACCAGCAACTCCATCATTCGTCCGCGCAGGGCGGCTACTTGCAGCAGCGGCGAACGGGTGGGATCGAGCGAATCGTTGCCGTTGTTGGTGGGTGCCAGCAGCAGCAGCGATAGCCAGCGCTGCAATTGCCGCCTGCCGAGCAGGGTGATGGCGTGCCGCAGTGAGGTGACCGGTTGCGTGGAGCGGTTGCCAAGGCGCCCGACGGAGTTGACGATGCGCAGCAAGTTGAGCGTCAGCGCCGGCTCGTGCTTGAAGGCATCCTCGATCACGGCCGTGTCGACGTCGCGACCGACTAGGTTGCTCAGCCGAATCAAGGTTGCGTGTGCCGCCGAGAGGCGGCGGCCGCTGACGATTTCGGCCTGCGCAAAGTAACGGCCCTGGAAGAGGGCGAAGCCGAGATTTCGACAGCGCTCCATTTGCTCGTGGCTGGCAACGCCCTGCGCCAGCAGCTTGATTGGCAGCTGGCGCAGCGGACCTGCCAATTCTTCAAGGCAGAGCTGGTCAGCATGGCGCAGGTCGATCTTGATCACCGAAACCAGTGGCAGCAGCGGCCGGCTGCGCTCGTCGATTCCCTGGTAGTCGCTCAGTGCCAGCGAGTAGCCGCGCTGGAGCAAAGCGCGACAGCGCACCAGTGTCGTTCGCTCGGGGACACCATCGAGCAGCAATTCGAGCACGACCCCTTGCGGTGGCAGCAGTTCGATCGCTTTCTGATGCAGGAAATCGCCGTCCACGCCAATGTAGGCGCAGGTCTTTCCCAGGGCGCTGTACAGGCCGAGTTCGGAATAGGCCGCACAGAGTGGCGCACCGGCGCCGCGGTAGCCGGCGTCATCGTCATCGTCATTGACGTCCTGGCCACCGTGGAACGACAACTGGTAGCCGGCAAGCTCCTGTCGGCGGTTCAGGATCGGCTGCCGGAAGAGAAATGCGTTTTGCAGGAATTGATCATTCATCGGGCATGGTCTTCTGCGCTGGGCATTCCAGTGTCTCGCTGATCGCGGTGGCCCATCTTAGCATTCCTGCTCGTTGCAGCGCTTGAGCAGGGTTCTCAGAAGGGCAGTGCCAGACCCGGGCGCGCGGCATGGATGACGCGGCGGAAATCCGCCTGGATGCGTTCGAGTGCCGCCTGATTGTCGGCTTCAAAGCGCAGCACGACCACCGGCGTGGTGTTCGATGGCCGCGCCAGACCGAAACCGTCGGCGTACTCGACGCGCAGGCCGTCGATGCCGATGATCTCGCGTGCGTCCGTGAAGCGGGCGTCGCGGCGTAGTTCTTCGATCAGCGCCAGCGGTTCGCCTTCCTGCATGCCGATGTTCAGTTCAGGTGTCGAACTGCTGTCCGGCAAGCGCGTGAGCAGCGCGTTGGCGGCGTCGGTATCGCTGCCGCGCGAGAGGATTTCAAGCAGCCGTGCAGCGGCGTAGAGACCGTCGTCGAAACCGAACCAGCGTTCCTTGAAGAATACGTGCCCACTCATTTCGCCAGCCAGTGGCGCGCCGGTTTCCTTTAACTTGGCCTTGACCAGTGCGTGGCCGGTCTTCCACATCAGTGGTTCGCCACCGTGCTCGCGAATCCACGGTGCCAGCTGGCGGGTGCATTTGACGTCGTAGATGATCTGCTGGCCCGGGCAGCGGCTGAGGACGTCGGCGGCAAAGAGCATCAGCTGACGATCGGGGTAGATGATCTGGCCGTCCTTGGTGACCACGCCGAGGCGGTCGCCGTCGCCGTCGAAAGCAAGGCCGAGTTCGGCGTCGGTGGCGCGCAGGGCGCGGATCACGTCCTGCAGATTCTCGGGCTTCGAGGGGTCGGGATGGTGGTTGGGGAAGTGGCCGTCGACCTCGCAGAAAAGCTCGACCAGCTCACAGCCGAGAGCACGAAAAAGCTGCCCGGCGATCACGCCGGCAACGCCGTTGCCGCAGTCGACGACGATCTTCATCGGCCGTGCCAGGCGGACATCGGCGACGATGCGCGCCAGATACGCCGGCAGGACATCGGCGCTGCTGGCCTGGCCCGCGCCATGGCGCAGCTCGCCGGCGTCCACGCGCCGCCGGATGCTCTGGATCGTTTCGCCGGCCAGGGTCTCGCCGCCAACAACCATCTTCAGCCCGTTGTAGTCGGGCGGATTGTGGCTGCCGGTGACCGCCACGCAACTATCGCAGCCCAACTCATGTGCGGCGAAGTAGGCGACCGGTGTCGGCACGCAGCCGATGTCGATGCTGTCGATTCCCGCCAGGCGGATGCCTTCGGCCAGCGCGGCCGCCAGCTCGGGTCCGGAGAGACGCCCGTCGCGGCCGACGGCAATGGCGCGCTGACCGCGCTCGGCGGCCAGGGATCCCAGGCCGTGGCCGATGCGGCGGACGGTGTCGCTGGTCAGCGTCTTGCCGACGATGCCGCGAATGTCGTAAGCCTTGAAGATCTCGGCGGGGAGGGGGGTGGCGTTTGCGGGGAGCGTGGCGTTCATTTCAAACCTCGTGCTGGAAATAGTGAAGAAGGCGCTGCGGCAGCCAGTCAAGCTGCCCCGGCGGCTGGCCGGCGACGAAGCCGACGTGGCCGCCCCGTGCCGGGAATTCGCGCTGCACGCTAGCCGAGACCTGGCTGGCAGTGGGCAGCGCCTGCGCAGGCAGGAAAGGATCGTTGCGCGCGTTGAGCAGCAGGGTCGGCAGGCGGATGTCCGCCAGCCAGGGCTTGCTCGAGGCGCGCCGCCAGTAGTCGTCGGCGCTGGCGAAGCCATGTAGCGGCGCCGTCACCTCCTCGTCGAAGTCGTGCAGATTGCTGGCTGCGCGCATCCGCCGCTCGTCGAAGATGCCGGGGTGGCGGCGCAGCTTTTCGGCTGCCTTGCGTTTGAGGGAGTGCAGGAAGTGGCGGGTATAGATGCGGTTGAAGCCGCGTGCCAGATGCTGGCCGGAGACGCTGAGATCGAGCGGGGCGCTGACCGCAGCCGCGCCGTGCAGGCAGTCGACGGCGTCTTTTTCGCGTTCGCCGAGCCATTTTAGTAGCGCATTGCCACCCAGGGAGACGCCGACTGCATAGCGTTGCCGGTGCGGGAAGAGCTGCTGCAGGTGGCGCAGAATCCAGTCGATCTCCTCGCTGTCGCCGGAATGGTAGGCGCGTGGCAGGCGATTGATCTCGCCTGAGCAGCCCCGGAAATGCACCACCACGCCGCTCCAGCCGATGGCCGCGGTGGCGCGCATCAGCGAGCTCGCGTAGTGGCTGGCCGAACTTCCTTCGAGACCGTGAAACAGCACCAGCAGCGGTGTGGCGTTCGGCGCCGACTTGGTAGACGCCGGCGTCGAGCACTGCGGCTGCGGATCGCTCCAGTCAAGATCGATGAAGTCGTCGTCGGGCGTCTGCCAGCGCTGGCGGCGGTAAGGCGGCGGAGGTGACTTGATGAGCAGCGGGTAGATGGTCTGGGCGTGGCCGCCGGGCAGCCAGGAAGGCGCAGGGTAGAGGGTCAATGCAGAACCCGCGGCGTGCTTTGTTCGCGCTCACCGGCGCGCTTGTCGGCCAGCTCGCGATCGGCGGCGGTCGAGGAATGATGCGCGAGAAGGCGCCAGCCGTTGGTGCCGCGCTGGAAGACGTTGGTGGCCAGCATCGGGCCGTGTGGCTTTTGCTCGTCGCCGATGTACAAGGTTTCGACCACATTGTGCACCGCCAGCAGCATGCTGTTCCAGCGCAGGACGCGCGACAGGCGTACTTTCAGGCGCGGATTGTTGGCAAAAATGCTTCGCCAGCTGTCACGGATCGCCGTCGTGCCGCTCAGCCGCTGGCCGGTCGGATGAATGCAGACGATGTCTTCGTCGTCGGCCCAGACGCTCATCAGGGCAATCAGATCGGCGCGGGCGATGGCTTCGTAAAACGCCGCTTCGACCTCGGCCGGGTTGGCGAAGGTGGCGATCATCCGGTGCTCCTTGACAGGCAGGCGTCGAGTACGCGCTGCGGCGGGAGCTTGTTCAGGCAGTCGAGATGGCCGAGCGGACATTCGCGCTTGAAGCAGGGGCTGCATTCCAGCTCGAGGCTGATGACCTGAGCCCGCTCCGACAGCGGCGGCGTGAAACCGGGTGACGATGAGCCATACACGGCGATCAGCGGTCGGCCGAGGGCAGCGGCGACATGCATCAGGCCGGAATCGTTGCAGACGACGAAAGACGCTGCCGCCAGCAGGTCGATCGCCTGGCGCAATGAAGTGCGGCCGCAGAGGTTGCGTGGTGCGCTTGCCGCTTGCGCCAGGCGGGTGATCTCTGCGGCGATCGGCTGGTCTTTCGCCGAGCCGACGAGCCATACGGTGTAGCCACGTGCGCTCAGCGCGTCGTTCAGCGTCGCGAAATGCCGTGCCGGCCAGCGCTTGGCCGGGCCGTATTCAGCGCCGGGGCAGAAGACCGCCAGCTTTTCGGGGAGCTCGAGGGCGAGTTCGGCCAGGGTAGTGGCACCTTGTTCGCTGCTTGAAGTCAGTCGTGGCGACGGCAGCGGTCGCGGCAGCGGAGCCGCGGGGGCCTCGGCGAGTTGGGCGAAGCGTTCGGCCATCTGCGGCAGCAGCGTCTTGTCGAGCGTATGGCGCTGGTTGATCAGGCCGTAGCGCTTCTCGCCGACGAAGCCAATGCGTTCGGGAATGCCGGCAAAGAAGGGTACCAGCGCCGACTTGAGCGAGTTGGGCAGGACGTAGGCACGCTGGTAGCCGGCCACGGCCAGCCGGCGCGCTAGATGATGACGTGCTTTCAGCGACAGCTCGCCGTGGGCGAAGGGGCTGTCGACGACCTGGGCGATTTCCGGCATGCGCTCCAGAACCGGAGCCACCCAGCGTGGCGCCAGCGCGTCAAGCTGCAGGCCTGGCGTGCGTTCGTGCAGCCGCCGGAAGAGCGGTTGCGCGAGGACCGTGTCGCCGATCCATGACGGGGCGACAATCAGTACTTTCATGAGCTTTGGGTCAGCCGGCCACGAGCACTCGCAGCGGGTGGCCGCCGACGATCAGTGGTGCCCTTTCGGCAATTCGCCGGTCAGCACGTAGTGCGCACTGCAGTACGGACAGATGGCCTCCCCAGTGTGGGTGATCTCGAGAAAGACGCGCGGATGTCGAGCCCATAGCGGTGCGTCGCTGGTTGGGCAATGCAAGGGCAAGTCCTTGGCGCTGATCTCGATGGGCTTCTGCTGGGTGTTCTGGGGCATGGTGGCAACCTTGCAAACGGGGTTAAACGTAGGCGAGCCAGTCCGCATGCGCGGGAACCCGGCCGTGCACGCAATCGAAGTACAGGCTCTGGATGCGGGTGGTGATTGGCCCGCGGTGGCCGGCACCGATCTGACGATTGTCGAGTTCGCGAATCGGCGTCACTTCGGCGGCGGTGCCGGTGAAGAAAGCTTCGTCGGCACAATACACCTCGTCGCGGGTGATCCGCTTTTCAATCACCGGAATGCCGAGTTCCTCGGCAAACTCGAGCACCGAGGCCCGGGTGATGCCTTCGAGGCAGGAGGTCAGGTCCGGCGTGTACAGCTTGCCGCGCTTGACGATGAAGATATTCTCGCCGGCGCCCTCGGCGACATAGCCATCGACGTCGAGCAGCAGCGCCTCGTCGTAGCCGTCGTGCGCCACTTCCTGGTGGGCAAGGATCGAGTTGGTATAGGTGCCGACCGACTTTGAGCGGCACATGTTGATGTTCACATGATGGCGGGTGAATGACGAAGTCTTGACGCGGATGCCTTTTTCCATGCCTTCGGCACCAAGGTAGGCGCCCCACGGCCAGGCGGCGATGGCCACATGTGTGCTGATCGCAGTGGCGGCGATGCCCATGGCCTCGGAACCGTAGAAGACGATCGGCCGGATGTAGCAGGATTCGAGCGCGTTGGCGCGCACCACTTCCTTCTGCGCTTCAAGCAGGGTTTCCTTGTCATAAGGCATTTTCATCTGGAAGATGTAGGCCGAATTGAACAAGCGGTCGGTGTGCTCTTCGAGCCGGAAAATGGCGGTGCCCTTGTCGGCCTTGTAGGCGCGGATTCCTTCAAATACGCCCATCCCGTAGTGCAGGGTGTGCGTCAGCACGTGCGTGGTTGCCTCGCGCCACGGCACCAGCTTGCCGTCGTGCCAGATGAATCCGTCGCGATCCGCCATGGACATGGTTTGCTCTCCCTTTGCTGGAAATCCTGAAGCGGAAAGTTTAGCCGATTTCGCCTCCCGGTTGGCGGTAAAATGGCGAGTTGTCTCTATCCGCAAGGCTTGTCGAATGGTCTGGAAACCCAACGTCACCGTCGCCGCGGTGCTCGAACGCGATGGCCGCTTTCTGCTGGTCGAAGAAGAAACGGAGCACGGTGTCTGCTACAACCAGCCGGCAGGCCACCTCGAATGCCGCGAATCGCTGATCGATGCCGTCGTCCGCGAAACGCTCGAAGAAACCGCCTATACCCTGAATCCGCAATACCTGCTCGGCGTTTACAACTGCCGCAACGAAGCCCGCGACGTGACCTACCTGCGCTTCAGCTTCGGCGGCGAGATTCTCGCTCACCAACCTGAGCGACAGCTTGACAGCGGAATTCTGGCTGCGCACTGGCTGACACTTGCCGAGATCCGGGCGCTGCAGGCGCAGCATCGCAGTCCGCTGGTGCTGCGCTGTATTGAGGACTGGTTGGCGGGTCGACGTTATCCGCTGGAACTGCTCACCCATTGGCAATGAACTGGCTGCTGGTGCTGCCGCTATTGGCTGCGGCGGCACCGTCAAGCGCTGGCGAGACGATCAGCGTCTGTTACAACTACGGCTGTCTGGCTCAATCCGAGGTGCATTACGGCGAAGAACAGCTGGCGCGTGTACAGGCCCTTCTTGGCAGCGCAAGAAACGCGGCTGACGAGCGCGAGAAGCTGTCGCTGGCGATTGGCTGGCTGCTTGGCTGGGCAGGCCGGCAGACGCCGATCGCCGCCGACCGTGGCGGCAACACCGCCGACGATGGGGTTTACGGGCGGATGGATTGTATCGACCACGCGACCACCGATACGCGCTTGTTGCGCCTGTTGGAAGCGCGCGGCTGGCTGCGTTTTCATCGCGTGCTCGAGCCGGTGTGGCGGGTGCTCTACCTGGTCCAGGTGCACCATGCGGCACAGATCGAGGAAATGGTGCAAGCAGAAGTCGCAGTGGACGGACGGCCGACGGCGGGCGTCGGCAAGCCAGCCTGGGAGGCGACCGCCGAGCCGGCGCGCTACGTCGTCGATAGCTGGTTTGGTGACAATGGTCAGCCGGCGCTGGTGATTGAATTGCAACGTTGGTTGGATGGTCAGGGCGACGAAGTGCGGCTGCCTGCCGTCGCCGGCGGTCCTGGCTCGGCAGAGAATGTTGAACGTTAATGTGAAAGTCGCGTATGCGACTCACAAATCGCCTTTCTCCCCTCGCGGGAGAAAGGCCGGAAAAGAGGGGGGCGGTCATGGCTTTCATGATCGGGGGTATCTCGAATGTCATGAACGTTAGCGAAGGCAAGAGCATGAACGAGGCAAAGACAGTGGTCGTCGGCTTGTCCGGGGGGGTCGATTCGGCAGTGGCGGCGCTGCTGCTCAAGGAGCAGGGCTGGCACGTTCTCGGCCTGTTCATGAAGAACTGGGAGGACGACGACAGTGACGAGTATTGCTCGTCGCGACAGGATCTGGTCGATGTCATGAGCGTCGCCGACGTGATCGGCATCGACGTCGAGGTGGTGAACTTCGCTGCCGAATACAAGGAACGCGT
>JEMX01000028.1:64014-217656 GCA_000585055.1 Candidatus Accumulibacter appositus
CTGTGCAACTCGGAGATCAAGTTCAGCGCCTTTCTCGAACACGCGCTGAGCATTGGCGCCGACTACATCGCCACGGGCCACTACGCCGGCGTGCGCGAGTTTGCAGGTGCTTTTCAGTTGCTCAAGGCCGAGGACGGGACCAAGGACCAGAGCTACTTCCTGCACCGCCTGAATCAGCAGCAATTGGCGAAGACGCTGTTCCCGCTGGCCGGCCTGTACAAACGCGAGGTGCGCAAGATCGCTGAAGCAGCCGGGCTGCACGTCGCGCTGAAGAAGGATTCGACCGGCATCTGCTTTATCGGCGAACGTCCGTTCAAGGACTTCCTGATGCGCTACCTGCCCGGGCAGAAGGGCGAGATTCGCAGCCTCGACGACGATCGCCTGCTCGGCGAACATGACGGCGTCGCCTATCACACCATCGGCCAGCGCAAGGGTCTGCACATCGGCGGGGTCAAAGGCGGCAAGAATGGTGACAGCGGCGACCACGACGCCTGGTTCGTGGCGCGCAAGGACATCGCCAGCAACACTCTATACGTCGTCCAGGGGCACACACATCCGGCCTTGCTGACCGACGAGCTGCGTGCCGAGGACCTCTCCTGGGTCAGCGGCGAAGCGCCGCACACGCACTGGGTGTACACCGCCAAGACGCGCTACCGCCAGGCCGACGCCGCTTGCGAGATCGAGCGCGTCGACGCCGACTCGTGCCTGGTTCGTTTTGCCGAAGCGCAGTGGGCGGTGACGCCGGGTCAATCGGTGGTGGTCTACGAAAGCCGGGTCTGCCTCGGTGGCGGCGTTATCGCTTGAACTGCGGGCGGGCTGTCGTTTTCGCAGTGGTCGCTGCGCGGATTAGGCAGGCGCGGCAGGCGCGGGCGACGCGAGCCGCGGCGAACCCCTGGCCTGTTGTCGGCTGATCGCGGGTGCCCGGACGATGATCGCGACTGTGGCTGCGCCGTGCTATCGGCGAAATATCGGTCTGCTGGCGACTGCACAAGCCCTGCTGCTGACCAATGGTGTCACCCTGGTGGCGATCAACGGCCTGCTCGGGCTACAACTGGCCACCGATCAGCGCCTGGCGACGCTGCCGATCACCACCTACGTCATTGGTGCTGCGCTGGCGGCCTTGCCGGCGGCCCTGTTCATGAAGCGCCGCGGGCGGCGCGCTGGTTTCATGCTCGGCGCAGCATTCGGGATCGCTGGTGCGCTAGTTTCGGCGTTGGCGGTGGTCGCCGCCAGCTTCTGGCTGTTGTGCCTGGGAACGGTTTTTGCCGGCATCTACAACGCTTTCGGTCAGCAGTACCGCTTTGCGGCCGTGGACGCGGCGCCTGCGGGCTGGACGAGCAAAGCCATTTCGCTGACCCTGGCCGGTGGTATCGTTGGCGGCGTTATCGGCCCACAGGTCGGCGTCCTGACCCGCGATCTGCTGCCATCGACCTTCCTGGCGAGCTACCTCGCGCTGGCCGTTCTTGCCGCGCTGGCCATGCTGATCGCCAGCCGGCTCGACATTCCGCTGCCGGCCCTTGGCGAACAGCAGGCCGCCGGGCGGCCGTTCTCCGAAATCGCACGCCAGCCGGCGTTCGTCGTCGCCGTGCTGGCGGCCGCTTGCGGCTACGCCACAATGAACCTGCTGATGACGGCGACGCCCTTGGCAATGGATATCTGTGGTCTGTCTTTCGCGGACACCGCTTTCGTTCTGCAATGGCACGTGATTGGCATGTTCGCGCCGTCGTTCTTCACGGGACAGCTGATCAAGCGCTACGGGGTGCTTGGCGTGCTGCTGGTAGGCGCCGCATTGCTGTTGCTGTGTATAGGCATCGCCCTGTCCGGTGTCAGCCTGATGCACTTCTGGTGGGCGTTGCTGCTGCTCGGCGTCGGATGGAATTTCCTTTTCGTCGGCGGAACGACGCTGCTGATCGAAACCTGTCGCCCGGAGGAGAAGGCGAAAGTGCAGGGCAGCAACGATTTCATCGTTCTCGGTGTGCAGGGGCTGACCTCGTTTGCCGCCGGCCTGTTGGTCACCGGCGGTGGCTGGGCGACGCTCAGCCTCCTGGCCCTGCCAATGGTCTCGCTGACTGCGCTGGCCAGCCTGGGCTTGGCGATGAGCCGGCGCCGCCAGGCCTGAGGCCTCGCTGGCCAGCGCAGCGGTGCTTGCTGCAGTGAGCCTGATCCCGGCAGCGGCAACAGGCAGTGGCTTCCTTTGGTGTCGGTAAACTTTACATAGGTCCCGCCGTGTGGGGGCTAAGTGTATGAAGTATATGGCTGGCACGATTCTTGCGATGAGGTGCGAAAGCACTGTCGGCCTGCCTCGACTCCTGACAGAGCGGTAAGCGGGGCGAGGCCGTCGGGACGCTTCTGGGCAGCATATCTATCCGGTTGGACCAACTTTTTTGGGGGGGCTTACTCATGCGGAGATATCTCATTGGCTGCCTGGCAGCCATCGCACTTGCCATGCCTTTTTCGGCGTTGGCGGGTTTCTCGAACATGTTCGTTCTTGGCGACAGTTTGTCCGACAACGGCAACCTGTATGGCTGGACGGGGGCTCCGAATCCGGTCACCGGCGGTTTTCCGATTCCCGTCACCCAGATTCCGCAGCCGCCCCCTCAGCCGCCGCTGGACGCGTATTCTGCAGGGCGCTTCCAGAATGGCCCAAGTTATTCCGAGCTGCTGTGGACCGGGCTGCAGGCCGCCGCTCACCTGCCGGCTGCGGGCGACCTCACGGCGCGCGGCCTGTTGCCGTGGGGGCCGCCTGCGCTCGATCCGAATCCTCCGGCCGGGACGAACTACGCAGTCGGTGGCGCCCGTTCGCGTTACCACCGCTTTGACGTGGCGACCGATTCGAGCACTGGCCGACTCGTTCCCCCAGTGACGACGCCTTTAGGCGCTGCCACTTTTTATCCGTTCAGTCTGCGTGGGCAATTTGACCAGTTTGCGACGGACGTCAGCGGTATTGTGGACCCCAATGCACTGTTCGTCGTCTGGTCGGGTTCGAACGACGTCGGCGACGCGCTGCTGCTGTTCGACCCCACTGCCGCCGACCCCTTTGCCAATGTCAATCTTCGCCTGGAAGAAGCGCTGCAGGATGTCGGGGCGGTGCTCGGTGGCCTGGTGGCCGCTGGCGCCGAGTACCTGTTGGTACCTAACGTTCCGGACCTGGGTCTGACTCCCGAGCTTAATGGGAGTCCATCAGCAGCGTTCCTGGCGACCAGCTTGTCGGCGGCCTACAATGCGGCGCTCGAGGGTATTGTCGGGAGTCTCTTCGGCATCAATCCCAGCCTCACGGTTTATTCTTTCGATACCTTTGGTCTGTTGCAACAGGTGGCCGCTCACCCCGACGACTTCGGATTGACCAACGTGAGCGATCCGTGCCTGGTGAATTTCTTCGTCGGCACAGTCATCGATCCCGGTGAGCCGGTTACCGTTTGCTCCAACCCTGAGGCCTCCCTGTTCTGGGACATCAACCACCCGAGTGCCGCGACCCAGGGGATCCTGGCGGATGGCATGCTGGCGGCGATTCCTGAGCCAGGCAGCTCGTTTTTGCTGGCCATCGGCTTGCTGGTGGCTTTCGGCACGATGCGCCGCCGCGGGATCGTTTAAGGGCTGCAGCGCGCGCGTGTTAGCGTACACACGCACCTGAGCCAGCGCTGCCCGCCGAGTCTGTCCGTCCTGCCACCCGCCGAGTCTGTCCGTCCTGCCAGGGCGGCTTGTGCGGCTGGCTGGCGACTCGTGCCCTGGCGGGACCCGTCAATAGTTCTGGCGCAGCGCTTCGGCAACCGGCGTCCTGGCGACGCGGCTGGCGGGAAAGAGCGCTGCCGCCACCGTCGCCAGCAGACCAACGAAAAAGGCCAATAGCAAGACTGACGGTACCACCCGAATCAACGCTGTATAGCCAATGTTGGCGTTGGGAGGCGGTGGCATGGGGATCCCGATTGCCGAAATGGCCAGCGCCAGTGCCGTTCCGACGACAACGCCGGCAAAGGCGCCAATAGTGCCCAGGACGAGGTTTTCGATCACCACCAGCTTGAATATCTGGAGCCGGTTATTGCCGAGGGCCATCATCGTGCCGAACTCGCCGATACGCTCGAAAACACTCATATTCACGCTGTTGCCAACGCTCAACAGCACCATCACCAGAATGATCCCCTGCAGCACGCCAAACTGGCGTTCGTACAGCGCAACCGTATTGGCGTAGAAGTCGTTAAGCTCCTGCCAAGTCTTGACCTCCAGGACGTTTCCGTCGAGCCTGGCTTGCAGTGAAGCGGCGACACTTTCCGTGTCAGGCGTGTTTTTCAGCGCGATGACCACGGTATTGGCGCTTGGGCTGCTTACCAATTCCTGTGCAGCCGCCAACGGGATGCGCACCGCGCGCGCGTCGAATTCCTTGGAGAAACTCTGGAAGATGCCAACCACCTCGAGTTCTCGTGTATTCAGTGCGCCTTCGGCCGTGGTGACCAGCAAGGTCACGGTGTCTGCCGGCTTGAGTTTCAGGGTGCGTGCCACACCGTCTCCGAGGAGGATGCCGTTGGTGTCTGTCGAGACGAGTTGACGGCCAGCGGTGATCCTGAGGTGCGTTCCCAGTCGCGCTTCCTTATCCGGCTCGATGCCTTCGCCCATGATTGGCCAGTCACTTCTGCCATTGCTGAGGAGTCCAGAAAAACTCATGCGCAGCATGGCGTCATCAATTTGTGGCAGTTGCGCGATTGCTTCTCGCAAGGCGTCCGGCTGATCGATAAGGTACTGGTGCGGACTGCGCCCGCCACGGGCAAAAAATCCGGCCTTCTGAACCTGCAAATGGCCGGATTGAGAGCGAATGATAGACTCGCCCAACTGAAAGAACATGTCCTCCACGAAGCCGCCACTCAGGATCAGACTGGCGACTCCAAAGATGATTACCGCCAGAGTCATTGCGGTCCTGACGATGTGGCGCAGGATGTTGCGTAGCGCAAGCTTTAGCATGTCTTTGATGGGGGCGTGTAGGTATGGTGGTTACTAATGATGATGCCGCAAGGCATCGACGATCTCCATGCGCGATGCTCGCCAGGCCGGGTAGACGCTCGCCAGCAAGGTCGTTCCCAGCGCCAGAAGGAAGGCTTCGACGGCGAGTTGGGAGGTCAGCATGATCTCCCCGGTGTAGCCATCGGACATGCCAGGCGGTGGCGGCATGGGGATGCCAATCGTGGAAATCGCGGTAGCAAGCATCCAGCCGAGAAGCACTCCAAGTGCGCCGCCAATCAGGCCGATGGTCAGGCCTTCATAAATGAACTGGCGCAGGATTTGGCGCCTGCGGCGACCGATGGCCAGGCAGGTGCCGATCTCTGATGTGCGCTCCAGAACACCCATTGTCATGGTGTTGGATATGCTGAGCACGATGACCGCAGCAATGATCGCTTCCACTACCAGAACCTGTTTCGACAGCAGTTCAACCGTCTTGTTGTAGAAATCGGCCAGGTCGTACCAGGGTACGAACTCGAATCCGGTGTCCTTGAAATCGGAGCGCAGCGTCTTCAAGGTGTCGCTCGTCCGCATCGTGTCATCGAGGACAAGGATTGACAGGTGGATACCGGAAACGCGGAGCAGCTGCTGGGCAAGCGGCAAGGGAACGCGCAGAGCCGACTCGTCGTAGGCCTTGCTGACCGTGCCGAATAGCCCTCGGACGTTCACTTCCACGGCGTTGAAGCCGCCCGAAGGGGTTGTAGCCATCAACACCACCTGGTCCCCAACGGTGGCCCCGAGATTCTCCGCGAGGCCTCGGCCGAGCAAGATGCCCTTATTCTCGTCTTGGGCAAGATTCTGGCCTTCGGTGATCTGCAGGCTTGGGCTGAGGATACGCTCCCGCTGCGGGCTGACACCCTCCCCGATGAAGGAAAGGGTCGTCTCGTTGCGGCTGATCAGGCCGGCGAAGCCAATCCTTGGCGCCGCCGTACGTACCGCCGTTAGTTCCTCAATGCCGGAAACCCGTACCGATTTCTCCTCCATCAGGTACTTGTAGGGGTCGGCCTGTCCATTGGCCAGGTAACCGGGCTGCATGATATGAATGTGGCCAAGCCCTTCCTCAATGGTGCCTTCGCGGGCGGCCCAGAAGATCCACTCGACGAACCCGGCGGTCAGCAGCATGGCGACGACGCCGAATGCGACAGCCGAGATGCCAAACAGGCTTCGCCGATATTGGCGAACAATATTCCTGAAGGCGTTAGTGAACTCCGCCCACGCGACTTGCACCTGAGACCCTCCCGAGACGCTCTTGTCCGTCGTCGACACGTCCGCAAAAAAACAAAGCGCATTCTGGCACAGCATGCGCTGAAACGGGAATTCCCGAAGCCAGGAGGGCGGGTGGACCGTCCGTACGCCCTGCGGCGTTCAGTCGATCACATCCACTTGCGGGCAGGGTTTCCTCGCCAGGTTTCGCCCGCCGGGATCTTCGTACCTGGGACCACGTAGGAACCACCCATCAGGGTGACGTTTTCGCCCAGCTCTGAGTTCGGAAGAATGACCGAATTGACGCCGACGGTGGCTCCGGCGCCGATCCTTACTTGGCCGCAGGTCAGCTTGCCGCCGTGGAGCATGTTTCCGGATACGAGCGAGGCATGCCCCAGCACGGCGCCTTCGCCAATGGTCACCATGTAGGGATCGTCAATGGTTCCTCCCAGTGCCACATTGGCGCCGACCCGGGCGCCGAAAAGGGCCTCGACGACGGGCTTCACGAAGACCGGAGTGAAGGGAAGGAGCGCACCCTGCCCGAGCCTGTAGACAATGGTCAGCAGTTTCCAGTAGGTGAAGACTGGCGAGTCCATTGAGTATTCACCGGGCTCCAGCGGACGAAGTCTCAGCAGCAGACGCACGACGAGCGCAGAGAGAAGTCCGTAGAAAAGCAGGGCCAGCAGGAAATCCATGATGACGTGGTACTCCGATGCCAAGGCGTTCGACAATGGCAATAGGAGCATGACCAGAGCCAGCGCGCCGGCAATTAGCGCGCTGATCGCGCTGCCGCACAGCAAGAAATCGAGGTAACTGGTTTTCATCAGGTTGCTCCTCAGTCAGATCAGCCGCCGACAGCTTGCGCTACCGATACGGAAAGCCTCCCTGGCGAGTAGCCAGCTGCGGCAGAGAGGCCGTGGTCCAATGGCCACCATATCGCGAATGAATGACCTGGCGATTTTCCACGTGCAGCCGGCTACCGTTGGCTATTCGTGTGGCTGACGCCCTTGGCCCTAAGGGGCGTTGGACGTAGGCCAACAGGACATGGCAACCCGCCAACGTCGCTTCGAGCGTTGTTGCCGCGCTTGGACGCTAAAGAACAGGTTCGTCTATCGGTCATGGCACGGGCAGACATCCCAAATCATGAAAGTCATGACCGTCCCCCTCCACTTGCAGTGCGCATTCCGGCTTGCGCGCCGGAATCGTTCGACGGGGTAGGGAGCATGCTCTCTGAATTCCCCGTCTCACCGCCCTGGTACTTCTCCCGCAAGGGGGAAGAGTGATTCGCGAGCCGCGTACGCGATTTTCACGGCAACTTCTGCAAGTGCTACTTCGCACAGGTCTTCACCGGGACAGGAGGCTTGCCGATAGTTTGCGCCAGTGCAGCGCTACATCAACTGCGGTGCGAGTATCACCGGCTCTGACAACTGCTGTCAATCGAGGATTTCACAATCAGAACGTTTTCGATAGCCTGAGCGGCTGGAATCGGTCACGGGATTCGGGAAGAGAGCTGCTTGTCGCGTTGCCGCGGTGGTTCGTATCGTGAGCCGCCATCCGATGACGGTATCACAGGCAGAGTGTTCTCGGCAGTATAGTGCGATTGTGCCGCGACCCTGTAGGAGCCCTGAGAGCCGTCTGGATGAAGCCCGCACGGGTGGGCACCGCACGCCGGCCAAGAAAAAAGCCCCCTGCACCAGGGGTGCCGAGGGCTTTTGACTTAACTACGTCCAGACGGTCAGGATGTGAAGCCGGCGTAAAAACCATTTCGAAGGATGCCTTTCGAAACTGACGCCATCGGAGACAGGGTCCTGCCTGATTGGCCTGCTCGCCCGACGTTTCGTCGGGGGCGAGCAGTGTCGCTACTTAGCCGGCGTTGCGACGACGGCGGGTGCCGCTGAAGGCCACACCCATCAGACCGAGACCGGCGAGTGCGAGCGAGCCCGGCTCCGGGACCGCCGTGGTAACGGCATCAATGGTCAGGTCGAGGGCTTTGAAGGTGCCGTTCGGATCGATGACCGCCTGCAAGGCGCCGAGGTTCATGAAATCAACGGGCTTCCAGCCGCCCATTCCATCCGAAGCGCATGTCGTGGTCGGGCCGGGGACCATGTTGTCGCAGTCAAGGAAGGCCATGAAGGGAATCAAGGACATCCCAGGAACCGGGTGAGCCAGCGAGGTAATATTGATGCTGCTCCAGTTCAAGGCGTCGGTCCATGCCGTGATCACGAAGTCGAAGCCGGCGTCAGCGAAGTCGATGTTAAGTTTGAAGGATGTGATCAAGGGGTTGCCGAGAGACAGACCACCAAGACCGGTCTTGTCGACATCGGCATCGGCGAAGCTCGTTGCCGCCTTCGAGCCATCCCAGCGAATCATCCCGGTACCTGCCGCCTGGGACGACGTGCTGAACGCCAATGAACCGGCTGAAACACCGATCGACGCGTTCCGGTTTGCCGGATCCGGGCTCATCTTGAGCTCGACGCCGATGTCACGGTAGCCGCCGAGGATGCCGGCACCAATTGGGCCGATCTGCGAAAACAGCCCGCCATCCATGAGGGTGGTATCCGTGAGGTATGCCTGAGGGGTGTCAAACAGGTCAATCTCCACAGCGCTCGCTGAACCGCCAATAGACAGAGCAAGAGCGGCTGCCGCCGTGCCAATAATTTTTTTCATGTTGCTTCTCCAAAAATAGGTTGCGACCAGTGCAAACGGTGAGGCACTACAACGTCTCGATGGCAATCCATTGTAGCCATCTGATCCTTATAAAGCTAAAAGCGTGCCAGGTCAGTTAGTGGCGTTTTAAAACAGGTGCTTACAAAAAAAACGGCCGAAAAAAAAAGGTTTTCACCGACATGGCTGTAAAGAATTCCGACACTCCGCGCGGCACAAATCGCAGCGCTGGGGTGCCAGGTAGCAGGCCGTCTCAGTGTGTCGGTTCGCGCGGCTCTTTCGGTACAGCAGCGAACGCCCTGACAAGCGACTGCTTGTCCTCTGCTTGGATGGCAGCAGAGCCTCAGGCGCTCGCTGAACATTTCTCGACGAAATGGCAAAACAAGGGTCCGGATGGGTGTCGGGAAATTTCATTGGCCAAGCGTCGCGCATTATCGCTATAGCGGGGCTCATTGAGCAAGTCATCCACCACCGCGCGCAGCCGTTCGGGCTGCATATGCTGAGTGCGAACCAGGCGGCCCGCCTGGGCGCGCTCCACCCACTGCATATTGAGGAACTGGTCCATGTTGGAGGGGATTCCAAGGACCGGGGTGCCCTGCGACAGGGCCTGGTAGACGGTTGGACTGCCACCGTTGCAGATGACCAGTCGGGCACGCCGGCATGCCTCGACGCCGGGCAGGTAGTCGGCGCTGCGGATATTTGCCGTGAGCCTCGGCAGGTCGACACGTCCGCCGGTGGCCACCAGGAGCTGCAAAGGAAGGTCCGCCAATGTTCTGAGCAGCGACGGCAGCAGCGACGCTGCGCCTGAGGAGCCGAAAGTGATGTACAGACACTCTTCGTGATCCTGGTGCCACCAGTCCGGCAATGCAAGGTTTGGCGACCACAGGATCGGCCCGATGAAGTGATGGTTTTCAGGCATGGCGAGCAGGGGCGCGAGGCTCGGGACATCCGCGTAGAGCACATGATCGCCCTGGCTGTAGAGGTGGCGCAGATCAGCCAGTGGGGGTTGGCCGTAGGCGCGCCGCAGTTTGTTGTAAACGCGGCTGTGTTGGGCGAGCAATGCCGGCGCCATGAGTCGAAACGCCGCGGAGACCACACCCAAGCCAAGAAACCGGATGGCGGGGTGGTCGGGCAGCGGGTACCGGGTATCGGAGCAGTAGGGACTCCAGTACGCATTACAGATATTCACGTGCGGGATCTTGCGCAAGCCGGCGCTTACCGGCAGGGAGAGACGGAAGTCCCCGACCACCAGGTCCGGTTTGACCGCATCCAGGATGTCGAGATCCTGCTCCACATAGCCGTGTAAAGTGCTCAGGTCGTACGGTGGGGCTCCGTGGGCAAGTGCCCCGAGGAAACGCGCACTGGAGATGCAGTTCAGCGGCCAGTGCCTTAGGGGCAGGCCTTTGAGCCAGCGCAGCTCCCCTGTCGGGCATGCAAAATGAACCTCATGGGTCTCGGGAGGAAGCGCCTGAGCCAGAACAAGGGGTCGAGCCACATGTGCCAGAGTGACCGCCTCGGCGACAAACAGGATGCGCATGCGCTTATCTATATTGGCTATTGTCGGCGGACTTGGGCAGGTGATGCCACGATGGTTCCCCCGGGTAAGTCCGCGCCTGTCTAAACATGCAGCGGTCGTTGCAGGCGGTGCTTGGCGGCCGCCGGCCGGCGTGCGTCAGCGGCCGCGCTGTCCATGTTAAAAGGGTCATTTCCCTGGCCTCTTAGCTTGAAGCGTTGTGGCGGCAAATGCCGCGCTGACCAATGTTCCCGTCGGTCAAGCGGTGATCAGGCGAGTTCGCCGGGTAGCCAATGCTGTCCGGTCTTTTGTCGCTTCGGGAACGGCTGGTGAAAAGCCGTTTGCGATTTGCGGACGATCTTCCCAGAGCACTGCCAGACTAGTTCCTGACCGCAGTGAAGAACTCGGATAGCGGCAAGAGTCGTTGATGATCACGTATTCAGCGGCGGCGCGTCAACGATCGACCGGCCAACGCGACGCGCTACGAGCCTGCGAGCCAGTTCTCTAATGCTTCGGGCCCGTCAAGCGGACGTTCCTGGGTTGCTCGCACTGGCTGACAGGTAGGTGCATGCGCAAGGCCGCGATCGAGAAGCGGGGCATTGGCGCGGGAGCGTGCTTCAGGTAAGGTACGATGCTAAGAATAACTGCCGTAATTTAGAGAGAGCATGGGCACCTTCGACTACCACGAAGCCTTTTCGCGAAATATCGGCTGGGTCACCGAAGCCGAGCAGGCAACCTTGCGTCGGTCGCGCGTCGCCATCGGTGGCCTGGGCGGAGTCGGCGGTGTTCACCTTTTGACGCTGGCGCGCCTTGGGGTCGGTCGTTTTTCGATTGCCGATTTCGATGTTTTCGAGATCGCGAATTTCAATCGGCAGGTCGGCGCGACGATGGCTACGCTGAAGAGCTCAAAGATCGACGTGATGGCGAGCCACGTCCGCAGCATCAACCCCGAGGTCGATTTGTCCACCTACCCTGGAGGCATCCAGGCAGAGTGTGTCGATGCCTTTCTGGAAGACGTAGATGTCTACGTCGATGGCTTGGACTTTTTCGCTTTTTCGGCCCGTCGGTTGACCTTTGCCGCCTGCGCGCGGAAAGGGATTCCAGTGGTTACGGCGGCCCCGTTGGGCTTGGGGTGCGCCATGGTGACCTTCGGCTCGGGGGGGATGCCATTCGAGCAGTATTTCGGATGGGATGACTGCGACGAACTCGAAATGTCGATCCGCTTCCTTGTTGGCCTGTCGCCGGCGATGCTGCAGCGTGGTTATGTCGCCGACGAGGAGCGCATCAATCTGGCTGAACGCCGCGGGCCATCCAGCGTTGCAGCTTGCCAACTCTGCGCCGGCGTT
Organism: Candidatus Accumulibacter appositus; assembly: GCA_000585055.1. Lineage (GTDB taxonomy): Bacteria > Pseudomonadota > Gammaproteobacteria > Burkholderiales > Rhodocyclaceae > Accumulibacter > Accumulibacter appositus. The sequence continues at coordinate 75,727 of JEMX01000028.1, forward strand.
GCGGGTATTGAAGTTCTCAAGCTGCTGCTTGGCCGTGGTGGCGTGAGATTCGCTCCCTGGGCCAGTCAATTTGATGCGTATCGCATGCGCCTGGTCCGGACCTGGCGTCCGTTTGGCTACCGGAACCCTTTGCAGCGCTTGACGATCATGCTGGTCAAGGCGCAGCTTGAGAGAATGGCGCGTCGTGCGCCGAGTGGAATACGGCATGAACCGTGAAACGCTGCTACAGCTGATAGATCTCGCCCGCTGGGCGCCCAGTGGCGACAACAGCCAACCCTGGCGTTTCAGCGTTATGGGAGACCAGCACTTGCGCGTGCATGGTCACGATACGCGTGACCATGTGCTCTACGACTATCAGGGACGTGCCAGCCACATTGCCCACGGCGCGCTTCTCGAGACGCTGCGTATTGCGGCATCGCATTTTGGTTTGGCTGCAAGCTGGACGGTGCAGCATGACGCTGAAGCACGGGCCCCCGTTTATGACGTTTTCTTCTCGGCAGCAGCCGGGGCAGAGACCGATCCGCTTTTCCCGTATATCGAGAAGCGGGTGGTACAACGGCGGCCGATGCGTACCACCACGCTCACTTCGGCGCAGCGTGCGGCGATTCTGGAGGCTGCTGGCGATGGTCTACGCAGCCATTTTTTTGAGTCGTTTTCGGATCGAATGAAGGTCGCCTCGCTGCTTTGGCGCAATGCTGGAATACGTTTGACCTGTAAGGAAGCGTACCCCGTCCATCGAGACGTCATCGAATGGCGGGCTCGTTTCAGTGAAGAGCGGATACCGGAGCAAGCGGTGGGGGTTGATCCGCTGACCGCCCGTTTGATGCAATGGGTCATGCAGAGCTGGGAGCGCGTTCACTTCTTCAACCGCTATCTCATGGGTACCGTCGTCCCGCGGGTCGAGTTGGACTTCTTGCCGGCCGTTTTTTGTGGCGGGCATCTGCTTTTGCGCCCCGTGCACTCGCCTGTCAGTCTGGAAGACTGGTTGCAGCTAGGCATGCGCCTGCAGCGCGTGTGGTTGACGGTGGCGAAAGAAGGGCTGCACTTGCAGCCAGAGCTGACGCCGGTGATTTTTCGCTGGTACGCACGCGATAATTGCCACTTTTCCGCCGATCCGGCGTTGTTCGACCAAGCTCTACGCTTATCGCGGGATTTTGAAGACTTGGCGCGCTGCGGACCCGACGAGCCCTTCTTCTTCTTCTGCCGCATTGGCGTGTCCTCGGTGCCATCCAGCCGCTCGCTTCGACGGCCAGGCGAGCGCTTGATGCAGCGCGCGACAGCGGGCGATCCTATTGGGTAGAGAGGATGGTTTCAGCGGGCAGCGTCGTCCAGACTGAAGGATTCTCGCACAGCTGCTCCGCTCACTGGCCCGCCGTGTCCGAGAAAATAGGTCCGGATCGCTTGCTTGGCGAGTGCGGCGATGTTGGCACGGTTGCCGGCGACGTCCATATGGAAATAGTGCTCACCCGCGCGATGTGGCAGCAGGGCGCCGCCCAGCCAGCCACCAAGGATCATGTCACCGACGAAAGCCCGGCCGTCGTCGAGCAGGATGACCAGTGATCCTGGCGTGTGGCCCGGCATCTGCACTGCGCGGCCAGGCAAGCCGTAGGCGGCGAGTTCAAGCGTCCCGTCAACTTCAACATCGGCTCGAAGAGGCGCGAAGCGGGGATCGAGCGGCAGCAGCAGTATCAGCCTGCCGGTGAAACCCGTTGCCGTCACCGGGGAGTTGAGGCCGGCATCCAGCATGGCTCGATCGCCACGCCCGGCGATTATCACGGCGCCGCTGCGGCGCCGAATTTCTGCCGCCAGGCCCGCATGATCGGCATGTCCGTGCGTCAGAATCACGGTCGCAAGATCCTCAATCCGCAGGCCCGCACGCGCAAGGTTTTTGGTGAGTTGCGCGAGATCGTCCGTGCTCCCCGAGTCCACCAGAATGGGACCCCGAGTACCCTTGACAAGGTAGACGTTCGACATGCTCAGCGGGATCGGCACGACCTCTACCTGCTGCCGGGCTTCGCCACGTGCCTTCTCGGCGCTGAAGAGCATGCCGGGGGTCGGGGCCAGAGCTATCGCCAGAGCGAGCGCACGAAGCCGGCGCGTGAGGTTGATCATCAACAGCGCTCGCCGCTGTCGGAAAGCACGCGGATGGTAGACCTGCGGCAGGTCAATAACAGTGCGACCGGCAGCTGAGCGTGCAATCGGGCATGGAATTCCCGATCGAGCAGGGAATCCGTTTGCCCTTGGCTGCGTGTTACGACAGGGCCTCGAGTTCACTTTGATAGCGCTGCCAGTTGGCGACATAGTGATCGGCGCTATGGCTGAGTCGCTCCACTTGTTCAGGGCTGAGCTGGCGAACCACCTTGCCCGGTGAGCCGATGATCAACGAGTGGTCGGGATAGACCTTGCCTTCCGGAATCAGCGTGTTGGCCCCGACAATGCAGCCCTTGCCGACCGACAATGCAGCCCTTGCCGATCACCGAATGGTTGAGCAGCACCGAGCCGATGCCGATCAGCGAGCCGTCGCCGATGGTGCAGCCGTGCAGCATGACCAGGTGGCCAACGGTGACGTCGCGACCGATGGTCAGTGGCACGCCTTCGTCGGTGTGCAGCACCGAGTTGTCCTGGATGTTGCTGTTTTCGCCGATGCTGATCGGGTCGTTGTCGCCGCGTAGCGTGGCGTTCCACCAGATCGAGGCATTCTTGGCCAGGCGGACGTCACCAATGACGATCGCCGTTGGGGCGACCCAGCTTTGTGGGTCGAGCTGTGGGCGACGGGCGCCGAGTGCGTAAATGGGCATGGCATGGGTCTCGCGGTGGTTGCGGACTGCAGATTGTAGCCTGTAAGCGATGGCTAGGCCTATTGATGGCGAAGTGCTTCGATCGGGTCGAGCGCCGCCGCCCGACGCGCGGGGTAGAAACCGAAGAAGACGCCGATCCCCGCGGCAACGCCGAAAGCGACCAGCACCGAGCCACCGGAGATGACGATCACCATATCGGTGATGGCGTTGATCAGCAGCGCGCCGCCGATGCCGAGCAGCAGGCCGATCAGGCAGCCGGCGACGGAGATCATTAGCGCCTCGAGCAGGAACTGGCTGCGGATGTCCTTCTGGCGGGCGCCGATGGCCATGCGGATGCCGATCTCGCGCGTTCGCTCGGTCACCGAGACGAGCATGATGTTCATGATGCCAATGCCGCCGACGAGCAGCGACACCGAGGCAATGGCGCCGAGCAGCAGCGACATCACGCGGGTCGTTTCGGCGGCCGAGTCGGCGGCAGCGGCCAGGTTGCGAATGTAGAAGTCGTTGTCCTGTCCTTCACGCAGGCGGTGGCGCTGGCGAAGCAAGGCGATCATGCTGCTTTCCACGCCAGGCATGGCTTCGGCGGAAGCGGCCTGGACCAGCATCACACGCACCGAGCCGGGAAAGGGCGTGCCGAAAACCTTGCGCTGGGCGGTGCTCAGCGGCACGATGACGGTGTCGTCCTGGTCGCGGCCGTCGAGATTCTGACCCTTTTTGGCGAGAACGCCGATGACCAGGAAGGGGCTCTGCTGGATGCGGATGGTCTTGCCGACCGGATCGTCGTTCGCGAAGAGGTTGGCGGCGGCGGTCTGGCCGATCAGCGCGACGCGGGTCGCCGAGCGCAGGTCGGAGTCACCGAAGAGGTTGCCGCTGACCACCGCCCACGCGCGTGCGTCAAAGTACGCGGGTGTCGTGCCGACCACCGTAGTACTCCAGTTGTTCGCGCCATGTACCAGTTGCTGTCGCCCCTGATGGACCGGTGCCACCTGGCTGACGCCGTCGAGTTGAGCGATCGCCTCGGCGTCGGCAGTGTTCAGCGATGGGCCGCCACCACCGCCGCTGCGCAGACCGCCGGAACTGGTCGATCCGGAGATCACGATGTACAGATTGCTGCCCATGGTACTGATGGTCTGTGCCACCGCGTACTGCGCACCCTGGCCGATGGCCATCATTAGCACCACCGAGCCGACGCCAATGACCATGCCGAGCATGGTCAATGCGGTACGCATGCGGTTCGTGCCCATCGCCTGCCAGGCTTCGCCGAGCATGGCTTTCAGCATTGCTCGAGGGCTCTTGCCGGCGTCGTGATGTCGCTGACGATCAGTCCGTCGAGGAAGCGTACCTGTCGCCGCGCGTAGGCAGCGATGTCGGCCTCATGGGTAACCAGGATGATGCTTATGCCGGCACGGTTGAGCTCTGAAAAGAGGCTCATGATCTCCTCGCTGGTATGGCTGTCGAGGTTGCCGGTCGGTTCGTCGGCAAGAATCAGCTGTGGCGAGTTGATCAGCGCGCGGGCGATGGCCACGCGTTGTTGCTGGCCGCCCGAGATGTGGCTGGGGAGTGAGTCGGCGTAGCCGGCGAGGCCGACGCGGGCCAGTTCCTGTAGCGCCCGCTGGCGTCGTGCCCCGCGCTCGACGCCAGCGTAGACCAGTGGCAGGGCGACATTGTCGGCCAGGGTCATCCGTTGCAGAAGGTTGAAACCCTGGAAGACGAAGCCGATGCAGCCGTTGCGCAGGGACGCCAGTTCGTCCTTGCCGAGATGGGCGACATTGCGGCCGAGCAGGAAATAGTCGCCGCTGGTCGGTGTGTCCAGGCAGCCGAGCAGGTTCATGAAGGTCGACTTGCCGGATCCGGACGGACCCATGATGGCCACGAAATCGCCGGCTTCGATGCTCAGATCGGCGCCTCTGAGCGCCGCGAACGGGCCGGCAGCCGTGGCGTAGGATTTGCCGAGCGCGGCGACGCGGATCAGCGGTGGCGACATCAGAATAAGCGCAGGCCGACGCTGCTCGGCTTGCCGCCCGAATTGAGCGGGTTTTCACCGACGACCACCTGCTGTCCCGCTTTCAGTTCGCCAGCGAGTACTTCACTGTTGCGGTTGTCGGTGATACCGAGCTGCACGCGCACGGCTTTGAGCTGCCCTTGATCGACGACGTGCACGGTGCCGCTGCTGCCGTCAGCGTCGCGCTTGCGGCCCTTGCCATTGGCGCTGTCAGCGCGTGCTGTGCGCTCCGTGGGTTGCGCGGGGAGTGGCTTGTCTGCGTCCTCAGGAGGCTTGAAGCGCAGCGCCGCATTGGGAAGCAGTAGCGCGTCGTCGCGCTGGGCGACGGCAATGCTCACGTAGGCGGTCATTCCGGGCAGAAGGATGTGTTCAGGGTTGGCCAGCGAAACACGGACATTGTAGGTGACCACGTTCTGTTGCGTCGTCGGGTTGAGGCGAATCTGTTGCACCCGGCCCTCGAAGCTCCGCTCCGGGAAGGCGTCGACGGTAAAGCGCACCGCCTGTCCTTCCCTGATCTTGCCGATGTCGGCCTCCGCGAAGCTGGAGTCGATGCGCATTTCGGACAGGTCCTGGGCGATCTTGATCAGCGTCGGCGTCTGCAGACTGGCGGCGACCGTCTGGCCCAGGTCGACCACGCGGTCGACGACGACGCCTGAGACCGGCGAGCGGATCGTCGTGTAGCGCAGATTGACCTGATCCTTGTCGGCCGCGGCCCTGGCCTGCGCCAACTGCGCCTCGGATGAGCGGCGGGCCTGAATCGACTGTTCGAGTTCCTGGCGGGAAACGTACTCCTGCGCGAACAGCGCCCGCATGCGTGCTTCGTTGGCCCGTGCCAGATCGAGCGCTGCCGAGACGTTGCGCACGTTGGCCGCCGATTGCCGAGCCTGGGCGGCGAGCAGGGAGTCGTCGAGTTCGAGCAAGGCCTGTCCCTTCTCGACCTTGTCGTTGAAATCGACATACAGCCGAGTCACTGTTCCCGAGACCTGGGTGCCGACGTTCACCAGCACCACAGGATTCAGGGTGCCGTTGGCCGAGACCGACTGGGTGATCTCGCCACGCTCGATGGCTTGTAGCTTGTAGCGCTGCTCCGGCGCCAGGGCGGCGTTCTGTTGCTGCCAGTACACGCCGCCAGCGGCGAGGGCGACGGCGATCAGGCCAATGGCCGATTTTGCGAATGAGATGCTCATGGCTTGTGGGTTTTCGGCTCGGCGCTGATCGAGAGCAGCAGGCTGCTGTCGAGGATGCCGATGGATCTGGCCAGTGCGGCGCGCGAGACCTGCCAGTCGAGCATCGACTGGATGCGCTGCAGGCGCGCTGCGGCGAGTGCGCTTTGCGCGTTGAGGACGTCGAGGATGTTGCCGACGCCCGCTTTGTAGCGTCCCAGGGCCACGCGCTCGGACTGCTCGGCACTGCTCAGCAGGTCGGCGCTGCTGCGGATGGTCTGGGTGGCGGTGCTCAGGCCCTGGTAGTTTTCCCAGACCTCCAGCGCCACCTCCTGGCGGGTGTTTTCCAGGCGCGCGGCCTGAACCTCGGTGCGCGCTTCAGAGGTGCGTATCTGGTAGGTGGTGTTGAACCCGGAAAAGATCGGCAGCTGGACGCTTACTCCGATCGAATTGCCCTGGCTCGAAAGACCATCGAGCTGTTCCCATTGCGGGCCGCCGCTCAGGGAGATGGTCGGCCGTCCGGAGGCGCGCGCGTAGTCGACTCCCGCCTGTGCTGCTTTCAGTTCGGCTTCGGCTGCCTGCATCTCGGGACGTCGCCGGCGCGCTTCGCTGATCAGCTCGGCGACGTCGCGGTCGAAACCACTGTCGGGTAAGATTGTCGGGATGTCGTCGAGGCGCAGCGGATGGTTGGCGTCCAGCCCCATCACCTTGGCCAGTCTGCCGAGCGCGTTGCGCAGCACGCCCTCGCTCCTGATGCGGGTGAGCGTCGCCTGTGACCAGGCGGTCTGCGCCTGCAGGCGGTCGGCCGGCGTGCCGCTGCCGACGCGGTAGCGTACTTCGGCGGCGCTCAGGCTCTCGCGGCTGGCTTTTTCCGACTCCAGTGCCGCGGTCACTGCGGCCCGTGCCGCCTGCGTGTTGAAGTAGGACTGCAGGGCACTGAGAAAAACGCTCTGCACGGTCGCATCCAGGCTTGCCGACGCGGCGCTGAGCAGCTGCCGCGCGACTTCGAGCTTGGCCGAGCGGGCGCCGAAGTCGACCAGCAGCCATGACAGGGTCAGCGACGCATTGCGCGTGGTGCCGCTGCGTGCGTCGCCACGCAGGCGATTGACCGTCAGCTGGCCATCGATCGTTGGCAGGAAGTCGGACTGTGCCACGCCGACCTGGGCCGCCTGTACGCGGGCGACCGCCCATACCTCGCGCGTCGTCGGATTCTTGCACAGTGCCAGGTCGACGACTTCGAGAACGCCGTAAGGGGTAGCGCTGGGCAGCGCCTGGCACGGAAGATAGGCGTTTGCTGCCGCAGGGAGATCGAGGGCCGGTCGCGGTGGGGTGATCGCCATGGTGTCGAACGGGTCACTCGCTTCCCGGGCCGACAGGGCAGCCGGAAGCGCAGTGAGTAGAATGACGAGAGCGGCGAGGAGTCGAGCAGCGCGCGGCGGCGAACCCGGTTGGGATGTGGTGATGGCCATTTTTCGCTAGTATAGCCAAGCGCGTAGCGATCGCCGCCTGGCGAGACGCTCGGCACAGGCTTATGCGGTTGATTTTCCCATGCCAACAACCACAACCCGGCTACTCACGATGACATTTATGTATTCAGGTTTAGGCGTTCGTCGCCGGGCTGCGAATCTCGGCAGCGGCGTGCGTGTCGCTGCCCTCGGCCGAAGCGGCCGCTGATGCCCTGGGCGGAAGTGCTCAGCCTGCTGGCGATGGTTGCTGGCGGTGCCCTGTGGTTCGACAGCTTCCAGTCGCGCGAGGCCGGCATGCGTGCCGTTCGCGCGGCCTGTCTTGCCGAGGACCTGCTGCTCCTCGACGACACTGTAGCGCTTGCTTCCTTGCGCCCGGGGCGCGACGATGAGGGTCGCTTGCGACTGCGTCGCGTCTATCGCTTCGAGTTCAGCGATACCGGTAACAATCGTCGCGATGGCCACCTGACGCTGCTCGGCAGCGAGCTGGTGACGCTGCATCTGCCGCACTCGGAGCGGTCGCCTCTGTGCTCCCTAGGAACAACCGACGAAGGGCAGGATGGCCCATTTCCTCGCCTGCCCTCGTGAACTACCTGGCACACGCGCTGCTGGCCGGCCCCGACGACGACTACCGGCTGGGTGGCTTGCTCGGCGATTTTGTCAAGGGACCGCTGTCGTCAGCGCCGCCGCAGTTCAGTGCCGCCGTCGTGCAAGGCCTGCTATTGCACCGGCGCATCGACAGTTTCGCGGACGCGCACCGGGCGTTCGCGCGCAGCCGGCAACGGGTCAGTGTCGCGCGTCGTCGCTATAGCGGCGTCGCCGTCGATATGTTTTACGATCATTTCCTGGCAGTGCATTGGGCACGCTTTTCGACGCAGTCGCTGGAAGCCTTCTCAGGCGCTGTCTATGCGCTGCTCTCGCGGCGGCCGTTACCCGATCGTCTGGCCCGGATTCTGCCCACAATGCGCCAGGAGGACTGGCTGGCCAGTTATCGTGAGCCCGCGGCGGTAGGCCGGGCGCTCGACCAGATCGCCGTGCGCCGGCTCAGACGCAGCAATACGCTGAGCGGCGCGGGTGGCGAGTTGCTTGAGCGCTACGCCGAGTTTGAAAGCGACTTCCTCGAGTTTTTTCCGGCGGCCATGGCCTTTGCCGAGCACTTTCGTGCCCAGCGCGCCTAGTCAAGAACGCAAGCACGCACGCGCCGTACATCGTCTATCCGGACACCGCGGCTCGCTTGCCGTTACGGTCAGCCTTCGCGCGAGGCGCGTCGGCGCTCGTTGTCGGTCAGCAAGCGCTTGCGGATGCGAATGTTCTTGGGAGTGATTTCGACGAGTTCGTCGTCGGCGATGAATTCCACGGCCGACTCCAGGGTCAGCGCCACCGGTGGCACCAGACGCACCGCTTCGTCGGTGCCAGAGGCGCGGACGTTGGTCAGTTGCTTGCCCTTGATCGGGTTGACCACCAAGTCGTTTTCGCGGCTGTGGATGCCGATCACCATGCCCTCGTAAAGCTTGTCGCCAGGGCTGCTGAACATGCGCCCGCGGTCCTGCAGTTTCCATAGCGAATAGGCGACGGCTTCGCCGCGCTCGGCGGAGATCAGGACGCCGTTGCGGCGGCCCGGAATGTCGCCCTTGACTGGTGCGTATTCGTCGAAAACGTGGCTGCTCAGCCCGGTACCGCGGGTCAGGTTGAGAAACTCTCCCTGGAAACCGATCAGACCACGGGCGGGAATACGGTATTCGAGACGGACACGACCGCGGCCATCCGCAGACATGTCCTGCAGATCGCCACGCCGATAGCCGAGTGCCTCCATGACGCCGCCCTGATGCGTCTCCTCGACGTCCAGGGTGAGCATTTCGTAAGGTTCGCACTGCTCGCCGTCGATCTCCTTGACGATCACCCGGGGGCGCCCGACCGCCAGTTCGTAACCTTCGCGGCGCATGGTCTCCAGCAGGATGGTCAAATGCAATTCGCCGCGCCCGGACACCAGAAAGCTGTCGGTGTCGGTCGTTTCCTCGACGCGCAACGCCATATTGGTCAGCAATTCCTTGCGCAGGCGTTCGCCAATCTGCCGACTGGTCACGAATTTTCCTTCGGTGCCGGCGTAGGGCGAGTTGTTGACCATGAAGGTCATGTTCAGGGTCGGCTCGTCGACGTGCAGCATCGGCAGCGCTTCGGGCTGCTCTGAGGAAGTGATGGTGCAGCCGATCGACAGATCGTCAATGCCGGTTACCAGCACAATGTCGCCGGCGACCGCCTCGTCCATCGGCACCCGCTCCATTCCCTGGAAACCGAAAACCTGATTGACCTTGGCGGTTTTCGGCGCACCGTGCTCGAACTTGCCGTCGGCATCTGCCTGACCGTACATGATGGTGACCTGCTGGGCGGGCTTCAGGCGACCACGCTGCAGGCGGCCAATACCGATGCGCCCGACATAGCTTGAGTAATCCAGAGCCGAAATCTGCAGTTGCAGGGTGCCATCGATCTCGTCGGCATGTGGTGGCGGCACGTGCTTGAGAACGGTCTCGAACATCGGCCGCATGTCGGGCGAGGGCTGTGCCAAATCCAGTGTCGCATAGCCGTTGATTGCGGACGCATAGATGACCGGAAAGTCGAGCTGCTCGTCGTTGGCGCCGAGTTTGTCGAAGAGGTCGAAAGTGTGATCGACCACCCAGTCCGGCCGTGCGCCGTCGCGGTCGATCTTGTTGACCACCACGATAGGTTTCAGACCGAGAGCGAGCGCCTTCTTGGTGACGAAGCGCGTTTGCGGCATCGGGCCTTCAACGGCGTCGACCAGCAGCAGGACGCCATCGACCATCGACAGCACACGTTCGACTTCACCACCGAAGTCGGCGTGTCCCGGCGTATCGACGATATTGATATGCACGTCGCCGTAGTCCACTGCCAGATTCTTGGCCAGAATGGTGATCCCCCGCTCCTTCTCGAGATCGTTCGAGTCCATCATCCGCTCGGTGATGTGTTGGTGGGCGGAGAACGTGCCCGCCTGAACCAGCAGCTTGTCGACCAGCGTGGTCTTGCCGTGGTCGACGTGGGCAATGATGGCGATGTTACGGATGGCACGGGACATAAGGGGCAAGCCTCTCAATAGGGGCGGTTATTCTATCACAGCCGGAAAAGCCGTGTTGCGCTGCAAAAACTACGGCTTAGGTGGACTGGTTGCGCATGAAATCGGCGGTATTGAAGAAGGAAACCAGCAGCTCCTGGCGAAGCGCCTCCTCGATTCCGACCGCTTCCATGGCCAGTAGCATGCAGGCCACCCACTGGTCACGCTCGGCCTCGCCGATCGTAAAAGGCAGGTGGCGACGGCGCAGCATCGGCTGGCCGATGTTCTGTACGTAGAGGTCGGGCCCGCCCAGCCAGCCGGAAAGAAACATGAACAACTTGTCGCGTGAGGACTGCAAGTCGGCCGGGTGCAGTGCGCGAATCGTGGCGAACTGCGGGACCGTTGCCATCAGCTGGTAGAAGCGCTCGCAAAGGCTGGCGACGGTGGTCTCGCCGCCGATGAGGAGGTAGGGCGTTTGTTTCTGCATGGTGCTCACTCAAGGTCGTTGGTGCGCTTCGTGGCAGGCGTGCTTGTCACCGTGCCAATGCTCGGAGGCCGGTGCCTGCCGACTTTCTGCCTTGCGCATGCGCTTGCCGCCATACGGGTGTTGCGGTGCAGCAAAAAGGCTTGACAAACCCTGTCCGAAGGCTAGAATGACTCATCCGCTGCAGTGCAGCAAACAGCTTCAGGCGGGACAGGCCTGGGCGGCGTTTCGGTTTCGCAACTTTAAGGAGAGAGTACCGTGTACAAGGTTACTGAGCAATTTACTAGCAAGAGCCAGGTCGCCCTGGAAGCGTGGAAGTCGGTTGTCAATGCGTCTTTTGACGGCATGGGAAAACTTGCTGCGCTGAATCTTCATACTGCACGTGCCGTCGCCAAACAGGGCGCCGAGAACTTCAAAGCCTTGTCCGAGGTGCGCGATATGGCTGGCCTCAAAGCGCTGCAAAAACCCATGGCGATTGCCGCCGTCTCGCAGTCGGTCGCCTTTTCGCGTCGTGCCTACCATATCTCCAACGAGTCTTCGTCAGCCGTCGTCCAGGTCCTGGGTAGCCAGCTGTCGCAGGCCGGCAGGGGTGCTGTCGGAGTGCTGCAGGAAGCCAAGAAGCATACTCCGCCGGGTGTGACTTTTGCGGTGTCGTCGGGTAAGGCAATGGTGTCATCGCTCACGTCGGCGCTTGGCAAAATGGGCCAGATCGCCAAGCCTGCAGCCGCTGTCAGTGCCACACCGGCAGTAAAAATGATTGCCAAGACGGCCTGATCCAGCCGAGCCATAGCGGCCGCCTTGCCCGGCCGCTGAATTCGGTCAAGCCCGGTGTTACGGCACCGGGCTTTTTCGTGTTTTGTCGGGGCCGTCCTGGCGATGCATTCGTGCGGCCGCATCGCTGCGGCGATGTGCGCTGAACGGACGTCAGGAGCGGTTTGTTCCCAGGCGTGATTTGCCAGAATGGCATCTGCGGCGCACACTGAGACATTTTGCCGACTGGCAAAGGCATTTATTGGGGGTTCAGATGACTGATTCGATCCTTGGTTTCCTGAGAGCCAACGGCGAGCAGCTTGATGTCGATATGGCTTCGTCGCTGGATATTCCGATCGCCGAATTACGCGACGAGGTCGCGCGGCTTGCCTCATCGGGGGACCTGATCTGTTGCCGGGTGACCCGTTTCATCGACGGCCGGAAGATCGAGGGTACCAGCTGTCGCTTGTCGTGCGACCCGCCGACGCCGGCGCGCGGGCGCAAGCCGGGTGTGAAAAAGACCGACGACAATAACGAGACGAACAATTACTGAGTTCGCTGCTCGGCGCGCCGGGGGGCGGCGCGACTCGAAAAGGCCGGTGTGTGGGCGACCGGGCCGGCACAGGCCTATCTGAGCAGATTCAGGTTGAAGTGGGCCTTGGCGAACTCCTGGAATTTCTCGACTCCCTTTAGCGCCAGTTGCAGGCGGCCGAGTTCCATCATGTTCAGGCGTTTGAGGGGAATGTAGTTGTCCGGTTTGCGCCCTTCCCGAACCGCTTCAACCTGACCGCGCAGGCGCATCAGCACCAGGAAGTCGAAGGTTTCGGCAATATTGTCGGCCATCTTTGGGTTGATCATCTTTTCCTTGACCAGTGCTTCGAGGCGCTGGTGGGTGCTGCCTTCGAGCTTGCCGGCGAGAATGGCCAGCGCCTTCACGCCTTCGGAAATGGCAAAGATACCGGCTTTCTTGATCTCCAGCATTCCGGAATGCTCGCCGCCACTTTCTCCCTTGATCTTGCCAAACCAACCCAGCGGGGGTGCAAAACGCAAGGTGCTCTCGACCATTCGCATCAGGAACAATTTGTCGCGCTGCACATGCTCGTAGAGTTGTTTCTTGAGTTCCTGCTCGAACGAATGATCGCCGTAGATCGTGCGGATGTCGACAAAGGTGCCACAACTGAGCACGTGTTTCGGCGTTGGCGTGCGTAGCCAGCGGTCGAGTTGCTCCTTCCACTTGCCGATACTGCGCCGCCACTCCTTGTTCTTGGCCATGATTCCACCCGGGCAGGGCGGGATGCCAATGGCGATCAGCGCAGCGACCAGTTCTTCGGAGAAGTCCTCGATGCGCGCGATCTCTTCGGGCCCCAGTTCGTCGCCATAGACAATCGCGTTGTCCTGGTCGGTGAGCAGCGTCTGCTCGCCGCGCCCTTCGCTGCCGAGGACCACAAAGGCAAAGCGCGCAGGCAGGTCGGAAAAGCGTCCGGCGCGCATCAGGGCGATCAACCGCAAGAGGATCTGGTCGTTGAGGTGGGCAATCAGTCGCACCATGTCGCGGGTACTGGTGCCGCTACCGCTGAGGTGCAGGACCAGGCTCTGGATTCTGCCGTATACCGCTTTTACTTCCTCGAGGTCCTGGGCCGCTTCGATGTCGAGGACCAGTTGATGCGGTGAGTGCGATTGCAGCCGGATGATGTCGCTGTCGGTGATGATTCCGGAGAGTCGGCCCTTGCCATCGACCACGGCCAGACGATGAATCTTCTTGCGCGACATGCGGTAGAGCGCTTCGTAGAGCAGGTCGTCTTCACCGATCACGGCCAGTGGGCTGTTCATGATTGCGCGCACGGCGAGCGTCGAAGGGTCGACGCCGGATGCGACCACCTTGTTGCGCAGGTCGCGGTCGGTGATGATGCCGCTCGGCAGCTTCTGATCGCAGACGATGACGCTGGAGATGTTCTTCTCGCGCATGATGCCGACCACGTCGACCAACGCATCATCGGGTCCGCAGGTAACGACCCTGCGCTGGCAGAAATCCTTCACCGGGCGGAAAAACTGACCTTCCTCAGCCATTGTATGCGGTTCCTTGTTCTCGGCTTGTGGTTTGCCCTGACGGCGCGCGCTGGGCGGGCACAGGGGTAACAGCTGACGCTAGAGTGCGAGGCGCGATTCTAGCACTGGCGACGGGCACGAGTCTGCTACCGCCCGGTGCTGCCCCGGCTCAGGATCGCCGCAAGCGCCGGCGCTTGCGCCTGACGTACCAGTACCAGCCGGCACTGGTCAGGACGTAACTGGCGAGGCCGATCAGGCTGGCGGTGATGGCCAGGCCGACGACCAGCGGTGTGCCGAGTGCAGTGATGCGCCGCCAGATGCCGGCATTCGCGTCGGCCGGAGTGGTGCCCGCGGCGGCTGCCGGCGGCTCAAGCTTTTCGCCCGTGACCCAGGCGCCGATCTTGTAGGCGGCAAAATAGACCGGTGCAAAGGTGATCGGGTTGGTGACCAGAGTGCTGGCCGCGGCAGCCGGTAGGTTGGCACGCAGTATCACGGCGGCGGCAGCGGCGAACGGGATCTGCGCAATCGGGATCAGCAGACCGAAAAAAACGCCGATCCCGACCCCGAGGGCCACCCCGCGGCGGGACCAGTGCCAGAGCTTGGGGTGGCCCAGGTAGGGCGCCAGCCAGCGCAGCCAACGATTGCTGCCAATCTGCTCGCGGGTCGGGATCAGGGCGCGCCAGCGTTCAAACATCGCTGGCATGATCCTGCGGTGTCCCGCCATTGTTGATCACCAGAACATCGCATTGCGATTCGGCCAGCACGTGTTTGGTGACGCTCCCCAGCAACAGCTCTTCGGCCAGGTGCTGGCCGTGCTTACCGATGATGACCAGGTCGCAGGCTTGTTCCTGCTCCAGGGCAGCGATCAGTTGCGCGGGGTCGCCATGGCGGACCAGCGGTGCATATTCGCCGGACGCCAGTCCGGCGCTGGCGGCCAGTTGATGGAGCTGTTGCCGCCGCTCCCGGCGCGCAGTCTCGATGTAGCCGTGGATGACGCCATCCTCGACGCCGGCGAATCGCAGCTTGCCCTCGTAAGGCAGCTCGAAGCTATGCAGCAGCACGATCTCGGCGGTCGGCGCCAGTTGCCGGCCGAGGCGGATGGCCTGCGCGGACGCCGGCGAGAAGTCCACCGGAATCAGCAGGCAGCGGTAGGATTCGTGCGGCGCCTGCTTGACCACCAGCACCGGTCGTCGGAGCGATTTGCGCAGCAGGCGCGAGGCGGTGGACCCGAGCAGGGCATGGCGCAGGAAGGATTCGCCGCGGGCACCGACGACCAGGAGGTCGGCATCGAGCGCATCGGCCTCGTCGGCGATGACCTTCAGGGGCGTTCCGGAAACGATCCGCGCATCGGCTGCCACGCCACGGTTGTGCGCCGGGTTCGACAGCAGTCGTTGCAGCGTTTCGCGGGCATCGTCGGCCAGTCGCTGCTTGATCCTGCCGGTGTCGGCGCCGAGCAGATCCGACAGGCTGTCCAGAGCGTCGAGTTCCGTCGCATGCATTACCGTATAGCGCGCCTTGGTGTCGGCGGCGATAAAAAAGCCACGATCCACCGCATGGCGGGCGGGTGCCGACAGGTCGGTGGCGGCGAGTATGCGGGTGATGGGCTTCATGGTGTTTTCTCCTTCGGGCCAATGAGGTCGGTGATGGCGGCGACGACGTAGTCGACCGCGTTTCGCATCGGATAGAGAATGGTCGGCACCCCTAACTGTTTGAGTGCCAGACCTTCGGATTCCTCGCGTGCGACGACGGCGATTTCACCACCGTAATGATGCTCGCGCAGGGACCGTAGCAGGTCCCGGTTCGAGGCTGGATCGGGAAAGGTGCTGATCACCCAGCGCGTTTGCGCCAGCGGCAGGCTTTCGAGAAACTCACTTGTTGTGCCGTCGCCATAGCGCACGGCGATGCCCTGCCGGCGCATGGCGCGCGCGACTTCGGGATCGAATTCGACGCCGAGCACGCTCATCCCGGCTTCCTTGAGGCCAAGTGCCAGCCTGCCGCCGTAGCGGCCCAGTCCAAAGATGATGACATCGGCCTCCTTCAGGTCATGCCGTTCCTTGGCCACGGCGAGTTCGCGGAATGGTCGCCGGCGCTCGAAGCCGCCGAGCCAGGGTGCAAGCCGTTCGTAGAGCGGGTGCGAGTAGAGGATCATGTAGGTCGACAGGGTGATTGTCACGACACCGACCAGGGTGGTCAATCCGAGCGCACCGCTGCCGACATGGCCCAGTGAAATGCCCATGGCGATGAAGATGATCGAGAACTCGCTGATCTGGGCAACGGTCAGGCCAGCCATGAAGCCGGTACGCTTGCGGTAGCCCATGTAGCCCATGATGGCCATGACGATCAGCGGGTTGCCGACAAGCACGAACAGCGACAGCACTGCCGCTGGCCACAGTTCGGCGCCGAGAGTGGAGAAATCGAGCTTGGCGCCGAGGTCGATGAAAAAGAACAGCAGCAGGAAGTCGCGGATGCCGGTCAGTCGGGCGCCGACGGCATCACGGAAATGGGTCGAGGCGAGCGAGAAACCGGCCAGAAACGCGCCGGCCTCCTTGGAGAATCCTGCCCATTCGCCGAGCGCCGCCAGGCCCGTACCCCAGGCGATCGCGAAGATCAGCAGCAGTTCCTGCGAACGCGCCATGAGATCGAGCAGCGGTGGCAGCAGGTAACGCATCAGAACGTAGAGCAGGAAGGCCGCTGCCAGCACGCGTAAGCCGATCGAGCCGGCGACCAGCAGCCAGCTTGTTTCGCCGTCACCCATTGAGCGCAGCGCACTCATGGCCATCATCGCCAGCACCACCGCGATGTCCTGGACGATCAGGAAGCCGATAGCGATACGCCCGTGCAGGGAATCCATCTCACGCTTGTCGGAAAGCAGCTTGATGATGATGATCGTGCTGGAGAAGGTGAGCGCCACCGCGACATAGAGTGCCGTGAGCCAGTCGCGGCCCAAGGCCAGAACGAGCACGAAACCGATGATGATGGTGAAGGCCAGCTGGCCCAGGCCGGTAGCTAGCGCCACCGGCCCGATATTGCGGACATGCGGCAGATCGAGCTTGAGCCCGACCAGGAAGAGCAGCACGGCGACGCCGATCTGGGCCAGGAGGTCGATCTGATCGTGTGCCTTGACCAGTTCCAGTCCCGCCGGACCGACAGCGATGCCGACCACGATGTAAGCGATCAGCACCGGCTGACGCAGTCGCACCGCCAATGCCCCGACGGCGGCGGCGATGAGGAGCAGCAAGGAGAGCTCGGCAAACGGCTCGTACATGCGAGGGTCGGGCCTTCCTGGTTAGTGAGCGCTCATGGTGGTGGACCCATTCACATGCTGCGCACTTGCAAGCGCCGCAAGACTGCTTTTTCCGCTTCGACGGCGAGGAACTTGCCCGCGCCGAGAGCGAGGATGAGCAGCCAGGAGAGCACATCCAGCGCGGTGGTGTGGAAAAGCTGCTGAAATGGCGGCGCGTAAGTGAACAGCAACTGGAAGACGATCAGGATCGCGCTGACCCAGATAGCCACCGGATTACCGATGAGGGTGTCGCGGGTGAGAGCCGAGGCGGTGAAATGGCGGACGTTGAAAAGGTACACCAACTCCCCGATGACCAGCATGTTTACCGCCGCCGTACGTGCCGTCTCGATGCTGCTGCCGCGCGCCAGTTCCCATTCGAAGACGGTGAAAGTCACGGCGATCATCAGGACGCTCACGTAGGCGATGCGCGCCGCCAGCAGGCCGGTAATAAGCGGCTCGCCGGGCCGTCGCGGTGGCCGCAGCATGACGCCGTGTTCGGCTGGCTCGAAGGCGAGGGCCAGCGCCAGGGTGACCGCGGTGATCATGTTCACCCACAGAATCTGGCCGGCGGTGACCGGCAGCGCCAGGCCGAGAAAGACCGCCAGCAGAATCACGCCCGCTTCGCCGCCGTTGGTCGGCAGGATGAACAGCAGTGACTTCTTGACGTTGTCGAAAACCACGCGTCCTTCGCGCACGGCGCGGGCGATGGTCGCGAAATTGTCGTCGGTGAGTACCAGGTCGGCCGCTTCGCGCGCGGCATCCGTCCCCTTGTCGCCCATCGCCACGCCGATGTCGGCAGCTTTCAGCGCCGGCGCGTCGTTGACCCCGTCACCGGTCATGGCCACCAGTTCGCCCTGGGCCTGTAGCGCGCCTACCAGGCGCAGCTTGTGCTCCGGGCTGGCACGGGCAAAGACGTCGGTCTCGAGGGCGCGGCGGCGGAGCGCCGCGTCGTCGAGCGCGCCGAGCATGTCACCGGTCAGGGCCTGCTCCGCGTTCAGCCCCAGTTGCCGGCCGATGGCCGCCGCCGTGACCGCGTGGTCACCGGTGATCATCTTGATGCGCAGGCCGGCGCGCTGGCATTCGCCAACGGCGGCGATCGCTTCCTCGCGCGGGGGGTCGATCAGGCCGATCAGGCCAAGCAGGCTGAAGCGCGGACGGATGTCGTCCATCGCCAGCGCCGTCGTGTCGGCCGGCATCTGGCAACGGGCCAGCGCCAGCACGCGCTGGCCGGCGCCGGCGGCCGCATGCATCCGTTCTTCCCAGGCTTGGCGGTCAAGCGGCTGACCGCTGCCATCCTGGGTGCACAGCTCGAGCACGCGCTCTGGCGCGCCCTTGAGCAGCACGGCGCCGTGCCCGGCGTGGTCGTGGTGCAGGGTGGCCATGAAGCGGTGTTCCGACTCGAACGGGATCTCGTCCATCCGCGGGTGGGCCGTCGCGAACTGCACGGGGTCGAGCCCGGCCTTGCGCGCGAGCGTCAGCAGTGCGCCTTCGGTGGGGTCGCCAACGAGTTGCCAGCCAACATCGGCGCTGTGTTTGAGACGGGCGTCATTGCACAGCAAGGCGCAGCGGGCCAGTTCCTGCAGTGCCTCGTCGCGCAGCGGGTCGACGGTCGCGCCATCGCGGCTGAAACCTCCCTCGGGCGCGTAGCCGGCGCCGCTCACCTCCAGGGTATGCGTGGGCAGCATGACGCACACGGTGGTCATCTCGTTCTTGGTCAGCGTGCCGGTCTTGTCCGAGCAGATGACGGTGACCGAACCGAGAGTCTCGACTGCCGGCAGTCGCCGGACGATGGCATTCTGGCGGGCCATGACGCGCGTGCCGATGGCCAGGACGATGGTGACGATCGCCGGCAGACCTTCGGGAATCGCTGCCACCGCCAGGCCGACGACGGCGAGAAAAATCTCCAGCACGGGCATCTCGTGTACCAGATGGCCGTACAGGAAAGTGACCAGTCCGACCACCAGGATAAATAAGGTGATCTGACGGGCGAACTGGTCGAGCCGGCGGGTGAGCGGCGTCGCCAGGGTACGCGTAGCCCCGACGAGAAGCCCGATGCGCCCGATCTCGGTCGCCTGTCCGGTAGCGACGACCAGGCCCTGTCCCTGGCCAAAACTGACCACTGTTCCGGAAAACGCCAAGCACAGGCGATCACCGATCGCTGCCTCGTTCGCCACCGCTTGCGTGCGTTTCTCCGCGGGTACCGATTCCCCGGTCAGGGCGGCTTCGTTGATCCGCAGATTTTTCACCCGCAGCAGGCGCAGGTCGGCCGGAACGCGCGCGCCGGATTCGAGAAAGACGATATCCCCGGGAACCAGCAGCGAGGCATCGATTTCGTGCCGCTCGCCCTCGCGCAGGACGGTGGCGCGACTGGCGAGCATCGCGCTGACTGCTTCCAGCGCCTTTTCGGCCTTGCCTTCCTGAATGAAACCGATCACCGCGTTGATCAATACCACCCCGACGATTACTCCGGCATCGATATAGTCGCCGAGCGCAAAGGTGACGGCGCCGGCGACCAGCAGCACATAGATCAGGGGATTGTGGAACTGCAGGGCAAAGCGCAGAAAGGGTCCGCGTCGCCTGGGCGGCGGCAGACTGTTGCGTCCATATTGTTCGAGGCGCTCGCTGGCCGCATGCTGGCTGAGGCCGCTGGCGGCGGCGACTGACTGCTGGTGCAAGGCGTCGGCGATAGGCAGACAGTGCCAGGCCGGCGGCTTGTCGGGTGCTGCACGCGGACGGGACATAAATCACCTCAAGAGAATGCGCCGGACTGCCAGATTGCTTCGGACTGCAAGCTCAACTCAGCCTGTGAGTTTTCTCCGCAGATTCGTCTTCCGAGCGCCGGGCGCGCAGCACGACTGAAACGCAGGCAGTATGGTGTTCGCGAGCAGCTTCATCCATGTCCCGCAGTGTTGCGCAGCGCCGCGATACGTTCCGTCAGCGGTGGGTGGGTCATGAATAGGCGCTTGATGCCGCCGCCATCACCACCGCTGATGCCGAAGGCGGCCATTTTTTCCGGCAGGGGTGCGGGATGCTGCGAGTTCAGCCGTTCCAGCGCGGCGATCATGTGCTGTCGCCCGGCGAGGGTGGCGCCGCCCTGGTCGGCGCGGAATTCACGCTGGCGCGAGAACCACATGACGATGATCGAAGCAAGAACGCCGAGCACCAGTTCGGCGACGATCATGGTGACGAAGAAGGCCGGCCCTTGGCCGCGCTCGGTCTTGAACACGACGCGATCGACCAGGTGGCCGATGACGCGCGACAGGAACATGACGAAGGTGTTTACCACGCCCTGGATCAGCGCCAGCGTCACCATGTCGCCGTTGGCGATGTGGGCGATTTCGTGACCGACGACGGCTTCGGCTTCACGCTTCGACATTTGCCGCAAGAGGCCGCTGGAAACTGCGACCAGGGAGCTGTTCCTGCTCATGCCCGTGGCGAAGGCGTTGACCTCGGGGGTGTCGAAAATGCCCACCTCGGGCATTTTGATGCCGGCTTTGGCGGAGTATGTACGTACCGTTTCCAGCAGCCAGGATTCGGTCGAGTTGGTCGGCGTTTCGATCAACTGCACGCCCATCGCCTTTTTCGCCGACCACTTGGAAATGGCGAGCGAGATAAAGGAGCCACCGAAACCCATGACCGCGGCAAAGATCAGCAGCGCGGTCAGATTCAGGCCGTTGGCATTAAGGTAGGGTTCGACGCCCAGGAGGCGCATGCTGACCGACAGCACCAGCACAATGGCCATGTTGGTGGCCAGGAAGAGGAAGATGCGTTTCATGGGTTCTCCTTGGTGATGGAATCTGACGACGGGGTTTCGAGAAAGTCGCTCGCTGCCATCGCGCTGGCCGAGGTTTGCAGGCCCGGCAAGGCGGCATTGCGCAGGATCAGAGCGATGATGACGTTCTGCAGGTGCAGCTGCTCGACCCGGGCGCGCAGCTGCCGGCGTGCGTCGCTTGCCGGGTGGTCATTCATGCTCGTGCTCACGGTCGTTTCAGCGATATACCAGATAGGCCAGCGCCAGCAGCGTAAGCGTTGCCCAACCGAGGCGGTCCATGTACTGGTGCAGGGCCGCTTCCATGCGCGCGCCGCCCCAGGCCATCAGCCCGGCGACGAGGAAGAAACGCGCACCGCGCCCGATCAGCGAAGCGACGGCGAAAGGCAACAGGGCCAGCGACAGGGCGCCAGCGGCGATGGTGAACACCTTGTAGGGAATTGGCGAGAAGCCGGCGATGAACACCGCCCAGAAGCCCCAGCGTTCGAACCACTCGACTGCCGTCTGATAGGCTGGCCAGTAACGGCTTTCCTGCAACCAGGGCAGCACCGCGTCGATGGCGAAGTGGCCGATCGCATAGCCGAAGAGACCGCCTGCCACCGAGGCCAGCGTGGTCAGGAGGGCGAGACGCCACGCCCGTTGCGGTTGCGCGAGGCACATCGGCGCCAGCATCACGTCCGGGGGGATCGGGAAGAACGAGGACTCAGCAAAACTCATGCCGCCCAGGTACCAGGGGGCGTGCGGATGACGGGACCAGATCATGGCCCGGCGATAGAGGGATGAAAACAGTTTCATTGGCGGATCTCGTGGGGTGGGAAAGTTCGGCAGGCTCCGAGTATCGTCGCGACGACAGGCGCATTCTGTACCAAGTGCCGATGTGGTCGATCGGCGAAATAAGGATAGCGATCATTCTGCAGCCCCTTGTTGCAGCTGTGCGTCATTTTTTGCACGATGCTCGCTGCGTAAACGGTGGCTGCTCATGAAACCCGGCAGCTGTGGCAAGCTGGGTTTCATGAGCAGTTTGCAGAGGAGGCCAACGCGAACGGTCATCACCGCCGTGACGCCCCAATCATGGAAGTGAGGACCGTTAGTCGTCTTCGTCCAGCACCGCAATCGGCAGCAGAGCCACGTAGTCCTCGACAGAACCGCCGGCCAGGCAACACTCGATAATTTGGCGGCCGAGGGGGTTGAGATCAGCTTCCAGAAACTGCTTCAGTTCGCTCTGGAAGAACTCGGTCAGCAGCAGCGCGCCGGCGTCATAGGCGGACTTGCCGACCTCTGGCTGGGTTTCGACGCGCAGGAAAATTCCCGGAATCGTCTGCCCCTCGACGACCACGCTCTTCATCGCGAAGCCAAGCAAGGGACAGCGCGAGGGGGTGACCTGTTCTTGCGAGAAGCGGGCGCCACCACGCCGGGCCAGATACTCGCGGGCGATCCATTGCGGCATGAAGCCGGTCTCCCACGCGCCGACGTGCTGATTCGGACACAGGATGTACTTCATGCGCGGCGTGGCGACGATCTGATCGAGCAGCAGGTTGGCCTGATCGACCATGCGCCCGGTAGCGAACGGCCAGTAGGAACCGACGCCTTCCGAAGTCATGCCTTCGGTAGCCACGATGCTTGGATTGGCATGCCCACGCGGCGCCACCAGCCGCCACAGCCAGGCCAGCGCGGGTGGCAGCAGATGGAAGAGACCGACGATGCCATAGGTGGGTTGGTCGGCCGTGTTCGGTGGGCAACGCACGCCGAAACTGCGGATGTCCACACTCACCGCACCTTGATAGACGCCGGGCACCGCCTTGCGCGGGACAACCACGCGCGGGTTCGGGCATGGCTTGCCGGGCTCGTCCTCGATGTGTTCCCAGATCAGTGCGGTGCTGCCAGGGTGGGCATCAATGTTGAGGAACAACAGCGGCTCGGTTGGATGGATGGTCATCTTCTCGAGGTTGGGGTCGGTTCCATAGTGGGTGATGTGATTGACGCGAACGAACCAGCCCTGTTCGGCATCGATCAAGGCCAGACGTCCGTCGTGCTTGCCCAGCGAGGGATGGCACAAGGCCATGTCGTCGGTGACAGCACGCAGCTCGCAATTGTGCGGCAGCAACAGGGTGCGGCGTTCTCCCGACAGCACATTGGTACCGAGCAGCAGGGCACCGTCTTTCTGGCGATGGACCTGTTCGAGGATTTCGCTCTTGCCGCCACCACTGGCGCCTTCGTGCATGATGCACAGTTTGTTCGCGTAGGGCGTGATGATCTGTACGGTCGCGCAATGCGCGGTCAACCAGTGCTCGCGTTCGCCGAGAGCCAGCAGGACGCCGTAGATGCCTTTCTTGGCACTCGGGCCCGGATAGAGGTTGTAGCTGAACAATTCGTGCCGGCCAGGACGGCGGTTGTGCACCACCATCTGTTTGCCTTTGAAATGGGTATGGCGAAATGGTGGCGCAACGAAGATCACCGCCTTCGGGTCGAAGTCCGGCGACAAGGTCTTTTCGTCGAGAATTCCCTGTAGCAAGGCCAGGCCGAGAGCGAAGAAGCCGGCGTTGGCTGGCGCCACCACCAGGGCATCCATACCCATCCCGGGAACCCCTGCGATGAAGGGAAACACCGCCAGTTCCTGGGTTTTCAGCCAGGCGAAGGTTTCCGCACGCAAAGGCTCGAAGGACTCGCCGTACTGATTCTCGAAGCGTGGTTTGTCGGTTGGCAGGTCGTCGGCGATGACCATGCAATCGGGATCACGGCGACGCATGTAAGGCTCGACGTAATTGGCCGCGATACCGTTCTTGACCCGGCACACCTTGGCTTCCAGCACACGGCCCCGGCCAGGCACTTCGTAAGCCACCTCATGGACGCCATTCACAGCGTCGCAGGTCGCCAGTTCGTACAGCTGTTGCCAGGTACTGGCGACGGTGAATTTCGGACAAACGTCGAGAATTTCCTGCACCGACAAGGGTATCTGGAAGCCCAGGTTAACTTTGCTCATAGAAATCTACTCCTGCAAGAATCAATCCAACAAATTCAGAGGCCTGATGGGGCCTTGTGCGGTATTCGCCGCACGACGATCGCCGCGGAAATCGCGGCTACTGATTGTTGTGACAGGACGCTTCATGGCGTTTCCTCGCTGAACGGCTCTGGCCGCGAGCTTGAAACCATGGGGAAATCGCGTTGCCGCGCCAAGTGGCGGTCGAGCGCGCGGCCGATGCGTTCGCTGGCGCGGTCGATGGCCAGGTAAAGGTCGGTCTGGATATCCTCGACGATCAGGGCCGGAGCGCCCTTAAGGCGCACTTCGATACTGCAGCACTTGTCTTCGCCGCCGCGCAGGCCATTGACGTCGGAAAGGTGCACGACGATGCGCGTGACGACGTCCCGGCCATTGTTGAGGGCGTGTGCGAGGCGCAAGCTCACGTGCTGACGCAGCCCATCGGTCAGCGGGAAGTCTGGAGCTTGGATCTTCAGGTTCATGGCGTTCCTCGGGCTGGATTGGAAGACGACAGGCCTATTATTGGCCCGTTGATTGTTCGATACAAGCAGGCATGAATATGCGTTATGATCGAAAAATGCGAACAATTGGAAGGGGCGTGGCATGCTGAACTACAAGCACTTGCATTACTTCGTCAGTGTCGCCAGTTCGGGCGGTGTCACGCGCGCGGCCGAACGCCTGCATCTGACGCCGCAGACGCTCTCCGGGCAAATTTCCCAGTTCGAGGAGCGGCTCGGCGTGGCGCTGTTCCGGCGCGTCGGGCGCCGGCTGGAACTGACCAAAGCGGGAAGATTGGCGTTCTCTTACGCTGAGGAGATCTTCCAGACCGGGGCCGAACTGGAGGACCTGCTGAAGAATGGCGCCGAGGAGCGCTTCATCACCTTCCGGGTCGGCATTGGCGACGTCGTGCCGAAATTCGTCGCCCATCGCCTGCTGGCGCCAGTGCTGTGCCTGCCGACGCCAGTGCGTCTGATTTGTCAGGAGGACCGGCTAGAAAGCCTGCTGGCCGACCTGGCGATCCATCGTCTCGACATGGTGCTGGCCGACCGCCCCATGCCCCCGGGCACGGTAATCAAGGGCTACAGCCATCCGCTCGGTGACTCGGGGGTGGCTTTCATGGCTGCTCCCGAGTTGGCGGCGCGACTGACGGGCGGCTTCCCGGATTGCCTGGATGGCGCACCGCTGCTGCTCCCCGGGCGCGATAGCGCCCTTCATCGTACCCTGCCGCGCTGGCTGGAACGGCAGGGGAAGCGTGTGCGTATTGTTGGCGAATTCGACGACAGCGCCTTGATGAAGGTCTTCGGCGAAGCCGGTGCCGGGATGTTTGTCATACCGACCGCCAGCGTCCCGGACGTGACAGCACACTACAAGCTCGTCAAACTCGGCGAAACGGAGGAGATTCGCGAGCGGTTTTTCCTCATTTCAGCCGAGCGGCGCTTGACCCACCCCGCCGCGCAGGCGGTCAGCGACAATGCGCGCAAGGGAGTACTTACGTCGCACTCCCAGTTCCGGTGAACAGGAGGGCGCAGCTTCCGTGATTGCCCGCTACGCTGCAGCGGATGTCTTTCAGTGCTGTCCCGGCTCGTGCTCGCTTGCCTGCGCTGCCTGCCCGGAAGTGTCGCCGCTCGATTTTCGGTGCAGCGCTGCTTTCGCGAGCAGGTGTGCTGTTACTGGCGCGGTGATGAACAGGAAGAACAAAGGAGCCAGCTCGTGCAGGCTGACGCCGCGGTCCTGTACCGAAAAGAAGATCGCCGAAGCGAGCAGGGTTGCGCCGACCCCCATGGTCGTGGCCTTGGTCGGGCCGTGCAGACGCATGAAGAAATCCGGGAGTCGGGCGAGGCCCACCGAGCCGAGGAGAACGAAAAGCGCGCCGAGAACGATCAGCGTCGAGATGATGAGTTCGGTGGCGGTGCTCATTCGCTGATGTCTCCACGCAGGAGAAACTTGCACAGCGCGACGGTGCCGACGAAGCCAAGCAGGGCGAGCAGGAGTGCCACCTCGAAGTAGGCGGTGCTGTTCTTGCTGACTCCGTAGAGCACCAGGAGCGCGATGCTGTTGATGCCGAGGGTGTCGAGAGCCAGGATGCGATCGGTGGTATCCGGCCCGATGAGAAGGCGATAGAGATTCAGCGCCAAGGCGGCGGCAATCAGGACGAAAGCGATTTCGATGGCGGCATTCAGCATGCAAAAATCTCCTTCAGCGCCCGCTCGTAACGCTCCTTGATCTCGTCTATCAGTGCCTGCGGATCGGGCGCGTCGAGGGCGTGTACGAGCAGCACCCAGCGCTGCTGGTCGACGTGAATAGACACTGTTCCCGGGGTCAAGGATACGATGCTGCCAAGCAGGGTGGCGATGAACGGGTCGCGCAGATCGAGTGGAACTTCGACGAACGCCGGTGCTAGTCGGTGCAGGGGCCCGATGATCTGGCGCGCAACGCGCCAGTTGGCGGTGATGATGTCGAGTGCGAAGAGGCCCAAAAAGCGCAGACCGCGCCAGGGACGAAGGAGGGGCCGGGGAGTTGGCCAGAAATTGCGGCTCAGCAAGGGGATGACGATCGCCAGTATGGCGCCGAGCACGAGCAGGCCGAACGATGCGGCGTTGGTGATCACCGCCCACAGCACAAAGACCATCAGCGACACGCGCGGCAGTGGCAGGACAGCGCGCATCATGGTCTTTCCTCGTGGCCAGTGGTGATTGCGCCTGCTCCGAGGACACCCGCCACGTAGACGCCAGGTGCATGCAATTGGGCGGCCGTGCGCGCGGCGTAATTCGACAGGGGGTGTGCAGCGATTGCCAGTAGCGGTCCGGCAGCGATCAGCAACGCAGTCGCCGTTGCACGTTGCCAGCCGACGGGCGCGCCCGGCAGGGATCTCGCCGCCGTCTTGTGTTTCCAGATCAGATAGCAGCCGTCACGCGCCAGTGCAGCCATGACGATGAAGCCCGAGACCAGCACTACCACCCAGATGGCCGTTGCCGCTTCGACATCGCGAGTGCTGGTCAGCAGCATCAGTTTACCGACGAAGCCCGAGAACGGCGGCAGGGCGGCGGCTGTTGTTGCCACCAACAGGAAGGCAATTTTCAGCCAAGTGGCACGCAGTGGCGGGCCGGCCACGAACTGGTCGGCGGCCTTGCCGCGCTGCTCGGCGATCAGGCCGGCAAGCAGGAAGAAAGCGGCGCCGGCAAGCGTCGACTGCAGTAGATAGTAGAGCGCTGCGGCGGTGACTTCGCTGTTGGCCTGCGCGGGGGTCACCAGCAGGGTGCCGGCCGACAGCAGGACCAGCCACGCCACGACAGCAGGACCAGCCACGCCACGAGCGCCTGCAGGCGGGTGGCCGCCAGCGCGCCGAGTGCGGCGAAGGCGACGGTGGCCAGGGCCAGGGTGGTCAACCAGTTGTCGAGAAGGTCGGGCATCACCGGCTCCAGGGCGATGGCCTGCACGCGCAGGATGGCGACGATGCCGACCTTGGTCATGATCGCGAAGAGCGCGGCGACCGGTGCGCCGGCTGCGCCATAGGTGTGTGGTAGCCAGAAGGATAGCGGCAGCAGTCCGGCCTTTAGGGCGAAGACGGTTATCAACAGGGCGAACGCCAGGCGGGCGAGCGCGTGATCGTGGCCAGGCACGGTCAGGGCGCGCGCCACATCGGCCAGATTCAGCGTGCCCAGCGTGCCGTAGATCAATCCCAGCGCAATCAGGAAAAGGGCCGAGCCGACCAGATTGAGAACCACGTAGCTGATACCGGCGCGCGTGCGGGCCAGGCCGCCTCCGTGCGCCAGCAGCACGTAGGAAGCGAGGAGCATGATCTCGAAGAAGACGAAGAGATTGAACAGGTCGCCGGTGAGAAAGGCGCCGAGCAAGCCGAGCAGCTGAAACTGGAACAAGGGATGGAAATGAATCCCCGTCTCGTCAAAGCCGGCGCTCGCGTAGAGCAGGACCAGGAAGCCGAGGATGGCGGTAAGCAGGGTCATGGCTGCGGCCAGCCGATCGACGACCAGCACGATGCCGAAAGGTGCCGGCCAGTCGCCCAGCGCGTACACCCGCAGCAGGCCATCGTCGGCGAGCAGCGTCAGCCAGCCGGTGACGAACACCAGCAGCGCGCTAGCCAGCAAGCCAACCGCACGCTGGAACGAGACGCGACCGGAAGCCATCTGCAGCAGGGCGGCTGCCATGGGAATAAGAATCGGCAGGATCGGCGCGTGGGCGTTCATGGATCCTTGTGGGCGTCGACGTGGTCGGCACCCGATTCGGCAAGCGCGCGCAAGGCAAGGATCGCCAGATAGGCGGTCATCCCGAAGCCGATGACGATGGCCGTTAGCACCAGCGCCTGCGGCAGGGGGTCGGCATAGCTGGCACCGGCACGAATCAGCGGTGGTGCATCAATGCGCAGGCGGCCGCTGGCAAAGAGAAACAGGTTCACGGCGTAGGAGAGAAGAGTCAGGCCGAGGAGGGCCGGGAAAGTGCGCGAGCGCAGGATGAGAAAGACGCCACAGGCGGTCAGCACTCCGATGGCAATCGACAGCACGACTTCCATCAGCTGACCGCCTCCTGGTTATGCCTATGGGCACGTTCCGAAAGCCGGCCAAGTCCGGAGAGCACGGTCACCACGACGGTGACCACCACCACGTATACCCCGAGATCGAAGATCATCGCCGAAGCCAGTTCGAACTCGCCGATCAACGGTAGCGACACATGCCCGTGCGCGGTGGTCAGGAAAGGCCGACCGAACAACCCGCTTGCCATCCCCACGCCGACTGCCAGAAGCAGCCCCAGTGACAGCAGTCCGGCCGAGTTACTTGGTATGCGCCGCTGTGCGAAAGCGTTGCCATTGGCCAGGTACTGCACGACCAGCGCAACACTGGTGATCAGGCCGGCGACGAACCCCCCTCCGGGCAGATTGTGACCGCGCAGAAAGATGTACACCGAAACGGTCAGCGTCAGGGGCAGCAAGGGACGCATGAGCATGGAGAGAAACAGCGGGTGGGCCTCACTCGACCACGGGCGACCATCGCTATCCCGGCGTGGCGCGGTAAGAATCAGCCGGTCGAGCAGTGCGTGTGAAGCCAGGGCGACCATGGCCAGGACGGTGATTTCGCCAAGGGTGTCGAAGCCGCGAAAGTCTACCAGGATCACATTCACGACGTTCGTGCCGCCACCACCGGGAACCGATTCCCGAAGGTAGAAACCCGAGATCGTTTCCAAGGGCGCTGCGAGCATCTGCAGGGTGATCAGCATCATGCCCCCGCCGGCGAATATCGCCAGTAGCAGGTCGCGGGCCAAGCGACTGGCGCTGCTTCGCGGTGCTTCGCGCGCGGGCAGATAATAAAGGACCAGCAGCATCAGGATGATTGTCCCGGTTTCCACGGCCAGCTGGGTCAGCGCCAGGTCGGGTGCCGACAGGCGAACGAAGATCAGCGCCACGATCAGACCGACGACGCCGACCAGAATGACTGCCAGCAATCGTTTCCGATACAGGAGCGTGCCGCCCATGCTGCCCAGCACAAGCGCGAACAGGGCAATGTAGGCGGCTTCGCCGGCCGGCTGAACGGGTAGCCGGAGCGTCGCCGCCGGCCCCGAGAAGAAGGCCCAGCCGCCGAGTACCAGGATAAAGCTGAACAGCAGCGCGTTATAGCGCTGCAGCGAGCCATTGTCGAGCGCCGCCACGACACGTCGGGCAGCGGCAACGAACAGTCGGTAAATGCGCTCGAAGGCGGTGCGTGGTCGCACTGGCGGCAATTGTGCCTGCCAGGCGAACAGCGGACAGCGCAGCGCGTAGATGAAAATGCCGCCGACCAGGGCCAGCAGGCTCATCATCAAGGGCCGATTGAAGCCATGCCACAGAGCCAGTTCGAATGCCGGGAGTGGTGTTTGCAGGGTGGCTGCCGCAGCGACGTCGAGCAGTGGCGCGACGGTCCATTCCGGGAAGACGCCAACCAGCAGGCAAAGCAAGACCAGTAGTTCTATCGGTGCGCGCATCCAGCGGGGTGGCTCGTGCGGCTCGCGCGGCAGGTTGATCGGCTCGCCATTGAAGAAGACGTCGTGAACGAAGCGCAGGGAGTAGGCGACGGCGAGCATGCCGGCGATCGTGGCGACCAGCGGCAGAAGCCAGTCGATGGCTTCGAATTGCGGGTGAGCGACGGTTTCGGCAAAGAACATTTCCTTGCTCAGAAAGCCGTTGAGCAGCGGCACGCCGGCCATCGAACTGGCGGCGATGATCGCCAGGCTGGCGGTGATCGGCATGCGTTTGAACATGCCATTGACCCGGCGCATGTCGCGTGTGCCGCATTCATGGTCGATGACCCCGGCGGCCATGAACAGCGAGGCCTTGAAGATCGCGTGGTTGATGATATGAAAGACGCCGGCGACGATCGACAGTGGCGTGTCGAGACCGAAGAGCAGGGTGATCAGGCCCAGATGGCTGATCGTCGAGTAGGCGAGCAGGCCCTTGATGTCGTGCCGGAAAAGTGCCGTTGCCGCAGAGTACACCAGGGTGACTGCGCCGGTGCCGCTGACCAGCCAGAACCACAGGTCGGTGCCGCCGAGTGCCGGGTACAGCCGGGCAAGCAGGAAGACGCCGGCCTTGACCATGGTCGCCGAATGCAGGTAAGCGGACACTGGCGTCGGCGCCGACATGGCATTAGGCAGCCAGAAGTGGAAGGGAAACTGCGCCGACTTGGTGAACACGCCAAGCAGAATCAGGATCAGCGTCGGCGCATAGAGCGCGTGTGCCCGGATCTGGTCGCCGGCCGCCAGAATGACCGAGAGCTCGTAGCTGCCGGCGATGTGGCCGAGCAGGAGGATGCCGGCGAGCAGCGCCAGGCCGCCGCCGCCGGTGACTGCCAGGGCCATGCGGGCGCCGATTCGCGACTCATACTTGTCGTGGCTATAGGCGACGAGCAGGAACGAGGAAAGGCTGGTGATCTCCCAAAAAACGAGTAGCAGGAGCAGGTTTTCGGAAAGCACGACGCCGAGCATCGCTGCCATGAACAGCAGCAAAATCGAATAGAAGCGTCCCATGCGGTCGCTTCCGGGTAGATAGTAGAAGGCGTACAGCACGACCAGCAAGCCGATGCCGCAAATCAGCAGGCTGAAGAGCAGTCCGAGGCCATCCATGCGCAGGCTGAGGTCCAGCCCGTAGGCGGGTAGCCAGGGCAAGCGTGCGAGTTGCGTTTCGCCGGCGAAGATGGTGGGCGCCAACTGCAGAACCAGCGCCAGGCAGGTGGCGATGACCGCTGCCGCGGCCAGCGTTGCGGCGACTCGTCCAAAGCGCTGCAGCAGCAGCGGCAGCAGGAATGCCGCCAAGGCTGTGCCGGGAATTGCCAGGAGCAGCAGGTTCGAATTCACAAAGGCCGATCCAGGAGTGAATTGTCCAGGGGTGACTCGGAGGTGCCGAAGGTGCGACTATTGCAGAAACTGCGATTTTCCGCTCGCTTGATCGTGGCGGGCCTGCTGTCTGCCCGCGTTGCCGGGCCCGGCGCGGCTTGTTCAGCGCGTCGTTTCGCTCGACAGCGGCCGGCTCCGCCAAGATCCCTGTGCCGGATTATAACCTTCTGCGCAGCGGGCGGCCGACGTGCCGTCGGCAAGGCCGCCAGCCAGGGCGGGTCTGGCCACGCGGGGCCGCGTCATCGCGCCGAAACATTGGCCGCGTAGGCTCCCGGCTGTTCTTCTCAATGCAAACACGAGTGCAAGCCCATGAGTGATCACCTCAGCAAGCAATTCGATCTGGAACTTGAACACATTCGCACCCGCATCCTGCAGATGGGCGGCCTGGTCGAAAGTCAGGTGCAGTCAGCGATCGAAGCTTTCAGCAGTGGCAATCTGGAGTTGATGCAGCAGGTCGTAGAACGCGACCATGACGTCGACGCCAACGAGGTTGGCATCGACGAAGATTGCACTCTGTTGATTGCCCGTCGGCAGCCGACAGCTCGCGATCTGCGCCTGGTGATGGCTGTTTCGCGCATTGTCACCGACCTCGAGCGGGTCGGCGACAAGGCTGCGAAAATTGCCAGCATGTCCCGCAAGTTGCACGCCGCCGGTAGCCAACGTATTCCGCGGCTGTCCGACATCCAGCATTGCGGGCGGCTGGCCACGGACATGCTGCAGAGTGCACTGGACTCGCTGGCGCGCATGGATGTCGATACCGCCCGCGAGGTCATCGGCGCCGACAAGGCGATCGATGCCGCTTTCAACGCCATTCTGCGGCAGTTGATTACCTACATGATGGAGGACCCACGGACGATCAGCGAAGCGCTGGATATCATTTGGATCGCGAAGGCCATCGAACGTATCGGCGATCACGCCTCGAATATTGCCGAAAACGTGATCTACGTCGTCAGCGGCGACGATGTTCGGCACACTGGTGCGGCGCGCATGAAGGCGGACGACGCGTGACACGACCGGAGACCAATAGCCTGCCGCGCGTTCTCGTTGTCGAGGACGACAGGGGTATTCAGGAATTGTTGCGCTTTGCCTTGCTGCGCGGTGGTTATCAGCCGCTCTGCGCCGACAGTGCCGAGCACGCCGAAACCCTCCTGCGCGAGACGCTGCCCGATCTTGCTCTGATCGACTGGATGCTGCCCGGTCAGTCCGGCCTGACTCTGATCGGCAAGTTGCGCAAGGATATGCGCACGCGCAGCCTGCCGGTTATCCTGCTCACGGCGCGCGGCGAAGAGCCGGACCGGGTGGCCGGCCTCGAAGGCGGTGCCGATGACTACGTCGTCAAACCCTTCAGTCCGAAGGAACTCCTGGCTCGGGTACAGGCGGTGCTGCGGCGTTGCTCGCCGGAGCACGTCAAGGGGTCCCTGAGCGCGGGACCGATCACACTCGACACGGTCAGTCACGAAGCCAGTGTCGACGGCCAGCCGATAAGCCTGACGCCGACCGAGTTCCGTTTGCTGCGCTTTCTGATGGCCAGCCCCGGACGTGTATACTCCCGTCAGCAACTGCTCGACAACGTGTGGGGGGATCATGTCTACATCGAAGATCGCACCGTCGATATTCATATCCGGCGTTTGCGCGTCGCTCTTGGACCGGCGGCCGAGCAGATGGTCGAAACCGTTCGGGGCGCTGGCTACAAGATGAGTGCCCGCTCGGGCCCGACGTTTTCGGCCTCGTGACCGGTCCCTGGGCGTGGTTTGCGAAATTCCTGCTGCGCAGCGTGCTACCGATTGGCGGTCTCGCTCTGCTGGCCGGGTTCAGCCATGGTCCGGCCTGGGGGTGGGCGATCGCTGCGCTCGGATGGCTGCTGCTCGTTTTCATGCACCGCAGGCAGTGGGCAGCACTGGCCGCCTGGCTCGATTCTGTGGAGAGCACGGAGAGGTGCCAATTCCCGCAGGCTGGCGGTGTCTGGGGCGAAGTGCTGGGCAAACTGGCGCAGCGGCAGAATGATCAGGCGCGGCGTCTGGAGGAAGTTGAAACACGGCTAGGCTCGTTTACGGGAGCCATGGACGCGGTCCCTGACGGACTGGTGATTCTCGACGCCGGGCATCGCATCCAGTGGAGCAACCGCGCCGCCGGCGCGCACCTGGGAATCCGCTTGCCGCGCGATGACGGCGTGATCATCGAGCACCTGGTGCGCACACCGGGCTTCGCGGAGTATCTGGCCAATGCGGACTCGTCCAGCCCCTTCGTGCTGCAGGTACCGGCGGCACGAACACGCGTCTACACGATCCGCGTCGTTCCCCTCGGCGATGCCAACAAGCTGGTCGTCAGTCTGGATGTGACCGATGCACGGCGCGTCGAATCGATGCGCAGTACCTTTGTGGCCAACGTTTCGCACGAGCTGCGCACGCCATTGACCGTGGTCAGCGGTTTTCTCGAGTACTTCAACGACGAAGGCGCGGTGGATGCCGAACAGCGCAAGCAGTTTGCGCGCCTGATGAGTGACCAGACAGCGCGCATGTTGACCCTGGTCGACGATCTGCTGACCTTGTCACGGCTGGAAGCAGAAGATGCTCCGGCGAGCGAGGAGGATGTCGACATGGCTGACCTGCTGGCGCAACTGCGGGCGGAAGGGCAAAGCCTCAGTGACGGTCGCCACCGTCTTGAGGTGATTTGCCAGGGGCCGGCCTTGCATGGCAACCGCAAGGAGCTGCACAGTGCCTTTGGCAATCTGGTGTCGAATGCCATCCGTTACACGCCGGCAGGCGGCGAGATCCGTATCGAATGGGCGGCGAGCGATGGCTGTGGCGTGTTTTCGGTGTGCGATTCCGGGGTCGGTGTCGCGGCCGAACACCTGCCACGCCTGACCGAGCGCTTTTACCGGGTGGACCGCGGTCGTTCGCGCGGCACCGGCGGGACTGGCCTTGGTCTGGCGATCGTAAAGCACATTCTCTTGCGCCATCAGGCGAACTTGAGCATCGAGTCCGAAGTCGGCGCAGGCAGCACCTTCCGCGCGGCTTTTCCGGATTGGCGTTTGTCGCCAGGCAAGTAGTTTCCGGCTGGAGCGCAGGTCTTGCCCGTGTGCGCCACGTCAGCATGCAAGGATTAGCCGCCGCCCGAAAAATCGGCACGCAAGGGCTGCAGCTGATGGTCGCCTTCAGGTCTGTTGCCGGTGATCTCGGGTGCCGACATCGCTGCTCCTAACGGCCAGCGCTCGGTTCTTGCGCTGGCGAGGCCGTGCTCGATCTGCTCAGCAATATGCTGGATCCCGGCCAGCACACCGCTCGCCCGATCTTCCACCAGCTGCCGCCACATTTCCTCCTGAGCCACCGCCAGGATGTCGCGTAGCTGCGCCTCCAGCGCCGCTTTTTCCTGTGCGTGCGCGATCGCACCGAAGCCCGCTGCGCCCAGCGAGAAGACCATCCCGGCGACACCGCCAAGCGCCGCAGCCGCAGCACTGGCGCCACTCTTGATCGCCAGCTGATCAGTGAGTCTTTCTGCGGCGCGTTCTGCGATTGGCGATAGGCGGGCGTCCGACGGCCCGCTGCCGAGGCCGGCACGCAGCTCGCGCAGGTGCGCCAGCAAGCTTGCATAGGCCGGCAGGGCGGCAATGGGGTCGCTGTGCACCAGGCGATAGAGCGAAGCGTTCTGGGCGCCTGGCGTCGCGGCAGAAATCGCCGGAATGGCCTGCAGCCGGCGATCGAATTGAGCCAGCGGTACCTCGTAGCGTCGCGGGATGGCCGGCAGCTGTTCCGCCAGCAGCTTGACATACAGTTTCGTTGCTTGTTCACTGACCGCGTTGGGGTCTACTTCCTCCGCTGCCGGACCGAGGACCCGCTCCTGGTACTCTTCCTGCAGATACGCGGCCAGTCGCCGCACGGCCGGTTCGTCCCCATCGTCGTCGCCATCACCCATCTTGTACCAGGCCACTTTGATCGCCAGCCATTGCTGGGTCCAATAGCCCGTATACCAGGGGATGAAGTCTTCTTCGCCGAGTTCGCCCACCCTGCGCATCCATCCGTCCATCAGGCCGCGCGCGTAGTTTTCGGCCGCTTCTTCTGCGGCCAGCGAGGCGTTGGCAATGTCGTGATCGATCTGCCACCAGGTAGCCGCGGATACATGGAAAGGTGAATCCCGTTCGGGCGAAGGTTCGGGAGCCGCGCATCCGACCAGGGACAGCAGCAGTGCGACGACCAGTGCGTGTGTCGCCAGGAGCCGGCTCCGGTAGTATAAAGTCTGCACTTTATCGTTTGACCACACCATTGCAGATGTCGGGGCGGGTGCTTTCACAGCGCTCGTTGCTGTTGCAATTATAGTTGGCGGATCAGCTCGTCCGGGCTGCCGCGCAAGGAGCTGCCCTTGGGAGAGAATGTGAACGCGATTCGTCTACTGGCTGTGCTGTGCCTGATTTTCGTCTTGCCGGAGGTCCAGGCGGTGGACAATCTGCAAGCCTTTCCAGCGGCCGAGCAGGGAATGGTTCGCCATGTCCTGCCGCTGCCAAAGCCGGAACAGGCCGAGGAAGCCGATTTGAAAGTCGAACTGCTTGTCGGCAGAACGGTCGAGATCGACGCCGGCAATCGCTATTTCTTCAGCGGCCAGATTGCGAAGGAAACGGTCAGCGGCTGGGGATTTCCAAGCTACATTGTCAGCCAGTTGGGGCCATTGGCGGGCACCTTGATGGCGACCGGTCCGGACGCAGCGAAAGTCCGGCGCTTCGTCGCTCTCGGCGGCGAACCTTATCTCATTCGCTACAACAGTCGTTTGCCGATCGTCGTGTACGCGCCGGAAGGTGTCGAAGTCCGTTATCGGCTGTGGCGTGCCAGCCCCGAGACGACGGCGATCGACAGGGGCTGAGCCGGCGCCGCTGGCAGGCTGACTGGCGCGCATCCTTTCCGCCAGTCAACGCGGGTCAGGCGCTCAGTTTCTGTGCGGCCTGTCGGTTCTGCAGCCAGGCCGAGAAGTCTGCGCCGAGTTCGGGGTGTGTTTCGCCGAGTACGACGCTGGCTTGCATCAGGCCCAGCTTGCTGCCGCAGTCGTAACGCGTGCCGTGGTAGCGATAGGCAAGTACCTGTTCGGCGTTGAGCAGCGCGGCGATGCCATCGGTGAGCTGGATTTCGCCTCCGGCGCCGCGTGGCTGCTGGCGAATCAGGTCAAAAATCGCCGGAGTCAGGACGTAGCGGCCGGCTACCGCCAGATTGGAAGGGGCGACGTTCGGCTGTGGCTTTTCGACCAGGCCGCTGATTCCGAGCAGGTCGGGTCCCTGTGGCTGGCCCTTGACGATTCCGTAGCGCTGCGTCTGGTTTCGTGGCACCTCCTGGACGGCCAGGATGCTGCACTGGTGCTCGGCGAAC
This sequence comes from Candidatus Accumulibacter appositus, assembly GCA_000585055.1. Taxonomy (GTDB): domain Bacteria; phylum Pseudomonadota; class Gammaproteobacteria; order Burkholderiales; family Rhodocyclaceae; genus Accumulibacter; species Accumulibacter appositus. The sequence continues at coordinate 112,251 of JEMX01000028.1, forward strand.
AGTTCGGTCATTTGTTGCATGATCGGTGGTTCGCCGATCATCAGGTCGTCGGCGAGCAGGACGGCAAAGGGTTCGCCGCGGACCAGACGCTCGGCGCACAGGACCGCATGGCCGAGACCCAGCGCGCGCGGCTGGCGCACGTAGACGCAGTCCATGTCGTCGGGTTTGATCGAGTGTACCAGCGCCATCAGCTCGGCCTTGCCGCTGCTGGCAAGTTCGGCTTCCAACTCGTAGGCGGTGTCGAAGTGGTCTTCGATGGCACGCTTGTTGCGGCCGGTGACGAAGATCATCTCGCGAATTCCAGCCGCGTAGGCTTCTTCCACCGCGTACTGGATCAGTGGCTTGTCGACCACGGCCAGCATTTCTTTGGGGCTGGCCTTGGTGGCCGGCAGGAAACGTGTGCCCAGCCCGGCGACCGGGAAAACTGCTTTTTGAACCAGTAAGTCGCTGTTTTTTATATTCATCATGGGTTCCAGTTGTGATGGGGGAGGCGGCCTGTTCAGGCAATGCGTGCGATGGTCCACGCCATGCCACCGAGAACGGCCAGAGCGGAAACGATCATTAGTAGCGCGCAGGTGGTGAAATATAGCCGCGGGCGCGTTTCGCGGTCGGCGATCGCCAGGATGTGCAGGGCGCCCCAGGTAACGGCCAGCCCAACGAGCAGCGGAATGCCGAGGACCTGCCATTCGACGCTGTTCAGCGAGCGCATGCGGCTCTCATGCCAGGGCACGGCAAGAAAGACGCCGAAGGTCCAGAACAAGGCGAGGCTGCCGCAGGCGACGAGGGCTGCGACGACGCGGGTGATCCATTTTTCCATGCAAGTTCCTTGCTGACCATTCTGACGATTCGCCAAGGTGGCGGCGGCCTCGACATTCCCCGAAGTGGTCAATGAGTGGTCAATAAATGAAGCGATCGCGCAGTTCGTCGAGATTCAGCTGGTGCAGGATCTGTTCGAGTCGCGTGGCGGCGTTGCCGCGTGCCTGTCCGGTATGCCTGGCAATGATCAACTCGTTCTTGAGCGAGTGTTCCCAGCCAACGAGTTCGGTCACCGTTAATTGATAGCCGCGCGCTTCGAGTTGCAGGCAACGCAGGGCGTTGGTCAGCTGGCTGCCGAACTCGCGGGTGTGGATCGGATGGCGCCAGATTTCCGACAGCGGCGTTTTGGCGAAGGACTCGTTCTTCTTGCTGCGTAGCTGCGCGGCGACTTCGGCTTGGCAGCAGGGGATGAGAACGATGAACCGCGCCTGCTTCTCAAAAGCGAAGCGAATGGCGTCGTCGGTGGCGGTGTCACAGGCGTGCAGCGCGGTGACAATGTCGATTCGTTCGGGCAAGGCCGGTGAGTCGATGGCGTTCTCGACGCACAGATTGAGGAAGGACATGCGCGCAAAACCGAGTCGCCGGGCCAGCTGGCGTGAGCGTTCGACCAGTTCCGGGCGCGCTTCGACGCCATAGATGTGGCCGTTGTCCCTGGCCTTGAAGAAGAGATCGTAGAGGATGAAGCCGAGATAGGATTTGCCGGCGCCATGGTCGGCCAGGGTCAGGTGGCTGTCGGTGGCGATGAGTTCGGCGAGCAGTGGCTCGATGAAGTGGAACAGGTGGTGGACCTGCTTGAGCTTGCGCCGGCTGTCCTGGTTGAGCTTGCCGTCGCGGGTCAGGAGGTGCAGTTCCTTGAGCAGTTCGATCGACTGCTCGGGCCTGATTTCGGGGATCGGCGGCAAGTTTGTCCTGAGGCTGATTGACGAAAGACGTGTATTCTAGCGCCTTCGCTACTGCTGTGGCTGTGGTGCAAGTGGCGGCAGGGGGTGGAAAGGCTGCAGACGCGTGCCAGAAGCGCGGCAGAAGGGGCTGGGCGGTGGGATAATGACCGCTCCTTCAGTCAGTCTTTGGATTTTCATGGCCATCCAGTGGTTTCCCGGACACATGAACTCGGCGCGCAAGAAAGCGGCCGAGACGATGCTGTCGATCGATGTGGTCATCGAGCTACTCGATGCACGTATGCCTGAGGCGAGCACCAATCCGCTCGTCCGCGAGCTTCGCCTGCAGCGTCAGCGCCCATGCCTGAAGGTTCTCAACAAGGCTGATCTGGCTGACCCCGCGGCGACCCGGGCGTGGATCGATCATTACAATAAGCAGCAGGGTGTGCGTGCGGTTGCGCTGTCGTGCCGCAAGCCTGGCGACGCGACGCGCCTGCCGACGCTGTGCCAGACGCTGGCGCCGCACCGCAACGACAACGTCAAGCCGCTGCGCATGCTGATCATGGGCGTCCCCAATGTTGGCAAGTCGACCCTGATGAATGTCCTATTCAAGCGCAAGATCGCCAAAGTCGGCGACGAACCGGCGGTGACCCGCCAGCAGCAGACTTCACAGCTCGATGTTCGTCACACGATCACCGACATGCCGGGACTGATGTGGGCGAGGATTGACCATCCGAGCGACGGTCTGATGCTCGCCGCCAGCAATGCCATCGGCCGCAATGCGATGATCGATGAAGAAGTGGCGGGCTTTCTCGCTGGTCTGTTGCTGGCGCGCTATCCGGCGCTGCTGGCGAATCGCTACGGCTTGCCAAGTGCTGAACTCGCGAAGCTCGACGCCATAGATGTCATCGAGCGGATTGCTGCACGTCGCGGCTTGCGCCTGCGTGGTGGTGCCGCGGATCTCGATAAAGCCGCGCAAGTGCTGCTGCAGGATTATCGTGACGGTCTGCTGGGACGAATCAGCCTGGAGACGCCGGTAACGCGTCGCCAGATGCTTGCCGACGAAGCCAGGCAGGAGGCTTGCGCGCAGGCCGCGGGCGAGGAGCCTCTGTCTGGACCGCCGCCGCGCCTGGAATGCGTGCCCGAGGATAGTGCGCGCTAGCCAAGGCGCATCATTTTCTACGGCAACAAGTTCTCTATCGCTACCCGCCTGGTATTCCTGTTGACTTCCCTGCCTGCCCCCGTGCTGGGCCTGATCGCTCTGCTGCTGCTGGCCCTCAATACCCTGTTCTGGGTGCCGATCCTGCTGGCCTTGGCGATCGTCAAGCTGGTGCTGCCATTCAGAGCGCTGCGCTTGCACCTCGACCCGGTTCTGCTACGCATTGCCGAGGCGTGGATTGCCGGCAACCGCGGCTGGATGCGCCTCACACAGGAAACCGTCTGGGACGTCGAAGGAATCGATGACCTCGACCGCGGCGGCTGGTATCTAGTCAATTGCAACCATCAGTCATGGGTCGATATCTTTGTGCTGCAGCACTTGCTGACCGGCCGCATTCCTTTGCTCAAGTTCTTTCTCAAGCGGCAGCTGCTGTGGGTGCCAGTGATGGGGCTCGCATGGTGGGCGCTTGAGTTCCCGTTCATGCGCCGGCACAGCGAACAAATGCTCGACAGGCATCCGGAACTGCGTGGCCGGGATCAGGAGGCGACGCGCAAGGCCTGCGAGAAGTTTGCGCTGATTCCGACCAGCGTCATGAACTTCAGCGAGGGGACGCGCTTTACACCGGCCAAGCAGCAGCGGCAGCAGTCGCCCTACCGGCACTTGTTACGGCCAAAAGCGGGCGGTATCGCGCTGACCTTGAACGTGATGGGCGACAAGTTCCGCGCGATTCTCGATGTGACCATTGTCTATCCTGACGGCGCACCAAGTTTCTGGGAGTTTCTCTGCGGCCGTATGCGCTGCGTGCGTGTACGGGTCCAGGGCCTGCCAGTACCGAGGCATCTGGCGAACGGTGATTACGCCAATGACCCGGCGGTTCGCGCGGCGTTCCAGCAGTGGCTGCAGCAAATCTGGCGCGAGAAGGATGCGCAGATCGACGCGCTCCTGGCAGGTGGCACGAACGACCGCCGTTGAGCGGACAGGAACCGCTTGCCGCCCGACACCGAGGCTGATGCTCAGTGCGCTGCGAAAAGAGCGCCGCGGCCTGCCTCGTCCGCTATTGGCTGCTCCGGTAAAGAAGGGTCCTCTGTTGGTCGCGGCTCGCCGGTGCTTTGTCCTTGCCTGTGCGGCCAGTGATGGCATAATTGCTGGGCAATGCGCATTTTCTTCATCAAGCTGTTCATAAGGCAGGTTTTATGTCCATGTCACTAGGCCGGGTAATTGCCGTTGTTTCGCAGAAGGGCGGCGCCGGGAAAACGACCGTTGCCATGCAATTGGGCGGCGGCTTTCACGCCCGCGGCGCTTCTGTGTTGCTGGTTGACCTCGACCCCCAGGAGAGTGCCTTTCGCTGGGCCGAGTCCGCCCCCTTGCTGGACTCCGATCTGCACCTCGATGTCCGCAAGATGTCCGGCCTTGAGCTGATCAAGCACATCGGCGAGCTGCAACGCGAAGCCGATTACGTAGTCCTCGATACGCCGCCGTCAATCTACCATCCGTCTACTCTGGCGGCGCTGGCGGTGGCGCATCTGGCGCTGATCCCGGCCGTTCCCAGCCCGACCGACCTGTGGTCGACGTTGGCTGTCGAGCGACTGATCCTGACCCGCATGGAGCAGAGCCATCGTCTGCACGGGTGCATCGTGCCGAACCGGGTACAGAACACAGCGCTGGCGACCGATGTGCTTGAACTATTGCACGAATTTACCTTGCCGATCCTCGATGCTATGCTCTGCCAGCGAAATGCCTACGCGCAAAGCGCGGTGATCGGAGCCTCCGTTTTTCAGCTCGGATCGGGTGCTGACGCCGCTCAGGAAGAGGTCCGCAAGCTCATCGCAGCCGTTCTTAAACAATTGGGAGGAAATTGATGACGACATCTTCACGCACGAGCAGCAACAAGACCGCGTTGCGGGCCAGCCTCAAGAAAGAAGACGATTCGCTGGCCGATCGCCTGGTGGCTGCGGATGCTCCCATTGAGGCCACGAATCACAGCGACGCCTCCAAGCCTGATCTGCCCACCAGCGCCGCTGTTGCCGCCCCTCCCAGCGCCCCTGCGCGGCGGGCTGCAGCACCACGACCGGCGGTGGCAGCGAAAGCGCCAGCTGCAAAGCAGCCGGCGACAGCGAGGAAGGCGGCAGTGGAGGCGCCGGCGGCCGAGCTTGCCGCGCCGCCAAAGGCCACGGCCAGCAGTAAAGTGGCCGCGACTGGCCCTCAGCCCAAGACCAGGGCTGCCAAGTCGGCAGGAGCGGTCGAGATGCTCGAGAAAGTGGCCAAGCAGAAACGCGACAAGCTGGTCAGCTACACCGTGAAGCTATTGAAGAGCGAGGAGGCAGCGATCGAAGCATTGCGCGACGAGCTGTCCAGGGTTGCCGGTTGGGCGGCGACCAAGTCTGATATTCTGCGCGCCGGCGTGCAGGTCTTCGCGGAACAGAAACTGGAGCAAATGCAGGCCCTGCTTGGCTCGCTGGCCGCACCGGTTGACGGCAAGAAAGCGAAGAAAGGCAAGAAGAAAAAAAAGCGCTGACAACCAGGCGCTGATCTCGAGATAGGCGGTGAGGCTCACCGCCTTTTTTATGCATGATGGCCAAGCTTGTAGGATTCATGAGTGAGTGGCAGGACGATGATGGAGCGTTTCGTAGTCGGGAAAGAGGAAAAGCGTCGGCGTTGGCTCAACGCTGGCTGGGGCCTGCTGTTCAGCGCTGCGATGGTCATCGCGGTCAGCGTCGGGCACGAACAGGATCCCGAACGCTACAGCAGCCTCCTGTGGTGGTCGGTGGTCTGGCTTCTGGGCGCGGCGAACCTTGGCAATCTATTGTTTCTGCTTCGTTATCTGCGCGTGATCGACGATCACTGCATCGAATTGGTGCCGGGCAAGTTGCGCTTCCTGAGCGCCGGGAAATGGACCGAACTGGAGTTGGAGCAGGTTTCCGCGCTGCGCCTGTTCCGACGCCGGGGAAGACTGCGGCACATCCAGTTGCTGCTCAAGAACCGTCGCGGGATCCGCCTCGAGGGTTATCAGGATATGGATCGTCTGGCCCAGTGCTTGCAGGACGCGCTGCCGGGCAAGCTGATGTCCTGAACCGTTGGTGGTTCGTGGAAGTCGCGTAAGCGACTTTCACGGTAGTCGGCGCGAGAATCACCCACGAACAGGCTCTTGTCGCCCCTGGCCGCTGCCAAATGGTGGGTTCTTCGCACGTTTCGTGCATGCCGCCATCTGGCGTCCGCCGAGCATGGCCCTGCCGGACCCTCGACAACGGTCTCCATGTCCCTCCGGCTGGTCGTTCGGGCGCCAGTACTGAGCGCTCGGTGCTTGTCTATAGCGAAATCGCCCAACTCTGCGTTTGATCAAAAAAAGTTGTAATTTCGGGTACTTGAGTCCGAAAAAGGCGCTTGACACGGTCCCTTGTTGCGGCATTTAGGACTACAATTTGCCGAGGGTTCAGAGGCGCGGAGAGGCGCTTCACGGGGGGTGGTTGACTGTCTTCGTGTGCGCCGAAAACCGAGCTTTGCAGAATTTTCGTTTTTTTTTACCAACCACACCGGAGGACAAATGTTATCCACCAATCCGATTGCAGCCTTGTTTGGCAAGTCGCCTTTCAAGCCAATGCAGCAACATATGCGCATCGTTTGCGAATGCGTGGCTGAGATGCCAGGGCTCTTCAGTGCCGTGATCGAGCAGGATGCAGCAAAGCTCGAAGCCCACAAGGACCGCGTTTTTGTCAAGGAGGGTGAGGCCGACGCACTCAAGAACAATCTGCGTGACCATCTGCCAAAAAGCATGATGCTGGCCGTCGACCGGCGCGACCTGCTGGAACTGCTGGCGATGCAGGATGCCATCGCCGATACGGCGCAGGATATCGCCGGCCTGCTGGTCGAACGCAAGATGGAAGTTCCCGAAGGCATGGCCGAACCGCTGATGCGCTTCGTGAACCGTTGCGTAGAGACCTGCGAACAGGCGCACAAAGTCATCGAGGAACTCGATGAGCTGCTGGAAATGGGTTTTCGTGGCCGTGAAGTCGACCAGGTCAATGCCATGGTGCTGGAACTTGGCCAGATGGAGAGCGATACCGACGTGATGGGCATGGCGCTGATCAGCGTTCTCTTTGCCCAGGAAGACAGCATCAAGCCGGTGTCGGTGGTGTTCTGGTACCAGTTGATCCAGTGGGTCGGCAATCTGGCCGACAACGCCGAGAAAGTCGGCGACCGCCTGCGTCTGCTGATCGCCCGCTGAGCCCGGAACATCGAGAACATGGGCATGGTACTCGCGCAGCCCGAGCTGCCCGATCGACCGTATTCTGTTCGCGTGTTTACTAGCAAACTCTACAGTTAAGGTTCATTACATGGAAATTATTCACCAGCATCAAACGGTATTATTAATCATGGCCTTTGGTTTCGGCCTCTACATGACCTGGGGGATCGGCGCCAACGACGTGGCCAATGCCATGGGCACCTCGGTCGGTTCAGGCGCACTGACCGTCAAGCAGGCCATCATCATCGCCGGCATCATGGAGTTTGCCGGCGCTTATCTGGCCGGCGGTGGCGTGGCCTCGACGATCTCGAAAGGGATCATCGACGGTGACGCGTTCAAGCCGGTACCGGAATTGCTGGTCTACGGCATGCTGGGCGCACTGCTGGCTGCAGGCATCTGGCTGATGGTCGCTTCCATGCGCGGCTGGCCGGTATCGACCACGCACTCGATCGTCGGTGCCGTCGTCGGTGTCGGCGTGGCGGCGATTGGCCCGGACGCCGTGCAGTGGGACAAGCTGGGCGAAATCGTCGCCAGCTGGTTCGTCTCGCCGGTGCTCGGCGGCTTCTTCGCGCTACTGCTGACCCTGAGCATCCGCAAGCTGATTCTCAACACCGAGGATCCCATCGGCCAGGCCCGCAAGTGGGGACCGTTCTATGCGTTCCTGGTTGGCTGGTTGGTGTCCCTGGTGACCATCACCAAGGGTCTCAAGCACATCAACATCCACCTCGCCCCTTCAACCGGCCAGGTCCTGGCTCTCGGCATCGGCATCCTCCTGGCCATCGTCGCCAAGCTGATGATGAACCGTATCAAGATTAATGAAACGGCTGACAAGGACTTCCATTACGCCAGTGTCGAGAAGCTGTTCATTCCCTTGATGGTGTTCACCGGTGCGGCCATGGCTTTTGCACACGGTTCGAATGACGTCGCCAACGGTATCGGCCCGATGGCCGCCGTCGTGCAGCTGATCGAGACCGGCCAGGTCTCGTCGAAGTCGGCCGTGACGCCGTTCATGCTGTTCCTCGGCGGCATCGGTATCGTCATCGGTCTGGCGACCTATGGCTACAAGGTGATGGCCACCATCGGCAACAAGATCACCGAACTGACCCCGACGCGCGGCTATTGCGCGACCATTGCTGCTTCCTTCGTGGTGGTGCTCGCCTCCGGCCTCGGCTTGCCGGTGTCGACCACCCATATCGCAGTGGGTGCGGTGATGGGCGTTGGCCTGGCGCGCGGAATTGGTGCGCTTGACCTGCGGGTCATCGGCGGCATCATCCTGTCGTGGTTCATCACCGTGCCTGTCGGCGCCATCCTGGCGGCGATCGTTTTCTACATCCTGAGAGCGATCTTCTCGTAAGTCTGGAAAGCCAGCGCTGCAGGCGGCGCCTCCTCACGGGGGCGCCGCCTGGTTTTTTTGAAGGATTTCATTCGACTTGCCGCCATGCCGGAAATGCCTACAGAGCCCGTAGAGTCATTGCAGCACTTCAAAGGGATCGCTTTTCCGAGCGATGTCCGTTTTCGCCAGATCCTGGTGACCGGCCCTCCCGGCTCGGGCAAGAGCACCATGATCCGCCGCCTTGGCGGTTGGTCCGAGGAAGGTTACCTGGACATCAGCCGCAAGTATTGGTGGCGTTCCGAACTGCTTTCCATCCGGCCACGCGAGATTCATCTGGGGCTACCCATGCATGGGCTGGCCGACGCGGTGTCGGTCTACGATGCCGAATTTCTCGACCGTGATCCCTTGCCGGCAGTCGATCTGGCGCGCATCGCGCTGCCGCCCCGGCAGCTCTTCTTTCTCTCCGTCGATTGGTATCGACGCTATATTTTTGACTTTCTGCTGCCGCCGCCAGAGCTGGTTTTTCAGCGCCGCAGCGAACGTGCACGGCACAGTACGCATCCGGTAGACGCTCGCCTCAGCTTGAAGATCTGCACGGCACAGATCGAAGCCTTCCGCCAGGTGGCCGAGTACCTGCACCGCAAGGGCTTCAACGTCTACGTACGTGAGGCGCTCGAAAGCGCGCCGCAACGATTTGTCGATCCATCCGGCGTGGCTAAGAGCGCAGCGCCACGGAGGCGCCGATTCAGCTTCTCCAATCTTCTCGGCCGGCTTAAGGCGTTCTCCGCGCGACTGGGCTTCGGCGTTGGCCGTCACCTCCGCTTGCGCGCCGCCTATCGCCTGGGGGATAGCAAGGTCCGCGTGACGCTCGGCGGTTTGCCGATTGAGATCACCCTTGGTCTGGACGACAAACGTCTTCGACTCTATCCCGAGACACGCATCAACGGCTTGGGCGAGGCGATCAAGGTCGGCAGTTTCGTCGTTGTCGATCCCGCTACCCATCTTCGCCAGATTGGTGGGTTTCTGCGCTTGAGTCCCAAGAACTGGCTGGTCCTGGGTTCCGACGATCGTATCCAGCAAGCGATCTTCGACTACCCGGAAGCGGTGGACGGGCATCATCTGGCCCTGATCCATGGCCGTGACGGCTTGGTATTCCGCAACCTCTGTGATGCCGGCACGACCATCGCGCCGATCGTCGAGCAGCCGAAGGTGATTCGCCTGAAGCGCTTGCGGCGGCTGCACAAGCGTAGCAGGCTGGCGGATCAGGGCATCCCCGTCGCACCGATGCTCGACAAAGCCCGCGCGCTGCGAATGAACCGACTGCGGCGACTGCGCAATATCTTCGGTGGGCCGATTACGCTGTTGCCCAGAGATGAGGCTCTAAGCCTCATCGAAGAAGTCAATCGGCTGATGCAGAACGAGGTTTATCGGGCCAGGGACGATAGAGGCCTGCCTGGCGGATTGCTGGTGCTGCCGCGCGAGTTGATCCCTATTGTGCTCGCGGACATGCATGCGCAGATTGATAATCTGCTCACCGTGCTGACTCAGAACGCCTTCCTGGAAGCGCTGGAGGATGGAACTGCCGCCCTGGTGATTCTCGGCGATGCCGTTCATTGCGAGGTGGACGGGCAGTTGCGGGCGATGGAAAGCTCGATGATGCTGATGGACCTCATCTTCCGCCTCAAGCTGCGTTTTCCGGAGCAGGTTTTCTACGTCCGCGGTAACCATGATTCCTTCTCGGAAGATCTGGCCAAGGAGGGCGTTCCGCAAGGCTTGCTCTGGGCAAGGGAGCTGAGCGAGCTGCGCGGCGCGGTCTATCAAAAGGCCATGGGTGACTTCTACAAGTTGTTGCCCTATGTGGTCATGTCCCCCGATTTTCTCGCTTGCCATGCGGCGGCGCCAAAAAGCAAGGTCAGCAAGAAGATGCTGGTGCAGCTCTACCAGCGCCCCGACCTCGTTCTCGAACTGATCAACAACCGCCTGCAAAAAGCCAATCGCCCGCAAGGTTACAGCCGCCGCGATGTCAAGCGCTTCAGAAAGAACCTGAACCTTGACCGGGAGACGCCCTTTATCGTTGGTCACACGCCAATCGACCGCGAGGACACGCTGTGGCTGAACGTAGACGGCATCGACAACCACCACGTCTTGTTCAGTGCCAATCCCAGTCAGGTCGGCGTTTTCACCCGCGTTGGTGAGACCATGGTGCCATTGACCTACCCCGTGGACGAACTGACACCAATTCTCAACACCATGGCCTTCAGGAAGACGGCCGATCCCGGCAAGGCCAGCGCCGCGCCTGGCGGCGTGGAGGAGGCGCTGGCGACGAAGCAAGCCGCTGTCAGACGTTAGCGGCGCGGTGCCTAGCCCGGCCTGGCTTTCCCTCCGGCCAGCTTCGCTTTTCCCGGCAGGGCAAGTCGTCTGTCAATGTCGGATCCGGCGCCACAAACTCAGCGGAGTCAAACTTGGAAACTCGCCTTACCGAACTGGAAGTGCGGCTAAACCTTACCGAAGATCTGGTCGAGGCGCTAAACCTCACCGTCTATAGACAGCAGCAGCAGATCGATCTCTTGCAGCAGCAGTTGCGCCATCTCTACCGTCAATTGCAGGACACTCCACCTGCTGCCGAGAAGCGCAGTGCCGACGAAGAAATCCCTCCACACTACTGATTCACGGTGATTGCTCCGGCTTGCCATCATCCGTCGGAGATCCGCCGTTCCCCTTCGTTTTCGCCCCGAGACGCTCTTGCCGGAGACCTCTACTGCCCTTTGACTTCCCGCCAATGGATGCTTGTGTTCGAAGCGGCTGGTTTCTTGTTGATTCCTGTCAACCGCTCCCCCAGGCGAGCGTTAAGCGCTGCATGGGCGGGACGCAAAAAACGAACCTTCAACAGGAGAGAACAAAATGGGTAGCGTGAGCACGGAGTCTTTCGACGAATTTCTAGATTCACTGAAAGCGGCTGGGATTGAAATCAGCAACGAGCGTGAGTTGCGTGAACGTCTGGCAGAAGCACAGCGCTGGCGTTTCGCGTTCGCGACGCTGGCCGCCAATGGCCACCAGTTGGGGATTCGCTTTCAAGACGCCAGTAGCGGCGTCAACGACGCCGACATCCACCGTGCCTTCGCCCGCTTCGAGTTCCCGGCAAAGCTGGAAAACTCCTTTGCCGCCAGCCTTCGCGCCGCGCACTAGCTTCCGGCTGCTGGGCACGCTCAAAGCGGTCGTGGCTGTCGATTGAGCTGTGATCGAGTTCGCTGCGCCCGAAAAAAACCCGCTGTTAGCGGGTTTTTTTCGGGCTGGCGCCGAGCATGGGCGCACTCTTGCAGGTGCAGAGGGGGCCGCGATGCCTGTCGCAGGTGTAGATCTGCCTTCGCAGAGCCCAAGGCGTTGGGGTTGCGCGGGCTTGTTGTAGTTGGACGACAGCCGCGGTGTGAGTCATAATGCCGGAATGAACGAATCACCTCCCCAGGATCCGCGACGCCGGCTCCGTGAGCTTCTCTCCATCCCCGAGCGTGATCGCAGCGATCCGCAATGGGATGAAATCATCGAGCTCGAAATTACTCTCGCTCCGGGAAACCGTGAGTCCGATCGAAATTCGGACCGGCTGCCAGGGCATCCGGAGAAGCGCCCGAACGCTTCCGGGCAAGGCCGTCGACCGGAGCAGCGCAAGACCGGCCCACGTTCGGTCGGGCCTCCCCGCCAGCAGGACCAGCGACAGCCTGCTGCGCGAGCCGAAGGCGTGGCAGATGGTGGGTCGCCTGACGGGCGTTCTCCCGATTCCAGGGCGACTCCCAAGCGGCATGGCCGGCGGCCCAGGCGTCCCCCCGAGGCCCCCAGCGACAGCTAGCGGGTGCAGCTCTGACACCTGTCGCGCTCGCGTGCGGTCGGTGCTCGTCGTCGTGACTGCTGCCGGTTTGTTGCCACGCTAGTTGGTTGCCACCTTTGCCCGCTTCGGCGCTTCCTTGTTGTGGGCCTGCGGTTCGGGATCGCGCAGGACCAGCTTCGGCGAGGCAAACGGGGCCAGGCGTTCGAGGAAGTCGAGCAATTCTAGCACCGGTGAGCTACGAAAGAACTTGGCCATCGGCGTTTCGATCCAGATAAGGTCCGCGTAGGCCCAGATTTCGTGAGCGCTGTCGCCGACCCCGTCGCCGTTCTGGTCGAAGCCCTGATAGTCGTCCCAGTAGTTGCCCCGCCATTCGTTGCGGTCGACCCGGCCGCTTTCGCCGACCAGCGCCTGCCAGAGATTGTGCTCGAAGCGGTTGCGCAGGACGAGATGGCCGCCTCGCTCCCCGTAGAAGCTGACTCCCGTGAAGTTGTGGGCGATGCGATTGTCGATCACCGTGATGCGGTTGATAGGATGGGTTGGTGAATCGGACATCAGGCCAACCGCACAGTGAATGATTTCATTGCCCTGAATCAGCGTCGTGCCGCTTTCCTTGAGGGCGATACCGGCGCCGCTGGCGTCGACGGAATGCATGATCTGATTGTTGCGGATGATGACACCGCTCGAGTTGATACTCGTAATGCCGGTCGAGTTGTTGGCCAGGCGGTTTTTCTCGATCAGGGTGCGGTGTGAAAAAAGCAGATTCAGCGCGCGGCGACTTTCCGTGATGCGGTTGCCGATGAAGCGATTGCGTAGCGAGTTGCTAACCGTGATGTCGCGAATCCGCGAGATGTCGTTGTTCTCGACTCGGTTGCGCATGCTGTACCAGAGGCGGATGCCGTCGCCGCGCTCGGCAGGGTCGCTGTGCCTGGAGCTGATGCGATTGCCGATGACGCGATTGTCATTGGCACCTTGCAGCGTCACGCCGAAGAGCACATCGTCGATGAGGTTGTTTTCGATCAGGTTGTCGCTGCCGTTTTCGATCAGCAGGCCCGAATCGAGGCTGTCGTGCGAATCGCCCGAGTTCTTCAGATGCAGCCCGCGTATGGTCACGCCCGTAGCTTTCACACTCAGCACCGTCCCTTTGCCGCCACCGTCGACAATGATCTTGCCCTCGCCGTCGATGACCATCGCCCGGCTGATCACCGCCGGGCCCGCATAGGTGCCTGCAGGCGCCTGCAAGCGGTCGCCGGTCGGCGTGAGGTCGATCCAGGTTTGCAGCAGTGGCAGCGCCGCAGTCGACTTCGCGTGCGCGGTCCGCGGTGCGGAGAGATCGGCGCCGAGCAGCGTGGCGAGAAGAAGCGTTCGCAGTGCTGCGAGCAGGAGTCTGTGTCCACGTGCGGATAGCAAGAGCAGAGGCCGCACGCGGCTACTGCTGTAACTTTGCTGACCGTGCTGAATCAGTTGCTGGTCTCCGAATGCAGCCACAGACATTTGCCCTGGCTTGCTTGGTCAAGGTCTGCCAGGGCTTGCTGGTGTTCAGCGAGCTCTTGGTTGCTGGCGCGCTTGACTACTTGGGCTTTACGCCGACCCGAGGAGGGCAGCGGGCGGGCAGCAGCGAGGCGGCTGGCGCCGTCATCGCCGAGATCCATGATCAGGCTTTCCTGGCCGCGGGTCATTCCCAGATAGACCTCGGCGAGAATTTCAGCATCCAGCAGAGCGCCGTGTAGAGTCCGGTGCGAGTTGTCGACGCCGTAGCGGTCGCACAGGGCGTTGAGGTTGTTCTTCTTGCCGGGGTGCAAATCCTTGGCCATGCGCAGGGTGTCGCAGACGGCGTGACAGACGGTATCCAGCGGAGCCATGTCGAGCAGCGCCAGTTCGGCGTTCAGGAAGCCAAGGTCGAACGCCGCGTTATGGATGACCAGTTCGGCACCGCGCACGAAATCAAGAAACTCGGCGGCGACGTCGGCAAAATGTGGCTTGTCGAGCAGGAACTCACGGCTGATGCCGTGTACCGCCAGGGCGCCGGCGTCAATGTCCCGCTCGGGATTCAGGTAGCGGTGGAAGTGATGATTGGTCAGCCGTCTGTTGCACATCTCGACGCCAGCGATTTCGATGATGCGGTGGCCAAGTTTGTGCTCCAGGCCGGTGGTTTCGGTATCGAGAAAGATCTGGCGCATGGGCTTGGTCCATAGCTGGTGAAGCGGTGGCGAGGTCGCCGATTCTGTGCTCGGCGCGGGCGGCGGCTGCCGGAGGGTGGGCCGCTGCTGCTTGGCGGCGAGTCCGTGCTCAGGAGGTCTTCTTGGTGCGCAACTCATCCATGCCGCGATTGGCGAGCACGTCGGCACGTTCGTTGCCGACATGCCCGGCATGTCCCTTGACCCAGAACCACTTGATCTGGTGCCGGCTGGCGAGTTCGTCGAGACGTTGCCAGAGGTCGGCGTTTTTTACCGGCTTCTTGTCCGAGGTGCGCCAGCCATTGCGCTTCCAGTTGTGAATCCAGGCACTGATGCCTTTTTGTACGTACTGTGAGTCCGTATGCAGGTGCACCGTTGAGGGCCTGCTGAGCGCCTCGAGGGCGCAAATGGCGGCGGTCAGCTCCATGCGGTTATTGGTTGTATCCTGCTCCCCGCCCCAGAGTTCCTTGGTTTGCTCGCCGGCCTGCAGGAGCGCGCCCCAGCCACCCGGTCCAGGATTGCCGCGGCAGCCGCCGTCGGCGTGGATAATAACGACTTGCTGATCATTCATGTCTTGCTGTTTCCTTTTTGCTGAGCACCGAGAGCGCTTTGCGCGGTGCCGCGTTTTTCTTCCAGTTGGGCATGATCAAACGCATGCTATGCACGCGCTTGACCGCGCGCAGGACGTAGACGCCACCGGCAAAACTCCACCAGCGCTGGCCACTGGCTTCCAGGAAATGCCAACGTTTCAGCCAGCGTTCATTGCGGAAGGGCGGCGCGTAGCAGCCGAAACTACTATGTTCGGCCTCGAAACCAAGCAGCTGCAGCCAGTCCTTGAGGCGCGCCAGCGAAAGGTAGCGACCATTCCAGGGGAACTGCTGTGGGCAGTTGGGTAGCCGGCGACGCAGGCCCCAGATGGAGATCGGATTGAAACCGGCAATGACGACTTCACCGTCGGGAATTAGAACACGTTCAACCTCGCGTAGAATCTGGTGCGGGTCATCGTGGAACTCGAGGCTATGCGCCATGACCACCAGATCGATGCTGTTGGCGGCGAAGGGGAGTTGCCGCAGGTCGCAGAGGACATCGACCTTGCCCGCGTCGTGTGCCAGCTGGCGGAGAGGGATGCGATTCTGTGCGAGGAAATCGAATTGAGGCAGCCCCAACTGAATCGCATTGTAGCCGAAGACATCGGCCACCATCCTGTCGAGGGTGGCCTGTTCCCAGGCCATGACGTACCGTCCCTGCGGCGTTTGAAGCCAGGCGTCGAGGCCAGCAATTGACATTTTCCGCAGTTCTTCCAAAATTGAGCGATGTTCGACGTAATCCGCATTCCAGCCTTCAAGGATAACTACATCTGGTTGTTGCGCAAAGGTGCGTCCGCTGCCGTGGTTGATCCAGGTGATGCGCGCCCGGTACTCGAGGTTCTTGAGCGCGAGGGACTGTCGCTGACCACCATTTTCGTCACCCACCACCATGCCGATCATCAGGGTGGGGTGAGGACTCTTCTGGCACACTTTCCGGCCGAGGTTTTTGCGCCCGCGGCGGAATCAATTGCTGGCGTGACCAAGCCCGTGCGCGGCGGCGAAACGATTCGCGCGGCTTTCTGTGACGACGAGTTCCAGGTCATCGCGGTTCCCGGACACACCCTTGGACACGTCGCTTATTATGGCGCAGGCTGCCTGTTCTGTGGCGACACCCTGTTTGCCGGCGGTTGCGGGCGCCTGTTCGAGGGCAGCGCTGCGCAGCTGTTCGACTCGCTGTCCCGGCTGGCCAGCTTGCCCGACCAGACAGCGGTTTACTGTGCTCATGAATATACCGAGGCGAATCTACGTTTTGCGCTGGCGGTAGAGCCTGCCAATCGCTGTCTGCAAAGCCGGGTCAATGAAGTCGCGGTGGCGCGCGCCAAGGGCTGGCCGACGGTGCCATCGACGATTGCCATCGAGAAGGCCACCAATCCCTTCCTGCGCTGCGCTGAGTCGGAAGTAGTGGCGTCGGCGCGGCGCCGGGTGTCCGACGTGGCCGACGAGATCGCCGTGTTTGCCGCACTGCGCGAATGGAAGAACAGCTTCTGAATCGGCCTTCAGGTGGGGTCGGTGCCGGCCCTGGATTCATCGCCACTAGCGTTGCCGGCGCTGGCGACCGTCCGTCCCGCTGCGGGCCAGGCTAGGCGCAGTGTGTCAAGTACCTTGCCGACCTTGAACGGCTTGATAATGAAGCCACTGGCGCCGCTTTGAATTGCTTCACGAACATTGTCTACGCTGGCGGTGCCGGTGACCATGACGACGACGATCTGCGGGTACATGGTCTTGATCGCTTGCAGTGCTTCGAGGCCGTCCATCTCGGGCATGGACAAGTCCATGCAGATGATGTCGGGTCGCAATCGCTCCGCGAGTTCGAGTGCGCCGACGCCATTCCGGGCTTCACCAACGATTTGATAGCTATTGCCGCGCAGGATGCTGCGCAGCAGTGTGCGCGTGAGTTCGTGGTCATCAACGATCAATACCTTCGGGTCCGCCGGTGCCGCCGGAGTGCTGGCTACCAACACCCTGTCGCAAGCATCGCGCATGCGCCCTCCCGAAAAGAGGCTGTTGGCGCCTCGCTACTTGCCGTGTAGCGAGTGCGGGAACGCCGCCTTCGTGCTAAATTCGCCGTTCTCTCAGCCAGCCCGCGGCCTGCTGCAATGTCTGAAAAACCTGTTTCTACCAAGGCCCATGCCTCCATCAAGGCAAGAAAATTCGGTCTAGCCTTTGCTCTTGCCTTGTTGGTCTTCAGCATGCTCGGCTTTCTGGTTCTGCCGCTGGTCGTCAAGTCGGTGCTCGTCGAACAGCTCTCCAAGGTCTTGCAGCGATCTGTGACGGTCGAAGGGGTGAGAATAAACCCCTATACCTTGTCGCTGCAAATTTCTGGATTGGCGATTCATGAAAAGGGCGGTGGCGTGCTGGTGGCGGGCTTTGACAGCTTGAATGTGAATGGCGAGTGGAGTTCGCTATGGCGTGGCGGCCCGGTGGTCAGCGAGCTGAGTTTGGTCGCACCGACGTTCAAGGTCGTGCGCTTGAGCGACGGGCGATTCAATTTCTCCGATCTGATCGACGAGATTTCGGCCCAGCCGGAATCGGACGCTCCCACGCCACGCTTCTCGTTGAACAACATTCAGATCTCGGGCGGAAAAATCGAATTCGACGACCAGATGCTTGGTGAACAGCACCTGCTCAGGGAGCTCAACATCGGCTTGCCATTTATCTCCAGCTTGCCACAGGCGCTCGAGATCTTTGTCGAGCCTACGTTCTCCGCCTCACTTGATGGTTCGCCGCTGCTCGTCCAGGGCAGGAGCAAACCTTTTGACGCTTCTCTGGAAAGCCAGCTGAGGTTCGATCTTCGCGAAGTACCGCTGGCGAAATATGTTGATTACTTGCCGCTGCATTTGCCGATCGAGGTTGTTTCCGGCGTTCTTGGCAGCGAGTTGACGGTGGCCTTTCGGCGCCAGGAAGCGGACCGGGCGACCCTGGAGATCTCGGGCACGGTGGCTTTCAAGGATGTCGTCGTCAAGGACAAGGGCGGTTCGCCATTACTCTCGCTGCGCAGCTTGGAAGTGGTGCTCGAAGCGCTTGATCCGCTCAACGGGAAGTTCGCCATCGAACGGGTGTCGCTCGAGCAGCCGGAAATCCATGCCCGGGTCAGTCCGCAGGGCGGAATCAACTGGGTCGACTTCCTGAGCCAGGAACTGGCAGCCGGCGCTGTGGTAACGCGGGAAGAGAAAAGCGCGGCGAAGTCAGCGCCTGTCGAGTGGTCGCTCGCCGAGGCGAGCATCAATGGTGGTGCGCTGCGCTGGCTCGACGAGTCGCACGGAGCGCCATTCAACGCCCGGGTCGATGGTTTGACGGTCGAGTTGAAAGAACTCGGCAGCAAGAGCGGTGTGCCGGCAAAGTTCGATTTGGCCTTCCGGCTCGACGCTGAGCAATGGGTGAAGATCGCCGCTTTCTCGGTGAGGGGCGGCCGGCTAGATTTGGCCAGGCGCGCAGTGCTGATCGGTGAGGTGGCGGTACGCGATAGCCAAGTGCTGGTTCGGCGCGCCGAAGGGGGCAGCATCGAGTTCGTCCAGCCGCCCTCCCTGCGCGCCGTCGAGGCGGCGCAGGAGGATTCGGCGGCGCCGTGGACATTGACGGTGGCCAAATACCGTGGTGAGAACCTTGGCCTGCGTTTCGAAGATCGCGGCGTGTCGCCGGCGGTAACGCACAGCATTGAAGAGATGACTGTCGAGGCGGAAAATCTGTCTACTGAGCCGGGTACGACGCTCAAGCTGGCCACGCGCTTCAAGCTCAACCGTAAGGCTACGGTCGAAGCCAGTGGCGGCGGCACACTGCTACCGCTGGACACGGAGTTGAAGCTGGCGATCAAGAGTCTCGAGCTCTTGCCCCTGCAACCCTATTTTACCGAGCAGCTGAACGTCCGACTAAAGCGTGGTCAGGTCGCTGTTGAGGGCGGTTTTCGTCTGCGCCAGGTGGACAGCGGTGCCGCGAAGGGTGGCAAGCTGCTGGGCGGGGGATTCTCCGGGAAACTGGCGGTTACCGACTTCTCGGCAGTGGACAAGGCGAATTCGGCTGACCTCCTGAAATGGGCGTCACTGTCCCTTGCGCGTGTCGATTTGAGCGTGAATCCAGACGCACTGTCAATTGGCGAGCTTGCGCTGGCTGACTTCTTTGCGCGCGTAAGCATTGATCCGGATGGCCAGTTGAACCTGCTGCAGATCGTCCGCCAGCCTGACGCGCCGCCAGCAGCCGTGCCGCCCAAGACCGGTGCGCCGACGCGCACCGAGCACTCGGCCAAAGGCCATGCCGTGGCACCGCTGGCTGGCGGTGAGCAGGCACCGTTTCCGGTAAAGCTTGGTACGATCACCTTGCAGGGCGGTGATATCAAGTTCAGCGACCACTTCATCAAACCGAACTACTCGGCCGATCTGAAGAAGATTGGCGGTGCGATAAGCGGGCTGTCCTCGGCTTCCGAAAGCCTGGCGACGCTCGACCTGCGCGGCAGCTACGATGACATCGCACCGCTCAAGATCGTTGGTCAGCTCAACCCCTTGATCGCCTCTCCCTATCTGGACATACAGGCCGACATCAAGGGCATCGAGATGACGGCCTTGTCACCGTACTCCGGCAAGTACGCTGGCTATGCCATTGACAAAGGCAAGATGTCGTTGTTCGTCAAGTACAAGATAGAGAAAAATCAGTTGACCGCTGAGAATCGGATATTTCTCGATCAGCTGACTTTCGGCGAAGCGGTCGATAGTGCCGAGGCGACCAAGTTGCCGGTTACGCTCGCCGTGGCCCTCCTCAAAAACAGCAAGGGCGAGATCGACATCAATCTACCGGTAGCTGGTTCGCTCGACGACCCGGAGTTCAGCATTGGCGGCCTGCTTGGCGAGTTGGTCGGCAATCTCCTGGTCAAGGCGGTTACCTCGCCCTTTGCCTTGCTGGGATCGGTTTTTGGCGGCGGCGAGGAGTTGTCGAACGTCGAGTTCGCTTCCGGCTTGGCGGCAATCGCCCCGGCGGCGCAGCTGCGTATCGATGCGCTGGCGAAGGCGCTGCTTGACCGGCCGGCACTGAAGCTCGACATTGAAGGGCAGGCGGATTCGGAAAGCGATCCCGAGGGATTGAAACGCGAACGCCTGCAACAGAAGCTGCAGGCACTCAGAATCGGGGGCAGTCGCGATGGCGACAAGACGGCGTTGGCGCCGGTGGCAATCGACAGCCAGGAGTATCCCGATTTGCTCGAACGCGTCTATCGTGCCGAGGCGTTCGAAAAGCCGCGCAACATGGTGGGGATGGTGAAGAGCTTGCCGGTCGAGGAAATGGAGAAGTTGATTCTGGCCAATACGGTCATCACTGAGCAGGATCTGCGCGATCTGGCCGAGCGACGGGCAAGCGCCGTGCGTGACGGGCTGCTCGCGCAGAAGGTTCCGGCCGAGCGGCTCTTCCTGCGACCCGTGGAAGTCGCCAAGGCGGATGGTAAGGCTGACTCGCCTGGACAGAGCAAGGGAAACCGGGTTGTCTTTTCCCTGCAGTAGCGGCGGTGGCGCCGTGCTCGCCAATCTCGCCACTGCGCGTGCGCTTGCGGCCGAATGAGCGAAGCATGGTGGTTCTATGCCGCGGTGTCGCTGGCTGTGCTGGTGATCCTCCTGCAGCTCGTGCTGCTGTTGCGTGCGGCCACCACGCGCGGGCTGATGGGCGTGCGTTTCCGCGATCTTCAAGGCGGCTTGGAGCGACTTGAGCGCGAGTTGCGCCAGGAGATGTCGCTCGGCCGGCAGGAAGCAGCCAGTACCGCGCGTGGTGATCGCGAGGAGCAGTCGCAGTCGCTGAACCGCGTCGCTCAGACGCTTGCTTCGCAGCTGGCCCAGCTGGGTCGCTTGCAGGCGCAGCAGCTCGAATCCTTTGCGCAGCAACTGGCACGCCTGACGAACAGTAACGAGCAGCGCTTCGAGCAGCTGCGTCGGGCAGTGGAGGCCCGCCTTGGCGCGATGCAGGCTGACAATGCCAATAAGCTCGAAGAGATGCGCCGCACGGTCGACGAAAAGCTGCATGCGACGCTGGAGCAGCGCCTCGGCGAATCCTTCAAATTGGTTGGTGATCGTCTAGAGCAGGTCCATAAAGGGCTCGGAGAAATGCAGACGCTGGCCGCTGGCGTCGGCGATCTGAAGAAGGTGCTGACCAACATCAAGACCCGCGGCAGCTGGGGGGAAGTGCAGCTGGAGACTCTCCTGGATCAGCTGCTGAGTAGTGAGCAATACGGCAAGAACGTGGCCACGCGGCCGGAGTCATCGGAACGTGTTGAGTTTGCCATTCGTTTGCCGGGTCGGGCAATCGGCGATGAGGAGCAGCGGCCGGTGTGGTTGCCGATCGATGCGAAATTTCCACTCGAGGATTATCAGCGCTTGCTCGAGGCGCAGGAACGGGCTGATCCGGTGGCCTCGGACACGGCGACCAGGGCGCTGGAAGTTCGCTTGCGTGACGAGGCACGAAAGATTCACGACAGGTACGTCGAACCCCCGTACACCACCGACTTCGCGATCCTCTATCTGCCGACCGAAGGCCTCTATGCCGAAGTCTTGCGGCGACCGGGACTGGTGGACAGCCTGCAACGTGACCTGCGCATCTGCATCGCCGGGCCGACGACGCTGGCGGCGCTGCTCAACAGCCTGCAAATGGGGTTCCGAACGCTGGCCATCGAGCGCCGATCATCAGAAGTCTGGGCTGTTCTCGGCGCCATCAAAACCGAGTTCGGGAAATTCGGCGAGGTGCTCGAGGCCACGCACCGGAAGCTCGAACACGCTAGCCGCAGTATCGAAGCGGCCGGCGTGCGGACCCGGCAGATCGAACGTAAACTGCGTGGCGTTGAAGCGCTGCCGGCGAGCGAGGTGCGTTCGCGGCTGGGCGATCTTGAAGATCTTGGCGCGTTGGGCGATGAGCCATGAGACGGGCCAGGGCGGAAATGGAGGCTGCGTTTCTGGCGACGACCTATCGGGTGGAGACTCCCGAGCGTTTTTTCGACTTGCGTATTGGCTGTGTCAGCACCGAGTTTGATGAATTCTTGCGCCGTCAGCCGGTTTCAGTCGAGCCGCCGGTCGCCCCTGCAGCGTCCACGAGGCGAGCGATCGGCTGGGGAATCGTGACCGCATACAATCCCGGCGAGCGGCTCGCTGATCACCAGAACGAGCGTCGCCAGGGCCGCTTGCGCGAGCGCATCGCCGCTTCGGCTTGTTTTTTCTTCGCCGCCAGCAACATCGCAGCTGGCGACGTCGATGCTGATCTCGGCTGGCCGCTGGAACCCAGCTATCTCGTCCTTCCTGTCGATGAATGGCAAGTCGCTGCCCTGGGCCGTGAATTCTGCCAGCTGGCGGTCGTCTATGGAGAAACGGGTTTGGCGCCGCGCTTGCTGTGGTTGTGAGGCGGAAGTTGCGTGTCGGCTGTGACTTTTGCGGCACGGGCCGTCAGAGCAAGACGCCTAGAATGATTTTTTTCGCAAGCGAGCACAGCCCGTGAGTAGGCAACTTGGACGTTTCGAGCTGATTCGTGAACTGGGTCGAGGCGCGCAGAGCGTCGTCTATCTGGCGCGCGATCCGCATCTGCAACGGCAGGTGGCGATTAAGAAGTTGCACTTCGCCTGTTCGGATCCACAGCAGAAGCAACAACTGCTTGAAGAAGCGCGGACGGTCAGCCAGCTGCGTCACCCGAGCATCGTGCCGATCTTTGAGGCTGCCGAGGACGAGGGCGATCTTTATCTGGTGTTCCAGCATGTGCCGGGCAGGAACCTCGCCGAACACCTGCGGCTTGGTGGTGGACTGCCGGCGGACAAGGCGATCGCCATCATGCAAGCGGTTCTCGATGCCCTGGCGCACGCGCATGCGGCGGGAATCATTCATCGTGATCTGAAGCCAAGCAACATCCTGATCGACGACGACGGGCTGCCGCGGGTCATGGATTTCGGCATCGCCAGTCGCGCCGAGGGTATGGCACGCGACGGTGGACAGCTGTCTGGCACGCCAGCGTACATGGCGCCGGAGTACATCGCGCATCGGACAAGCAACGAAAGGAGTGATCTCTTCGCGGCCGGGTTGGTGTTTTACGAACTGCTCAGCGGGCAGAGAGCGGTCCCAGGCAGCAACATTGACGAGGTGATGCAGCGGATTGTCAGTAGCGATGTCTCGCTGCCGACTGAACTCAGTGGCGCGCTCGACGAGCGCCTGGTGGCGCTGCTCTATCGGGCGCTGGCTCGCGATCCCGAGA
The DNA here is from genome assembly GCA_000585055.1 of Candidatus Accumulibacter appositus. Lineage (GTDB taxonomy): Bacteria > Pseudomonadota > Gammaproteobacteria > Burkholderiales > Rhodocyclaceae > Accumulibacter > Accumulibacter appositus. Next base: position 135,454 of record JEMX01000028.1, read on the forward strand.
GTCGCTATGCGACGGCGGTGCAGATGCGTGCCGCGTTGGACGACTATCTGGCAGCCGAGAATCCTGCACCCGCAGCGGATGCGCGGCCGAGCACGATCGAATTCCTACTCCGGCGTATGCGCCACAAAAGCGATTTTCCGGCACTCTCCGAGTCGGTCGGGGCGATAAACCGGATCACCGCTTCGGAAAATCAGAACCTCTCCGAGCTCTCGAACACCATCCTCAAGGATTTTTCCCTGACCAACAAGATTCTGCGGATGGTGAACTCGGTGCACTATCGGCAGGCCGGTGGTGGCAGCATCAGCACCGTGTCACGTGCAGTTGTCGTTCTCGGTCTCGATGCGGTACGCAGCATTGCCATAACAGTGATGCTTTTCGAGCACTTGCAGAACAAGGACAACGCCGATCAACTTAAGGAAGAGTTCCTACGCGCCAATCTGGCCGGTGTTCTGGCCAAGGACATCGGCGGCAAGAGCACTGCGCGCGGGGATGTCGAGCAGGCCTTCATCTGCTCGATGTTCCATAACCTCGGTCGTTTGCTGAGCCAGTATTATTTTCCTGAGGAAAGCGCCGAGATTCGGCGTCTGGCGCAGCAGAAGAACTGCGCCGATGACGTGGCGGCGTTGCAGGTTCTCGGGCTGTCGTTCGAAGACCTCGGGGTCGGCATCGCGCAGAGCTGGGGTTTTCCGAGGCTGATCGTCAATAGCATGCGAAAGCTGCCAGTCGGCAGCATTCGCCGACCGACAAATGCGGAAGATCGCCTGCGCGTGCTGGCGGCATTGTCCAACGAGTTGTGTAGTCTGGTCGCCGCTGCCGGAGGCGAACAGCCGCAGAAGGAGCTGCGTCGGATCGTGGCGCGTTTCGGCGAGGTCATCGAGCTCGACGAGCAGGGCCTGCAGCGAACGCTGGTCAAGTCCTTCGAGCAGATGTCTCGGTTTGCCGGCATCATGCACCTCGATCTGCAGAAGACAGTCCTGGGCAAGCAGCTCCGGGCCTGGGGTGGTGCTGCGAGTGCAGCAGGCGGGCTGGCAGTTGCCGCAGCGCCTCCGAGCCCGGACGACGGTCTCGTCGGGACGGTTCTTTCCGAGGTCAGCGCGCAGGCGCCGCTCGGCAATGAGCCGGCCAGCGATGCGCTGGCGGTCGATGAGGCGAGATGCGCTTCGGCAGGCGCATCAGCGAACAGTGAAGCTATTTTGATGGCCGGGATTCAGGACGTCAGCAACGCCCTGATCAGTGACTTCAAGCTCAATGACGTGCTGCGCATCATCCTCGAAACGATCTATCGGGCGAAGGGCTTCAAGAACGTCATCCTGTGTGTTCGCGACGGGCGCAGCAATGCCATGCTCGGTCGTTTCGGTTTTGGTCCGGACGCTCCGGAGATTGCCCGGCGCTTCCGGTTCTCTCTGGTGTTTAGCGCCGACATCTTTCATGCGGCCCTGGCCAACGGGGTGGATATTCTGATCAGCGATACCCGTGACGCGAAGATCGCGCCACGTATCCCGGCCTGGTTTCGGCGGGCGGTGACGGCGGAAACCTTCGTCGTCTTCCCGCTCTGCGTCAGGGGCAATCCGCTGGCGATGATCTATGCTGACCGTCAGCGGGCCGGCGAGATCGTCATCGCCGAGCAGGAACTGTCCTTGCTGCGAACCCTGCGCAATCAGGCGGTGCTGGCCATCAAGCAGTCGATCTGATGATGGGTCGGCAGCACTAGTGCGAGTGACGCTGGCTTACCAGAGCTTCCACCACGGCACCTCGCGATTGAGGCCGCGCACGTAGTATTCGCTGTTCGGGTAGTTCTTGCGCATGACGCGCTCGGCGTCGTCGCGCAGATCGTTCAGGCCGAGGGAGTCGTAGGCCTTGACCATGATGAACAGCGCTTCTTCGCTGGACGGGGTGTCGGGATAGTTGATCATCGCGAACTGGGCGCGATTGGCGGCGGCCAGATAGGCGCCACGTTTCATGTAATAGCGGGCCACGTGCAGTTCGAGGCGCGCCAAGGCGTTGACCAGGTACTTCATGCGCAACAGCGCATCGGGGGTGTATTTGCTGTTCGGAAAGCGGGTGACCAGTTCCTTGAAGGAATCGAAGGATTCACGGGCCCCCTTGGGGTCGCGCTCCGTCATGTCCTGATTGCTGATCGAACCGAGCAAGCCGAGGTCTTCGTTGAAGTTGATCAGCCCGCGCAGGTAATACATATAGTCCACGTTCGGGTGGTTTGGATGCAGCTTGATGAAGCGGTCACAGGCGGCGATCGCCGAGGTCGGCTCCTGATCCTTCCAGTACGCATAGGCGATCTCGACCTGCGCTTGCTGCGCATAGCGACCATAGGGGTAGCGCGACTCGAGCTTCTCGAAGTAGCCGATGGCCTTGGTGTAGGAGCCGTCGTTGAGCGCATCCTTGGCTTCGGCGTAGAGCTTGTTGGCCGACCAGCCGATGGTTTCATCCTTGCTGTCGGGAAGTAGCCCGCAGCCAGCGACCAGAGAGGCGAGGAAAAGCGCTGCGATAACCGCTAAACTACGCATGATGAAAAACCCACAGAAAAAAGAAGCACTGGCGGAGGAGTCGACGCGGAACAGTGAGCTTGCGGATTATAGCGCAAACCCCCGAATTGGCCTGAGCGTACCCGGCGATTGCAGCGGTCAGCGGCTCGATCAGGTTCTTGCACGGCTCCTCGCGCAGCACTCCCGCAGCCGTCTGCAGAACTGGATACGTGAGGGCAGGGTGACGGTCGGCGGAGAGCGCGTCGTCGAGCCGCGCCAGAAGCTGTGGGCTGGCGAAAGTCTCGAAGTGGCCGAAGCGCCGGACGAGCGAGCCGAATCCTCGGCGCCCGAAGATATCCCCCTGCAAGTGGTGTACGAGGATGAATCCCTGATTGTCATCGACAAACCAGTTGGTCTGGTGGTTCATCCGGGCAACGGTAACTGGAGCGGGACTTTGCTCAATGCCTTGTTATACCACGCGCCGCAGCTCGACAAGGTGCCGCGGGCGGGGATCGTGCATCGTCTGGACAAGGATACCAGTGGGCTGATGGTGGTCGCCAAGACTCTCGAGGCTCAGACCGACCTGGTCAGGCAGTTGCAGGCGCGCTCCGTAAAGCGCTGTTATCAAGCCCTGGTGCGGGGCGTCGTCGACAGTGCGGGCAGCGTCGACGCCCCCATCGGCCGGCATCCGACGCTGCGCACCAGCATGGCTGTGGTGCGCACGGGCAAACCCGCACGCACGCACTACCGTGTTCTGGAGCAGTTTCTGGCTTGCACGCTGATCGAATGCGCGCTGGAAACCGGGCGCACGCACCAGATTCGCGTGCACATGACCTCGATTGGGCACCCGCTGGTCGGTGACCCGACCTACGGCAGCGGTGCCAGCCGCGTGCCACGCGTTGCCGAGTTCCCGCGCCAGGCGCTGCACGCCTGCCGTTTGTCTTTGCTTCATCCTGGTACTGGCAAGGCCATGCTTTGGCGCTCGGCCGTGCCCGAAGATATGGCGACCCTGATCGCCAGCGTGCGACTGGAGGCGGTTGCTGCACAGGCTGGCGAATGCATCAGCGACGACGAACTGGACGACTGGGACGATGACTGGGACGATGATGGCGATGGTCCGGAAGTGATCATCGTCCGCGGCGATGGCGACGCTGGCTCTGCGGGCGATGATGAGGATCTGGGTGAGCAGTAAGGGCTGGCTGCTCCCTGACTGGCCGGCGCCGCCCAGGGTGCGTAGTCTGATCACCAGCCGCGACGGTGGTGTGAGCCGGGCGCCGTACGCCAGCCTCAACCTCGGCGCCCACGTCGGCGATGATCCGCTCGCCGTGGCCGAGAACCGTCGTCGTCTCGCCGGTCATCTGCCGGCATCGCCCTGCTGGCTGGAGCAGGTGCACGGCACGACCGTGGTGGACGCCGCTGGTCTCACTGCGGCGGAGGTGCCGGTGGCTGACGGGGCATTTGCGCGCGCGCCCGGCGTCGTCTGTGCCGTGATGACCGCTGACTGCCTGCCGGTCCTGCTCTGCGACCAATCGAGCAGCGTGGTTGCTGCGCTGCATGCGGGTTGGCGTGGCTTGCAGGCCGGCATTCTGGAGCGAGCGGTGGCAGCGCTAGAGGTGCCCGGCGCGCGGCTGCTTGCGTACCTCGGTCCGGCCATCGGCCCGCAGGCCTTCGAGGTCGGCAATGAGGTGCGTCGTGCCTTCGTCGATGCACACCAGGAGGCTGCTGCGGCATTCCTGCCGGCGCCGCCGGATTGGCCGACAAGGGAAGTCGCTGCGGCGAACGGGCCAGCGGCGCAGCAGCCCGAGCGCAAATGGCTGGCCGATCTCTATCTGTTGGCCCGGCAAAGCCTGCAGCGCGCGGGGGTCAAGGCCATCTACGGCGGTAGTGGCTGTACGCTGCGCGACGGCGAGCACTTCTTTTCCTATCGGCGAGACGGGGTGACCGGGCGGATGGCGGCGCTGATCTGGCTGGCGGAGGTTTAGCCAGCAATCGTCAGCGATCCTGCGAGTGGTCGTCTACGCCAGCGCTGGTCTGGCTGCTGGTGTCACTGGCCTTGCTGGCCATCCTTGCGGCGCGACGACGACGCGTCGGGCCGCCGAAAATCCATAGCAGCAGCGCCGTCGGCAGCAGGCCGTAGAAGCTCAGGCTTAGTATCCCGGCGACGACGCTGCTTTCGGTCAGCGCCATCAACACGGTGACGTATAGCCAGCCGATCGCGATGATATACATGCCGGCATTATAGGGTGCCAGGAGGCTCTGCGGGGCGCCCTGTGCGTTTGCCTCACGGGACCCTGCGTTTGCTGGGCTTTTTGTTTCCGCCGGGTGCGTGGATTGCTCAACTTCGCTGCCCAGGGGCTCGTCAACAGCTGATCGTCGTGGGAGAATGGCGGGTGGCGTTTTCGCAGGGGGCTGGGCAGGCTCCGGGGAAATTGCTGCAGTTTGTCTGCCTTTCGTGCAGGATCGAAGGTTTTTTGCCGAACCGGCGGGGTGTTCCTGCCTGGCTTGGTCAGCAGATGTTGTAATCGTGGTGGTGGATCGCCGCCAATCGTTTCATTCGTCAACAGGAAAGGAAGAGTTATGACGCAACGTGTTGCTTTGGTTACAGGTGCCATGGGTGGGATCGGTACGGCTATTTGCCAGGAACTGGCCAAGGCCGGCCACAAGGTGGTTGCCGCTTACCATCCTGAGTTCGACAAGCCGGCGGAGTGGACAAAGGCCATGGAAGAAGCCGGTTTCAAGGACTTCATCTGTGTTGCCGGCGATGTCTCCGACTACGACTCCTGCGTTGCCCTCGCTGCCGAAGCGGAAGCACAGGCTGGTCCAATCGACATTCTGGTCAACAACGCGGGCATCACTCGAGACAAGATGTTTGGCCGGATGGAGTCGTCCCAGTGGAATGCTGTGATCTCGACAAACCTGACCAGCCTCTTCAACATGACCAAACAGGTTTCGGCGAAGATGGCCGAGCGTGGCTGGGGCCGGATCATAAACATCTCGTCGGTCAACGGCCTTCGTGGCCAAGCAGGCCAAACCAACTATTCGGCCGCCAAGGCGGGCGCGATTGGTTTCACCAAGGCACTTGCCGCCGAACTGGCGGCCAAGAACGTGACCGTCAACGCCATTTGCCCGGGTTATGTGGCGACCCCGATGGTCATGGCCATCAAGCCGGAGATCCTGCAGGGCATCGTCGATACGGTGCCGATGAAGCGCTTGGCCAAACCGGAAGAGATCGGTGGCGCATGCGCCTATCTTGCATCGGATATTGCCGGCTTCATGACCGGTTCCACAATGAACATCTGCGGTGGTCTGTACTACCAGTAAGCACATTTTCTGGTTTCATGCCATCGCGACAGGCTCCGAGAGGGGCCTGTTTTTTTTTGCTGGGGTATAATTGTGTTGCACCGCACCACAGAGCGCTGGAAAAGCGCTTGTCGAGTCATCTGCACATGGAGGAAGCGTCGTCATGCCCGAGCAGCTGCGACTGATCAAGAAATACCCGAACCGTCGCCTTTACGATACCAAGACCAGCGCCTACATCACCTTGACTGATGTGAAGGATCTTGTCCTGGCTCGCGAAATCTTCAACGTTGTGGACGCCAAGACGGGCGAAGACATCACCCGCGCGATCCTGCTGCAGATCATTCTTGAAGAGGAGGCATCAGGCGTGCCTCTGTTCACAGCCGATCTGCTGGCGCAAATGATCCGCTTCTACGGTCACGCGATGCAGGGCATGCTCGGCAAGTACCTGGAGACGAACATCAAGTCCTTCGTCGATTTCCAGAAGAAGTTGCAGGAGCAGTCGCAATCACTCTATGGGGAAAGCAATAGCCAGATGCAGAGCGACATGTGGTCGCAGTTCATGAATTTTCAGGGGCCGGCGATGCAGACGATGATGAGCACCTATATGGAGCAAAGCAGAAAGATGCTCCATCAGATGCAGGATCAGCTGAAAACGCAGACCCGGACGCTGTTCAACGGCATCCCTCTGCCCGGTTTTCCTGTCGATTCCTCCAAGCAGCCGCACGACTCCGAGAAGTAAAGGGGACGTTTCGCCTCGCGGAAGGGCTCACCGCGCAACCGGCTGCAAAAAAACGCGCCTGGCTACTTTACCCCGTAGCCGGGCGCGATTTCGTGAGCAGGGTGCCGCTTTTCTGCTAGCGCAAGATCGAGATAAAGACCGCGGCGATGATCGCCGAGGTGATCACGCCGCTGATACTGGCTCCCAGTGCCTGCGGCATGACGATTGCTCCCGGGTTCGCTGCGGTAGCAACCTTCTGGACGATCTTGGCGGTGGTTGGCACGCAACTCACGCCGGCAATTCCGACGATCGGGTTGAACTTGCCGCCGGTCCAGAAGTACAGGATGTAACCGCCCAGCAGGCCACCCAACGCAGAGACCCCGAGAGCCAGCATGCCCAGAAGCAGGAGCTTCAAGACCGTTGGGTCGAGCAGCGTGTTGGCCTCGCAAAGAACGCCGAGGGTCAGGCCGAGGAAGAAGGTGGCTCCGTAGAGGAAGGTTTCGCCGAGCAGTTTGGCGAAGTTCTCGAGGCCGCTTTCGCGAATGGCAACGCCAACAAAGAGAGAGAAAAACAAAGGCGCAGCCACCGGGAAGAGCAGACACAGAAGGGTGCACGCGACGACCGCAAAGATCAGCTTCTGCGACCGGGTGATCCTCGGTCCCTGGTCGCTGATCATGCTGATGCCGCGGATGTGCTTCGGCACCAGCCACTTGATCATGTACGGATAGACACCGTAGGTCAGGCCGAGGTAGAGATAGCCAACGACGGTGATCGACACGAACAGATGCTTGGCAAGAACCAGCGAGGTGAACAGCACCATCGGTCCGTCGGCGCCGCCGATGGTGGCGACGGAGGCCGCTTCGGGTTCGGTGAGGCCGAGGGCAATGGCGAACGGGAAGACAACGAAGGTTCCGAGTTCAGCGAACAGGGCTATGAACATGCTCTGGAACGGGCGTGCCATGACGTAACCGACGTCGAGAAGAACGCCGATACCCATGAACACCAGACAGGCGATCAAACCGTTGCTGAAGGTGAGCGTGTAGATCGGCTGCAGCCAGTCGATTTGCAGAATGTTGATCAGCTGCAGTGGGTCGGTGATCAAGGGATCGACGAAGAGCGTTCCCGGTTTGCCCCCTTCGAGGAACATGACCGCCGCGTTGACCGACGACATGCCCATGCCCATCGGGATCATCAGCAGTGGTTCCAGGACGTTCCTTGAGCCCAGATAGATGAGCAGGAAGCCCAGCAACATCAGGAAGATGCGTCCCATCATGATCTGCGGCTCGGCGGCCACCAGGGTGGCGACACCCTGGAACAGATCGAGAAAATTTATGCTTTCCATGCGCTTCAGTCCTCGCACCTGGCCGCAGCACCCATCCATCGGCGCATCGGCTTGAAAACCGACTCGCGGACTGGTTGATGGGTGCCGGGTTTCGGCTGATATCCGCTCACGCGATTGTCAACAGGGGCTGTCCGCCCTCGACGGGATCGCCGGCGGCGACCAGAACTCGGGTAACCTGGCCGGCGCGGGTAGCGATCACCGGCGTTTTCATCTTCATCGCCTCCATGACGATCAGGCGGTCGCCAACGGCCACGGCCTGACCGACCTTGACGTTAACTTCGACGACGGTGCCACCCATTCCGGCAACGACATCACCGTCGCCGGCAGGAGCGCCTGCGGCTGCGGCGGGCGCGGCGGCAGCCGCAGAAGGTGCGCTACCCCCGGCCTGCGGCGCGGCGGCCGCTACCGCAGGGGCTGCCGATGGTGCCGGTTGGCCGGCAGTGAGTTCCAGTACGCTGACGTCGTATTCGCGTCCGTTGACCGTGACCTTGAATTGTCTGGGCATTTTGTGCTCCTGTTAGCGGTTGCTTCGGCCGGGAGCATGCCCCGGCGTATGAGATGAATGTTGGGCGGCGCGACCGCCGACTGCCCAGCCGTGACTGGGTTGCGAAATGCGCAGTATGCGGTGCGGGCCGATGGCCGCGAAGATCGCCGCCGACAAGGCGGCGACATCCTCTTCCGGAACGCCGAGGAGCACTGGGCAAACGCTTCCGGTCGGAACTTCGACCGCTGGGCGTTTTTCCATCCTGGCGGTCACGAGTACCAGCACCTTGATCAACACGGCCACGACCAACGACACCACAATGGCGATGCCGTAGACCTGTAGCGATTTGATGATGGCGGCTGTGATCATGGGGTCTTTTCCTTCCGTCGCCGGTTACATGGGGATGTTGCCGTGTTTCTTGGTCGGCCTGAGTTCACGCTTGTCGAGTACCTTGCGCAGGGCCAGGGCAACCATCCAGCGCGTATCCTGGGGCTCGATGACGTCGGTGATATAGAAGTTGCTGGCCGACACGTACGGTGAGGCAAACTTCTCACGGTACTCCTGCGCCATTTCGGCGGCTTTCGCCGATTGATCCTCGGCCGCCGAGATTTCCTTGCGATAGAGAATCTTGACCGCCGCTTCCGCGCCCATGACCGCGATCTCGGCCGTTGGCCAGGCGAAGACCATGTCCGCGCCCATTTCCTGGCTGCACATGGCGAGATACGAGCCACCGTAGGCCTTGCGCAGGATGACCGTAATTTTCGGCGTGGTGCACGAGCCGTAGGCAAAAAGCATTTTCGCGCCGTGGCGAATGATGCCGCCGCGCTCCTGTTCGACGCCGGGCAGGAAGCCGGGAACGTCGACCAGCGTGACGACCGGCACGTTGAACACGTTGCAGGTGCGAACGAAGCGCGCCACCTTGTCGGCGGCATTGAGGTCGAGGGCGCCGGCCATGACCATTGGCTGGTTGGCGATCAGCCCGACGACCACGCCGCTGATGCGCGCAAAGCCGACGATGATGTTGCGGGCGAAGCCGGCGTGGACTTCGAGCAGCTCGCCGTTGTCGACCAGTCGACGAATGACGGCGTACATGTCGAGTGGCTCCGACGGGCTGTCCGGGATGCAGTCGTTGATGCCCGGGTCTTCCATCTCCTCGATCGGCACCGTCAGGTCGTGCGGTGGGTCCTCGGTGTTGTTCGACGGCAGGTACGAGAGCAACTGCTTGACCACGCCGATGGCGTGCTGGTCGTCTTCGGCAATGAAGTGAGCGTTGCCACTGATCGTGGCGTGCATTTCGGCGCCGCCGACCTCGGCCATCGTCGTCGCGCGTCCGGTCACCGCTTTGATCACCTGCGGACCGGTCAGGAACATGTGCGCGTTCTCGCGCGTCATGATCACGAAGTCCATCAGCGCCGGCGAGTACGCCGCACCGCCGGCGCAGGGGCCACAGATCACCGCGATCTGCGGCACGACGCCGGAAAGCAGGACGTTGGAGTAGAAGACGTCACCGTAGCCGGAAAGCGCGTCGACGCCTTCCTGAATACGTGCGCCGCCCGAATCCTTGAAGGCCACGACCGGCACGCCATTTCTCAGCGCGTGGCGCATGGTGCGGTTGATTTTTCTCGCCTGCATCTTGCCAAGCGTCCCGGCGACGACGCTGAAATCCTGGCTGAAAGCGGCGACCTGCATCGCGCCGACGTAGCCGGTACCGCAGACGACGCCGTCGGCGGGCAGCGTCTTCGTCGCCATGCCGAAGTTGGTTGCACTGTGCGAGGCATGCAGACCGAGTTCCTGGAACGTCCCCTCGACAAAGAGGGTGCCGAGGCGTTCGCGAGCCGACAGCAAACCCTTGGCGTGCAGCTCTTCCAACTTCTCGGGGCTGACATTCTCAGTCAGCTGTGTGCGCTTGGTGCGCAGCTTATCGATTAATTCCGGTCGTATCGTCATCTGGAATCCTAACGGGTGGCTAAGTTTGAACTAACTCGCAGCAGCGGGGCTGGCGACTTTCCGGCAGCGTAGTATCCACACTTTCGTGAGCGCTGGCTAGTGTTTTGAAAATCATTCGCAAGCAGATCGGCCGCGGAAAATTTGCCTGCGCGGAGGCGGAGGATCGTCGGTTTGGGAGCGTGTGAGGTGACTGGCAGGGAGCGTCGATCGGCGTCATCTTCCGGCGCCATGGCGGATCGTCGGCGGAGAACGACGCCGCGATGATCGCTCGCGGTGCGGCGCAAGCGGGGGCGCAGTGGGCGTACAATGCGCCGTGGCTGGCTTCGCGTTACAGAGCGGGTGCGCAACCGGGCCGACGAGCAAGGGAATGGCGCGGCGCAGAAACAGGGAATGGCGCGGCGCAGAAACAAAAAAAGCCCTGACTAATCAGAGCTTTCGTTGTTTTCGTCTGGTGCCCAAGAGAGGAATCGAACCTCCACGGTGTTGCCACCACTAGGACCTGAACCTAGCGCGTCTACCAATTTCGCCACCTGGGCATTTCCAGAGAGGCCGAATTCTATAGGAACAAGAGCAAATGTCAATAAGCAAATTGTCGGCGATTCGACGCGCCGATCCCTATCTTGAGCGCGAGCTGAAGACCTACGAACAGCCCTTGCCGTCGCGCGAGTACATCCTGCAGATTCTCGAGGAGCAGGGCAAGCCGGTGAGCTTCGACGGGCTGTGCGTCTTGCTCGACATTCGCAAGCACGAGCTGGAGCTCCTGCAGCGCCGCTTGCGGGCGATGGAGCGTGAAGCGCAGCTGCTGCGTAACCGTAAGGGCGCGTTCATTCTGCCCGAACGCGCCAGCCTGATTGCCGGGCGTATCGAGGGACACCCGGATGGCTACGGCTTTCTCGTTCCCGACGATGCCGGCGAGGACCTGTATCTCGAAGCCAGGCAGATGTCCAAGGTGCTGCATGGCGACCGTGCTCTGGTGCGTGTCGTTGGTGTCGACCGCAGGGGGCGTCGCGAAGGCGTGATTGTCGAAGTTCTCGAACGGGCGAACAGCAGAGTCGTTGGCCGGGTGTTGGTCGAGCACGGGATTACGCTGGTCGTTCCCGAGAATCGGCGCATCAACCAGGATATTCTGGTGACGCCGGACAGCCGCAGCGGCGTGCGCACGGGCGAGGTGGTTAGCGTCGAGATTATCGAGCAACCGGATCGTCATTCGAAGCCGATCGGACGCATCGTCGAAGTGCTCGGCAACTACGCCGATCCGGGCATGGAGATAGAAATTGCCTTGCGCAAGCACGAGTTGCCCTTCGAGTTCTCCAGCGGCGCCCTCGCCGAGGCGGCGGCCCTGCCGGACATGCTGCGACCCGCCGATGCTCAAGGGAGAAAGGACCTGCGCGCGCTGCCTCTGGTGACCATCGATGGCGAGACGGCAAGAGACTTCGACGATGCGGTTTTCGCCGAACACAAGGGCGCGGGCTGGCGCCTGGTGGTGGCTATTGCCGACGTCAGCCACTATGTCCGGCCCGGAACCGCGCTCGATCGTGAGGCCAGCGAGCGCGGCAATTCGGTCTATTTCCCACGCCGGGTGATTCCGATGCTCCCGGAAAAACTCTCGAATGGCCTGTGTTCGCTGAACCCCGATGTCGATCGTCTGGCGATGGTCTGCGATATGGAGATCGACGACAGCGGCGTGATCAGCCATTACGAATTCTATGAAGCGGTCTTTCGCTCGCACGCACGTTTGACCTATGACCAGGTCTGGAGCTGGTTGGCCGGGACGACGCAGCCCGAGGGGGATGTTCATCGCCGCCTGCAGCCGCAGCTACAGGCGCTCTACGCCTTGTTCAAAGTCTTGAACGAAGCGCGCGGCAAGCGCGGTGCCATCGATTTCGAAACCATCGAGACGATGATGATGTTCAACGAGCAGGGCAAGATCGACCGCATCGTGCCGGTGCACCGCAACGATGCGCACCGTGTGATCGAGGAGTGCATGCTGGCAGCCAACGTCTGCGCCTCGGGATTTCTGCAGGCCAAGCAGCAGTCGTGTCTGTACCGCATCCACGAAGGGCCGACGCCGGAGAAGCTCGCGGCCCTGCGCAATTTCCTCAAGGAGTTCGCCATCGGTCTGGGGGGCGGCGACGATCCGACGGCCAGCGACTATGCCGAGTTGCTGGCCAGCATCCAGGGGCGTCCGGACGCGCAGTTGCTGCAGACGGTGATGCTGCGTTCTCTACGTCAAGCCCAGTACAGCCCTGATAATGTCGGCCATTTCGGTCTTTCCTACGAGCATTACACGCATTTCACTTCACCCATCCGGCGCTATCCGGACCTCCTGGTGCATCGCTCGATCAAGGCAGTGCTTGCCGGCAGCAGCTATGCGCCGGGCAAGTGGGCCGAGATCGGCATGCACTGCTCGCAGACCGAGCGCCGCGCAGACGAGGCGACGCGCGACGTCAGCAACTGGCTGAAGTGTTACTACATGCGTGACCGAATCGGTGAAACCTTTGCCGGAACGATTGCGGCGGTGGTGCCTTTCGGCGTTTTTGTCGCTCTCGACGAAGTCTATGTCGAGGGCCTGGTGCACGTTTCCGAGCTCGGCGAAGATTACTTTCAGTACGACAGCACCCGGCATCTGATGCTTGGCGAGCGCACTGCGAAACGCTATCGCCTCGGTGACCGCCTGCAGGTGAAGCTGGTCAAGGCTGATCTCGAGACCGGGCGGATCGACTTCGTGCTGGCTGATGGCTAGGATTTGGCACTGACCGGGGTTGCCGCTGCACGAACGCAGCGTGCCATGTTTGTTGTCCCTGGCCGGATGTGGCTGTCCAGCACCCGATGAATCGGGCTCCTACGGGGACGGCCACCGCCATGGCGGTCGGCGGCGTGGAGCTGTCGACGCCTATGCTCCGCTTCACGGTATCCATTTTCGCGACGCGTCCCTTCTTCGAAAGGAAGACTGCATGAGTTCCCAGTTCGGTCTGCTTAAGACGCGTCGCTTCGCGCCTTTTTTCGGCACCCAGTTCCTCGGTGCCTTCAACGACAACCTGTACAAGAACGCGCTGGTCGTGCTGCTCACCTTCCAGGCCACTAGCTGGACGACGCTGACTCCCGAGGTGCTGACCAACCTGGCCGCCGGCATCTTCATCCTGCCCTTCTTCCTCTTCTCGGCGACTGCCGGCCAGTTGGCTGACAAGTACGACAAGGCGCGCCTGGCGCGGCTGACCAAGCTGCTCGAAATCGTCATCATGGGGGTTGCCCTGCTCGGTTTCATGATGCACAGCCTCGAAGTGCTGCTTCTGGCGCTGTTCCTGCTGGGGCTGCAGTCGGCCTTGTTCGGGCCGGTCAAGTACGCCATCCTGCCGCAGCACCTGCATGAGAATGAACTGGTCGGTGGCAACGCGCTGGTTGAGTCAGGGACTTTCGTTGCCATTCTGGTCGGTACCCTGGCCGGTGGCCTGCTGGCCGGTGCGGCGGGTCAGCCGACCTGGGTTGCATTCGCCGGGCTACTGGTCGCGGTCGTCGGCTATCTCTGCAGCCGTGGTATCCCGGCGGCGGCGGCGCCAGCCCCGGACCTGGTCGTCGGCCTCAATCCGTTTTCCGAAACCTGGCGCAACATCGGCTTCGCGCGCGAAAACCGCACCGTCTACCTGGCGATTCTCGGCATCTCCTGGTTCTGGCTGTACGGTGCGCTGTTTCTGGCGCAGTTCCCGGTCTATTCGAAAAGCGTGCTCGGCGGTGACGAAACGACGGTGACCTTGCTGCTCTCGGTGTTCACCGTCGGTATCGGCCTGGGCTCGCTGCTCTGCGATCGGCTCTCGGCCGGGCACGTTGAGATCGGCCTGGTGCCCTTCGGTTCCATTGGTCTGACCGTTTTCGGTATTGACCTGGCTTTCGCGTCGCCCGAGGTGCTGCCGGCGGGTGCGCCGCTGTCATTCACCGCCATCCTTGCGATGCATGAAACCTGGCGGGTGCTTTTCGACCTTTTTGCACTCGGCGTCTTCGGCGGTTTTTTCATCGTGCCGCTGTATGCGCTGATTCAATTGCGCAGCGTGCCGGAGCAGCGGGCGCGGATCATCGCCGCCAACAATATCCTGAACGCGCTGTTCATGGTCTGCGGCGCGCTGGCCGCGGCCGGGCTGCTCGGTAACGGCGTTTCGATTCCCGCGCTGTTTGCCATCGCCGCGCTGTGCAATGCGGCGGTAGCGATCTACATCTATAGTCTGGTGCCCGAGTTCATGCTGCGCTTCGTCGCCTGGCTGTTGATCCACTCGGTGTACCGCCTGCGGCAGAAAGGCTTGGAGAACATCCCACAGGAAGGGCCGGCGGTGCTGGTCTGCAACCACGTCAGCTTTGTTGATCCGATTGTGATCGCCGCCGCCAGTCGGCGGCCGATCCGCTTCGTGATGGATCACCGCATCTACCGTCTGCCGGTGATCAACTTCGTCTTCCGCCACATGAACACCATCCCGATTGCGCCTGCGCGCGAAGATCCGGTGATGATGGAAGCTGCTTTTGAGGAGGTCGCACGGGCGCTCGAGGATGGCGAGCTGGTGGCCATCTTCCCGGAAGGCCGGATCACCGACAATGGCGACCTTTGCCCCTTCCGACCGGGTGTGCAGCGGATCGTCGGAGAGACCCCGGTGGCGGTGATTCCGATGGCGCTGCAGGGCCTGTGGGGAAGCTTCTTCAGTCGTAAAGGGGGGCCGGCGATGAGCAAGCCGCGGCGTCTGCTGGGGCTGTTCCGCACCATTGCCTTGTCGGTTGGAGCGGCGGTCGCCGCCGAGGAGGCGACTCCCGAGAATTTGCGCAGGATTGTCGCCGACCTGCGCGGCGACCGGCAGTGAGACCGAGCGTTTCCCGCTGTGCAAGCCGGAATGCGTACGGCCGGTGGAGGGGGACGGTCATGGCTTCCACAAATCAGGGGTGTCTGCACGTGTCATGACCGTTAGAATGGGCGCCATGCGATTTTCCGGCCAACTATTGCGCGAGCGACTCGATCTTTACGAACGTCTGATGCGCCTCGACAAGCCGATCGGGATTCTGCTGCTGCTCTGGCCGACGCTGTGGGGATTGTGGCTGTCCGCCGAGGGCAGGCCGGACTGGCGGGTGGTCTGGATTTTCGTCCTCGGTACGGTATTGATGCGTTCGGCCGGTTGCGTGATCAATGATCTGGCCGACCGCCAGTTCGACCCGCACGTTGCGCGCACCAGCCAGCGGCCGCTGGCCGCCGGCCAGGTGTCGGTCAGGGAAGCATTGCTGCTTTTTTTCGCCCTCGTCGGCTGTGCCATCCTTGTCGTCCTGCCGCTGCGTAGCTGGCTGCTTGCCTCGCTCTGCGTCGCGGCGCTGTTTCTCGCCGCCAGCTATCCGTTCACCAAACGCTTCCTGGCCATTCCACAGGCCTACCTTGGCCTTGCTTTCGGCTTTGGCATTCCGATGGCCTATGCGGCAGAGCTCGGAACGGTGCCCGCAGAAGCCTGGTGGCTGCTGCTGGCCAACGTCTTCTGGGCGATCGCCTACGATACCGAGTACGCGATGGTTGATCGTGCCGACGATCTCAAGATCGGCATCCGTACCTCGGCGATCACCTTCGGCCGCTTCGACGTCGCGGCGGTGATGCTGTGCTACGCGCTGGCCCTGGCCTTGATCGCTGCGGTCGGTTACGGGCTCGGCCTGGGCGCCTTTTTCTACGCCGGCCTGGTGGTGGCCGCGGCCATTGCCGGCTACCATTACACCCTGATCCGGGCGCGCGAGCCGGCGCCTTGCTTCAAGGCTTTTCTGCATAACAACTGGCTTGGGGCCAGTATTTTTGCCGGTATGGCCCTCGATTTTTTGGTCGCGAAAGGGATTTCCGGATGAAAGCTCCCCTGGTTTGCTCACTGCTGCTGGTGACGACCGTGCACGCTGCCGATGGTGACGATACGCGGCAGTTGGCGTCCTTGCCACCGGCTGCAGAAGCGACGCTGCGTACGGAGATGCGCGCCAACCTGCTGGCCTTGAACGAAATCCTTGGCCTGGTCGCGAGTGGAAAAATCAAGGACGCGGCAAAGATCGCCGAGCAGGAGCTTGGCGTCTCGGCGATGGGTAGGCATCGCGGCCTGCCGTTCGAAGCCCGCCCTGGACCGCACATGCCGCCGGCGATGCACAGCATTGGCATGGACGGGCACCGCGCAGCGAGCGACTTCGCCCGCATCGCCGCCAGCGGCGATCGCGACAAGACCATCGCCGCGCTGCCCTCGCTGACCAGCGGTTGTGTTGCCTGTCACTACGTTTATCGCCTTCGCTAGTCCGGCAGTTGCCGCTGTGTTGCCAGCGCCCTTGCCGGACTGCTACCTGCCCTTGTCGACCACCGCCAGCACTAGCGGGCAAGCAGCGAGGGCGCCGTGATTCTGCGCTTGACCCGATTTGCTCGGCGGCTACTTGTCGGCGGGCTCTACAGTGCCTGCGGCGCAGTGGTGACGCTGCTCATCGTTGCCGTGCTCTACCTGGAGACGCGGCCGGATCTCGCCGTCTGGCATACCGCGGATCTCGACGAGGAGTTCACGGAGATTTCCCACGTGCGCCGCTTTGCCGACTACCTGGCACTGGAGGAGCGGCTGTTCGCCCAACTGCACGCGCAGGTCTACGCCAAGGTGCCGGCCAGCGAGCGGCGCCTGCTCAACCGCTATGACCGCAACAGCCTGTCGGATCCGGAGCGCTGGTCGCCGAACTGGAACCGCAGTTTCGAACTGACAGCGGCGAGGCCAAAGGTCGCCGTCTTGCTGTTGCACGGCATGTCCGATTCTCCTTACAGCCTGCGCACGCTTGGCCAGACGCTCAACGCGGCCGGCGCTACGGTCCTCGGGATGCGCCTGCCGGGACATGGCACCGCGCCGTCGGGACTCGTCGAAATCACCTGGCAGGATATGGCCGCAGCCGTGCGCCTGGCGATGCGCCATCTGGCCACGCAGAGCGGCGGGCGGCCGCTGTATATCGTCGGCTACTCGACCGGTGCTGCTCTGGCGGTAAACTACGCGCTGGCGACGCTCGACGACGGCGCGCTGCCGAAAGTCGATGGAATGGTCCTCCTGTCGCCCGCGATCGGCGTCAGCCCGGCGGCGGCATTCGCCGTCTGGCAGGCGCGGCTAGGTCGGCTCCTGGGACTCGACAAGCTTGCCTGGACCTCCATCCTGCCCGAGTACGATCCCTACAAATACGGCTCTTTTGCGGTGAACGCGGGCGATGTGGTCTACCGCCTGACGCAGCAGATCCAGCGCCGCCTGGACAGCCTCGGCGGCAGCGGCAAGCTCGCCGGTTTTCCGCCCTTGCTGGCCTTTTCTTCGGTCGTCGACGCCACTGTCTCGGCTCCGGCTCTGGTCCGCAATCTCTTCGACCGCTTGCCGCAAGGGGGCCACGAACTGGTGTTGTTCGACATCAATCGCATGGCCGAAATGGAACCGCTCATGACCTCGGACCCGGCCGGCGCGGTCAAGGCTTTGCTGGACAATCCCGTGCGCCCCTTCGCGCTGAGCGTGTTGACCAATGAAACCGCCGCGAGCCGTACGCTGTTGGTGCGCAGCGAGGGTCCCGGCGATTCGGCACTCACTGAATTTCCGCTTCGCCTCGCCTGGCCGCCGGACATCTACTCGCTGGCACATGTCGCCCTGCCGTTTGCCGCCGACGATCCGATCTACGGTGGCCAAGCCTTGCGCGAGGGCGCGCTCATCCACCTCGGCAAGCTCGCCTTGCGCGGCGAGCGCGGGGTGCTGCAGATCCCGGCGGCGGATATGTTGCGCCTGCGCTGGAACCCCTTTTTCCCCTACGTCGAAGGGCGCGTTTTGGCGTTCACCGGACTGGCTGGGGCAGAGCGCGTCAGTGCGGAGGCTTGTCGCGCACGTGGCGCTTGTTGACCGCTCGAAGGCTTGACGCGTCGATCCGTCGATCGCGCGGCCACGGATTCCCGACGCGGCTATAATCGGCCGCTGGACGTCCCATCCATCCTCGGCAATCCTTATCCGCCGGGCCTGCGCGTGCGGCGAGACTCGATACTCTATGGTCGCTGTTGCGACCCAGTCGCCGGGAGGCTACCGGCCGGACACCTGCAGATGAAATACCATGATCTGCGCGACTTCATCGCGCAACTGGAAGGCATTGGCGAACTCAGGCGCATCCGCGTCGAGGTCGATCCGCGCCTCGAAATGACCGAGATCTGCGACCGCGTCCTGCGTGCTGGTGGACCAGCGCTGCTCTTCGAGAATCCCAAGCGGCACAGCGTGCCGGTGCTGGCCAATCTCTTCGGCAGCCCGCGGCGGGTAGCGCTGGGCATGGGCCAGGAGTCGGTGCTGGCCTTGCGCGAGGTTGGCAAATTGCTCGCCTACCTCAAGGAGCCCGAGCCGCCGAAAGGGCTCAAGGATGCCTGGGACAAGCTACCGGTCCTCAAGCAGGTGCTCAACATGGCGCCGCGCCTGCGTTCGTCGGCACCCTGCCAGGAGGTGGTCTGGGAAGGCAAGGACGTCGATCTCTCGCGGCTGCCGATCCAGCTCTGCTGGCCGGGCGACGCCGCGCCGCTGATCACCTGGGGGTTGACGGTGACCCGCGGGCCGCACAAGGCGCGCCAGAACCTCGGCATCTATCGGCAGCAGGTGCTTGGTGCGAACAAGGTGATCATGCGCTGGCTGGCGCATCGTGGTGGCGCACTCGATTTTCGTGAGCACTGCCTGCAGCACCCCGGCCAGCCTTTTCCGGTAGCGGTGGCGCTGGGTGCCGATCCGGCAACGATTTTGGCGGCGGTGACACCGGTGCCGGACAGCCTCTCCGAATATCAGTTTGCCGGTCTGCTGCGTGGCGCCAAGACCGAGCTGGTGAAATGCCTGGGTTCCGATCTGCAGGTTCCGGCTTCCGCCGAGATCGTTCTCGAAGGTTACATCGATCCCGGCGAGACCGCACTGGAAGGTCCGTATGGGGACCACACCGGCTACTACAATGAAAAGTCGCTGTTCCCGGTGTTCACCATTGAGCGTATCAGTATGCGCCGCGAGCCAATCTACCACAGCACTTACACCGGCAAGCCACCCGACGAACCGGCAATGCTCGGCGTGGCGCTAAATGAAGTCTTCGTGCCGCTGTTGCAGAAACAGTTTCCCGAGATCGTCGATTTCTACCTGCCGCCGGAAGGCTGCTCCTATCGTCTGGCGACGGTGAGCATCAGGAAGCAGTATCCGGGGCACGCCAAGCGCGTGATGTTCGGCATCTGGAGCTTCCTGCGCCAGTTCATGTATACCAAGTTCATCATCGTCGTCGACGACGACGTCGATATCCGCGAGTGGAAGGAAGTGATCTGGGCGATGACCACGCGTGTCGACGCGGCGCGCGACACCCTGATCGCCGAGAATACGCCGATCGACTATCTCGACTTTGCCAGCCCGGTCGCCGGGCTGGGCAGCAAGATGGGTCTCGATGCGACTAACAAATGGCCGGGTGAAACCAGCCGCGAGTGGGGCACGCCGATCGTCATGGACACCGCCGTCAAGGAGCGGGTCGATGCGCTATGGAGCGATCTCGGGCTGTGACTGCCGATGGTTTGAGCGCAGCCCCTGCGTGACCTCGCGCTCGGCCCGTTGATGTCCCGCGTAGCGCGGCAAGAGCGCTGCGCCACTGGAGAGCAAATGAGCAATGACTTGATCCCCGATTCCTACCTCGAAGGCGAGCGCGCCTGGTGCCACGTCATCTACGCCCTGCACGCGCTGGCGGTGGTGATCGGAGTCGCCGGCGCGGCGAGCGTCGCTGGCGCCTTCGTCTTCGGCGTGCCCTCCTTGATTGCCGTCGTCCTCAACTACGTCAAGCGCAGCGATGTCCGCGGCACCTGGCTCGACAGCCACTATCGCTGGCAGATCCGGACCTTCTGGTTCACGGCGCTGTGGCTGTTGATCTACGGCTTGCTGATCATCACCATCATCTTTATTCCAATCGCCTGGCTGTTGATCGTCATCCTTGGCCTGTGGGTCGGCTATCGTGTCATCCGCGGCTGGTTGGCGCTGTCCGGACGACGAGCGATCGACGACGTCTGAGGGAACTCCCGGATTAGCGGTCAGCGACCCACAGCAGCAGGGCATCCAGGGCGGCTTTGCCGAGGCGGGCATTCGGGTCGTTGATCAGGCCGACGACGATCCAGCGCTTGCCGCTGTTGTCCAGCACGAATCCGGCAATTGCGCGCACGCCTTCCAGATAGCCGGTCTTCAGGTGCGCTCGGCCGGTCGCCGAGCCATTCTTCAAGCGCTTGCGCAAGGTGCCGTCGACACCGGCGACCGGTAGTGAGGCGATCAGTTCGGCCATCACCGGGCTCCGCCAGGCAGCCTCGAGAAGCTGCGCCAGGCCTGCTGCCGAGACGCGTGCCTGGCGCGACAGGCCGGAGCCATTGTCGATGAACAGTTCGGGCAGCGGCAGATCGTTGGCCAGTAGCCAGCCGGCCAGCTGTCGACGCGCGCCCTCGATCGTCGCCGGCCGTTCGCTGTCCAGTGTCAGGAACAGCTGGCGTGCCATGACATTGTTGCTGTACTTGTTGATGTCGCGCACGATCTCGCCGAGAGTCGGCGACTCGTGGACGACCAGTGTGGTGGCGCCAGGAGGTGTGCGGCCTTCGCGCACGCGGCCGCTGAAGCGGCCACCAAGTTCGTGCCATAGCGCACGAAAGAGGCTTTCGACCTGCCGGTCAGCCGTCCATGGCGCCAGGCTCAGGCCGCGTTCGCCACAGGCCGCCGGAAAACTGCCGCTGAGTTCGATGCTCAGCCCCTTGACCACCAGGCTAAGCTGTTCCCGCCAGTCGCCACAGGCACCACGACCGAGGCTCAGGCGATTGTCGATGTGCAGGCCCTCGCTCGGTGTTTCGGCGATCACGCGCACGGCGTTTCCCGTTGCGTCGGCCTGCAGGAGAAGGCTCAGGCTCTTGAAGTTCACCAGCAGGGCGTCGGGTCCGGCATTGTAGGGCCGCAGCGGCTGTTGGTCGAAGTCGCCCGGATCGTGTGTCGGTAGCGCAAAGGCGCTGCGATCGAGAATCAGGTCGCCGCTGATTTCACTCACTCCGCGTTGGCGCAACTGGCGCAGTAAGCGCCAGAACTGTTCCAGCGCCAGCTTCGGGTCGCCGCTGCCGCGCAGGTACAGATTGCCCTTGAGCCGGCCGTCGCGTGGGCTGTTGTCGGCGAGCACTTCAGTGCGCCAGGTATAGGCCGGGCCGAGCATTTCGAGGGCGGCATAGGTGCTTACCAGCTTCATCGCCGAAGCCGGGTTCATTGCTTGCTGAGCGTTATGACTAAGCAGCGGCGGTCCCCCGTCGACCGCCTGTACGACGATGCCCACCGCACTCGCCGGGATTCCGGCCTGTTGCAGGGCTTGGCTGACGGCGCCTGGCAAGTCGGCAGCGCGGGCCAGCGGCAGAGCGCCGAGCAACAGGGCGGCCAGCACGGCCAGGAAGCTCAGGAAAGGCGCCCTTGCGGCGCCCCGAACTTGGCCAGAGGTGGGCATCATGGGCCGCGGAAGTTGCCGGGCGAGGCGTGCGGGAAAAGTGGCTCCGCTCAGCCCTGGTCCCAGGGTGCCGGATGACTGAGGAATTCGCTCAGCATGGCGTCCAGCTGACCGAGGAGGAGGTCGCTACGTCCGGCCAGCCAGGCCCGAACGAGATCGCTGTGGTGCCCCGGCAGGGCTTCCGCGACTAGATGTTCGGCAACGGCGAAGTCGTTCATCCGGCCGAGCAGGTCGAGCAGCCCGGCCGCACTCTCCTGATAACGCTGCAGGCGGCGGGCGGGGAACAGCGGGGCAAAGAACTCGAGCGCATAACGCAGTCGTTTCAGCGCCTTGCGCAAGTCGTGCCGGGCTTCCGGATTCGAGTCCTTGGTCAGGACGGCCAGTTCGGCGACCTTCTTGGCACGCTTGGTCAGCGAACGCGGGGCAAACAGGGTCAGCGCCGGCTTTTTCTTTTCCGGCAGGGCGACCGTCGCCGCAGTGAACTCGAGCAACAACTGCGAGTAGCTGGGGGATGCGATTGCCGCCTGCGCTGCCTTGCGGCAGGCGGTCAGCTGGATCGCCGCTTGCTTGGCAACTGCCTGGACGTCGCTGTGATCGGGAAAAGCCTTGCTGATCGGTGGCAGGACCTCGGTGATAAAGACGTCCCAATTGCGTGTGTCGCCGAGTTGCCCGGCGAGCGTACTCCAGCGTGGGTCGAATTCACTGACGTATTCTGCCGGCAGCAGCGGTCGCCAGAGTCGAATTGCCGAACGCAGGCGACGGATCGAAACTCGCGCCTGATGGACGAAGCCCGGATCGTCGCTTTCACGTGCGCCGCGTTCGTTGCCCTGCAACTGCATCAGGCAGGCGAAGACCGTGCTACGAAAGACCCCGATGCTCGACATGCCCAATTGCAGCTGCGCGTCGGCGGCCTTGGCCGGCTTGCGCTCCGTGTTGGCGGCGAGGCGATAGCCGCGCTCGGCCTTGCTGGGGTTTTCGGGGTGCAGCGGTAGATCTTTTTGCAGGGCCATGGCCACCTCAAAGAGATCGGCGACGCTGCCTTCGAGCAGTTCGAGCTCGACTTCGCAGATTGTCTCCTGGCGTCCGTCGGAGTCAATTTTCCCACGGTCCAGAGAAAGCTCGATGCGTGTCCCTTCCTGGGGAGCGAGCAGCCAGCTGAGGCGCGTGAAGTCGGTACTGAACAGTGGGGCCAGTTCCGGCCTTGCCGCTTCGAGGAAGCGGCGCAGCTTCGGATTATCGACATGTGAAAAATCGAAGTCGCCCGGTTGACCGGGAACCTCCCATTCATTGCGTTGTGCCAGGCCGCCGGGTGACGGTGCATCGCTCTTGACGGTCAGCAACCACTCCGCGCCCTTCTGGCGGTAGCGCACGGCAATGCGTTTTGCCTGAAGTCGTCGGTCGGGAGTGTCGTAGTAGGTGCTGATCAGCTTCTGGCGGTGCGACTGGGTATTCGCCAGTATCGGGTGTGCCGGAAGCCTTCGCGCTGCGCTGGCGGGAATGCTCAGCTTGATCTCGGTTTCCAGTGCCATTGATGGGGTCTCCTCATTGAGTTGTTATAGGTGCGGCAGATTTCAGAGATCATAGTTGCGTAGTGCATCGACATCGGCGATGTGGATTCGTCGCCCGTCGACGACGATCAGGTCTTTTTCCGAGAGTTCGTGCAGGATGCGCGAGAAATGCTCCTGCGTCAGATTTAGGCGCGAGGCGATGACGCCCTTGTTGGTCGGCAGCGTGATGGTGATCTCCTTCTCACCGTCCTTGCTTTCCTCGCGCAGCAGGTAGCCGATGATTCGCCGGCGGCCCGAATGCAGCGAGTAGGACTCGACGTCGTTCATCAGCTGGTGCAGGCGCATGGACAGTCCGGCGATCATCTTGCGGCCGAGTTTGGGATCGGCATCCAGTTCTTCGTTGATCGCCGCCTTCGAGATGTGCAGCACCAGCGAGTCTGCCAGCGCCTGTGCATAAACCATGAAGGGCTTGTCGGTGAACATCACCGCTTCGCCGAAGGTTTGCCCCTGCGGCAGGATGTCGACGACTTTTTCGCCGCCTTGCGGCGAGGTGAACGCCAGCTTCACCTGGCCATAGACGATCAGGTAGAAGCCGGTCGGGGTGTCGCCCTTGTGGAACAGAATGTCGCCACGGCTGGCATTGATTTCGCGTGTGCCGCGAGCAAGGCGTGCGATTTCCTCGTTTTCCAATTCATTGAACAGCGGTACGTGCGCCAGCAGCGCTTCAATATTGATGCCCGGTTGGGACGAGTGCATAAGCGGTTTCCGAAACGGTCAGGCAGAAGCAGGAGAATCTTTGGGCAACAATATTCGCATTTGTGCTCGCCGGGGGCAAGTGATCTTCAGCAGCGCTTCGCTCATCGGCCTGGCCGCCGCCAAAAAATGACATGTTGATTACTCGCGGAAGGTGGCGGGTGGCGCATGGCGTTTGGCATATCGTGCGGCCTGGCCGTATACTCAGGCGATTTTTTGAGCGAGGCAGTTGTGGATTCGAACGTCGTGACGCTTAGTTCGGAAGCACCTTTGGTGCCGGAAATATCTGCAGGCACGCCCGCTAGGCTGGCGCGTGCCTGGTTGTGGTTGGGGGTGATGGCGCTGATCGGCTCCGGCTTGTTGGCGGTGCTGCTGGTCCTGTCGCGAACGCCCGGCATTCAGGACGTCTTCCCGCTAAAGGATCTGTTCCGCGCGGCGCTGGTGGTGCACGTCGACCTGTCCGTGGCGGTGTGGTTCATGGCTTTTGCCGCGGTCATCTGGTGCGCACTTGGCAGGAGCGGGCTGGCCTGGCTGGGTTGGAGCGGTTTCGCCCTGGCCGCCCTGGGCACTGCGCTGATGACCATTTCACCGTTCTTTCCGGGCGCCGAGCCGGTGCTCAACAATTACATCCCGGTGTTGAAGCAGCCGCTGTTCTTTACTTCGCTGTGGATCTTCGCCGCCGGCATGAGTCTGGCGGTGCTGCGCGCCTTGATCACCACCTGGCCGCACCGCTTTCTCGGTGAACCGCTGCGCCTTGGCGCTTTTTTGGGTGCGGTCGCCGCTTTCCTGGCGCTGGCCGCGTTCTACTGGTCGTGGCTACTGGTGCCCGAAGTCGAGGGAACGATTTATTACGAAGTGATGTTCTGGGGAGGCGGTCACACCCTGCAGTTTCAGCACGCCTTGCTGATGGTCGTTGCCTGGCTGTGGATCGCCGCGGCGCTGGCGCGCCCGTCGGCGGCATCGCCACGGGCGGTGTCGGTGCTTTTCCTGGTTGCCGCCTTGCCGCTACTGGCGGTGCCGGCGATCTATGTGTTGTTGCCGGTCGGCGAGCTGCCGCATGTCGAGCTGTTCGCCAAGTTGATGGAGTGGGGCCATCCCTACATGGCACCGCTGATCCTGCTCGGCGCCCTGTCCTTGTGGGGAGTGCGCACGCTGCCGGCAGAGCCGGCGAAGTCGGCGTTTGTCGCTTCTTTCACCTTGTTTGCGCTCGGTGGTGTCCTCGGCTACATGATCCACGGTGTCAACGTCGTTATCCCGGCGCACTATCACGGCTCGACGGTTGGCGTCACGCTGGCCTTCATGGGGCTGGCCTATGTGCTCCTGCCTGGCCTCGGCTTCGGCCCGGTCGAGGGTCGCATGGCGCTTTGGCAACCCTACGTCTATGGTGGCGGTCAGTTGATCCACGTTCTCGGCTTGGCCTGGTCGGGAGGCTACGGCGTGCAGCGTAAGGTCGCCGGTGCCGAGCAGATGCTGACCACCCTGCCGCAGAAGATTGGCATGGGAATGATGGGCCTCGGTGGCTTGATTGCGGTCATCGGCGGCCTGATGTTTGTTCTGGTGTGTCTGAAGACCATGTCACAGTGGCGCGCGCAGCTCGTGGAGAAGGTCGAAAAGGAGCGGCGGGCATGAACCAGCAGCGCGCGCTGTGGGTGGCGGTGGTCGCCGGCGTGCTGACCGTGGCCACCGTCGCGCTGCTCGCCTATCGCGTCCTGGTCCTCGGCGGCTTGCCTCCCGGCGACACGATTCCCGACAGCTTGCGCTCGCCGCCACAAGTCTCGCCAGCAGAAGCGCAGGCCGAAGTCGACGCGCTCATGTCCCTGACCCTCGACGATCTTGACGGTGCTCCGCAGGCCATGGCGCAGTGGCGGGGCAAGATCCTGGTGGTCAATTACTGGGCCAGTTGGTGTAAACCCTGCGTCGAAGAAATGCCTGCATTTTCGCGCCTGCACGGCCGCTACGCCGCGCAGGGCGTGCAGTTTGTCGGCATCGGCATAGACGAAGTCGACAACATGCGCGCCTTCGTCAAAACGACAGCGGTGTCCTATCCGCTACTCGTTGGCGGCAGGAATGCCAGCGAGACGCCGGGCCTGCAGGTCAAGGCGCTGCCCTATACGGTGGTCATCAGGCGTGATGGGCGCTTTGAAAGCAGTCGCCTTGGGCGCCTTGATGAGGTGACGCTGGAAGCGCTACTGAACCGGCTGATCGGGCACTGAATTCGCCGAGCTGGCCGGGAGCCGGCTGTCGGCGCTGACTGATTGCGGCTGCAGGTATGAGGGAATGCTGTCTAGCCGGGGCCGGGGGGCCGACGATCTACACCGGCGCGGCCGCGTCGTAGTTGCAGTTGGCCATCCGAACGCACAGCGCGCAGCGCGAAGTCAAAGCGATCGACCTGTGCGCAGAGACTGAGATCGCTGGCTGGCAGGTTGGCGTTGCTGTCGGCCTGAAAACGCCGTCCGAAATCGGAGTTGCGCACGCGGGCCGCGTACGGTTCCGGGTCGGGCTCTTCGCCGTGCAGCAGCGCTTCCAGATAGTCCGCGCAGGCGATGTCCTCGTCACCGTCGCGATCGACCCATTCGCCGGTGATCACGAAACAGACCTCGGCTGGCTGCAAGGCGAGTAGTGCCCGTGCGGTCGCCCGCCCAAGGACCAGGCTGCCGGCGAACAAGGCGCGACACGAGCCGAATCGGACCAGCCCACGAACGCCCGCGGCAGTGGTCTGGATGAGCGCTCGACCGGCCAGGTCCGCGCCCTGCAAGGCAGTGGGCGAATTGCCAAAATCGAAGCCGTCTATCGGGTCGCCACCGCCGACCGCGCCGGTGGTCAGTGCGTCCGGCAGCGCGCGTTGCAGGTGGAAGGCCGCGGCGATCGTTTCCACCGGGTAGATGGTGCTGGCGCCGGCCGCAAAAGCGTAGGCGGCGGTCGAGAAAGAACGCAGCACATCAATCACCACCACCGCATCCTCGGGGTCGTGTTCTCCCGGATCGAGGCGATTCAGGAAGATGCGGCGGGTGTGCATGCAGGTCTCAAGGCGCATCAATGAATTCTCGCAGGTCGCGGACGAAGCGGTCGCGTTCCCACTGGTGCGGTGAGTGGTCAGTGCCTTCGTAGACATGCAGGATGGCGCCGGCGATGCGGTTCTTGACGTAGTGCGCGGTCTCGCTACGGTAATAATTGCTTTCGCCGCCGTAGACCAGTAGCGCCGGGATGTCGATGCGTTCGAGCGCCGACCGGTAGTCCGCTTCGGTGAGGCTTTCCCAGCAGGCAATCAGCGGCGCCGGATCCTGCGCACTCAACCACTGCCGCGCCTTCTCCAGGCCTGGGGAGTTTTCGTGATATTTCTGTCTGGCGCGGACGTTGAGTCCCATGCCGCCCAAACGGAGAACCGATTCGGCGAAGTCGTCCTCCAGATGCTTCAGGAAGGCGAGCGATTGTTCGCGGTCAAAGTCGCCGTAGATGCCGTTGGACCAGCTGTCATCGGTGAGCAGTTTTGGCGACTGGTCGATGAAAACGAGCTTGCGCAGATTGCGGCAGCCATGTTCGCCGATGTACTGCCAGAGGGTTAGGGCGCCCATCGAGTGGCCAACGACTACCAGTTGGTCGAGTGCGTAGTGCGCGATCAGGTTGGAGAGGTCTTGCGCCATGCGTTGCACGGTGGGCACCGTGTCCTGCGCCAAGCGGTGGCCGCCATGGCCTCTGGCATCCCAACGGAATACGCGGTGGTGGGCGGTCAGTTGTTCGAGAAAGGGCTGCCATTCGCGGTGGCTGGCGGTCCAGCCATGCAGCATGAGGATTGGCGAGCCATCGCCAGAGACCTGGACGTGAATCTTTTCGCCATCGTCGGCAAAGAAGTGCGTCATGAAAACGGATCAGCAGGGAAAAAGGCAGGGTGTCACAAGCGCGTCATTACGGCAACCCTAATTGCCGTCCCACGAGAAAGGGATAAGCAGGGATGAGGCCCTTGAGTCGCTTTGAGTCGGAGATTTACGCTACCGACCCGGACTTTAACGCATAGGGACTCGCCGCCCTGCTGCGCGCTCGCTCAGGGCCTGGCGACGCGTCGCAGGAAGCTGCGTCGTGCGGGAAGCAATAGGTTGGGGGCCACTGCGGCTGGCGTTGAGGGTTCCTCCGCCGGCATGCCGAACATTGCATTCAGCGCGGCCATCGCCCCTGCACGAGCTGCCGCCTGCGAGGCGAACTGGCCCGGTGGTGCAAACAGCGGGCAGTATTGGAGGGCCGGAATCTCGGCGCTCGCGTCATCGTCGGCGATGAATTCCAGAGGGCCGATGGGAAAAACCAGTTGACAACGTTCGCCGGACGGACGGTCAGACCACAAATCGCCGCCACCGGGCAAGATCAAGAGATTGATGAACCAGGGGGTGATCATCGCGCCCACCCAATCGCCAAGCAGGTCGTCGCTGACGCCTTCCCGGTTGTCCGTTGCCTGCGCATGTGCATCGCCATTCGGCCTGCTGGCACTCGCCGTCGCCAGCCGCCAGCGACGGAACCCGAGGGCTTCGACGGACAGGGCGAGGTTGACAAAGGGCAGGTCGCGCATGTTGGCACGCCAGATACGGCGGTACATGGCTTCGAGGCGCGACGCCGGATTGCTGGTGATCGGCTTCGCCGGGGGGGGCTGTGTGGCCTGGAAAGCTGCCTTGCGAATGCCAGGTGTCATGGAAGCGTGCTCCGTGCTTGTCTCGGGGTGTGTAGATCGGAAAAATGCTTTGTGGCGTCGTAGTCGCCGGCGACCGAGGCGTCGAGCGCGGCAAGTGCGTCTTCAATCAATGCCAGCTCGCGATCGTCGAGGATTTCCTGGGCCAGGCCGAGCGAGGCCAAAATCCAGGTGCCAACGGCTTGTGGGCCGATCAGCATCATGTTGATCCGCTCGCGCCGCAGTGCGCCTCCCTGTCGCCGCTCGGCAATGGCGAAGTCACCGTTCTCATCCTCCAGTGAGACCAACTGCAGCGGGATCGACAGGCACATCAGGCGGCCTCGGCAGTTAATGTGAAAGTCGCGCAAGCGACTCACGAAGCTCCCTTCTCCCCTCGCGGGAGAAGGGTTGGGGAAGAGGGGGAACGGTCATGACATTCACCATCTAGGTATCTCGCTGGTCTTGACCGTCAGTTGCCGCGCCCGCATTCCCAGCATCGCCAGTTCGTCGACCAGCATGCGCAGCACGGTCGGGATGGCCTTTTCTACTTCCGGGCTGAGTTCCATTCCCAGCGCCAGCGAGCGTGGCTGGACGCCGAGAATGGCGGTGTATTTCGGTGCCTTGCCGAGAAGCTCCAGGGTCGCCAGCACATCGCAAAGGCCGATCTGGTGTGGCGACAACTTGGTCTTGAAGAACACTGGCACGGCATCGCCAACGAGCCGGATCGGCGTGCCGGGCGGCTGACCGCCACGAATGGCATCAATCATGAACAAGGCGTCGAGATCTTCAAGCGCATCGAGCATTTCCATGCCACAGGTGCCGCCGTCGATGATTTCGACTGCGCCGGGCAGCAAGTAAGCCAGTGGCAGACGCTCGATGGCGTGCACGCCGAGCCCTTCATCGCTCAGCAGAATGTTGCCGGCACCCAGTACGACGACGCGCATGTTCAGTTCTCCCGGCAGGATCGATGAGCGCTTCGCGTGCTGTACTCGCTACCGTCGCGCCGCACGCTGAGGACGATGGCCATCACGCCGCCTTGACCTTGACCACCTGCCGCTTCTCGGTATCGACTACATGGACCGCGCAGGCCAGGCAGGGATCGAAGGAGTGCACGGTGCGCAGCACTTCCAGCGGCTGATCGGGAATGGCCACCGGCGTTCCCGCCAGGCAGGCCTCGTAGGCGCCGGGCGCATCCGCCTCGTTGCGCGGCGCAGCGTTCCAGGTGGTCGGTACGACGCACTGGTAGTTCCTGATCTTGCCGTCGTCTATGACCACCCAATGCGAAAGGACGCCGCGCGGCGCTTCGTGGATACCGACGCCAGCAACTTCGTCCTTCGGAAAGACCGGCTTGTTGAAAGTGTTCAGGTCGCCCTTGGCCATGTTGGCCAGCAGCAGATCCCATTGCCGCGCCAGTTCGTCGACCTGCACCGCGCAGCCGACGGCACGCGCCGCATGACGGCCGATCGTCGAGTGCAGCGCGTCGAGACCGACCTTGGTCTTGGCGACCGTGGATACCAACTCAAGTGTTTGCGTTGCGTAGACGATTGTCGGCTGGTGTTGCGCGGCGACCATTGCTAGCACGCGTGGCAGCGGACCGACCTGCATCGGCTGGCCGTAGAAAGTCGGAGATTTCAGCCACGAGTACTTGCCCTCATCCTCGAAGTCGGTGTATTGGGGTCTGGTTTCGCCCTTGTAAGGATGCAGCGGGCCTTTGCCACCTTCGTACCAGGAGTGCTTCACCGATTCGGCGACGCCGTCCCTGAAATAGGCGTCGTTGTGGGTCTTGATCTCCTTGAAGCTGCTCAGGTCGCCCGCGGAGATATGCCCGCCGGGTAGGGCAAACTGGGTGTTCTTGCCGTCAAGCGGGATATCCGGTACCGAGACGTAGTCGACGATGCCGCGTCCGATGGTCGTCCACTCGGGGTAGAAGCCACCGATCACGGCGACATCAATCAGGTAGACGTTCTTCACGAAATCGCTGAGTTGGTCGATCCAGCCCTTGACCGCCAGCAGACGTTCGACGGTCAGCACCGACTGCGAATCAATGGACAGCGCATTGGCGACGCCGCCAACGGCGACGTTCTGGATATGCGGCGTCTTGGCGCCGAGGATGCTGACGATCTTGTTGGCGTGTCGCTGCACTTCCAGCGCCTGCAGGTAGTGGGCGACGGCGATCAGGTTTACTTCCGGGGGCAACTTCATCGCCGGGTGTCCCCAGTAGCCATTGGTGAAAATCCCCAGTTGTCCGGTGCCGACGAAGCCCGCCAAGCGTTCTTTGACGCGGGTAAATTCGGCCTTGCTGTTGCCCGGCCAGCTGGACAAGCTTTCGGCCAGGGCTGCTGCCTTGCCCGGGTCGGCCTGCAAGGCGCTGGTGACATCAACCCAGTCGAGCGCCGAGAGATGGTAGAAATGGACGATATGATCGTGAACCGCATGCGCCAAGATGATCATGTTGCGGATGTACTGGGCATTGAGTGGTATTTCCATCTGCAGCGCGTTCTCGACGGCACGCACCGAGGCGATGGCGTGAACCGTGGTGCACACGCCGCAGATGCGCTGGGTGATGGCCCAGGCATCGCGCGGGTCGCGACCGACGAGGATGGTTTCGACACCGCGCCACATCTGGCCGGAAGCCCAGGCTTTCTTGACCTCGCCGCCGTCGACCTCGACATCAACACGCAGGTGACCTTCGATTCGCGTGACCGGATCAATCGTGACTCGTTGCGACATTTTCCTGTCTCCTCGAAAAAGCCTTAGCTGTGCGCAGGCTGGACGTAGCTTTCTTCGCGCGGCAGAACCGGGAAGCGGCGGGTGATGACGATGTAACCGAGGACTTCGGCGGCAAAAATGCCGATGGTGACCAGCAGTTCGGGGACCGATGGAAAATAGGTCCAGCCAGGGCCGGTATCGAAGGCGATCAGGAAGCCGTTCAGGCGCAGCAGGATGCCGCCGAGCATGACCGCGATACCGGCCAGAAAGAGGCGTGCCGGATTGCGCCGCGCCTCGACGCTGCGGATCAGCAGGAAGGGGGCGATGAAGCAGGCGTTCTCGATCCAGAAGGTCAGGGCGATGAAGTCGGGTTGGAAGGCGAGCCGCAGTACACCGCGTGCGATGAGGTCGGCAAAACGAACCAGGAGGTAGAAGGCCATGATACCGAGCATCACTCTGGCCATCGGATTGAGCATCGAAACCTCGACCTGACGCCGGTAAGCCGAGGCCGCGACGCAGGACTCGAAGAGCACGACGCCGTAGCCGAGGATGATCGCCGAGAGCAGGTAGATCAGCGGTTGCATCGGCGTCTGCCAGAGCGGGTTGACCTGGCCACCCATGACCACCAGCATGGTCCCCAGTGACGCCTGATGCATCATCGGCAGGACGATGCCGAGGGCAATGAAGAAGAACAGCAGCTTGCTCAGTTTGCGGCGCGCATCGTGCAGGCCCAGCTTCTCGAGAAACACCGGCGAGAACTCGATCCACATGACGATGATGTACAGCGTGATGCAGGCGGCGACTTCGAACATCACCGAATTGACATTGAAGTAGCCCGGCCAGAAGATGTGCCAGAAGTTCCACCAGCGACCGAGGTCGAAAGTGATCGCCGCACCGGCCAGGGTGTAGCCGAAGAGGCTGCCGAGCAGTGCCGGGCGCACCAGCGGATGGTACTGGCCCTTGTTGAAGATGTAGACCAGCAAGGCCACCGAGAAGCCGCCGCAGGCCAGCGCCGAGCCAATGAAGACGTCAACGACGACCCAGGCGCCCCAGGAGTAGCCGTCGTTGAGGTTGGTGGTGGTGCCGAGGCCGAAGATCAGGCGGACCAGAATGATCGTCGCCATGACCGCGATCAGAACGCCGCAGACCAGGGTCGTGGCGTTGACCAGGCTGCCACCGACCGGTGCCGGTCGGGCGTGTTCTTGAGTGCTCATGATCACTCCTTCCCTGGCTTGCTCGCTGCTGCCTGAGCGCTGGAATCATGCCCATCCTCGTCTTCGTGATGGACGTTGCGTTTGGCGACGTAGGTCATCGCGCCGAGGACGGCAAAGGGCATCAGCAGGCCACCGTAGAGCGTGTGCTGGATGGTCTCGGAAGTTGCCGCCGACGACTTGGGCGGCAAATTCGGCATGCCGACCTTTGCGAAGGGCACTGCCGAGAGCTTGAGCACCTGCGTGCCGCCGTACTCGTGCTCGCCATACACGTGCTGCTGGTAGTTGCCGACGTAGCCTTCGTAGCTCTGATCCGGGCCGCCGTCGATGCTGCCGCGCGGGTAGCGGGTGATGCTGCCGGCAGGGAGCGCCAGGCGGCGCTTGGCTTCGCTCAGCAGATCGCGGGTGCGCCCGTGCAGGGTCGCGCCGGTCGGGCAGACCTCGGCGCAGGCCGAGTAGTGGCCGTCGGCGACGCGATGTCGACACAGTTCGCACTTGCCGATTTCGCCGGTCGGCGAGTCGTACTGGTACTTGGGAATACCGAAGGGACAGGCGACGACACAATAGCGGCAACCGACGCAGGCATCGGCGTCGTAGGCGACGACGCCGGTGACCGGATCCTTGGTCATCGCCGTCACCGGGCAGGCCGAAACGCACGAGGGGTCGGCGCAGTGCATGCAGGAAGTCTTCATGAACGCATAACCGTTGATCTCGGCGTCCTTGGTGGTCATCGTGCCGTGGCGGTACATCTTGATGATGTTGAAGGTGTTGCCGCTGGTATCGAGCGGCGTATCCCACAACTTGTCCGCGGTCGAGAACTCGGGCGGATTGTCGTTGGCCTGCTTGCAGGCAGCCACGCAGGCCTTGCAGCCAATGCACAGGGTGGCGTCGTAGAGCAGGCCAAGCGCCTCCGGCGGGCGCTGATAGGTCTCCCGCGCAGCAGCCGGCGCGCTGAGCGTGCTCAGGGTGCCGCTAGCGACCGCGGTGCCGGCGGCGCCGAGGCATCCTTTCAGAAAATTGCGGCGCGATTTTTCGTTGCGGCTCGCTGCAGAAATCTCGGCATGCATCTCAGACCTCCGTTTTCTCGCTCGCGGCCCTGGCTCGTTCCGCTTCCTGGGCCTGGTGTGAAAGGCCTAGATTGCGCGCGACCATTGCCCCGGCGCCGGCCGCGGCGCCGGCGACGGCGGCCAGCAGCGACGCCGCGCCAAGTGTCGCGCCGACGCCTTGCTCTTCGACGATGCGCGGATACTGCTGCGGCGGCTCGACATTCTTCACCTTCGAGAGCATGTGAATCGGCTTGCTGAAGCCGACGCCCTGTTCGCTGCAGCCGATACAGGGATGGCCGCAGCCGACCGGCCAGGTGCCTGCGCCGGCGTCACCAAACAGCGCGGTCGGGCAGTTGGCGTAGGTTTCCGGGCCCTTGCAGCCGAGTTTGTAGAGGCAGTAGCCCTTGCGGTGCCCTTCGTCGCCAAACTGCATGGCGAAACGGCCGGCATCGAAATGCGCGCGCCGCTCGCAGTTTTCATGAATCAGGCGCGAGTAGGCGAATTTCGGGCGGCCCAGTTCATCGAGCGGTGGCAACGCGCCAAAGGTAAGGAAGTGCACCACCGTGGCCAGGAAATTGTAGGGGTTCGGCGGGCAACCGGGGATCGTCGCCACCGGCTTGCCAAGTACGTCGGCGACGCCGGAAGAGCCGGTCGGGTTGGGCGCGGTCGACGGCATGCCGCCCCAGCTGGCGCAGGAGCCAATGGCGATCACCGCCGCCGCATCGGCGGCGCATTCCTTGGTCAATTCGATCGCTGTCTGGCCGCCCACCTTGCAGTAGATGCCGCCGTCACGCGTTGGGATGGCGCCTTCGACGACCAGCAGGTAAGCGCCCTTGTGTTCGGCCATGGCCGCCTTGCGCGCCTGTTCGACCTGATGGCCAGCAGCGGCAAACAGGGTTTCGTGGTAATCCAGCGAGATGACGTCGAGGATCAGCCTTTCCAGGGTCGGATGCTCGGCGCGCAGCAGGGATTCGGTACAGCCCGTACATTCCTGGAAGTGCAGCCAGATCACCGAAGGCCGCTTCTTGGTAGCCACCGCTTCGGCGACCGCCGCTTCGGCGCCGGGCGGCAAGCCAAGACCGGCGGCGACGGTGGCGCAGAACTGCAGGAATTCGCGCCGCGGCATGCCGAGTCGCTTGCTCGCATCGACGATCGTCGTCTCGGCTTCCAATTGCAGCAGACGGGTGTTTGCCATTTTCCTGCTCCCTTATCTCGCAACCTGGTTCTCGTCGCCCGACCGGTGGTCGGAGAATGTCATCGCGGCACACCAGAGCTCATGCAAGGCTCTGCAAGCACTTTCAGCAAAGGGGCTTACAAAAAGCGTGCCAGTTCGAAATCAGCCAATAAAGCAGCGACATGTACTGCGTTGGCCAGCGCGCGAGGGGAACGCAGGTTTGCGCATGTGCCGGCAAGTGGAAACCTTGTTTCCACTTGCCGCCCTGGCCTTGGACGAGCCGCGCTCCTGTGCCGCGTGCGAGAGTTGCACCGCGTTTCGATTCGCCCTAGGATCGGCGCATGAAACGATCACTCGTCGCCGGCAGCGGGAGTGTCCCGGACAAGCGACCGCCGCTGGACGCTCTGAGCGCCTCTGGCAGTCCGGCAGAGGCCGGGTCGGCGTTCGGCGGCGTCGACGAGGCGGTGTGGATCGAGGTGATCCACAAGATGGACGAGGTGTACAACGACCTCCTGCAATACGAGGTGGTGCTCGAGGAAAAGAACGCCGCACTCGAGGACTCGCAGCAGTTCATCGAGAGCGTTTTGGCGTCGATGTCGGACATCCTGATCGTCTGCAATCGCCATGGTGCGATCGACGAGGTCAACGACTCGCTGCGCCGCTTTATCGGCCAGGATGAAGGCGAATTGCGCGGCCGGCCAGTGTGCGAGCTTTTTGCCGACGAGGCGTCGCGGCAGCGCGCCCGCGACTTCTTTTCGGCTGCTCGCCCGGCAACGGTTCAGGACTGCGAGCTACGCATCATGGGGCGAGACGGTAGTCCGCTGCCGGTCTCGCTGAACTGCACGCCGCGCCTTTCGGGAACCGGCAAGCTGGTCGGCATGGTGCTCACCGGCCGCCCGGTCGGAGAACTTCGCCGCGCCTACCATGCCCTGCGGCAGGCACACGAGGACCTCAAACGCACGCAGCAGCAGCTTCTGCAAGCGGAGAAGATGGCATCACTCGGCCGCCTGGTCGCCGGCGTGGCGCACGAACTCAATAACCCGATCAGTTTCGTTCTCGGCAATGTACTGGCCATCCGCCGCTACACCGCGCGCCTGCAGACCTACCTGGAAGCGGTGCACGATGAGCCGGGCCAGCGAGCGCCCGAACTGGAGGCGCTGCGTCAGGAATTGCGCATCGATCGCATCATGCAGGACCTCAATCCACTGCTCGACGGAATGACCGAAGGTGCCGAGCGGACCCGCGACATCGTCGATGGCCTGAAGCGTTTCTCGGCCATCGATCGCAGTGCCGACCAGGTTTTCAATCTGGCCGCCGTGGTCGGGCGGGCGGTGCGCTGGGTGGCGCGCTCGGGCTTGCGGGATTTTGCCGTCAAGGCCGATCTGCCGAGCGAGTTGCCGGTCATCGGGTCGTCCGGGCAGATGCAGCAGGTGCTGATGAACATTGTCCAGAATGCCTGCGACGCGACCGCCGGCTGCGAGGCGCCGAGCCTCGAAATCAGCGCCGAGCAGCATGACGGAATGATCGTCCTGTACTTCGCCGACAATGGCTCGGGAATTACCGAGGCCAACTTGGCGCGCCTTTTCGATCCCTTCTTCACCACCAAGCCGGTCGGGCAGGGGACCGGTCTCGGGCTGTCGATCAGCTACGGCATCGTCGAACGGCACGGTGGCCGCCTGGAAGCGGCAAACAGGCCGCAGGGTGGCGCCCTGTTTTCTCTCAGCCTGCCCCTGGCGCCGAGCTAGAGTGGCTCGCCGCTGCCGGTCATCTCGCTCGCTCTTACCCAGCGGTCGAAATTCTCCTCACTGACGTATCCCAGGCTCAGCGCCGCTGCGCGTAGCGTACCGCCGTCGCGGTGGGCGCGCTTGGCGATCTCGGCGGCGCGGTCGTAACCGATGTGCGGCGCGAGCGCGGTGACCAGCATCAGCGAGCGTTCGAGCAATTCGCCGATGTGTTCGCGCCGGGCCTCGATGCCGCAGGCGCAGTGCGCCTCGAAGCTGTTCATGCCGTCGGCCAGCAAGCGCACGCTTTGCAGAAAGTTGTGGGCGATCAGCGGCTTGAAGACGTTCAGCTCGAAGTTGCCGGACGCACCGCCGATGCCGATGGCGACGTCGTTGCCCATCACCTGGCAGCAGAGCATGGTCAGCGCCTCGCACTGCGTCGGGTTGACCTTGCCGGGCATGATCGAACTGCCCGGCTCGTTTTCCGGAATGCTGATCTCGCCGAGGCCGCAGCGCGGGCCCGACGCCAGCCAGCGGATATCGTTGGCAATTTTCATCAAGGCCACGGCAAGCGTCCGCAGCGCGCCATGCGCTGCGACAAGGCCATCGTGTGCTGCCAGCGCAGCGAACTTGTTACTTGCCTCGACAAAGGGCAGGCCGCTGTCGCGGGCGAGCTCCGCGCTCACGCGTGCGCCGAAATCCGGCGCGGTGTTAAGACCGGTGCCGACCGCGGTAGCGCCGATGGCCAGCGGGTACAGCGAGGGCAGGGCGTCTTCAATCACCGCTTCGGCGTGTTCGAGCTGGGCCACGTAGCCGGAGAATTCCTGGCCCAAGGTCAGCGGCGTAGCGTCCTGCAGGTGGGTGCGACCGATCTTGACGATCGCCGAAAAGGCGGTGGACTTGGCCGCCAGCGTTGCGCGCAGCCGGGCCAGTGCCGGTAGCAGTGCGCGCGTGATGCCGAGAACCGCGGCCACATGCATGGCCGTCGGGAAGACATCGTTCGAGGACTGCCCGCGGTTGACGTCGTCGTTGGCGTGCACGCAGCGCTTCTCGCCGCGTTCGCCGCCGAGCAGTTCCGAGGCGCGATTGGCCAGGACCTCGTTGATGTTCATGTTGCTCTGCGTACCCGAGCCGGTTTGCCAGACCGACAGCGGAAACTCTTGGCTATGACGGCCGAGCAGGACTTCCTCGGCGGCAGCCGTGATCGCTGCGGCCTTGTTTTCCGGCAAAAGCCCGAGCTCGCTATTTACGCGCGCACAGGCTGACTTGACCGCGGCGAGGGCGAGCACCAGTTCCTCGGGCAGGCGTTCGCTGGAGATGTCGAAGTGCTCGAGTGAGCGCTGCGTCTGTGCGCCCCAGAGCCGGTCCTTCACTACCTCGATGCTGCCAAAGGAGTCCTGCTCCCAGCGCGTCGTGCTCATCGCCCGGGTCGCCGTTGGCGGTGAGCGGCTTGCGGGAATCGGGGCATCGCTTTACTCCTGACTGATGGAAGCTCGAATCATAGCTTTCATGCGTAGTCACGGCCAGCAACGGGCGTCGAGGAGCGCTTGCGACGGCTTCTTGTACAAAATAAATGTTTAGGTGGCACTTACTCAAAAAAGGCGTGCATGTTGCCTGGGTGCGTGCTATCGTTGCGCCATGGTTAATCGACTGGCACGTTACGAATTCAGCGAACGACTCGCCGACCTGCTCGGCGAGTCGCGGCGCGACCTGCGCTTTCGGGTCACCCTGATGGTCACCGGTGGGCTGGTTGCTCCTGGCCCACGCGGTCGCGGCTCGCCACCAGCGACGCCGCAGTACGCCGCGCAGCTGTTGATTGGCGCGATGGCCGCACCGCAGCAGGCGCAGACCGTCGAAGCCATCCGCTGCTACGAAGATTTGCGACCCGCGGCGGTAGCGCCCGGGGGAAATACGCCGCGCGTCCTCTTTGGTCCGGCCGTCGCGACCGCCGATGGCAAAGATCAGCCGGCGGCGACGATTTGCCTGGATGGCATGCCTTTCGGCGAAGCACTCGCCCAGCTTCTGGAACTGGCCTGCGCCGAGGAAACGCGAGCGATCGTCGCCGGCGAACTCTTCGGCGTCTGGGTCAACCGCGGTTGTCCGGTTGCCTCACTGCAATTCAGCGCCTGGTGGCAGGGCCGCCGCGCCGTTTTCAGTCACACCTATGGCCTGGCACCGGGTGCTGCTCCGCCGGCCTGGCTTGATCCTCAACGTGGTGGATTGGTCGATCCCGGTCTGTTCCACACCGTTTTCCTGCCGGTCCGCAAATTGATCGAGATCGGTTCGCTTACCACCTTGTCCGATGACAGGAGTAGTCCAATGCTGAATAAACTGGGCCACAAGATGGCCGCCATTGCGAATATGGCAAAACTCGCCGCCAAGACGCCGCACGGAAGTCGCTGGGAAAAGCTTCTCGCGACGCTGGCCTCGGTAAAGGCCTGGTCCGACCAGGTCGATTCGCAGGAAAGCCGCCTGCATGAAGTCAGCGGCTTCGGCAGCAACCCCGGCGAATTGAAGATGTGCACCTATCTCCCCGAGGGGCTGCCGGCGAATGCACCGCTGGTCGTCGTCCTGCATGGCTGTACGCAGAGCGCCGCCTCCTACAACAAGGGCAGCGGCTGGTCGACGGTTGCCGATCGACATGGTTTCGCGCTGCTTTTCCCGCAGCAGCAATGGAACAACAACCCGCTGCGCTGCTTCAACTGGTTTCGCCCCGAAGACAACGAACGCGACCGTGGCGAGCCGCAGTCGATCGTGCAGATGGTCGACCAGATGGTCGCCGAGCACGGCCTCGATCGTCGCCGCGTCTATGTCACCGGTACCTCGTCCGGGGGCGCGATGACGACGGTGATGCTGGCCAGCTATCCGGAGGTCTTTGCCGGTGGCGCGGTCATTGCCGGGGTCCCCTACCGGACGGCGAAGGGCTTGCAGGAGGGGCTGGAAAGCATCTTTCAGGGGCGTTCGCGCTCGGCCGAGGAATGGGGCGCGCTGGTGCGCGCGGCGTCGACACATCAAGGACCCTGGCCGACCCTGTCGGTCTGGCACGGCGACGCCGATACGGCGGTGAAGCCGATCAATGCCGAAGAGCTGATCAAGCAGTGGGCCGACGTGCACGGCCTGGACGCCAAGCCGAGCATCGAGATGCGCGTCGACGGTTATCCGCGGCGAGTGTGGCTGGGGGCCAACGGCGAGGAATTGATCGAGTCCTACACGATTACCGGCATGTCGCACGGCGCAGCTCTAGACCCAGGCCCGGAGCCGCATCAGTGCGGCACCGCGGCGCCATTCTTCAACGCCGTAGGCATCTCGTCTACGCACCGCATTGCCGATTTCTGGGGCTTGCTTGGTGAACGTTCGGCAAGTACGGGAGCGCCCGAGCAGGCGCCGGGGGCACGCAGGGCGGGCTCCGGTGCCGCCGCTGAGGCTGCCTTCGACGCTGCGGCGGCGCCTACAGGCGACGAGCCTGCGGTCGAGCCAATGGCGGCGGGCGCAGCGGCAGCTGAGCCTGCTCGCGAGAGCGCGACCCGTGGCCGGCCAGTCGATGTCGGTGAGCCACCGACTCGAGAGGAAGCAGCCGCCGACGCCCGCAAGGCGCGCGGCGGGACCTCTGACGAGGCGTCGGGAACTGGGCATCGCGCCATGGGTCTCGACGTGCATGGCATCATTTCTGCATCGCTGCAGGCCGCCGGGCTGCTCAAGCCCGGTAACCGGCCGCGCAGTTCGGCGCCCCTGGGCATCGACGTTCCGGGCATCATTTCGACGGCGTTGGAAGCGGCGGGGGTGCTCAAAGGTGGGGCGCAGCGCTCCGGCCCGTTCAGCCCGGAAACCTTGCGCAGTGCTGGCTGGGAAGGCGCCGGTTGGGATCTGCTGCACGACGATCCGCGTGCCTTTCGCGGCGGCTCGATGCTCTACGGGCACGCGTCGTCGGGCGATTCAGGGGCCGTCGGTGCGCGTGCGCAAGCCATCTCTCGGCGTCTTAGGCTGGGCCCGCGGCCGGAACTAAGCTATGTGCGGCGACTGGATCTGAACGCGGCGGTCAATGACTACACCAGCGCCAGCTTCCGGGTCCTGGTCGATGGCATCGTCGTCGATGAAGTCACGGCGATCGGCATGGTGCACCAGGAGAACGAATGGCTGCGTCAGTCAGCGGTCGATCTGGCGCGCTTTGCCAACCGCGAAGTGACGCTGACTCTCGAAGTGGCGGCTTACTCCAACATCTACAGCACGGTGTACGCCAAGGCCTGGGTGGATCAGGTGACGATCAGCAACGCGGTCGATGTGGCGGCGCATTGCTGACCCTTTCGCAAGCTGCCGCGACACCCCCCGGACGGCGCCAGGCGCTGCTCCGGGAAGTGCCGCGAAATGACAGGCTCAGCGGTTGGTGAAAGCCGCCTTGCGTTTTTCGACGAAGGCGGTCATACCTTCTTTCTGGTCGTCGAGGGCGAAAGCCGAGTGAAAGGCGCGCCGTTCGAAGAGCAGTCCCTCGTTGAGCGAGCTTTCGTAGGAGCGATTGATGCATTCCTTGATCATCATCACCACCGGCAGCGAGAAACCGGCGATGCGGGTGGCGGTCGACATCGCCTCGTCGAGCAGCTTGTCGGCCGGCACGACGCGCGAAACCAGGCCTGCGCGCTCGGCTTCCTCGGCATCGATATTGCGCGAAGCGAGGCACATTTCCATCGCCTTGGCCTTGGAAATGGCGCGCGGCAGACGCTGCGTGCCACCGGCACCGGGGAGGATGCCCAGGCGCACTTCCGGCTGGCCAAACTGAGCGGTGTCGGCGGCCAGGATGATGTCGCACATCATCGCCAACTCGCAGCCGCCGCCGAGGGCGTAGCCGGCAACCGCCGCAATCACCGGTTTGCGGCAATTCTTGACGCCTTCCCAGTTGCGGCTGATGAAATCGCCCTTGTAGGCTTCCATGTAGGTCAGTGACTGCATCACGGTGATGTCGGCGCCGGCCGCGAAGGCCTTGTCCGAGCCGGTGATGACGATCGCACCGATATTCTCGTC
Source organism: Candidatus Accumulibacter appositus (assembly GCA_000585055.1). Classification (GTDB taxonomy): domain Bacteria; phylum Pseudomonadota; class Gammaproteobacteria; order Burkholderiales; family Rhodocyclaceae; genus Accumulibacter; species Accumulibacter appositus. The sequence continues at coordinate 176,998 of JEMX01000028.1, forward strand.
GGCCTCGTAGGCGGCCAGCGCGTCGCCCAGCTCGTCCATCAGATCATCGTTGAGGGCGTTCAACTGCTTCGGGCGATTGAGGGTGATCAGGCCGACTTTTCCACGGACTTCGGCGATGATGTTGACGTAACTCATAAAGGAAATCTCCAGATTCAAATTGGGTGATATTCGAGGATCCACGAGCAGGTGGACACTCCTGTTGCTGCGCTCGGCTGGTGCTTAGCGTTTGTGGCGACCGCTATCATGAACGATTTGCGCCGCCTTTGCCTGCTCTGGCGTCACTCTTTCGCGGGGCGCGCAGCCTGCGCCTGGCCAGAAGCAATGCGGCCGACCTGGACGATTCTCGTCGGGCCGGCCGCGTGATTTACAGGGGGTCAGAAGGCAACAGTCAGTTGCATTCTGCCGTTATTCCCTCGGAGACTCGTCCCCTGTTCAGGCCGAGATGTCCATCTGGAACTTCACCGGGCCGCGGGCAGCCTTGCCGTTGGCATCGGTGAACTCGCCGGTAACCGGCGCTTTCTTGCCGTGCGGGCTGGTCAGGATGGCGACGTGACCGCCGTAGAAAGCGACTGATTCGAGACCTTCCCACCCTTCGAGGTGCTTGTTGGCGGCGGTGGCACAAGCCGGCGTGACCAGATCGTCCTTGATCGCGTAGTTCTGATACCACGGCACTTTCATGTCGATCAGACCCTTGATGTTCAGCGGCTGGTCAAAGAGCTTGACCGGCAGCGTGCCATCGTCGGAAATAGCGTCCTGGAAAGTGTGCGAACTCATGTTGGCGATGGCCAGTGGCAGGTGCACACGTTCCTTGAGCAGCCAGCGGAACAGGGCGGCAGGCGTCTTGCCCGGGTTCATGCCGGTGGCGCGCTGCAGCGAGGCCTGATCGAGCACCTTGACCAGCGGCGTTTCGCGGTCGATGGCCACAAAGCGCATGCCGAGGCTGAGCAGGTAGCCGTTGGCAACCTTGTTGCCGCTCGGCAGGGTGGTGGTGACGAAGTCGTGGTGCATCTGCGGCATGCCGCTGATGGCATCGCTGTAGGTGCCGTCAACCGGCGTCACGTTGGTGATCAGAGCGTCGCAGACATCGGTCAGCTTGCCCGAGAGGATGTTCATCATGCTGATGTAGCCACCCTGACAGGTGCCGTTCAAGGTCACCTTCTTGCCGTCGTTGAGTTCCATGACCTTGGCACAGAGCTGGCGCGTCTGCTCGCAGTCGTCCTCCGGGGTCATCGTCTGCACTTTCTCGGTGGTCATGATGTCCTTGACGACGCGGACGTAGGTCGGAATGCCCTCGTTGGCGAAGGAGTGGCTGTAGCTCTTGTTCTCGAACGGCAGGAAGGCCAGGATGTGCACGCCGAGCATGTACGGCGGGACGAGAACGACCGGCTTCAGATCCTTGCGGACCTTGACGCCTTCCTTGATTGGCAGCACCTGGTAAAGCTCGAAGCCGTCCGTTTCCGCCACCAGCTTGTAGTCCTTGGTGTTGAAATGAAAACCGAACTCGTCACCGATGGCTTCGATCTGTTCGTTGAAGTTGGAGACCGCTTCCATGATTTCGGCTTCGCGGCGCATATAGCCGCCGAGCTTCTCGCCATCCGACTTGAGGATGGTGTTCAAGTAGGCGCGCGTGCCTTCCTCGATCTGGTCGAAGGCGTAGTCGGCCATCTTGTCCTGCATGCCGGCGGCTCCCTTGCGGGCCAGGCCGGCGCTATGTTCCATGATCTCGAAGGTTTCCAGCATGCTCATCGGGTTGTCGCGAGCAGCGGTCATGGCAATGTGGGCGGCAATGAACATGTTGTCATTGAACTCGCTGACCTCACGGTTCGAAGCGCGCATCATGGCCAGCATGTATCTCCACCAACTCGTGGTGAAATCCGGCATTTCCCGTAGCAGTGAATACATTTTTTACCTCCAGCAAACAAAAGTGAATCAAAACGGGCCAGCCCCTGCGGGGCGACCCACGAGTACCTTGCCTGCGCCGCAAGTCCCGAGAGTGACGGACTGGCCGCGAAAAACGATTCTGGTGATCCTTGTTGCCCAGCTGCCAACGCCGTGGCCTGGCTCGCCAGCGTTGCTCCCAGCCGCGGTGGAATGGGGCGAAAAGACCACAAAAAAGAACGTCATTCCGCACCGCACAATTCATTCTACTCCTCTGCGCCGGATTTGTTCACCCCTCCGGAACTAATGGCGACTATTATTCGATGGCTGGCAAGAAAGGCCAAAAAACTGGCATTAACAGCCCTGGTGCCACTACTGATGGGGGTTTGTAGTGGGGCGAATGGCCATCGAAAGCGGCTCGATCAGGCTTCCCCCGTTGCCAGCGATGGCGTTGTATAGTACTGGTATGTTGCGCTGCGATGCCAAGCTTTGCTGCCTGGCTTGCAGTCAAGCGACTTGCCGGCGCCGCCAGGCCCGCTGTGCAGCAGCGCTTCAATGCAGCAGTGCTTACTCGGCGACAGCACGCCAGGCTTGGTCGGCGCGTGCTGCGAGTGGCGCCCGCTGCCGACACCGTTGGAATCCGGTTCAAGGGGTGGCGCATGCGCGCCTGGCCAGGCGCCCCCGGTCTCGTCAAGAGGAGGAGAAATGCTGCAACTAGCAACGCTCATCAAACACCATGCGCAGTTTCGACCGGATCAGGTAGCGGTCGTTTTCGAGCAGGACCGGCTGACCTGGCGCGAGTTCGAGGCGCGCGTCAGCCAATGTGCTCGGCTTCTGACCTGGCTTGGCGTGCGCAAGGGCGATCGCGTGGCGACGGTCTTGTCGAACTGCCGGGAGCTGCTCGAAGTCTACTGGGCCGTGCCGTCGATCGGCGCCGTTTTGGTGCCGCTCAGTCCCTTGTTGATGCCTTCAGGTCTGAGCAGTCTGCTGCGCGACTCGGGTGCCCGCTGCCTGGTCACGCAGCGCTCGTTGGCGCCGATGCTCGACCAGGTGCGGGCAGAGCTACCCGAGCTTGTCGCCGACCACGTGCTGCTGGTCGACGGTGCGGCCGGCGATTACCCGGACTACGGGTCCTTGCTCAAGACCTGTCCACAAGGCGGCAGCGAGCCGCTGCAGGTCGGTGCCGACGACCTCTTCAACATCATGTACACCAGTGGCACCACCGGCCTGCCGAAAGGCATCATCCACAGCCATTTCGTGCGCTCGATGTACAGCACGCTGTTCGCGTCCGCCTGGCGGATGACGTCGGAGTCGGTGGTGCTGCACACCGGTGCAATCGTCTTCAACGGTGCTTTCGTGACCCTGATGCCTTGCTTCTACCTGGGCGCGCGCTACCTCCTGCAGCGCCAGTTCGACGCCGAGGAGGCGATCGAAATCATCGCCCGCGAGCGGGTCACGCACACCATGATGGTACCGGCACAGATCATCGCCGTGCTCAATGCAGCGAATTTCGCGCCCGAGAAACTGGCCTCGCTGGAAATGATCCTCTCTCTCGGTGCGCCGCTGTACCAAGAGTACAAGGACTTGCTCAATCGCCTGCTCCCGGATCGCTTCTACGAGCTCTATGGCCTCACGGAAGGTTTCTGGACCATCCTCGACAAAACGCAGTCGCTACGCAAATCCGGTTCGGTCGGTGCTCCACCCGCGTTCTACGAGATGCGCATCGTCCGTGACGACGGCAGCGATGCGCCGGCCGGCGAAGTCGGCGAGATCGTCGGCCGCGGCCCCTCGCTGATGGGCGGCTACTACGGTCGCCCCGATTTGACCGAGCAGGCGATTCGCGACGGCTGGCTATTCACCGGCGACCTCGGCTATACCGACGGCGAAGGCTACCTGTACCTGGTCGATCGCAAGAAGGACATGATCGACAGCGGCGGTGTCAAGGTGTACCCGAAGGACGTCGAGGAGGTCGCCGCTCGCCACCCGGCGGTCAGGGAGGTCGCTGTCTTTGGCGTGGCGCACGCGAAATGGGGCGAAACGCCGGTCGCCGCCGTCGTCCTCAATGCCGGTGCCTCGATCACCGCTGGCGAACTGCGCGACTGGATCAACGAACGCGTCGGCGCCCGCTACCAACGCCTGCACGCGCTGCAGATCATGGACGACTTCCCGCGCAACGCCGCCGGCAAGACGCTGAAGCGCGAAATGCGCGACGCCTACCAGGCGGCGGCCGGCGAGGGCGGCTGAGCGCACGGCGACGGGCCTTCGGCGGGAGCTGTGCGATGAGCCGTGCCGCCGTCTGCGGAGGTCGCGGTGGTGTGGCGCTCGGGTAGCGCCACCAGTCACCGCCCGCAACGGGTAGTTTGGCCGCGTCACCTGGGCAGTTACCTCCTCAATTCGGCGCCCGAAAGGGTCCGCCTGATTCGGTCAGGATAGACCGCGGCAGCCGAAAGCGATGGCTTACTGCTGCAGGACGTAGGTGCCCGGGCTGTCGCAGAGCGGCTCGTAGCCTTTTTCGGCGGCGCCCATCGCCGGTGGCGCTGCGCGGCCCGACGAGTGTGCTTCCAGCCACTGCTGCCAGGCGGGCCACCACGAGCCTTCCGATTTCGGCGTGCGTTCCTTCCAGGTTTCCGGGTCGATGCAGCGGTCGCCTTCGTGGCAGACGCTGAGCTGGTAGGAGCGGCGCGGGTGGCCCGGTTCGTTGACGATGCCGACGTTGTGGCCGCCGCTGGTGAGGACGAACGTCAGCTCGGTGGCGTCGCTTTGCAGGTGCAGCTTGTAGACCGAGTGCCAGGGGGCGACGTGGTCGCCGGCCGCGGCGACAGCGAAGATTGGGCAGTGGATGTCGCTGATCGAGATGGCGCGCCCTTCGACCATGTACTTGCCTTGGAAAAGTTCATTGTCCACGTATAGCCGGCGCAGCAGTTCGGAGTGCTGGCGATAGGGCATGCGCGTGCCGTCGGCGTTCCAGGCCATCAGGTCGAACATCGGCTCGCGGTGTCCGAGGTAGTACTCGCGGACCATTTTCGACCAGATCAGGTCGGCCGATTTGAGGACCTGGAAGCCGCCGGAAACCTGCTTGTGATCGAGGTAGCCTGTCTGCCACATCATGTCTTCGAGCAGTGTCACTTCGCTGGCGTCCATGAAGACGTTGATTTCGCCGACTTCGGTGAAGTCGGTCATGGTGGTGAACAGAGTGACGCTGGCCAGACGCTCGTCGCCGTCGCGCGCCATGGCAGCGGCGGTGATGGTCAGCAGGATGCCGCCCAGACAGTAACCGGCGGCGTGGATCTTGAGCCCGGGTTGCAGCTCGGAGATGACCTCGATGGCCGCCAGCGTGCCGTGTCGGCGGTAGTCCTCCATGCCCAGGTTGCGGTGCTCGGGACCGGGGTTGAGCCAGGAAACCATGTACACGGAATGGCCGCGGTCGACGAGGTACTTGACCAGCGAGTTGTGCGGCGAGAGGTCGAGGATGTAGTACTTCATCATCCACGCCGATTGCATCAGCACGGGTTCGCGGTGCACCGTATCGGTGGTCGGCGCATACTGAATCAGCTCGATCAGGTGATTGCGGTAGACCACCTTGCCGGGCGTGACGGCGAGGTTCTCACCGACGCGGAAGGCTTCGACGCCGGCGGGCGCTTCGTTGCGCAGGGAGCGTTTGAAGTCCTCGCGGTAGTTGCTTGCGCCGCGAAGCAGATTGGCGCCGCGCTCATTGATCGTCGCTTCGGCGATCTCGGGGTTCAGGAAGGGGAGGTTGCATGGTGCCGTCATGTCCAGGATCTGGCGGGCGGTGAAGGAGACGGCGGCCTGACTGTGTTTCGAGATGCCGCGGACGTCGGTGGTCGCGTTGTGCCACCACTGCTGATTGAGCAGGAAGCCCTGGTAGATGACGTTGTAGGGAAAACGCTGCCAGCCGGGATGGTCGAAACGATGATCGCCGGGGAGTGGCTGGATGCACGGCTCGGCGTTGCCGGTGACCGCCGATGTCAGGGCGTAGCTGCCCAGACGCATGGCTTTGCGTGTCGCCTTGGCGGCCAATTGGAACTGTTTTCCGGGTGAAGAAGCCAGGTGCACCATCCAGTCGAGGTAGGCCATGGCTAGCGACGCCGGAGAAATGCCTCCGCTAAGTTTGCCGAGCGCGACATTGGTCATGCGGTCGATTTCTTCGAGTGCGCTGGAGTCGAGGAGGTGGCGATCACCGAGGCGGCGAGACAGGTCTGCGTGCGCTGGGGTGGCGGCGGTCGCGCCGGGTGTCGTTGCTGCTTTCGCCCCGGCTTTGAGGTCCGTCGCCACGTTCCGGGCCGCTCCGGTCGTCGCCGGCGCCTTGGCCGACTTGCTCTGCCGGGTCGCTCTGGGTCGGCGCTCGTTGGCTGCCGTGCTTTCTGCTTCGCCGGTCGGTGGGATGCTGCTTGCCGCAGCTTCGCCTGCTCCCGGGGTTGTTACGGAGCTGGGAGCCGGTTTCTTGCGGCTCGTCGCGCCTGCTCTGGGGCGCCGCTTGGCAAGCGGCTTGTTGCTGGCGCCGGTGCCTGAGGGGCCGCTCGGCAGGCTGGTCGATGCGCCATCTTCCGTGGCTTCCGCGTCGGTGGAGGGTGGCAGGGTGTTCTCAGGATTTTCGCTCATGGGATTTCTTCCAATGTCTGGCGGAGCGTCCGAAAGTCGTGGCCGCGAAGCGCTTCGCCGAAAGCAAAAATGCTAAGGCACACGAGGCGGCGGCGGCCTGATCCAGGTCAACTGCAAGGACTCTCGCGGCGCCCGCGGAGGGCTCGCGAGTTCGAGCAGCCTGTCGGACTTAACGCCAGCTAGATCCGGGTGCTCGAAACTGCTTGTTATCTGTATGTGGATCCGGCGTGGGGAAAGTCCGACAGGTCGCCAGCGACGTCGTCGCCCGGCGGATGGCTTGCGGGAAGCTTCGCCCGTTTGTCTTGGGATTGGCTCTACGCCATGTGTGGCAATTGGTTGTTTTTTTAGCCAATCAATACCCTAGGATCAGCTCTCGAAACCGCAGCTCGGCTCGTTCGCGGGGAGTGGGCCGCGAAGGGGGGCGAAAGGGGGCGCAGCGCAGGCGGCCCACGGTTGGCGGGGAAGCGCCGAAAACGGCGCGGCCTCTTGGCGGAGCACTCACTGCGTCGCTTGCACCCAAACGGGGCGGAGGAGCCGGCTGGCAGCGTCGCAATGCAGAAGGATAGTGCCAAGGCGCTGTGCCCAAGGTCCCGCGAAGCCTGGAAATACAGGCTTGATGACAAACGGCACGGGCGTGGGCCGCATCCCGTCGAACCGGGCACACTACTTGCTTTGGAACTCCTATTCTACGAGGAGAAGGGCATGGCCAGCATTCCTCCGTCCGGTCGGCGACTTGCGCCGCGCCGCCGCCAACACCTCTATAAATCCCAGCTCGCTTGGGTAACAATGCAGCAGCCAAATGGGTACCCCTGCGGTAATCCCATCAAGACGGTAGTTGATAGTAGTAAATCAGCCTTTAGATGAACTTAATGCTATTTTTCATAGCAGTCTATTCATAAAAGGATGAGTAAGTGCCGAAAACGGGGGGGTTTATCTCCTGCCGACAACCGATGTAACAACACGGAGAAATATGATATGCTGAAATTGCGAAAGATAATGACGACTTTGGTGCTAGCCGCCACGTTGCTTTCAGGTCTTATAGCGGCCCAGGTGTCCGCGGCCGATTATAACTGGCGTTTCGCTAACCTCTACGGGCGTGGCACAGCATTCGGTACGCTCTATGAAAAGCTGGGCAGTAATATCGAATCGATGTCCGCCGGTCGTATCAAAGTGCAGGTGCTTTATTCGGGTGAAGGCGTCGGCACGACGGGCCTTCTGAGTGCGGTAAAATCAGGACTGATCACCATGGGGGCACCTTTCCAGTCGATGCATGCGGGTGAACTGCCCGCCGGCATAGTGGAGATCGGGCTGCCGGGCGGAACCGATGATACGGGGGCTGCCGGGCGGAACCGATGATACGGCCGAACTGTACAAGCTGTTTCATGAGAAGGGCTGGGACAAAGTGCTGGAAAAAGCCTACGGCTCTCAGGGGTTGGTGTGGCTGGAGCCCTACATTCAGCCGCCGGTATATGTAATCACCAAGAATCCGATCAATTCCATCGCCGATTTCAAAGGCCTGAAAATCCGTGCGCCGGGTGCCTATGGAAAATTCCTGCGTAATCTGGGCGCGTCACCGGTGTCGCTGGCGTGGAACGAGATCTACACGAGCATGGCAACCGGTGTCATCGACGGTTCTATCGGCAGCAACATGATTGACCACCGTGATGGCAACCATGTGGAAGTGGCCAAGTACATGTACCGCTTGCCGCTCGCAGGCGCACAGGTGCTGCCGATCATTGTAAATCGCGCTGCCTGGAAAAAGCTGCCGGCAGATTTGCAGGATGTGGTGCGTAAGGCCACGGTGATACATGCCGAGGAGCAGCTTGCAATGTCCAAGAAGTGGGAATCCGAAGCGGTTGCCGAAATGGAGAAAAAAGGTTTGCTGTGGAGCCCGGAACCGTCCGAGGCAGATCGCAAGGCCTGGGCGGCTGCCGGCGCCAGCCTGTTGGATGAATATGCTGCCCAGGACAAATACAGCAAGCAGCTAATTGATATCATGAAAAACAAAAAGTAATCTCGATCTCGCGTTTAAACGCACCCTTCATTGGCAAGTAACGTATGAAGGGTGACTTGCACATCACCTGAAAAGCAGGCAGATGGCGCTCTCACTTCCGGTGTCCGATCATCAGTTGGGCAACCGGAAGTCGAGAGAGCAGCAAGCGTACTAAGAGTACGCGAATGCGTTCGGAAGGCGGCTGAACGGCAAGGACGTCTCCAGAAGGTTCTGGAACGATGGCGGTCTGAGCAGCGAGTCACCGGCCAAACAGCGTTACTTTCGCCAAACTCCTGAAACTACCACGCAGCAGGGTTTTTCCGAAGGGCCTTGGTCCGTGATGCTTATTGAGGGTTGTCCCCTCGGTAATCCCTGCTAGCAATTTTCCAGTGGGTCAGTGAAAAGCGTTGGTGTAGGACAGCAGGATCGCCGATCTCTCGACGCTGGCTATACGCTCTTTTCGACTTATAATCTTTGGCATTGCAGGTGTCTGAATGACCTTAACTGCTTTGAAAATGTTATGCCGCGGCATAGATCTTGTTGTCATGCTCATGGGCAGGGCAGCCTCATACCTGATGCCGATGCTGGCGTTCGTGGTCGCGTATGAAGTTTTCTCCCGCTACTTCCTCAATAGTCCAACTATTTGGGCCTTCGATCTATCGCTGTTCATGTTTGGCTATGTCGCTGCACTCGGCGGTGCCTATGCGCAGCAGAAAAAAGCGCATATCAATGTGGACATCCTATATGCGCACGTCCACAAGAATACCCGCCAGGTTTTCGATTTGATATCTTACTCTCTTGGTATTTTCTTTCTTTGGATTGTTTTGGATATGAGTATCGGAAAGTTACTGGAGGCGATTGAGTTCGATTATCGGCGAGAAAGCGAGTGGGCGCCGCCGATGTACCATTTCTGGATCATGTCGATAATCGCTTGCGGATTGTTCATTGCCCAGTTGGGCCGGGACATGCTGGTCGCCATATACTACCTATTCACAGGCAAGGATCTCCTTGCGCAGGGGGATTCTGATGGGAATTGAAGCGCTTACCGGCGTATTGCTTCTTTGTGTACTGGTATTTTTCGCGCTCGGTGCGCCGGTTGCACTGGCACTCGGCGGCATTGCCATGTCAATTGGGTACATGGTCTGGGGTGATGGTATATTTAATGTCATACCTACGACGCTCGAGGCAACCTATTTCAGTTTCGTGCTGCTGGCTATCCCGCTCTATATCTATATGGGGCAACTTCTCACCAAGTCCGGAATTGGTGACGCGATGTTCAACGCCACTCAGATGGTCATTGGAAAAGTGCGGGGTTCGCTGGCGATCAGTGTGATCGGCGTCTGCTCGATGATCGGCGCGATGGTAGGGATCATCGGTGCCGGAATCATGACCTCAGGCAGTATCGCGCTGAAACCGATGCTGGACCGCGGATACAACCGGCAACTGGCCTTGGGTGTGATAATGGCGGGTGGTGCGCTAGGTATTCTGATTCCACCCAGTATCCCGATGATCATGTTTGCCGCCACGACCCAGAACTCCGTTGGCCGTATGTTCCTGGGGGCAATGATGCCTGCCCTTTTGACCATCGCCATGCTGATTGTCTATGTGGTGATTAGTTGCCGACTTGACCCGAGCAGGGCGCCATTGGACCGTGAGCAGGAGGATGTCCCGGAACTCAGCGCCAAAGAAAAATTCAGGATTGCGCGTGACGGATTCTTCGCGATCCTGTTGATCGTTGCCGTGCTTGGTAGCATTATTTCTGGGATCGCAACGCCGACCGAGTCGGGAGCCATCGGCGTGGTCGGTGCGATCCTACTGGCTATTCTGTTCAAGCGTTTTAAGCTCGATATGTTCCGCACGGCCGGGATGCACACGGCGACTTTGGTCAGCGTTGCGATGTGGATCATCTTTGGTGCGTCGGTATTCAGCAATTTTCATCTGCTGATGGGCGTACAGGCGATGGTGGCGGATTTTACCGGCAGCCTAGATCTGCCTCCGTTAGCGATTGTCATCATGTTTCAGATCATTATGCTGTTGCTCGGCTTCATCATTGATGAATTCATTATCGTGCTGATGTGCGCCCCCCTGTTTACACCGATTGTAGTGTCCATGGGATATGACCCTATCTGGTTCGGGGTGCTGATGATCATCAATATTCTGGTCGCAGTGCAGACACCCCCTTACGGATTTGCGCTTTTTTATCTGAAGGGAATAGCGCCGGCCGATGTCAGTATGGCCGACATTTACCGGTCGGTCGCGCCCTTCATCATGGTCAACCTGGTGGTCCTCGTGCTGTGCATGATTTTTCCGCAGATCATTCTTTGGCTGCCCAATTTGGTGATGGGCGGACCAGGGTAAGTCGCTGTCCTGATGCGGTTTACGCTCGAATGGTGCTCGGAGGAGGCGCCGCACGCATGTGTGCAGCGGTGTGGCTAGCTGCAATCGCCACTGCTCACCACGGCGCGGTCTTGGTCCGCCGTGAACTGGGGGCTGCGTGCCAGATTGCGCTCGATGATCGCCGCCAAAGTCGCGGCGGCCGGCGCGATACGTTCGACCGGAACGGCGGCAAAACCCAGATTTAATCCGGGTTGGCGTTGTTCCTGATCGAGGTAGTACATTGACAAAGGGCGGCAGATGACACCTTCGGTCAGTGCTTCGGCGGCGATCCGCTCGTCGTCGGCCTGCTCGCAGAAGCGGTAGAGCAGTTGCAGGCCGCCATGTCCCCCTGACGGCGCGACCGCGCCGCCAAGGTGCGAGCTCATGGCGTCCTTCAAGGCATCGCGACGTTCGGCGTAGATGCCGCGCATGCGCTTGATGTGCGAAGTGAAGTAGCCTTCGTCGATGAATTCGGCGAGGGCCGCCTGCTCGGGCAGTCGCCCGCCACGATGCAGCTCGGAAGTGCCCGTGACGAAGGCGTCGATGAGGCCCTCGGGAACGACCAGATAGGCCAGACGCATGCCGGGGAACATGACCTTGCTCAGGGTTCCCAGATAGATTACCCGCTGCTTGTCGGAAAGTCCGAAAAGGGAAGCGAGCGGGCGTTCGTGGTAGCGCAGTTCGTTGTCGTAATCGTCCTCGATGATCCAGGAGTCGGCAATCTCGGCCCTCTCCAGCAGTTGCAGGCGACGTTCGAGCGAGAGCACGGTTCCGGTGGGATACTGGCTCGACGGCGAGGTGAAAATCAGGCGCGGCGGCAGAGACCAGTCCTCGAGCGTCGCGGCGATGCCCTTTTCGTCGACCGGGATCGGCGTGACCAGCAGGCCGGCGGCGGCGAGGACATTGCGCGCCCCCCAGTAGCCGGGATCCTCGATCCACGCGCGTTCGCCGTGGTCGGCGAGCATGCGTGCGCAGAGGTCGATCGCTTGGTGGGAACCGTTGACGATCACCACTTGCCGGGGATCGACCTGCATCATCCGCGTGACGCGCAGGTAGTTGGCCAGGGCGACTCTGAGGGGGCCGTAGGCGGTGTGCGAATAGTTGAGCAGGTGCGATTGCTCGACGCGCAGGTACTTGGCGAGCAGTCGGCGCCAGATGCTGAACGGAAACAGGTCGACATCCGGAATGCCCGGCATGAAAGCGCCGCGCTGGACGATGCTGCTGGTGACACTGGCCGCAACCGCCCGACCGCGGTGCGAGAGCGTGTGCCGACCGGTGTCCAGCGGACGCTTCTGAACGGGTGTCTTGAGTCCGCTGGATACGGCCTCGGAGACATAGGTGCCATCGCCGATGCGGCCTTCCAGATAACCCTCGACGAGCAGCTGCTCGTAGGCGCGCACAACCGTGTTGCGGCCCATGCCCAGTTCCTGCGCCAGGGTTCGGGTCGACGGCAGTTTGGTGCCGGGCGTCAGGCTGCGGTCCATGATCGCGTGCCGCAGCGCGAGGTATACGCGGACGCGCAGTTTCACGGTCGGCGCCTGACGGTCCACGTACTGCAGTAGCAGTTCAGCGATCAAGCCTTGTTGCATCGATCTCCTTGCCGGTAATTGGTTTTCTCAAAAGCGAGAAAAAGCGGGCGTTATTATGACCAATTAGCAAGCTGTCATCAACTGGAAGTTTTGCCATCGGTTGGCGCATGCGCCTTGCCCGCTGTCGTTGCGAGCGCTGCGCAATGCCTGTGCGGCCATGGGAAAGCCAGCGCGTGGCCGCGCGCGCGGCACGGTAGCGGGGATGTGAGCGGCCGTCTTCGCGATCGTAAAATGCGCGGCGAGGCCGGAGCAGAGCTTGACTCGGTAGCACTCGGCATTCGACAATGCCAAAGTTGCTCGCTGCAGCTACCGGGCTAGTCCCGAAGTGGAAACTGCGACGCAGCGAGTGGGGAGGCGGGCCGCCAGGCTGACTGACTTATTGACGCAGGGCAGCATTTGCTGCGCGAGGGTACTGGCGCCATCACGAGGGCCTCGGGTCGGCGACGGGAGGCATTCTTCCGTGACGATGTCGGGTCGCAACGATCGACGTCGGCATGGACCAGTAGCGCGACATCGCGTGATGTCGCGATATTTTTTTGGGGGTAAAAATGCAAATCAACGGTAGTGTGTTTGTAGTAACGGGAGCAGGTTCGGGACTCGGCGCGGAAACAGCCAGCAACCTGGTCAGCGCTGGTGGCAAAGTGGTGATCGTCGACATCGACGCCGCTGCTGGTGAGGCGCAGGCGGCGCAGCTGGGAGCAAGCGCGCGCTTCGTCAAGACCGACGTGACCGATGAGGCGAGCGCAACTGCCGCCATCGAAACTGCGGTTAAGGAGTTCGGTGGGCTGCATGGCCTGGTTAACTGCGCTGGCGTTGCTCCACCGAAGAAGGTGCTCGGTCGCAATGGCCCACACGATCTGGCGACCTTTGCGCGCGTGGTGAGCATCAATCTGGTCGGCACATTCAACATGATTCGCCTGGCTGCTGATGCGATGAGCAAGAACGAGCCGAACGACAAAGGCGAACGCGGCGTAATCGTCAATACCGCCTCGGTAGCCGCGTTCGATGGGCAGATCGGTCAGGCCGCCTATGCTTCCTCGAAAGCAGCGGTGGCTGGCTTGACGCTGCCGGTGGCGCGCGAACTGGCCGCGCACGGCATCCGCGTAATGTGCATCGCTCCGGGCATCTTCGAGACGCCGATGCTCAAGGGGCTGCCGCAAGCCGCTCAGGACTCACTCGGCCAGATGGTTCCGTTCCCCTCGCGACTGGGCAAGCCGGCAGAATACGCCGCTCTCGTTCAGCACATCTGCGAGAACTCGTACCTGAACGGCGAAGTGATCCGCATCGACGGCTCCATCCGCATGGCTCCGAAGTAATTCGGCCAGACGCGGAATTCGAGTGGTCAATGCTGCCAATACCTATTGCATGAAAGGAGTGTTACATGAGTGAATCAGTTGTCATCGTAGGCGCCAAGCGTACCCCCGTCGGTTCCTTCCAGGGCCAGTTTTCGGCGGTCAGTGCACCGGAGCTCGGTGCCGTCGCCATCAAGGCCGCCGTCGAGCAGGCGGGTGTCAAGGTCGAGGATATCGACGAAGCGCTGATGGGCTGCTGCCTGATGGCCGGCGTACGCCAGGCGCCGGCGCGCCAGGCTGTGCTGGGCGCGGGTTTGCCGAAGTCGGTGCCGTGCACCACCTTGACCAAGATGTGCAGTTCGGCGCAGAAGACAGTCATGATCGCGCATGACGAGCTGCTCGCCGGTTCGGTCAATATCGCCATTGCCGGCGGCATGGAGTCGATGACCAACGCACCGCACGTCCTGACCACCGCCCGCTCGGGCTACCGCTTGGGCAATGGCGTCCTGCACGACCATATGTTCCTCGACGGTCTCGAGGATGCGTACGAGAAAGGCAAGCCGATGGGCGTGTTTGCCGAACTGTGCGTGGATAAATACGCGTTCACGCGTGAAGAGATGGACGCCTTTGCCGTCGAATCGGTGACCCTGGCCCAGAATGCCGTCACCAGCGGCGTCTTCAAGGACGAAATCGCACCGGTTACGGTCAGCACCCGCAAGGGCGACACCGTGGTTGAACTCGACGAGACCCCGATGAAGTGCGATGCGTCGAAAATCTCGAAGCTGAAGCCGGTGTTCAAGAAGGACGGGGCCGTCACGCCAGCCAACTCGTCGTCGATTTCCGACGGCGCAGCCGCCTTTGTCATGATGCGTGAATCGGATGCCAAGGCCGCCGGCATCACGCCGCTGGCACGTATCGTCGGCCATTCGACCTTTGCGCACGAGCCGTCATGGTTCACCACGGCGCCGGTGTTTGCTTTCCAGAATCTGCTCAAGAAAGTTGGCTGGCAGGCCGAGGACGTCGACCTCTGGGAAATCAACGAAGCATTCGCGGCGGTGACCATGGCCTCGATGCGCGATCTCAAGCTGCCGCGTGACAAGGTCAACGTCAATGGCGGTGCCTGCGCACTCGGTCATCCAATCGGGGCGACCGGTTCGCGGATCCTGGTGACCCTGCTTTACGCGCTCAAGGCGCGTGGCCTCAAGCGCGGTATCGCTGGCCTTTGTGCCGGTGGCGGTGAAGCAACAGCGATTGCCATCGAAGTTCTCTGATCGAGTCGCCAACGAGCATTCCCACCCCGCTTGCCTTAGCTTTCGGGGTGGCTGAGGAGTGAAGCAGATGTTGATTGACAAGAAACACATAGGCATGAAAGTGCCGCCACACTCGGTGACCCCGACGGCGTGGCAACTGAAGTGGTTCGCCAAGGCGACGGGAGAAACGAACCCGATCTACTTTGACGAAGCGGCCGCCAAGAAAGCGGGCCTGCCAGGCGTGCTGGTGCCCCCGACTTTCTTTTTCTGTATGGACATGGACAAGGATGAGCCCTTCGACTACATCGCGACCATGGGCTGTGACTTCGGCAAGATGCTGCACGGCGAGCAGATTTTCACGTACCACAAGCCGGTCTATTCCGGCGATACGCTCGATTTTGACGGCCAGGTGACGGATATCTACGACAAGAAGAACGGTGCTTTGCAGTTCATCGTCAAGGACGTCAAGGTTAGCCGGCAGGGCGAAGCGGTGTGTGATCTGCGCACCGTGATCGTCATCAGGGCATAGGGGAATGACGATGACAATACCGAATTTTGATGCAATCAACGTGGGCGACGAGATTCCTTCGTTCACGACGGAGCCGGTGTCGCGTCTTACCCTGGCGCTGTATGCGACCGGCTCGGGCGACCACCATCCACTGCACCTCGACCAGGACTATGTGCGCTCGAAAGGGATGAAGGATGTCTTCGCCCATGGCATGCTCGGCATGGCCTACCTCGGTCGCCTGCTGACGCAGTGGGTGCCGCAGGAAGCGATCCGTACTTTCGGGGTGCGCTTCACGGCGATCACCTGGGTCGGCGAGAGCATGGTCTGCACCGGAAAAGTGGTTGAGAAGCTGGAGCAGAACGGCGAAAAATGTGTGCGTCTCGAGTTGACCTGCGCCAACGAGCAGGGCGAGGCCAAGCACAAGGCAGATGCGGTGGTAGCACTGGCGTGACAAGACAGGTCGCCAGTACGACTGCATGATCGCGGCCGTCTTCGGACGGCCGCTGTTTGGTTGTAGAACACTTTGTCTACCGGTGGGCATTCGCCCGGCGTCACGGTAGGCGTGTCCGACACACTGGAAGGAGATCAAACGAGTGGAAAGCAATAATCCGAATGAGCAACTAGGCGGCGTCGTCAACGCTTGGGCTGAAATGCAGAAGCGAATGATGAGCGACTGGGCCGGGATGCTGCAGAATCTCCCAGGCAGCGGTACGGAAAGCCCCGTTGAAGCAGTGAAAAAAGGTGTTGAAGCGGCTACCAAGGGTAGCAATGATGCGGCGAAGATGCTCATGGAGCGCATGGCCGGTAGCCAGACCGCAATGACCCGGGTGATGGATTTCTTTTTCCGGTCGATGAAGGTCGTGGCGCCGAATCTTGAGGCCAACAAGGACTGGCGTCCAGACCTCAAGGGTTTTGCCGACAACTGGGCCAAGGAATCGACCGCCATGCTACAGCGAAGCATGGGCATGGGCTCGCATATGAGCGATCTCGGCGGAATAATGGGCAAGGATCTTCCCGAAGCCATGGGGCCCTGGTTGTCTTTTCTGATGCAGGCGGCCTCCTCGGGGCACGCTGGCGAAGCGATGCTCGGTAGCACGGCGGGCCTCAATCGCCTGCTGTCGCTGGAAGGCGATGTCGGCGCCGTCGCCGGTGTCGGTCAGATTCCTCTCTTTGGTGCCTCGCGCGAGAAGCACGCCAAGACCTTGCGTCTGGTCGACGCTGTTGTTGATCTGCGCAGGACCAGTCTGGCGTTTCACAAGCGCTTCGCCGAGGCACTCGCCACAGCTGTCGAAGCGACTGTGGATGAGCTTGGCAAAGTTGCGGCCAAAGGCGACAAGATCACGACCGTACGCCAGCTGATGAGTCTCTGGTACCGCACCGCCGACAAGTCGCTGCTGGTGACCTTCAACAAGCAGGAGTTCCTCGACACGCAAAACGACTTCACCAAGGCTCAGCACGCGTTCAAGCTGGCGCAACGTGTGGTCGTCGAAGACATTTTCCGTGGCCTGGATATGCCCACTCGCAGCGAGCTGGACGAAACCTATCAGGTGATTCACGACCTCAAGAGAGAGGTCCGCATGCTCAAGAAGGCCTTGCTTCCCGCGACGGTAGCAGCCAAGCCTGCCGCTCGTACGACCGCGGCGCGTCGTGCCAAGAGCGAGTAGGCAGAGCCGCCCGAATCTTGTTGATCCGGCTGATAAGCTAATAGACCTTTAGGAGGACGCTACCCCTATGTTTTCTTTTCCAATACAGATTCTTCCCGCCGACGTCGCCGCGGAAACCGCCGCTCTGAATGCGAAGCTCACCAAGGGCATCGCCAATCTCACCAAAATGACTGACGACGATATCGACATCGGTAGCACGCCGAAGGACGTCATCTTCGAGCAGGATGGGATCGAGGTTTACCATTACCACGCGCTCGTCGAGCAGGCCAAGATCATGAAGACGCCGCTGCTCATCGTGCCACCCCTGATCAACGGCTACGAAGTCGCCGACCTGCAACCGGATCGCTCACTGGTCCGCAATCTGTTGAACCAGGGCATTGACGTCTACCTGAACAACTGGGGTTACCCACGTCCGGTCGACAAGTACAGGACCATCGACGACTACATCAACGGTTACCTCGATGACACGGTCGATTTCATTCGTCAGCACCACGGCGTGGACAAGATTGCCCTGTTGGGAATCTGCCAGGGTGGCGCCATGTCGACCACCTATGCGGCGCTTAACACAGACAAGATCAGCCATCTGGTCCTGACCGTTACGCCGATTGATTTCGACGCTTACAAGGCGAATCACAAGCCTCACGAGGGTTTGATGTTCACCATGGGTGCCGAGGCCGATGTCGAGCAGATGGTGGCTGTGCATGGCAACGTGCCGGCTACGGTGCTCAACGAGTCGTTCATGATGGCCTCTCCGTTCATCCTGAACTACGGCAAGTACGCCGACGTCATCGATATCCTCGACGACCCCAAGGCCGTGCAGAACTTCCTGCGCATGGAAAAGTGGCTGTTCGGTGGGCCCGACGCCGGTGGCCAGATGTTCAAGGAGTTCGTCCGCGACTTCCTCAAGGGCAACAAGCTCGTCAAAGGCACCCTTGAAGTCGGTGGCCGAAAGGTCGATCTCAAGGAACTGACGATTCCGATTCTCAACATCTTCGCCGAGAAGGACCATATCGTGCCGCCGCCATGCACGGTTGCCCTTGGCCAGCATGTCGGCAGCAAGGACTATACCGAGTTCGCCATTGCTACCGGCCACATCGGCATCTACACCGGCGGCCTGTCGCAGAAGGTGCTGGCGCCGACGGTCGGCAAGTGGATGCGCGATCACAACGCCTGAGTCCCGTAGCAATTCGCGCCCGCAAGGGCGGCACTCAGTAGTTCGATGGCTCTGACGCTCCGAGTCGTCTGCAGCAAGATGGCAGCGCGCTTAACCGCGCTGCCATCGCTCCCACCCAGCGCCGCAAACTCTCCCGCCTCAATGCCCCCGATTGCTCAGCGGTCGCCACCGTCCATGGTCTTCGCTGTGCGGCGCATGTGCGCTCGCCGCTCGGGCGAGCGACTCATCGCCTGAAGCGTTCGTCGGCGACGCCGGTCATCGGGACGAAGCGGACCGGTAGAACGGCCTCGCGCTGCAATGTGCTGCCGTGTTTCTTCAGCAGGTAGAGCATTTGCTCGCCACGTTCGCCAACCGGGATGATCATCCGGCCGCCATCGCGGAGCTGGTCGATCAGCGGCTTCGGGACGTGATCGGGCGCGCAGGTAACGATGATCACATCGAAAGGCGCTGCCTCTGGCCAACCCTGGTAGCCATCGCCGTAGCGCAGCTTGACGTTGTCGTAGCCGAGGCGAGTCAGATCGCTTGCGGCTCGTCGGGCAAGGGGCTCGATGATCTCGATGCTGTAGACCTCTCTGGCCAGTAGCGACAGGACCGCCGCCTGATATCCCGAGCCGGTCCCGATTTCAAGCACCCGGTCGGTGCTTTTCGGCTGCAGCTTTTCGGTCATGAAGGCAACCACGTAGGGCTGTGAAATCGTTTGTGCATAGCCGATCGGTAGCGGTCGATCGTCGTAGGCGTAGGGCCTTAGTTCCTCCGGAACGAACTCGTGACGTGGCACCGCAGCCATCGCCTTGAGCACGGCCGTATCGCGGATGCCACGCTGCGGCGAAGCCAGCTGCTGCTCGACCATACGCGCTTGTGCCGCGGCGTAGTCGATTTCAGCGGCTGACATCCTGCCTCCGAACAAGGCCGTACTCAGTCCGAGCAGGAGCGCCAGCAAGTGGCGCACAAGCTGGCGAGGCGTGCTGGCGGATCTTTTCACCTGACCGGCGAGGCGAGTGCTTGCTGACATCGAGACCTCCCGACGCTGGCGGTGATAGGGCTGGGTGCTGTGCCGCAACGCTGCGCGCGTCGTTCCGCTTGGCGGTAGTCACGGGACAGGCTCTCCAGAGTTGCCTTGATCACAAACTCGCCGCGGGTGGCATGAGAATAGCCGGCAGGGAGTGCCTGACCAAGGGGAATCGCACTCGCCGCGACGCTTTGAGTATAGGTTCTCCGTTCTCGGGATGCCACGGCGCGCCGACACGGATTCCCTTTCCGGCGCCCGCCGTCGGCGAAATGGGAACTCATCTATCGGCCAGAGCGACGCTCTCTCCTGACCGCTAGGCTGGCGAGGGCGGCAGCTTCATCACCGCGTCCGTAACGATCGCCGTGCTCTCGACGATTACGGGCAGGTGGTAGCGCTTGCGAGCGCTGTTGCACTGTGCGTCGCCTGGCTGCAGTTCGTGGCACGGCGAGGGGCGCTGGGCGTAGATGGTGCAGACGACCGCCTTGCCGATTTCGCCGGCCAGCGCGTGACAGCGCGGCGTGACGGCGTTGGCGTTGGTGTTGCTGCCGGCCATGCACGCGTACCAAGGTCCGATCTGCTCGATCAGCGCATCCGGGATGCCGAAGGCGTCGGCTTCGGCCCAGTAGAAGGAGACGCGAAAAGCGGCGCAGCAGGCGCCGCAACGGCGACAGTCGAAGTCGCCGGCGGGCGCATCGTCGGACTGGTGCATGAAGTGCGGTACGCCATGCCGAGTATTCATGGCACGGGTTCGAGGCGCGCGATCATGCCCTGCGGGCTGTCGGTAAGCAGATAGAGGAAGCCGTCCGGGCCGTGGCGCACGTCACGAATGCGGCCGATGCTGCCTTGCAGGAGCCGCTCTTCGTGGATCACCTGTGGGCCATCGAGCTGCAGGCGCAGCAGCATCTGGTCGCGCAGGGCACCGACGAAGAGGTTTCCCCGCCAGGCCGGGAAACGATCGCCGGTATAGAAAGCCATTCCTGACGGCGCGATCGACGGCGTCCAGTGGTAGAGCGGTTGCGCCATGCCGGGTTTCGCCGTTCCCTCGCCAATCGGCGTTCCGCTGCCATAGTTGCGGCCAAAGGTGATCACCGGCCAGCCGTAATTGACGCCGGCACGGATGATGTTGATCTCGTCGCCGCCCTGCGGGCCGTGCTCGTGAGTCCACAGCTCGCCGCTTTGCGGATGCAGTGCCGCACCCTGCAGGTTGCGATTGCCGAGGGTGAACTTCTCGGGGCGAGCGCCGGGCTGGTCGCGGAAGGGATTGTCGGCCGGAACACGGCCGTCGTCGTGCAGGCGGATCACCGACCCGGCATGGTCGTCGAGGCGCTGCGCCCGTTGTCTATCGCCACGATCGCCGAGGGTGATGTACAGGAAGCCCTGGCGATCGAAGACCAGGCGCGAACCGAAGTGTTGTCCGCTCGCCGATTTGGGTAGCATCCGGAACAGGATCTGTACCTCGACCAGCGTCTTGCCCTTGAGTTTCGCGCGGAGAACCTCGGTGCCATAGCCGCCGGCGCCGGCAGCCACGTAAGAAAGATAGATCCAGCCATTTTCACGGTAGTCGGGATGCAGCACGACGTCGAGGAGTCCGCCCTGACCGACGGCCGCGATCGGCGGCAGGCCGCGCAGCGCTTGCGGATCGAGCCGGCCGTTGGCGTCGACTAGGCGCAAACGGCCGGGGCGCTCGCTGACCAGCATCCGCCCGTCGGGCAGAAACGCCAGACCCCAGGGGTGTTCGAGACCTTCGCTGACGACTTTCAGACGGAAGCGCTGCTGCTCGCTGTCGAATACCTGCGCCAGCGCGTTTGCCGAGTACAGGGAGCAACAAATGGCGAGCGCAAAGCATAGTGCGGGCAGCTTGCGCAAGTGGAGCAGCGGACTCCCCAGCATCGCGATTCCTCGATAAAGGCCCGGGGTGACGGCCCGGTGTAAGCAAGCTTAGCAGTATCCGGCGAAGGTGGTGTGCATTCAACTGCTGCCGAAAGGGCGCTAAACTTGGCAGCTCGATCCATCAATTACAGGTGTCGCCATGCATACCCATCCGTCCGACCTATTAGCCCTGGAAGCGCCTGCCGGAGGTTTGATTCTCACTCCATGCCCAGGAACCAAGGACGTCGACACCGAGGCTGCTCTCAAGCAACTCAAGGCGGTCGGCGCCAGCGCAGTGATCACCTTGATGCCGGACGCCGAAATGGTGAGCAATGCGGTGACCGAGCTGCCGACGCTTTGCGCGCAGAACGAGCTGCAATGGTTTCACCTGCCGATAGAGGATGACCACGCCCCGGCGGAAAATTTTGCCGTCGCGTGGCAGGCGCAGCGCGCCGCCGTCCACCAATTGCTCGACGCCGGCAAGCGAGTTGCCGTGCATTGCAAGGGTGGCTCAGGCCGGACGGGTCTGATGGTGGCGCAAATCCTCGTCGAACGCGGTTACGGCAAAGAAGACGCGTTGGCGGCGGTCAAAGCGCTGCGGCCCAAGGCTCTCAGTCTGGCTGTGCATCAGGATTACCTGGCACGACTTCCCGTCGCTGCCTGAGTGCCTTTTGCCGGGGCCGGGTAATTCCTCAGTGCCCGTACATCTGTTCGGGCAGCCAGGTGATGATCTCCGGGACGAACAGGCACAGTGCCACCATCGCCACTTGCAGCAGCACGAAGGGGAGGACGCCAAGGTAGATGTGCTGGATCGTCACTCCCTCGGGGACGACACCCTTGAGGTAGAAGAGCGAGAATCCGACCGGCGGCGTCAGGAACGAGGTCTGCAGCATCATCGCGATCAGGATCAGGAACCAGGTCATGTCGATGCCGGCGACCCTGACCGCCGGCGCCAGCAAGGGCAGGATGATCAGTACGATCTCGAACCAGTCGAGGAAGAAGCCAGCCACGAAGACGACCGCCAACACCACCAACACCAGCCCTGTCGGTCCGAGTCCAAGTCCCTTGAAAAATTCGCCGATCAATTCGTCGCCGCCGACCAGACGCAGGACGTAGGCGAAGAACGTCGCGCCGATGAAGATCGCGAAGATGAAACAGGTGGTCAGCGTCGTCTCGATACCCACTTCTCGGATAACCCGCCAGTTGAGCCGCCGGTTCGCCGCGGCCAGGAGGATGGCGCCGAAAGCGCCCAGCCCCGACGCTTCGGTCGGCGTCGCGATGCCGAAGAAGATCGAGCCGAGGACCAGCAGGATGAGACCGAAGGTCGGGATTGTCGACGCGAAGGCGAGAAGAAGCTGCTTGGTGGTCAGCTTGTCCGCGCCAGCGGGTCGTGGTGGCACCAGATCGGGGCGCAGGATGCCGACCGCCAGGACGAAGAGCATGTACAGCAGGCCCAGCCCGACGCCCGGGATCAGCGCCCCCATGAACAGGTCGCCGACCGAGACTGATACCTGGTCGGCCATCAGCACCAGCATGATCGACGGTGGGATCAGGATGCCCAGGGTACCCGAGGCGGCGACTACGCCCGAAGCGAGTGCCTTGGAGTAGTGGTTTTGCAGCATGATAGGCATCGACAGCATCGCCAGCAGCACTACGGAGGCGCCGACGATGCCGGTGGATGCCGCCAGCAGGATGCCGATCACGATCACTGTCAGGCCGAGGCCGCCGCGGATGCCGCCGAAGACCGCGACGAAGTTGCGCATCATGATTTCGGCGACGCCCGAGCGGTCGAGCATCTGGCCCATGTAGATGAACATTGGCAGCGATACCAGAACCCAGTTGGACATGATCGCGTCGAGTCGATCGACCACGCCGGAGACCTTTGCCCAGTCGTAGAGCAGGAAGGTGTCGATGCCGAACTGGTTCTCCAGGAAGATGCAGCCGGCGGCGAAGAGCAGTGACAGGCCAGCCAGCAGCCAGGCCACCGGGTAGCCGCTGAACAGGGACACGATGAAAGTGACCATGAAACCGATAGCCAGCAGCTCGTAGATTGGAAGCATGTCGTTTTCCTGGAGGAGGTCAGGGGCGGGCGAAGAGCGCTACCCAGACACGGGTGAGACGGCTTAAGCCCGCCAGCACCAGCAGCGCGAAAGCGGTGACCAGGAATGACTTGAGGAACCAGCGGTAAGGCAGTCCGCCAGGCGCGGCGGATATCTCGCCCGCTTCCCACGAGCTCATGAAAAAGGGTATCGAGAACCAGACGATGAAGCTGGTGAAGCTGATCAGCAGAAAGCCGGTGCCGAAGAGCTCAATCCACAGCCGCGTGCGCGGCGCGAAGGTTTCGGCGAGGACATCGATGCGCACGTTGCGTTCGTGCATCTCGGTGAACGACAGCCCGAGCATGAAGCCGACGGCATATAAATGCCACTGCAGCTCCTCCATCATGATCGAGCCCTCGTTGAACACGTAGCGGGCCACCACCTGCGCCACGATGACCAGGACCAGTACGGTCCACAGGGCTGACGCTATTTCCCCGAACCAGCCGATCAGGCGATCGCTGGCGCGGGAAAACGCGGTGGTGGGGAGGGCGATTCCCGACCGCCCCGCTTCGTCTGGGACGTCGGCGCTGTGCGCTGCTGAAGTCATCTGGTTCTCCTGTACGCGTACAGCACCGGGTCGTCGGGCGTCTATTGCTTACTTGAAGTCACGCGGTAGGTAGCCGTAATCGTGCCACTTCCGGTTCTGCTCCTGGAAGGCGGTCATGCTGTCGTAGACCTTCTTGAAGGTCGGATCAGCGGCAGATTCCTCGGCCATCACCTCCTTGGTGGCCTTGGCAAATGCAGCAAGCATGACCTTGTCGAACTGGCGTGCCTTGACCCCTTCCTTCTCGAACTTGGCCA
Source organism: Candidatus Accumulibacter appositus (assembly GCA_000585055.1). GTDB lineage: Bacteria > Pseudomonadota > Gammaproteobacteria > Burkholderiales > Rhodocyclaceae > Accumulibacter > Accumulibacter appositus. The sequence goes on from JEMX01000028.1 coordinate 201,120, forward strand.
GCACCGCGCCCTGCAGCGCCTCGGCCTTGGCCAGAGCGATGGTCACGGCAGCCGTGCAGGTGGTTTCGATCTGCGCTTGCGTTTGCGGCTTGAGCTTGTTCCAGGCGTCAAGGTTCACGTAGAGGTACTGATTGGTTGATGGCTGATGCCAGCCAGGCATGTAGTAGTACTGCGCGACCTTGTAGAAGCCAAGCTGGTCATCGACGGTCGGCAGGGAGAACTCGGTGCCGTCAAGCACGCCTTTCTCGAGCGCCTGGAACAACTCCCCGCCAGGCAACACGGTGACCGACGCGCCCAGCTTCTGGTAGACCTTGCCGCCAAAGCCCGCGGCGCGGAATTTCAGGCCACTCAGGTCGGCGGGCGTCTTGATCTCCTTGCGGAACCAGCCGGCCGCTTCCGGGCTGATCGAGCCGCAGAAGATCGGGTAGACGTTGTGCGGCTTGTAGACTTCCTTGAGCAGCGCGTCGCCGCCGCCGAAATACATCCAGGCGGCGAACTGAGGCGATTCCATGCCGAAGGGTACGGCGCCAAACAGTGCGGAAGCCGGCACCTTACCCAGCTCATAGCCCATCCAGCTGTAGCCCGCCTCCGCCTTGCCGGCAGACACGGTGTCGAAAATCGCCAAGGCGGGTACCAGTTTGCCCGGTTCGAAGACCTGCAGATTGATGGTGCCACCGGAAATCTTCTTCAGGGTTTCCGATACCCACGGCATGGTGTCTCCAAGGGCCAGGAGGTTGGAGCCGAACGCCATCGGCACGCCCCAGCGCACTTTTTCCTGCGCGCTGGCGGGCGCGGCGATCAAAGCCAGGGAGGCGGCCAGGGCCAGGGTTTTCAAGCTGCTCTTCATAACGGGTATCTCCTTTGGTGAAACGCTGAAGTGGACTCGACCGCGCCGAAATGCTCGTCTGAGCGAGCAAGACAGCGAGGGGAGCCGGGGAACCAACTCCTTCGATGCGGGCCATTGCTGCGCCGGCTCCGCTAGCGTTTGGGGTCCGGTCCCTCGAAAAGATCGTCGCGTCCCTGCCGGGTTGCTGTGAGAATTCTCGGCACCGGTTGTCTCCTTTGACTTGTCGCTCGTGGCGCAAGCTCTTGTTTTGTCGTGACCCTGCGGTCGTGGCTAAGCAGCCACTTGCCGATGATCAGGCAGATCCTGGATCTGCAAGAACTCGGCTTCGACGCACAGATCGCTAACTGATAGTTATTCGTGATGTAACTACAATCAACTCAATAGCGCGCCTTGTAGCTGCTTGTCAATCGTGCGCCGCAACATACAAGCGGTCTAGCCGTAGGTCCTGCCGGGCGTCGCTCTGATCGGCCGTCGGCGCGGGGGTGCGGGTATACTTGAGGTTTCGTCGGTTCGCAGCCGCTAGCTGGCTGGCTGGTGGGGCCGACGGGTGACTCTGTGAGACCTCTACCTTGGCACTGACCCTACTCGGACTTTCCGGCGCGCTGACCCACGATCCCTCGGCAGCGCTGTACATCGACGGCAAACTCGTTGCCGCGGCGGAAGAGGAGCGCTTCGTCCGCGACAAGCACGCCAAGAACCGTATGCCCTACGAGGCGGCGAAGTTCTGCCTGGAATTTGCCGGCATCAAGCCCGCCGACGTTGACGCGGTGGCCATTCCCTTTGCGCCGATCAGCCTCGCCGAAGGCGCGCGCTGGCACTACGCAAGACGCTACTGGTACGCGCCCGACCGGGCGCTGGACGCGATTCTGACCGGCAACCGGCGTTTCGTCCGTTACCGCAAGCGTATCGAGTGGTGCCTGTTGCAGCTCGGTTTCGACCTCAAGAAGACAGAGATCGTGCCTGTCGAGCATCACTTGGCGCATGCGTCCAGCGCCTACCATTGCTCGGGATTCATGGAAAAAACGGCCATCCTTGGTATCGATGGCAAGGGCGAGTACGCGACAACCTTTTTTGGTTATGGCGAGAACGGCCGCATTCACAAGATCAAGGAGTTCTACGATCCCGATTCGCTCGGCGGCCTCTACGGCGCCTTGACCGAGTATCTAGGCTTCGAAATGCTCGACGGCGAGTACAAGGTGATGGGCATGGCGCCGTATGGCGATCCCGATCGCTACGATTTCTCGCGCTTGGCAAAGTTCGAGAATGGCGAGCTCACCGTCAACACCGACTACGCCAACGTGATCGGTTTTCGCCGCTACAAGGAGGGCGGTAAAGGCTACTACTTTTCGCCGAAGCTGATCGAGTGGCTGGGCCCGAAACGGGCCGGAGACAGTGCCGACGATCCCTATATCCATTACGCGGCGAGCATGCAGAAGCTGTTCGAGGATCTGTCGCTGCAGATGATCGAGCACTACCTGGGCGACATTCTGCGGGAAACCGGCCGGCTCGCGTTTTCCGGTGGCGGTGCACTGAACGTCAAGCTCAACCAGAAGATCATTGCCCGCCCGGACGTAAAGGAGCTCTTCGTGCAGCCAGCCTCGGGCGACGCCGGTACGGCGGTCGGCGCGGCCGGCTATGTCTCGGTACAGCGTGGGGTGCCAGTGGAGAAAATGGCGCACGTTTTCCTCGGCCCCGCATACAGCAAAGAAGACATCGTCGCCGCCTGTGCCCGCCATCCGGCCAAGCCGCAATGGCAAACCCTGCACGACGTGCCGCAGGAAATTGCCGCCCTGCTGGTGGCCGGCAATCCGGTGGCCTGGTTCCAGGGGCGCATGGAATTCGGCCCGCGCGCGCTGGGTGGTCGCTCAATCCTCGGCTGCCCGAGTGTTGCCGGCGTTGCCGACCGGATCAACGCGCAGATCAAATTCCGCGAGCGCTGGCGTCCTTTCTGTCCGAGCATGCTCGACAGCGTTGGTCCGCGGATGCTTGGCAGCGATCACCCGGCACCGTTCATGACTTTCACCTTCAAGGTCGCCGAAGGTTGGCAGGAGCGTGTTCCGGAAGTGGTGCACGAAGACGGCAGCTCGCGGGCGCAGGTGCTGCAACGCGAATTCAACCCGCGCTATTACGATCTGATGCTTGAGCTGGAGAAACTGACCGGTAACGGTGTCGTCCTCAATACCTCGCTGAATCGCCGTGGTGAGGCAATGATCTGTTCGCCGACCGACGCCTTGAACATGTTCTTCGGCTCGGATCTCGAGTATCTGGTGATGGAAGATGTGCTGGTGGTCAAGGCCGGTGTGGTCAGCCGCGCGGCATTGCCGGCCGCTTGATGCTTGTGTCTGGCTGCCTGGGTATTTCCGGAAGCCCGAAATGGCCTTCTTGTATATTCCGTAACCACAAACAAATGGCACTGGCCGCCACCTTGCCTGTACGCCTGAAAAACAGTTTCCAGCGCTCGGAAGATGACCTGTCGCGCTATTCGAGGGACTGCTCGCCGCGATCTCGGCACGGGCATTTGACTCGGGAAGCGGCGCCAAGGATACTTCGTCTGCGTGGTTAAAACGCTTTCCCCGGATGTTCCCTGTTCGCAACGCAGTGGCTGAAAGGTGCTCTGTTGAGGGGTCGTTTTGTAGCCGAAACGGAGACACCATGCCATTTTCAATTCTTAGTCCGCCTTAAATCAACAACCACTCTTTCTCGAGGAAAACATGTCCAAACTGTTCATCGAAGATCTCGCCCTCGAAGGCAAACGGGTCCTGATCCGCGTCGATTTCAACGTCCCTCAGGACAAGGTTACGGGAGCGATCACCAACACCAAGCGCATCGAAGCCGCGCTGCCGACGATCAACTCGGCCCTGGACAAGGGTGCTGCCGTCATTCTCATGTCGCACCTCGGCCGTCCTGACGGCAAGGTCATGCCGCAGTTCAGCCTGCAGCCCGTGGCTACCGCACTGGAAGGCCTGATCGGGCGTCCGGTGCGTTTTCTTTCCGACTGCGTCGGTCCGGAAGTCGAAGCCGCCTGTGCCGCCATCAAGCCTGGCGAAGTCATCCTGCTCGAAAACCTGCGCTTCCATATCGAGGAAGAAGGCAAGGGTACCGTCAAGGGCGCCGACGGCAGCGTCAGCAAGATCAAGGCCGATCCCGAGAAGGTCAAGGCCTTCCGCGCATCGCTGACCAAGCTGGCCGACGTCTACATCAACGACGCTTTCGGCACCGCGCACCGCGATCACTCGTCGATGACCGGCGTGCAGTTGCCGCAGCGGGCGGCGGGTTATCTGATGAACAAGGAACTGGCGGCTTTCTCGGCCGTGCTCGAATCACCGCAACGGCCGCTGCTGGCGATCCTCGGTGGCGCCAAGGTGGCCGACAAGATTCAGCTGATCAACAACCTGCTCGACAAGGCCGACCAGATCATCATCGGCGGCGGCATGGCGTTTACCTTCAAGAAAGTCATTTCCGGAATGCCGATCGGCAACTCGCTGTTCGATGAGGAGGGCGCCAAGCTGGTCCCGGATCTGATGGCCAAGGCAAAAGCCAACGGCAAGCAGATCCTGCTGCCGACCGATTTCATCATCGCCGACAAGTTTGACGCCGACGCCAACACCGGCGTTGCCAACGATGTCGACGGGATTCCCGATGGCTGGCTGGGGCTTGATTGCGGTCCCGAATCGACGAAGGTGTTCACCGAGGCCATCGTCAACGCCAAGACCGTCATCTGGAACGGCCCGGCGGGCGTTTTCGAATTCGCCAAGTTCGAAGCCGGTACCAAGGCCATGGCCGACGCCATCGTCGAGGCAACGGCCAAGGGCGCGACGACCGTCATCGGTGGCGGTGACACGGCCACCGCGGCCAAGAAATATGGCGCCGAGAAGAAAGTCACGCACACCTCGACCGGTGGCGGCGCCTCGCTCGAATACCTCGAAGGCAAGGTCCTGCCGGGCGTCGCCGCACTCTCCGAGAAGTAAGTCGCGACGGCCCCGGCTGCGTGCCGGGGCCGTGCTTCTCCCCGAATCATGCAAACAAACAGAAGGAATACCATGCGTAAAATCGTTATTGCCGGCAACTGGAAGATGAACAAGTCCGTCGCCGAGTCAGTCAAGCTGGCCAGCGAAGTGGTCGCCGCTGCCAAAGACATCAAGAACGTCGTCGTCGCCATCGCTCCCACCTATCTGGCGCTGGCCAAGGTCGCCGACGTGGTCAAGGGCAGCAACGTCAAGCTCGCGGCGCAGGATGTGCACTGGGAAAACCAGGGTGCTTTTACCGGCAAGGTCAGTGCCGACATGCTCAAGGATATTGGCGTCGATATGGTGATCATCGGCCACTCCGAGCAGCGCAGCTACTTCGGCGAGACCGACGAAACGGTCAACAAGAAAATCAAGAAGGTTCTTTCGCTGGACATGGGTCCGATCGTCTGCATCGGCGAGACGCTCGATGAGCGCAAGGGCGGCAAGCTGGAAAGCGTGCTCACGACGCAGGTCAATGGCGCTTACGCGGGTCTTTCCGCCGACGAAGCGCTGCGTACCGTCGTGGCCTATGAGCCGGTATGGGCCATCGGCACCGGCGTCACCGCCAGCGATGCCGAAGCACAGGAAGCGCACGCCCTGGTCCGTGGCCTGCTGGCCAAGCTCTTCGGCGACGAGGTCGCGCAGTCGATCAGCATCCAGTATGGTGGCTCGATGAAGCCGGAAAACGCCGCTGGCCTGCTCGCTCAGAAGGACATCGACGGCGGCCTGATCGGCGGCGCAGCGCTCAAGGCCGATAGCTTCCTGGGTATCGTTACGCCGGGTGAGTCGATCAGCAAGTAGGTCGTTTCTCCCCGGAAGCGCGGGCGCCGCAGTTGCGGGGCCCGCGTTTTTTTAGCGTTCAGGGTTCAGCCAAGCCCAAGACGCGCTGGTCGCATCGGGCACAGGGATCTCGCCGGCAATACTGAAGGGTGCCACCAGTGAATGGGTGACCCCGTGCTGACTTGGCAGTCCTCAAGCCTTCGTTGGCGCTGTCCGGCCGTTGCGATGATGGTGTTGGCTGCGGGCACGATGTGCCAGTCCAACCAGACCGAGTCCCAGGAGCGCCAGTGTGGAAGGTTCGGGCGCGCGGTTTGGCGGTGGTGTGCCAGTGGCACGCACATAGTCGAAGCGCACGTCCCACGCTTCTTGCTCGACACCGCGTGCATCGATTTCCATCTGGATTGCCCCGACGTTCCCAAAAATACCGGCCAGGGTTCCGCCCGCCGCGGTGAAATCCAAGGGGTTCAAGAAGGTTTTGGAGAGCAAGACATTCGAGCCGGCAGAAATGGCGCCAGGGACAGTGAACGTAGTCGTGGCGTGCGTGTTCCCCGAGAGGTCCGTTGCGTCCCAGAAGACAAACTTAACCGGACCCGAGATATCCGAAAACGTTACCAGGAGGTCGAGCTGCAGCGCAGTGGTGAAGTCGACCCCGCCAAGGCCGGCGTAGTTTACCTGGCCAGGAGCGAACAGGCCGTCGGCTCCGTCCCAGGTCAGCACCACGCGCCCGTTTGCATCATCAATCGTCTGGCGTAGCAAGGTCGCCCCGTTCGGGTTGACCCGCGCGCGCACCCGCTCGCCATCGGCTCCCGCGGTTTTTTCTACGTAGAGGTCGCGCTCGCCGCCAATTACACCGGCGGCAGCTAGCGCGCTCCCGGTAGACACATCCGGGGGGGCGCTGGCAGTCACCTCCGCGTTTTGCACGGTAACGAAATCATCGATGGTGATGGTCACGGCAGACGCCGGATGCCATGCGAGGGCGCCGAGCACAAAGGCAACACCGCCGACGAAGAAGGACCTGTGTGACATTTACGTAGCTCCAATCATGAAGAAACTGGAATTGCGAAGTGACCCATCAATGGTACATGTGGCCCTTGCATACCTCCGTGGTCAAGGCAACACAAAAGCAATGACGATGCCGCAAATCAATCTTTCTGTATGAACAGCTGGATAGGGGAACTGTGGCGCTCGGCGACGGCGCAGCATGTAAAAGCAATTCGAAAACCGTGAGGGTAGGTCCATAAACGCACTGGGTCAAGCCATGAGCGCAGATAGCTAGCTAGCTAGCAAGGAGGGGGTGCGGTTGCTTTGCTGATGCGCCCCGCCTCCTGTTTCGCGTGGCTCCAGCGCGTCCTATAGCCACGGCAAGCGCTCGGCGAGAATTCCAATCGCGCCATCGTGGTGATTGCCCTGGCCCGCAAGCTCCGAGAAAACTTGCTAGGATGGATTGCTTACGTGAAAAAAAGAGAGCGTTCGAGGGCGGCGCCTTGCTGACGCCTGAGCTTGGCACCACCGGCTCCGGAGCTGTGGCTGCCGGCATTCGGTGGGCATAGAACTTCGCTCAGGAAGCGGCGACGGCCCGAGTCGCCATCGCGCTGCGGAAAGTGCCCGCTCTGTCGCGCTTGGGAGAGCAGGAAATCAATGGGGGGAGGCAATTCGTATATGGAATCATTTCATTGGGACGAGAACTTTGTGACCGGGCTGTCGGATGTTGATCATCAGCATCAACATCTGGTCGCTATCATCAACCAGTTTGGCTACCTGCTGGCTGAAAACAAAGTCGCATTCAATGATCTTGAACAGGTTTTCAAGAAGCTGGCCGCTTACGCCAAGTACCATTTTCAGGAAGAGGAAGCCTTGATGGCGGAAGTGGGAATCGATCGGCGCCATCTGGATCATCACATTGAAGCGCATCGCGGCTTTCTGCGCGAGATTAACGCTTTGCATGCCAGTGTTTCTCCCGATAGTCTCGATGCGGCAAAGCATATTCTTGACTTTCTCACCCACTGGCTCGCCTATCACATCCTGGGTTCGGACCAGAATATGGCCAGGCAGATGGCCGCGATTGCGAGCGGTATGGACGCAAGCAGAGCCTATGAGGAAGAGGAGAGAGCCAGAAACAATGCCACCGAGCCGCTGCTCATCGCGCTGAATGGCCTGTTCACGCAGGTTTCGGAGAGGAACCGGGAGTTGCTGGCCTTGAATCACTCGCTCGAAGAGAAGGTACGGCAACGTACGCGGGAACTGTCGGAAGCGAATCTCCAGTTGGTGGAACTGTCCTTGACCGACGCCCTCACCGGACTTCCCAATCGTCGCCACGCGCTGCGGGCGCTCGCATCGCTATGGGAGGAGTCGGTTGCGAACGATTCACCGCTGGTCTGCATGATGATCGATGCGGATCACTTCAAGCAGGTCAATGATGCCTGTGGTCATGACGCGGGCGACGCCGTACTGACCGAGTTGGCCAAGATGCTGCAGCATTCGTTTCGCAGTGACGACGTCGTCTGCCGCCTCGGTGGCGACGAGTTTCTGGTCATCTGCCCGGATACGCAGAAGGAGGGCGGAATGCATATCGCCGAGTTGACCCGGAAATCGGTCGCGGCAATGCGCGTCCCGACGGGCGGTGAGCCCTGGCACGGCAGTATCAGTGTCGGCGTTGCGGCCAGGGCGCCTGCGGTGGCAAGTTTTGAAGAACTGATCAAATTGGCAGACCAGGCCGTCTATCTGGCCAAGCAAGCTGGCAAGAATTGCGTCAGGACGGGACAATAAACCACTTCGATCACTGTCGCCGGCGTTGGATCGAGAGAGCCTGGCTTCGCTCAGGACGCCGAGAGTCGCTGGCGCAGGGCTTCGATACGCTGGCGATTGGTGCCGAGGTCGCTGCGCCCGATGCGCGAAGCCGAGCGCACCTGGATCACCTTGTTGCCTGGATCGAACCAGAATTCGACGTCATCGACGAATTTCAGCACTCGGGTGGTGTATTGCACATAGAGATAGTCGGCTCGGCTGTCGATGAGGGTCGCCCCCGGCTCGGTCGCCAGCAGTGTTTTGAGCCTGGCGATGGTGGCCGGCCCGTCGCCGCGCAGCAGGGCAAGCGGCGCGATGTCGGCGTACTCACGCTGCGGATGGTCCGGCCAAAGTCCAGCCTGGCTGCTGACGCTGTTGGGTGTTTCCAATGGCCGAACGAGCTTTCCGTTGCGCACGCCCAGCTCGCTCGGCGGCGTGCCAGCGAGCAGGCCGATCTGGCCAGCGACCCACAGCAGCGCAGCCAGCACGGCGACACCAATGCCTAGCCATTGTAGGAACTTTGGCATCCCAGTGCGCTTCATGAGCGTCAGGCGCGCTCCAGGCGAACGGCGCAGTACTTGAACTCGGGAATTTTTCCGAAGGGGTCAAGCACCGGGTTGGTCAGGCGATTGGCGGCGGCTTCGTGGAAGCAGAATGGCATCCATAGCGATCCCGGCGCGACCGCTGGATCGGCGTGCGCCGTGGCCTCGATTGTGCCGCGCCGGGTGAGCAGGCGGACGCGTTCGCCGTCGGCGAGGCCAAGTCGGCGCAGGTCTTCGTCGCTGACGGTGACCACTGCTTCGGGTTCCAGGGCATCGAGCGCAGCGCTGCGCCGGGTCATGGCGCCGGTATGCCAGTGTTCGAGCAGCCGGCCGGTGGATAGCACCAGCGGGTATTCTTCGCTGGGCTCCTCGTCGGGCGGCAGCAGCGCGGCGGCGACGAAGCCGGCGCGGCCAGTCGGCGTCGGGAAACCATTCTCGAAGACGACATCGGCGCCGGGCAGGTCCTCGCCGGCGCAGGGGTAGCTGACCGAGCCCTCGCGTTCGAGCCGTTCCCGGCTGATGTTGGCCAGCGAGGGCATCGCCTGGCGCATCTCGGCATAGACTGCCGTCGGCCCGTCGTATTGCCAGTCGAGGTCGAGCCGGCGCGCCAGCTCCTGGATAATCCACCAGTCGGGTCGCGTATCGCCGGGCAGCGGCAGGGCCTGGCGGCCGAGCTGAAGCTGCCGATTGGTGTTCGTCACCGTGCCTTCCTTTTCCGGCCAGGCCGACGCCGGCAGGATGACGTCGGCGTAGATCGCGGTTTCCGTGAGAAACAGATCCTGCACCACCAGGTGTTCGAGCGCCGCCAGCGCCTGGCGTGCGTGTCGCAGATCGGGGTCGGACATCGCCGGGTTTTCACCGACAATGTACATGCCGCGAATGTCGCCGGCCGCGGCGGCGTTCATGATCTCGACAACGGTCAGCCCGGGCTGCGGATCGAGCGTTGTCTTCCAGAGCTTTTCGAAGCGCTCGCGGTTGGCGGCCAGCGAGACCGGCTGGTAGTCGGGCAGGACCATCGGGATCAGGCCGGCATCCGAGGCCCCCTGGACATTGTTCTGCCCGCGTAGCGGATGCAGGCCGGTGCCGGGGCGGCCGATGTGGCCGGTCATCAGCGCCAGCGCGATCAGGCAGCGCGCATTGTCGGTACCGTGCGCATGTTGCGATATGCCCATTCCCCAGAAGATCATCGACGCTTTCGAGCGCGCGTAGAGGCGTGCCACCTCGCGGATCTTGCCGGCGGCGATGCCGCAGACCTCGGCCATCGCTTCCGGGCTGTAGGCGGCCAGATGCGCGCGCATGTCGGCGAAGCCGCTGGTGTAACGGGCGATATAGCCCGGGTCGAAAAGCGCCTCGTCGACGAGGGTGTGCAGCATCGCGTTGAGCAGTGCGACATCGCTGCCGGGGCGAAACTGCAGGGTGTGCTCCGCATAGCGCGCCAGGCCGTGGCGGCGCGGATCGATGACGATCAGCCGCGTGCCCCGGCGCGCGGCGCGCTTGAAAAAAGTCGAGGCGACCGGGTGGTTGGCTTCCGGGTTGCAGCCGATCAGAATCGCCAACTCGGCGTTGTCGATCTGCATGAACGACGCCGACACGGCCCCCGAACCGACGCCTTCGATCAGGGCCGCTACCGAGGAGGCGTGACACAGGCGCGTGCAATGGTCGACGTTGTTGGTGCCGAAGCCGGTGCGTACCAGCTTCTGGAACAGGTAGGCTTCCTCGTTGCTGCATTTGGCCGAACCGAAGCCGGCCAGCGCGCCGCCGCCGTGCTGCTCGCGTATCGAGCGCAGCCCTGACGCAGCGCACTGCAGCGCTTCTTCCCAGCTCGCCTCGCGAAAATGCGTGCTCGGATTGGCCGGGTCGAACGGCGCATCGGCGACCTTGGGCGCGTCGTTGCGGCGGATCAGCGGCTTCAGCAGGCGCTGCGGCGAGTGCACGTAGTCGAAGCCGAAGCGGCCCTTGACGCACAGGCGTTGGCGGTTGGCCGGACCGTTGCGGCCGTTCACCGCGATGATCTGCTGGTCGCGCACCTGATAGTCGATCTGGCAGCCGACTCCGCAGTAAGGACAGACGCTCGGCACGACGGGCTCGACAGACTCACCTGCGGCGAGTAGCCCGCTGCCGTCGGCGGCGAGCATCGGCGTCGCCATCAGTGCGCCCGTCGGGCAGGCCTGCACGCACTCGCCGCAAGCGACGCAGCTCGAGTCACCCATGGCATCGTCGAGATCGAAAACGATTCTCGCCGCTGCGCCGCGACCGGCCATGCCGATGACGTCGTTGGCCTGGATGTCGCGGCAGGCCTGTACGCACAGCTGGCAGTGGATGCAGGCGTCGAGCTGAACGGTCATTGCCGGGTGGCTGCGGTCGGCGAGGGGAGGGGGCACCCTGTTTGCGCGTTGCGGGAAGCGGCTGCTCTGCAATCCTGTTTGCTCGGCCCAGTACCAGAACGACGCGTTGCGATCATGCGCCTGTGCGCGTGCCGGCTGCTCGGTAAGCAGCAGTTCGATCACCAGCCGCCGGCTATTCAGGGCGCGCTCGGAAGTATCGCTGCGCACGGCCATTCCTGCGCTGACCTGGCGGCTGCAACTTGCTGCCAGCTTGCGTTCCCCGTCGATCTCGACCATGCACACGCGACAGTTGCCGCCCGGCCGATAGTCCGGTGCCTCTTGCGTGCATAGATGCGGAATCGTCGTTCCCGCGCGCCTGGCGGCCTGCCAGATCGTTTCGCCAGCAAGCGCCGTCAGTTCGCGGCCATCGAGAGTGAAGCGGATCTGCGCCGCTTGCCTTGCGTCACTCATCGCGTTTTCCTGCCAGCAGCTGTTGCGGGAAGTACTGCAGCGCCGTGGTGAGCGGGTTCGGCGCCGCCTGGCCGAGACCGCAGATCGACGCGTCGCGCATCAGCGCGGCCAGTTCGTTCAGTAGCGGTACGTCGAGTTCAGGCGCCTCGAACAGCGCCAGCATCTTCTCGGTGCCGATCCGGCACGGCGTGCATTGGCCGCAACTCTCGTCGGCGAAGAATTCGAGCAGCGCCTGCACCGCGGCGCGCAGGTCGTCGCGGTCAGAGAGTACGATCAGCGCCGCCGAGCCGATCAGTGCGCCGTGCTGTTCGAGTTCGCCGAAGTGCAGCGGCAGCTCGGCCATGCTCGCCGGCAGAATCCCGCCCGAGGCACCGCCAGGCAGGAAGGCGAGTAGCCGATGGCCGTCGGCCATGCCGCCGCAGTAGTCGTCGATGAGCTTGCGCGTGCTGATTCCCGCCGGCGCCTGCTTGACGCCTGGTTGGCGCACCCGGCCAGACACGGAGTAGCTGCGCAGACCGGGAAAGCCTTCGCTGCCCAGCGCCGCGAAGTACGCACTGCCTCCGGCGAGAATCGTTGGCACCAGCGCCAGCGTCTCGACGTTGTTGACCAGCGTCGGGCGTCCGAACAGCCCTGCTTCTGCGACGTAGGGCGGGCGCAGCCGCGGATAGCCGCGCTTGCCCTCGATGGACTCGATCAGCGCCGATTCTTCGCCGCAGATGTAGGCGCCGGCACCGCGCCGCAGGTCGATGAAGCCCGGCTCGATCAGCTGCGCTGCTTCGAGTGCGGCGATCTCGCGGCGCAGCAGCGCGTGTGCGGCCGGGTACTCGTCGCGCAGGTAGATCCAGCAGCGCTCCGCGCCGATGCAGGCCGCCGCGAGAAGCAGGCCATCGAGGAAGGGGTGCGTCTGCTCTTCGAGAATCACGCGATCCTTGAAGGTGCCCGGCTCGCCTTCGTCAGCGTTGCAGACCAGGTAGCGCGGCGCCGGCGCGGCGCGCACCAGTCGCCATTTTCGCGCCGTCGGGAAACCGGCGCCGCCCATGCCGCGCAGCCCGGCCGTCTCGAGTTCGGCGATCAGCGTTTCGACCGGCAGCGTCCCGTCGCGCAGTGCCTGCAGCTGCTGGTAGCCGCCGCGTGCCCGGTAGGCAGCCAGAGTTTCGCCGAGCACCGGCAAGGGTGCAAATTCACCGCCATCGATCATGGCGAGCACATCGGCGGCGCTGGCGCGATCCGCATGGCGCTTGCCGACCTGCACCACCGGCGCCAGATCGCAGCGGCCCATACACGGGGCGCGCAACACTCGCGCCCGCGCTGGATCGAGCTGCCCGCGCAAGGCGGCGTCGAGTGGCAAGCCTCCCTGCAGTCGGCAGCTGAGGCCGTCGCAGACCCGGACGGCGAGCGCCGGCGCCGGCTCCTCATCCTCGCGGATGTCGAAGTGGGCGTAGAACGTCGCCGTCTCGTAGACCTCGGCGACACCGATGCGCAGCAGATCAGCCAGCGCCAATAGGTCACCGGCACGCAGGCAGCCTCGCGTATCCTGAAGTCGGTGCAGGTGTTCAATCAAGAGGTCGCGGCGCAGCGGCAGGTCGCTCACCAGCGCGGCTACAGCGTCCCGCCTGGCGGTGTCAACGCGCCGTCCCCGGCGCTGCCCGCGTCCCTTGCGGCGTCCTGTTGCCGGCTGCTCGCTGCTGTTCATGCGCGGTTTTCCCGATTCGAAGTGGCCATGCTAACAAACGGTCACGGATTGTCGACACACTCCCGGTCATGACTTGCATGATCCGGGGTATCTCGACATGTCATGACCGTTAGTACCCTCTCTATTACCCCTATTTGAGGGTAATTACCTCTTCTTCGCCCAGCTTGCGCCAGGACCGCGTCCCTTGCACTCGACCACACCGGCGGCCTGCTGCTCGCGAAGGACCCGGCGCACCATGTCGCGGCCGACGCCCGGGCAGCTTTGTTCCAGTGCGCTGATCGCGAAATCGCCGCCCTCGGCGGCGAGGCGCTCGATCCCGGCCAGCACCTGGGCTCGCTTGGCGCCGCGCGGCGCTTTCGTTTCGCCGACGCGCTCGGCAAACTCGCGATAGGCCGTCTTCAGGATCGATAGCAGATAGTTGATGTATGGCCACGGGTCGTGCCTGCCTTCATGCCAGCCCTGTGAGCTTTGCTCGAGGGTCTCGTAGTACCGGTCCTTATTCTGCTCGATGAGACGTTCCAGGCTGATGTAGCGCCCCACTTCGTAGCCCAGTTGATAGCTTTGCAGCAGGCACAGCAGGCGTGATACGCGGCCATTGCCGTCGCGGAACGGATGGATGCACAGGAAATCCAGATTGAATGCCGCCAGCGCGATCAGCGGATGCACCCAGCGTTCCTCGCGGCAAGCCTGCCAGGCGGTCAGCAGCGCCGCCATGCGCGCAGCTGTTTCCGCTGCCGCTACGGTGCGAAAGCGCACCCGTTCGCGACCGTCCGGATAGCGTTCGATGATGTCGGCGTCCTTTTCCTTGTAGCGCCCTGCGTCCCAGATCTCGCCACGCGCCAGCGCGTGCAGGCGCTGCACCGTAGCCTCGTCGATGGCTGGGGCCGCCTGATGTATCCAGGCCAGGGCATCGCGATAGCCTCGTACCTCCTCCTCGTCGCGGTCACGAAACAAGGGTCGGGCCGTCACCAACACATCGCGTACGCGCGCCGCTTCGATCGATACCCCCTCGATGCGGTTGCTCGCTAGCGCGCTCTCGATCAGCGCGTGCTCGCGCAAGGCCTTCAAACGCTGCGGCGATTGGCGCGTGTAGAGCTCCTGTTTGCCGCGAAACTCGCCGAGGTCGGCGAGATACCACGCCGCGGCGGGGTGGACGGGGAGGGTACCGGCGGCGAAGAGGCAGAGGGTGGTCATGACTCGTTTTCCGTTGCGCTGATTCGGGTTCCATGCACCAGATCGCCTTCGTCTCAGCGCCTGAACACTGCTGAACGATGAAAGGCCAGATAGCGCGGGTGTTGCGAGGTCAGGTAGTCGATGCCAAGTGGATGTTGCAGAGCCAACAATGACACAGCCTTTCGAGGCAAGCTGTTCGCTATCATCAGCACGCCCCTTGCATCAAAGCTCACCCAGCCGCCATCGAAGAGGGCATCCAGATGCGGGGCGAGCAACAGACCATTGAAGACGTCGAGTCGCTCTTCGTCCGAGTCGCAGGCCGCCCATGGCTTGATGTGGGAGGCCCGTAGTAGTTCTTGAACGGTGAGGCCTGTGACGCAGCATCTGCCTCGCCAGTAGTCGAGCAATGCCCGCCTGAACAAGTCCTGCCCCACGCGCTGAAGCGCCATGCGCTCGGCTTCTGTCGAGCGCGGCATCGACTTCGTCGTCAGATGGAACTGTGCCGCGACGCGATCTGGCATGGTTCGAGCAGTCGCTGCGGCCCGTTCGAGCACTGCATACAGCGCCGGGATTCCTTCTGCGAGCGTCCAGCCATTGTTGGCAAGCGGCAGGGTCTGCAGCAAGGTCGTATCGCTCACATTCAGTTCGAAACGCGTGCCGCTCGTCGCGCGTACCTCGACGGTTTCAGGAAACCTTGTTGATCCAAGGAGCAAGCCGCTTTCCCGCAGCGACGGCGGAAGGTCGAAACCGCAGTCGGCAGCGGCTTTCTCGATGCGGGTGCGGTCCAGTGGTCTCATCTCGGGTCGTCGATGTCGCTCATGCCGTCGGTTCGAGGTGATTCCAGACCAGTGCGTTACGGCGCCAGTGCTGGTCGATCTGCTGTGTAAAATCAGGCCGGACCAGTTTGGCGCGTTGTTGTAACCAGTGCTCGTCGTCAACGCGGATCACCACACCCTCCATCGGCCCGTCACGGTAGCGGCTGCGATGCTCGTTCAGCGTGCCTTTCAAAGTTGCCAGGTCGGTCTGACCGCGCAACAGTGTGGGTGTTGTTGCCAGGCCGAGATCGCGCGACCAGTCGTTACGGCGGCGGGTGCACCAGAAGCGGGCCTCACGGCGGTCGTAGACATCGAACGCCAGCCACCAGTCGGGCAGGGCGGTGTACTCCAGTGAATGCCTCGCTGTGCACCATTCACCAAACGCAATTAGATGCGTATCGAGGGCGTCGAACAGGGCGTCTTCGTGGGCCGCCAGCCATCCTTCCAAACGGGCGAATTGGCCGCCAAACGGTGGTTGCAGGTACTGACCGCGGTTCTGCGCGCGCACCCGCCCGTCAGGCCCGACCGAGAGGCCCAGGTTGGCACCATCAAGTTTTTCCTCGACCACGACCTTGGCATGGAGCAGGGTTCTCGCCTCGGCCGGTGACAACACTTTGTCATCACGCGGCTCACCGCTGCCCAGCCAGGCTATGTGCGGTGTGTGGGGAAAGCGGAAGAAGTTGGTCATGCGCCGTCTGGCAGGCCCGGCGCTTCCCGGTTAGGGAATTTCGCCGCGTAGACCTGTTGCACGTCCAATGGGCAGAGGAAGTCTACCTTGACACCGCAGGCCTGAAGTTGCGGCCACCACGCCAGCCACTTGCAGTCAGCAGCTTGCCAGATCGGCGGTTTGTTCGGGTGCGCGTGGGCCACGGCTGCGAACTTGCGATCGCTGGCGTCGAAATGTCGCTGCAGCGTCGCGTCCGGAAACTCCTGGAACTCCTCGGGCGGGTTTTCGGTGAGTGCGACCCGATGCACGCGCTTCGGATTGGCGGCATTTTGCAGCAACCACTTGAGGAATACGTCACCGGCACCCTTGGGCTGGTTGGGTTGCGTCTTTTTCTGGTACTCGCGCAGGATGCGGTAGGCATCGTCGATCACCAC